>CAVPPP010000047.1:0-26207 GCA_963707005.1 uncultured Actinomycetota bacterium
AGCAACAACAGCATCACGGGACCACGACCCCCGCCAGCCGCTACGACACGAACCTCAGCCCGGCCAGCGCACTGCCGCTAAAGATCGAACAGCTTGTTGACCATCGCCCATCGATCGCGACCGAGGCGCGGAATGGGATGTCTCAGTCGACGACGGTGTCCGCGGGCCGACCTTCCACGCCCTCGGCATTCTCGGCCTCGGGGGCAGGCACTTCTTCGGCTCCTTGGGCGTCCAGCCGGCGGGGCACCTTCTGTTGGGCGCTCGCATCAGTACGAGTTGGCGGTAGCTGGGCCTGTTCGGACGATGCAGCCTTCGATCTTGCCCGGTGTGATGACATCGGCCGACAGCTCGGCCGTTTGCACGATCCAGTACGCGCAGAACAGGACGACTATGATCCACTCACACACGATTGTGAAACGAACGAAGACTGTCAGGCGCGAGAAGATGAATGCGATCGCTAACGCCAGGATCAAGAACGAGGCGATCACTACGTAGCAAATCGCGGCCGGGTTCCACTTCTCGAGCGCGCCGCGATCTTCGACTGCGACTCTGCGCCGCCTGCGGCTGCAGCTTGGCCGCCGACCGCTTAGGCGCTTCTGTGCCGCCACCGACAGGCCGCTGCGGGCGATGCAACGCCTGCACAAACATGACGCCAGAGATGCCACCTGCCATCGTGTACGCCGCAATCACATGTATATTCTCATAGAACCAAACAGCATGAAAAAAGAACGCCCCGATCTCAAGCGCCAGTACGAGCGCACAGACACCGGTCAGAATCCGCGCCGGCCTTGTCAACGCTGTTGCGTTCGCTACCCGTCTTAGTATGACGATGGCAACCGCCGAACTAACTCCGATGATGAGAAGGGTCACCAAGTTATTGGCGATACCGATTAAGTTGCGCGCCGCGTCGGTTGGAACGAAAGCGCAATCGTCCTCAACGCTGGTTGGCACGCTTGCGACTACGAACGCCATAATGCCGCTAAAGTTCAGGAGCACATCTTCTTCGTCGGTGTGGCCTTGATAAGCAAGTAGGCACGCGCCCAATCCGAACAGCGACCCAGTGAATAGTGTCCGCGCAGGCGTGTAGAAGTACCCGCTGATCGATTCCAGGAGGCACCACTGCGTGGCGAGTTGAGTTAGCGGCACCGCACCGAAGATGAGCATGAGCGCGACCATGCAGACACGAAGGTATCGATAGGTGTAGATAACCCGCTTGTCGGCTTCCTGCCGTTCCGGAGCCAGCATACCGCACCCTCCTGACCGAGAACTGTCCCTCGTGGGACGGATGATACGCCTGAGAGCACAATCCACTATGAGATTTATTGACAGATCGACGGTCCAAGCCAACCGACCCGCAACCGCGATCGAGTTGCGCCTTCACTGAGGGTCCAGATGAGGTACAACGTCACCGACTGCCCAGACGGTAGCGGAGTCATCGGCCGCGATAGCCTGCCCCTTCCAGCGACAGAGGCCCGCTGGGTGGTGGGCTTTGAGGTGGTCCTCGGTGCCCTACGCGCCGCTGTCGATGGCGGCGTGATCACCAGTATCCGCGGTTGTGGTGAGTAGTGCCATGGACGCCTCAGAGAGGTAGCGGCGTCGCCGGCGGTCCGCTCATCGTGGGTGTCGACGGTAGACCGATTGTGCAAATAATCGTTCGAGGAGGCCACCGCTTCCACCCGCTCCACCTCCCGCGCCGCGAACTCACGCAGGTAAGCCGGGGTGAGGGAGCGGGCAATCTGTGGATAATGCCGGTCAAGTTGGCCGAGGCTGACTGGAAGGTCGTCGATCTCGATCACCTCGTCCGCCGACAAGGCCGGAACCAACTCAACGTTGCGTTCAAGGTCGTCGAGGACCTCGCGGTGGAAGGGATGCCGATGACTGACGTCGGCACGGGCGATTCTCCACAGTTGCCTGGCGGCATCCTCGGTCTGCTCCGCGTAAACAGGCCCGAACCATGCCCGAATCTGCTCAAGCAACAGTCCCATGAACCGAAGCTATCCACCGCCACTGACATCCGAGGCGGTCGCGCAACGCCCGTGACCTAGCTCGCGGAGCACCTCCGAGCGCGGCGCCGGCTTGGACAGAAGGACCTCAGGCAGACCGCCCCCTGGTGCAGCTTCAGGCTTGGCCGATGAGCAGCTGCCAGCGGTCGTTTCCGCTGCGGCTCCACCCTTCTTCGCCGAGGCTGCCCGGGCTGGCGGCGGCGAAGATTTCGATTGCGGTCAGAGCGACCGAGAGTACGGAGTCGCGAATGTTCGTGCCGAGAGCTTCGTCGAGGACCCACCAGGGCTCGTGGGCCGGTGGCCATGAGTTGCGCCGAGATGCCAGCGACTACGTCGAGCCCGAATCGAGTGACGAGGTCGGTCGCGGTGACGGTGTGGCCGGCGAGGATCAGCTTCGCTTCGACCGACAGAAGGTCGGGGTCGAGCAGCCCGGCCGCTCGGAGCTCTGGGCGGTACGGGAGGAGATGCTGGGTGAGCTCGGCCTCAATGGTGCGTGGGTCGAGGCGGAGATGCGGCGACGCGATGTCGATCCGGCCGTGCGGTCGGCCGGTCACGTCGACCCAGTGGATCCGGTGGATCCGCGGCAACTCGACTCGTCGACCGGGGTCTTCGGCCGGACCGACGCGACGACCGGGTGTCGTGTGCGGACCTCGTCAGCCATCTCAGCATCATCGTCGCGACCACTGGTCGGCACTGCGCTCGCCGGGGTGTTTCGTCGATTCAGCGCGGAAGGCTTGCTGCCGTCGAGCGTGTTCCAGGCGGACGCCGGTCCGATCGGCAAGCTGGTTTCCGGCTCGCGTGGTCAGTCCGGCGCGAGCTGGGCACTTGGGTTCGAGGTGATCCCGCTTGGCCTGAGCTCGAGATAGATGCTGATCAATTGTTGACGGCGGACGAGGACCGTGGTCGCGATCACGCCGGCTGCGGCGATGCCGCCGAGCGTGAGGTATCAGGCGAGCTGGCTTGAGGAGTAGAGACCGGCCCGCGGCAACAGGAGCGCGACGAGGTCGAAGCAGCTGTGGGCGACTATCAGGGCGATCAGACCTCGGGTGAAGTAGAACACCAGCACCGACGCCAACGCCCACGGCAGGAAGCCGAGCGAGTCCCAGCCGCGGTACACGTGATAACCCATCCGGGCGGCCGTCAGCAGCAGCACCGTGATCACCAACCCCGCCGGCCGACCGCCCCGCCGCCATCGGGCCAGACCGGCTCTCTCCAACAGGACCAGCGGAACGGCCAGGGCGAGGATCTCTTCGCTGACTCCAGCTGCAACCGACCCGAGGAGCGCGTCTGGGACCGGGGTGTCGGCGAACAATCCGCCATTGGGATCGTGCAACCCGATCCAGTCGACGATGAGCTGGGGCAGCCAGCCGATCATGTAGCCGAGCACCCCGTACACCGCGACGGTCAGCAAGGCCTGCCGCTCAACTCGCAAGTCCGCACGGCTGAAGCCGAGACTGGCGGGGGTGACGATCCGTGACACACCCAGCAGGCCGAGGCAGGCCAGGGCGATGACGATCCGGAAGACGTCGGCCGACAGCGTGGCGGCCCGGTCGGCGGCGGTGACCGGCGCGACGCTGACCGGGGACAGCAGCCGTTGGACCGCACCCAGGATGTAGAAGCCGAGGTAGCACATCGAGGCGAGCGCGGTGAGGATCACGCACGTCCATCGCAGCGACTCCCCCACCCCGGCGGGTTCTCATCTGCTGAGCGCATGGACGGATTGGGCGGCCGGTTTGAGTGGGAGACCGTCGGGCCCCTTGATGTACGGGCCGACGAAGATGATCTTGTGGATCGCCGAGGCTGGGATACCACTGTCGTCTCTTGTGCATCTGCACGACCCATCGATGATGCCAGCGGAGATCACCGGCATCGTGGGCGGTATCGGGGCTGGTCTGGACGCGTCGCAGCGTGACCACCCGCACCTCGTCGGACGGTTCCGGAGGCCGGTGACGGAGCGACAGGGGCAGGTGGTCGCCCGGTCGGGTGACCGCCGCGATCTGTTGGTCGCACAGCCGCCAGAACGCCATCACGAAACGCTGAATGAACGATTGCTCGTCGTCGACGATGACCGAGCCGCTGACATGCTCGACGTGCTGCTGTTCTTTCTCGGCCACCCGGTCCAGCACCGCTCGACGCATCCACGGCTCGACCGGGTCGGCGAACCAGCATTCCCCCGACAACGTCAGGGCCGGCAGCCGAGCACCCATCGCCTGCGCCGCCTGCAACCTTGCCTGCGTGACTCGGCGGCATCAACGCGCCCAGGTTCCGAGCCCAGGTCACGATCCTCGTCGTGGACCGCATCGGCAGATCGCTGCGGCGAGGTGTAGCCGCGTTCTCCCATCCGGGTCACGTCGGCGATCTGGCACGGGAACCAGGAGATGGCGCGGACGTCCTCCACATCGACCGAAGCCATCGGCTGACGGATCTGGAGATCGGCCGGCAACAGCAGATGGCCGGCCGGAAAGTCAGCGCTGCAAGCGTCGGTGGTGTCCGACGTGTTCAGGGTCAGCGCGGCGGCGATGCAGACGTCAGCCATTTCGGGGCTGATGATGAACACCGGCAGCGAACGCAGCTGAGCGCGGCGGGTCGATGTCCACTGGCGGGCCAGACCCGCCAGGTCTTCGCTGCCGTCGACATCCAGCCCGGAGCTGGCCCGTGCCATCATCACCGCGTTTCGAAGGTCGGTGCCGTACCAGTCGAGCAACCGTCCCGCGGTGTCGATCTGCACGAACCGTCTCGTCGGGCCGTGAGCGTCGACGCCGGTGTCCAGCCACTGGATCAGGTCGTCCCGGGTGCGGACGGCTTCCCGGGCCTGCCGGGTGGCCGACCACGCCCGACCGCTCGAGCAGACTCTGCGGGCACGCTGTCGCGGCCGGGTGGCCGCGTCGACTTGCGGGTTCGAGATCGGGGCATGTCGCCACCTCAGCTTCTTGTCGGTGATCCAGCCGGCTCAGTCCGAACGATCTCCCCGAGGATGGTCAACACGCTACGACGCCCCACCGACAAACACGGTCAATGCGCTCAGGGTCGGCAGGTGGGTGGAGCTCGGTCACGTGTGACCAATAAGCCAGCGCGGGTCGGTTACGTTGCGTTCATGGCGGCCGCGGAGTTGTGGCAGGGCCCGGTGCAGGTCATGCTCGCCAAGGCTCAGGACACCATCCCGGGCCCGGACGCCATGTCCGGCGGGACGGTGTGGGAGTTGAAGTTCGACGGTTACCGGGCAGTGCTGCGGGTGACCGCCGCCGAGCTCTGGTCGCGGAACGGTTCCGACCTGTCCCGGATCTTCCCGGAGCTCATCGAGGCGGCCGAGGCGGATCTGCCGGCCGGCGATCGCTGTCGACCAGACGCCCGCGGATGGATCAAGATCAAATCCAGGCCAGCGTTGACGGCGTGATCGGTGCCGTCATCGGATCGCTCGACCATCCGGAGGCACTGGTTGTCGGCCGTTACACCAGGACCGGCGTGCTTACCGTCTACGGCCGCACCGGCCCTCTTACTTCTGTCCAAGCCCGGGCTGTGGCGCGTGATCGCCGCGGCGCCGGCCGGTGGGCATCCCTGGCCGGCCGAGATCAGCTACGCGCACTTCGGCGGCGGGCGTATCGAGCTCACCCGAGCTCGAGGTCAGTGCCGATGCGCCACCAGCCGGCCGCGCCATATCCTCCGATTCGTCAGGTTGCGTCCCGGCCTGACCCCTGCCGACCTTGACCCAGCCGACTGATTATGCCTTTCTGAACCTCTGAGGTAACGACCGACCTACTCGTCACGTCAGAGACAGTTGGCGCTACGAGGTCGACGATGACCCGGAGGTTGTCCCGGGTCTCGTGGAAGTTTGAGGTGGCGGTCCCCCGCCTGATGCCTGCCGAGTGGTAGGTCTCGGGTGTTCCGCCAAGAAGACCCAAGAGACAGGGGACCGCTGTGACCAAGAAGTATCAGACGACCGCGTTGGATGCGAACGTGCTGGCCGTGCCGGAGCAGGTGAGCGTGGCGATGGCCGAGATCGCCGCCGACATGCGCGAGGGACTGCTCGCGCTCGCGGTCGGGGCTGGACTGCAGGTGATGCAGCAGTTGATGGAGGCCGACGTGGCTGCCGTCTGCGGGCCGCGCGGCAAACATGACCGATGCCGGGCCGCGACCCGGCATGGCGCCGGGCAGGGTTCGGTCACTCTCGGTGGTCGGCGGGTGCCGGTCTCGCGTCCCCGGGTCCGTGCCACCGACGGGTCCGGTGAGGTGCCGGTGCCGGCCTATGAGTTGTTCACCTCCACCGAGCTACTGGGTCGGATGGCGATGGAGCGGATGCTGGCCGGGGTGTCGACCCGCCGCTATCCGGTCGCGTTGGAGCCCGTCGGCGAGCAGGTTGAGGCTGACGGGAAGTCGACCAGCAAGTCGGCGGTGTCGCGGAAGTTCGTGGCGATGACCGAGACCGCTCTGGCCGACCTGCTCGCTGCGGACCTGTCCGGGCTGGACCTGGTGGCGATCATGATCGACGGGGTCCACTTCGCCGATCATCTGTGCGTGGTCGCTTTGGGGATAGGGATCGATGGGGTGAAGCATCCGTTGGCGCTGGTCGAGGGATCGACGGAGAACACCACCTTGGTCCGTGGCCTGCTGGTTGGGTTGCGGGACCGGGGCTTGGACGTGACCCGTCCGATCCTGGCCGTCCTGGACGGTGCCAAGGCCCTTGCCGCGGCGGTCAAGGAGGTGTTCGACCATCCAGTGATCGGCCGCTGCCAACTCCACAAAGTACGAAATGTTCAAGATCATCTACCGGAGAAGCTCCGCAGCCTGGTCGGCCAGCGGATGCGGCGCGCCTACCACGCACCGTCGGCGTTGGAGGCCCAGGCGCAGTTGGAGGCGTTGGCCGTCGAGCTCGACAAGACCCATCCCGGAGCCGCCGCCAGCGTGCGTGAAGGCCTGGCCGAGACGTTGATCGTGGTCCGTCTCGGCGTACCGCCCACCCTGGCCCGGACACTGCGCTCGACCAATGCGATCGAGTCGATGATCGGTATCTGCCGCAACCACGCCCGCAACGTCAAACGCTGGCGAGACGGGCAGATGGCACTGCGCTGGTGCGCCGCCGGCATGGTCGAAGCCGGCCAACAGTTCCGACGGGTCAACGGCCACCTTCACCTACCAGCACTCCGAACCGCCCTGGAACGGCATGTCGGAGCAGAAACTGTCAGCGACGACTGCAATGCTCAACACGTGAGCGCCGCCTGACGCTCACCAGGGCCGCCACCGAAGTTCCACGGAACCAACATGGTCGTGCCGACCGCCCTGGAGGCGAGAAAATGGGGTTGTGGTGGCTGGCCGGGTAGACGTCGCATCCCGAACTTGGTGCTGCGAGCCCGTACGGAACCGGACGCGGGAGCAGGGGTAGGTGCCCTGGATTGTTGCTGCGAGCACGTGAGTCAAACTCTTCAAAGTCGATACAGCTCCCACCCTGGCCGGCCATCGTCGCGATGCTCTACAAGACAACCAGGAGGGTTGATCGATGGCAATCGAGACAGTGGTTTCACGTTCGGCGGGTCTAGACATCGCCAAGGCGTCGTTGGTGGCCTGCATCCGCGTCCCCCAAACTGGGGGTGGCTGGAAGATCAGCAAACGCAAGTTCACCACGATGACCGCTGACCTGCTGGTCCTGGCCGACTGGTTGGCCGAGCACGAGATCGCCCGGATCGGCCTGGAATCGACCGGCGACTACTGGCGTCCGGTGTTCTACGTCCTGGAAGGGCGCTTCGACTGCTGGTTGCTCAACGCCCGACACATGCGCGCGGTGCCCGGCCGCAAGACAGACATGACCGACGCCGAGTGGATCTGCGACCTGGTCGCGCATGGTCTGGTGCGCCCAAGTTTCGTGCCGCCAGCACCGATTCGCCGGCTGCGCGACCTGACCCGTCGACGCTCCATCTTGCTGGCCGAACGCACCCGCGAGAAGCAGCGGATGGAGAAGCTACTCGAAGATGCCGGCGTCAAACTGTCTGTGGTCGCCACCGACATCTTCGGCAAGTCCGGCAGAGCAATCCTGGACGCGCTGATCGCGGGCCAGCGGGATGGACGAGTGCTCGCCGAACTGGCGCTGGGTCGCCTTCGCAAGAAGATCCCGGCACTGGCCGAAGCCTTGGTCGGCCACTTCGACGATCATCACGCCTTCCTCGCCCGCATGATCTGCGACCACATCGACACCCTCAACCGCATGATCGCCGAACTGAGCGCTCGTATCGATGCCGAGATCGAGCCGTACCGGGCCGAGGTTGCACTCCTGGACTCGATTCCCGGCGTCGACACCCACACCGCCGAAGTGATCATCGCCGAGATCGGTACCGACATGACCCGCTTTGCCACCGCGGCCCACCTCGCCTCCTGGGCCGGAGTCTGTCCCGGCAACAACAAGACCGCCGGGAAGAGCAAACCGGCCCACACCCGGCCAGGCGACCGGTGGCTCAAAGCCGCACTCGGCACAGCCGCGATGGGCGCGATCCGGAGCAAGAACTCATATGCCCATGCCCTGTTCCGACGCGTAGCGGCCCGCCGGGGCGGCAAACGGGCCCAAGCCGCCGTCGCCCACAGCCTGCTCGTCGCGACCTGGCACATCCTCAACGGCCACACCGGCTACCAAGACCTCGGCGGGGACTACTTCCTCACCCGCGACAATCCCGATCATCGACGCCGTCGCGCACTCAGCCAACTCGAGCGCCTCGGCTACCGCGTGACTCTCGAACCCACGGCAGCTTGACCCGGTCCGTCCAGCTATTTTCGAGTCAACTCGGGACATCCTCGACGTCGCCGATCCACCAACCACAGCAACTAACTGACTATCGATCGATATCACCGGCCCGACCCAGGAACCGTCCGTGGAACACGACTGGCAGCGAGGCAGACAACCCGGCACACCCACCCCCAACGTCACCTCCACCCTCAGAAGTCCTCACTCCCAACCCGACCGGTGGGTCCGGGCCGCCCAGGCCACCCTGGAAGGGTTCGACTTCGCGGCCAGTCCGAAACTGCCCGCCGCGCAGATCCGAGACCTGACCGCGCTGCGCTGGCTCGCAGCCGGGCAATCGGTGATCTTCTACGGACCGGTCGGCAGTGGTACCAGTCGATTGGGGATCGGTTGGAGGTGAGCACGAGACTGTGTCCGGGGGAGGAGTTCGAGGTGGCGTTGGAGACGCTGCTTGACCGGCTCGAGCTGGATCTCAGCCAATGATCGCCGTCGCTGGGCTCTCCCTGACCTGAGGTGACGTGCCTTGCCTCTTCGTTGCGGCCGGTCCACGGACCTCTGCGCCGCTGTCGTGCAGGTCCCCTGGCCCTGATGAATCGGCGCCGGGGCGTTTACGTAGTAACCATCGGGGGTACTTGCGGGCCATCTCAGGAAAGGAGATCGTGCCGTGACCAGTTACCCCAATCCCGGCGACCGGCAGGAAGGCTTCGGCGAGAACGCTGAGAACCTCGGGCGTACCGGATCGACCCAGGGCCTGACATCGGCCGAAGAGCCGGTCCCCCCGTCGCCGGGCAATGAAATTGGAGGCGCCTACCCGAACGGAGAACCTGGTGGTGTCGGTGCCTACCAGGCATCGACCTCCGCGAGCTCTTCGGGATCGGCCACCGAGCGGCCGGTTGGCGTATCCGCCGGGTCCGACTCGAAGAAGGAGGTGGCCAAGTCGGAGGCCGCCGACGTCAAGGACACCGCGCTCGAGGCCGGATCGAATGTGGCGGGCACAGCCAAGCAAGAGGCCGGCAATGTGGTCCGCGAGGCCAGCAACCAGGCCCGCAGCCTGTTGGAGCAGCTCCGCTCGGACGTCCGGCAGCAGGGCAACGGCCAGAAGGACAAGATCGCTTCGACCCTGCACTCGCTGTCGCAGGAGCTCGGTTCGATGGCGTCGAAGTCTGAGGAGGACGGTCCGGTCACCGACCTGGCCCGGCAGGCCAGCCGGCGTGGCGGCGAGATCGCTCACTGGCTCGATGACCACGAAACCGGCGACGTGTTGGAGGAGGTCAAACGCTACGCGCGACGCCATCCGTTCACGTTCTTGGCGATCTGTGCCGCGGCCGGTGTCGTCGTCGGTCGGCTGACCCGGGGAGCGATCGCGGCTAATACCAGCCTCGACAGCCCCGATTCCTCTTCCGCTGATCGGGCACTCGGGTCGGGTTCTGCGTACGGCGGCGAGCAGGTGGCTCCGGGTCCGTACGCGGCATCTGCGGGACCCTACGCCGCTGCGGATCCGTATGCGCCCGGTACGCCGGGCGCAGCTCAGACGTGGCCGGCTGAGCAAGGCTACGGTCAAGGCCCTACCGGCTATCTGGCCCCGAGCGGACCCACCGGCCCAGCGCCTGGGTCGACCGGCATGCTCAACGGTCCCGGCGACTCCCTTAATGACCCGGTCACCGGGCCAGTGCCGGGTGAGCCGGTCCGTTCGCAGGGTGAGTATCTCCCATGAGTGATCCGAACCGAGCGGGCTTGCCCGCAACGCCCAACATCGCCGGCGGAGCTAGTGCGGTCGCGCCGCCGGCAGGGCCGTCACGAACGTCGGGGACGGTCGGTGATGGAGCCGACGCGTCGCTGGCCGACGCGCTGACCGCCGTCACCCGCGACGTCACGGTGTTGATGCAGCAGGAGGTGGCGCTGGCGAAGGCGGAGGCCCGGCAGTCGGCGAGTCGAGTGGGTCAAAGCGTTGGCATGTTCGCCGGTGCTGCGGTTGCTGCCTTCTTGTTCGTGTTGTTTCTGTCCATCGCATTGTGGTGGGCGATCGGAGATCGCACGGGCCTGGGTTGGTCCGCACTCATCGTCGCCGCCATCTGGGCCGTGGCCGCCGCCATTTTGGCGCTGGTCGCCAAGAAGCAGCTCGACCGGATCAACGGTCTGCAACAAACGACCGACACGTTGGCCAAGGTGCCCAACGCGCTCAAGGGACAAGAGGAGAGGAACCGATGACCACGAGCAGCGACCCGGACGAGATCCGGGCAGAAATCGAAGAGACCCGCGCCCGGCTCAGCGATGACGTCGACCGGCTCGGTGAGTCGGCCAGCCCGAGGAATGTGGCAAGGCGACAGGTCGACAAGGCGAAAGAGGCGGCCGGCTCGATCAAGGACTCGATCACCGACGCGGTGATGGGCACGGCTGACGACGCCCAAGCCACGTTCTCCGATGCACAGGGTGCGCTGTCGGATCGGGCATCGTCGGCCAAGCAGACGTTGGCTGACGTTCCGTCGCAGACCAGGTCGAAGACGCGGGGTAATCCGCTGGCGGCCGGGCTGATCGCCTTCGGAGCCGGCTTGTTGATCTCGAGCCTGATTCCGTCCTCGCAGAAGGAGCAGGAGGCCGTCGGTCGCCTCCAGCAGAAGGCCGAACCGCTGAAGGAGCAGGCCTCACAGGAGGTGTCCGAACTGGCCGCGGGACTGAAAGAGCCGGCCCAGCAGGCCGTCGACTCGGTCAAGGAGACCGCCACCGAGGGCGCGGAGAACGTCAAGGCCGAAGGGTCCGGTGCCGCCGACGACATCCGGCAGCAGGTGCAGGACTCTAAGGAGAACGTCCAAAACGCCTGAAGCTCTCAGTCCGGGCCCCCGGAGGAGGCTGATGCACCGGCGGCGCCATCACCTGAAGCCGCCACGCTCGGGAGACGGTGGTCCGACCCGCAATACGGCGCCGAACGCAACGCTAAGAGGAGAAAACTCTTCGCACGGGCATGTGGCTCGGAGGCGAGATGGCGGCGCGGCGGCAAACCGATCACGGCAAGATCACTCGCCGCGCCAGGCCACTCATCCGCTTCCGTTTGAGCCAGAGGCCCCGGATCCGTCGCCGCAGCACGGCCGATCGCGAACCGTAGGTTCTTCCCGGGCGACCTTGGGGCCGCCTCAGGCGCCGTGATGCTTGACCCGTTGACTTCGTCGGCATCGTCGCTCAGGAAACGTCGGCCTTCAGCCACCGCCGCTTATCCCTGAGGCAGTCGTTGGACAGTGGGCGCTGCTGACCCAGCTGGCGAGCCTGTCGTCGTGCGGACAGGTTCAGCGTCTGACCACCGCGTCGGCTTCTGAGTCAGTTGCTTGCGACCGGAAGTATCGATCCCCGTGTCCCACCGTTTTGAACATCCGATCTGACCGGCAGTGGATCGTCGGCGAACTGCACCTGGGTCAGTGGGTCATTTTTGGGGTGTGGTCGCCGTGGTCCAGCCAGGTGAGTACTTCATCGAGGGTGGGGCCGATGGCGGGTGGGCTGTCGGGGGTGTGGGGTCGGGCAGTCCGGAGCAGGGCGAAGGCGGTGTCGGCGTCGATCTGGTAGCGCACCATCAAGATGTCTTTGGACTGCTCGATGATCGGCAACGAGTCGAGCCGGGCCCGGAGCTGGTCGTTCTCTTCCACCAGTGCCGCAAAATCATGCGTGTCGGCCGGGTCGGCCTCCCCGTCCAGGTGGAAAGGGCGGTGACCGTTGCGGAGATGGTGACGGTCAGCGTGGCCGTCGGCGCCCTCGAAGCCGATGCCGGATGGTTGGTCGGAGGTCGTCGCCAAGGCGCATCCTCGGGGGTCCAGGAAGCCTGTCGCGCGGTGCAGCGCTGGCTGTGTCCCCAACCGAAACCGGCTCTAGCCGATCGGTGGGAAACAGCTCCGGTCCCGCCACGAAGGCAGGAACCTAGAGCCGTCCCGGAGGCGGATGCTGTTTCCTAACACCCGGTCCTTGGGCTGGCGTCCGGCCGGCCGGCCGCAGCCCGTGCGATCTAGTGGTCACGCCCGGATGTTCGTCGGGACCAGAGCCGCCTGGGCGGCGCTCCGCTTCGTTCGCGTCGTCGTCCGTAGAACACCGCTACGACCTCCTCCGCGGCCTTGCGGAGCATCCACCCAGACGCCGCTGGACCCTCGATGAACTTCCGGGCGCAACCACTGTGTGACGCGGACGGGCGACTCGGCACCGCCCCGGTGTGCGCTGTGGCCTCGGCGCCGGCGGTCCCAGGTCCGACAGGGACCTCAGGTGCGGTGGAACGGGCGGCCGGGTTGGGGTGGTTGGTCGGAGACGCGGGTGATCAGGTCGGCGGCGACATCGCGGAGTTTGTGCTGGGCCGATTGGGACCGCATCCGCAGCAGCGCGAAGGCCTCGTCGGCGCTGCAGTGTTGCTGGCCCATCGGGATGCCGATGGCCTGGTCGATGACGGTCCGGGAGGCGAGCGCCTGGTCGAGCTGGTCGAGGAGTTGCTGGTCGGCGGCCCGGCCCAGGGTGAGTTGTAACGCTCCGGAGGCTTGCGCGGCGAACAGTTCGCAGCGGTGCCGGACCGCGCCGGTGAACATGCCCGGTCCGGCGAATCCGTACAGGTTCATCGCACCGACGGTGGTGTGATCCACGTTCAGGGGCAGGCTGAGTGAGCAGCGCAGACCGGACGATCTGGCCCGGCCGAGGTAGGCCGGCCAGCGGGTTTCCTGGTCGAGATTGTCGATCAGCACGATCTCGCCGGTGGCGAGGCTGTGCAGGCACGGTCCCTGGTCGGCCGCGTACTGGGATTCGTCCAGTCCGCTGGCCCGGGCGTCGCTGGAGGCCACCGTCAACGGCTGCCCGTCGCGGTGGGAGGTGATCCCACACGACATCGGCTGCTCGGCGGCGGTGGTGGCCAGCTCACTGAGTTGTTGCAGGAACGACTCGATCCCGCTGGTCGAGAGCACCACCGATTGGAGGCGTTGGAAGACGCCGACAAGGTCGGAAGATTCGGGCTGGGTCACGGCTGCTCGGGTCCGTCCGGTCGAAAATCGACCACATTGGTGTGAACCGAAAGCGACCCGACTTTGACCAGCCGTGCCTAGCGGACCCGCGGCACTACCGACCCTACCCCCGGGCCCAGGACACCAACGTCGGCCGGAAAAGCGGGGAGCGTGTTTCGGTTTCTGAACCGGCGGGCACAGTAACCATCATGCGAGGGTTGCAGTGCCGGCACAGACATCCTCGCCAGGTTCGGGCGGTCCACAAGCGCGGCCGCCCTAACCGCTCCCTGCCCAACATTTGGGCGACATTGCGAATCCTGCGCGTCCACGCGTTTTCGCTGGATGGTCAGCCTGAGACTGCCGGCGCCGCATCCGCTGCCACCGAGGCGACTTAGCCCCGATCCACCGATCGGCTTGGGTGTGAGGTGTCCGGGGCGGCTGGTGCTGTGGTCGGGTGGTGGGCATGCTGGACTGGCTGGCCTCGCTGCCAGTGGTGTTCCACGGGTGGGTCCTTGATCGGGCCGACTATGGGCCGGCGGTCAGCTGGTCGCCGGTGTTGGTGGGTCAGCGGCTCGGAAGATGAGTTCGGTCCAGCCGGTTTGCCAGGGCCAGTCCTGCGGGAGGTGCAGAGTGAGCCGTCGCGCTGATGTTGCGATCCGGCCCGGAATCTGAATCAGTTTGCGGCGCACCGTCGGTGTTGTCGCTCTGGCCAGGTCCGAAGCAGCCGTCGGTGCGGCGAGGGTGGCGGCGGTGCGGGTGAGGTTGAACGCGATCACCGCGAGAACGAGCCAGGCGGCGTTCGCGGTGAACTTCCCCGACGGGAGGTGCGCCAGCGCTGAACCTTTCAGATCGGCGTGGACCTGTTCGATGATCGCGTGACCCCGGTGGATCTTGTCCGCTGTCACGGTGTCGAGCAGATCGGGGTCTGTGGTGGTGAAGAAGGCGTGGAACCGCCATACGTCGAACAGTCCGTCCTGGCCAGCGGCTCGATGTTTCTCCGCCTGGAAGTCAGGGATTCGGCGCACGATCAACCGTCCTGGCACCTGGTCGGTCTTGGGTTGGGCGGCGAACGCGGTGAAGCTGATCTCGGCGACCTCGGCCCGGGAAATCCACTCCCCGGAAGACTCGTCGAACACGGCGTCGGTGTACTCGATCGTGGTCCAAGCGTCGTCTCCGATACTGGCGATCGCCGCTTTCACGCGCTGGTCCATCCGGATCGTGACCGACACCTCCGCACCGCCGGCCAGGGCGGCATGGACGGCGTTGCGTCCGTAGAACGCCGAGTCCATCCGGGCCAGGACCGGAACTATCGGATCCACGAGTCGACGAGTGGTCTTGACCGCGTCGCCGATCAGGCGTTTCCCGCCCCGCGGTGACGAACACGATCCGCGCCGGAGCCGCTGCGCCACGATCACCGGCGCGGTGTCTGCGGTCGACAGCGTGGCCAGCAACGCGTTCAGGCCACGGACCTTGTTGTAGCCGAACCCGGCTCCCTGCTTGCTATGGCCGTGGACCTCGACCACGGTGTCGTCCACATCGACGAACGCGAACCCGACCCGCTCACCGGAAGCCGGTGGCGCGGCAGTCGTTCCGATCAGCCTGGTCAGGCCGGCGAGGGCGAGCAGGAACCGAGATGCCACCGCGTCGAGCTGACGGACATGGCCGAAGGCGAATGCCCGCAGGAACGATCCCAACGTCGACGGCGCATAGATCGCGGAGAACAACCGGCCCATCCCACCGTGCCGCAGCAACGCCATGTCATCGATCGAGTCCGCGCCGGCGACCATCCCCGCGACCAGCGAGGCGACCTTCAACCCGGCGTTCGCGCCCTTATCGGTCGGCACCGTGAGGTGGGTATCGCTCAGCGTCCGCAGCCCGGCCCGCTCGGCCAGACCCATCACCGGAACCAGCCCCGCCGACCCGACCAGATTCGGATCATCGAACACCGTCGAGATCCGGCCAAGAGTATGAGAGAGTCGCATCTCAGAGATGCCCTTCCGTGTGCTGGCCGACTGGAGCTGTCGCAAGTCCCAATCTCCCAGCCCGTAAGGGCATTCTCGCGTTACGGCACGCTCACACCACCATCAACCCAGACATCCAATCGGTGGATCCGGGCTTAATGAAGCAGGTTCGGACGCCAGATCAGCCGGTGAACGGGTATCCATCGGGGGATCGAGTTCAGGCCGGGGATAACAGGAACCACTGGTGTGGGGCTGGCATGGGTTGAGCGCAGGCCAGTGGCGTGCGCGTGTAGGCGACTTGTTCAGCCGACCGCCGCGCCGGCCGTCCCTGGTAGTCCGCCCTGTGCGCCTACGTGTTCCACTCGAAGCAAATCTGTATCGAGTACGTCCCGAACAGGCGGTCACAGACGGTCGACCACTCGTACCGCGGATCGGCGACGTAGTCGGGAAACTGGCGCAGCGCGCCCTGGTAGCTGCGCACGGTGGACAGGCTCTTGATCGCCGCGGAGATCAGAAGTGAACTCCTCCAGGTCGACGGGCTGCCATATCCATGGCCACTCGGCTGGTCATGTCCTTCACGCCGATCAGCAACCTTCTCGGCTGGCTGGTCGCGAACGTTCGCGTGGAGAACCGACTCGTCGCCGCGGTCCAGTCGTGCGCGCCGCCGTTGCTGGGCTGGATCCCGGATGAGCTGACTGGGTGCCCATCGGCGGCGGTAGACCGTTTGGGCGCCCAGCTTGGCCTCGCCAGCGATGACGTGTCCGCGATGCTGGCCCGATACGGCGGCTGGGAGGGCCGCACCCGACGTGATCACCGGGCGCTGGTGCTGGCCGGGGTGCTCCGTAGAGCGGTCTCACCGCGTCGCACCGTCGGCAACCGCGTGATCATGTTGGGCCGGCCCTTCGACCGTCGGAGCACCCGACGCGAAACCGAGCAGGCGTTGATCAGGAGCACAACTTTGCCGCGGAGTGGGGGAGCAGTGCTCAGCGCGCTGGCGCTTGTCAGGACTCCATGAAGATGATCTGTTCGGTTGCGATGGTGAGCTTGACGTTTCGACGGGAGATGTCGATCAGTGTGTCGAGGGTGGTGTGTTGCCCGGTCGGCACCGTGTACAACGTGTCGCCGTGGGCGGCGAGGAACGGTTTGAAGCCGGCCAGGGAGACCGCCCCGTTGCTGCCGGTCAGGTATTCCGCGAGCCGGCGGAGCCGTTTGGGCAAGATCACCAGGTCGTCGGTGAGCTAGCTGACCCTGTCAGGGCGAAGCCGGTCAGGGTGGAGACCTCGGTCCAGATCCCGGCCTGTTGTTTCCGGGCGGTGACGGCGGCCTCGGCCAACGCCTCGCGGAAGTCGTAGAACAACTTGCTATAGGAGGTGGGGTAGACCCACCAGGAGTTCGGCACTGCGCGTTGGCGGTAGGCCTCCTGATGCTCGTCGAGCCCGCCGTCGCCCTACTTGTTGATCAGCCGCCCGGTTCCAGCATGGTGCGTCGGCCCGCACCCGCCGATGCGTGATGACTACTCAGGCGCAACGCCGCTCTGGACGCGCGGATCGCCGGTTGGTACGGGGTTAGGCAGGTGTCGAGCCGGAGGTCAGTGCGGCGATCAGCTCGGCCTTCGTTCTGTTCGATGTTCCGATCAGACCCCTCGCTCGAGCCTCGGCGCGGAGCTGGACGACGGTCCAGCTCTTATCGGGCAGCGTGACGCCGTCGGGTGTCGTCGGCTCTCCTGATGGCCGCCCCGAGGCGGCTGCCTCGACTGGTCCGGTCGCCTTGGTCGGCTCCAGCGCTCCTGCCGCGGCGTCGAGCTTCTTCTGAAGTCTTTCGGCTCTGGCGCCGGCCCGTGTGGCGGAGGTTCGTTGGGCGTTGGCTTCTCGCTTCCAGCGTTGCGCCTTCTCCTCGGCTTTCTCGAGCTTCGTCTCGGTCTTCGACAGCCGGCTCCGCAGGTCCGTCAGGTCCTTCTTGAGATTCTTCTTTGATCGGCTCGATTTCTTGGTCACACTGATCCTCTCTGTTGACGGGGTTGGGCTTACCGCAAGGTGAACGGGTCGTGTCTTCCGAACGTGTCTCAGGTGTACGAAAGGTATCGCGAACCGCGCTCCGAAGCTGACCGGATGCACCATGGCGAGGACAACACAATTCAGGTGGTTTCGGCGGGTGTTGCTGCCACCACGGCGGACACCGCGCCGAGTTGCTCCGACAGCAACAACCACATGCCGACCAGCGAGTCTCTGGTGTGGTTCCTCGGCAGCATCGCCGCGGTGACGAACCGTGAGAATGACGCCACGATCACCGGCACCGGCGGCCTTCTACGGCACAACAAGGATCATGATCATCCCTTCCCCGTATGTGATCATCTTGTCCGCCGACGAACATCCATCCGCCCCGACGCGCCGAGAATGATCCGCGGCCTCCGCGATGCCGGCATCCAACGAGTGGTCCTGGTCACCGGAGACCGGGCCGACATCGCCGACACCGTCGGCCGGATCGTCGGCGTTGATCCGGTGCTGGCCGACTGCGACCCAGCAGACAAGCTCGCCGCAGTCCAGTCAGAAAGCGCCCAGGCGGCGACCATCATGGTCGGCGACGGCGTCAACGACGCCCCGGCACTCGCCACCGCCGGCGTCGGCGTCGCCCTCGCGTCGCGCGGCGCCACCGCGTCGTCCGAAACGGCCGACGTCGTCTTGACCGTCGACCGCGTCGACGCACTCGCGGACGCGATCCTCATCGCCCAACGGTCCAAACGGATCGCCCTGCAAGCGGTGGTCCTCGGCATGGGTCTGTCCCTGATGGCCATGATCGCAGCGGCCGCCGGCCTGCTTCCACCGGCCGCCGGCGCGGTGCTACAGGAACTGATCGATGTCTTGGCCATCGCGGTCGCACTTACGGGCGGTTCTTCCCGGCCAACGACACACCCTGGCGACGACCCAGCCCGACATCGCTACCGCCCGCAGCTGAGGGTCCAACACGACGCCACGCTGGCTGTCGTCGAGCAGATCAGGGCCGCCGCGGACGGCCTCTCCACCCGCGACTGTGACCTGGCACCGACCCGTGCTCTCCTCGCACGGCTGGAAACCGAGCTACTACCCATGACCGAGCCGACGAGGAACTCCTTGTCCCTATCGTGGCCCGCGCCCTCGATGGAACCGCCGCCACGGCGGCCATCACCTGAACCCACGCCGAGATCGAACACCAGGTCGGACGGTTGCGGCGACTCCTCGGCGACCTCGACGAAGACACCATTCAGCCCGAGGACGTCATCGAACTCCGCCGGCTGCTGTACGGCCTATACGCCATCATGCGGCTCCACAACGCGCAAGAAGACGAAACCGCGTTCAGCCTGATCCCCGGCTGAGCCGGCGCACAGGAGTTGAGACTGGTCTGGCCTGCTCAGCGGTGAACGTCCGGCCCTGACCCTGGCTGTACCGACCAGTCGGCGGGTTCGTCGTCGGTGTCCGAAGCGGCGAGTGCGGCGGTCGCATGCACCTTGCCGGGCTGGTGGTGTGCGGGTGCATAGATGGCGTACACCTGCATCGGTTCGTCTCCGATGTTGGTGATGTTGTGCCAGCTTCCCGCCGGCACCAGGACGCACCATCCGTCTGACACGTCCATGTCGAAGCCGAGGTTGTCCGGGCTGGACCCCATCTGGACGCGGCCGCGACCCGCGTCGAGCCGGAGGAACTGATCGGTATCTTCGTGCATCTCGAGTCCGATGTCTTCGCCGGTGGGAATGGACATCAGTGTCAGCTGCAGGTACCGGCCGCTCCATGCGACCGTGCGGTAGGTGGTGTTCTCCACCGTCTGCCGCTCGAGGTCGAAGGACTGTGGTTCCGGACCGGTGTCCTTGATCATCACGTTGTGCTCCCCTCTGTCCGTGGCCGCTCGCTCGTGCCACTCCGCGTTCGTGTTTCCCCAGCGTCGCAGACTCGATCGCGCGAGGCGTAGGGCCGAAGTCCCCTTGCTTGGTGTCCAGGTCGGGTGGCTCGAGTGAAGCGCCGCTCGCGAAGATTCTGAGTAGCGTCGATGAAACAGCCCCGTGGGCCACGTATGGAGAAGTCCGGGTCCCCTTTCCAGAACATGTCCACGATGTTCCACCCGATGCACATCCACGGTCACACGTTCGGACTCGTCCGCACAGGCGCACGCAAAAAAAGACACCGTCATCGTCAGACCCATGGAAACCGTCGAGGTCGACCCGGAAGCCGACAACCCAGGACATGGGCCGCCCATTGTCACAACCTGTACCGCGCCGAAGCCGGCATGATGACGCCGGATGAGCGCGTAGCCGGAGCCGATCGAGTAGTCTTCCCGCCGCAGCGCCATGGCGACCCGTTGGGAGCGATCGACGCGTCCAACCGCACCCCCGGCTGCTTAGCCTGGTCGGAATCGGTGTCGGAGTTTGCCTCTGGACCCTGCTGATCCTGGTCTCGCGCGCGAGCATGGCCGAGCCTTCCTACTACTGAGCCACCATGACCGACTCGACCTACAGCGCCGACGCTCCCGAGTTCGACACCACCGATGCTTACGACCACTACGACATCAGTCGAGACTCCCACCACAGCAGGCGACTTCGCCCGCGAGAGGAGGCCTGCGAGAACGATTCAACGGGACTGGCGCCGAGCTTGGGCTCGTTCACGGATCGTGAGATCTTGTCGTGATCCTCGTCGCCCTTGTGGGAGACGAGTGTGACTGGGGCCTGAGTCGACGATTCCGAGTGCTCAGCGGTGCTCGAGGATTCGTTTGAGCGCTGCCAGGTCCTTGGTCATGGCGCGCCGCATGGATGAGGTGATCAGCGGAGTTGCGACCGTTGCGAATCCGTTTGGCGTTCCGGTGTTGCGTAGCGTCATCCGTGTGTTGTCCGAGGCGAGGGATGTCCAGGTGTAGGTGGTCACCATGGGAAAGGGTCCCTCGGCCGTGCGCATTGTCAGACGTGCTCCGGCGACGAGTTCGACGACCTCGTAGGTGTACGACAGGGTGCGGCCAAGGAACGTCGCGACGAATGCCATCTGCGACCCCTGGGCCAACGGTGGCGGTGTCTTCACCTCGACTGAACGGATGTTCGTATACCACTGCGGAGCATTTGTCGGGTCTCCGGCGTAGGCGGCGACCTCGGCAACCGGCCGGCCGATCACGATTTCGGTGGTGACATCGACTGCCATGCCACATCGTCGCACCCCTGTTGGCCACCCGGCGAGAGGTTCATCGCCGCTGAAGGTCCCACGAATGCGACCCGGGCGTTGTCACCGCCCGGCGGCGGGCATTGAAATGGCTGTGGGGACCGCCAGCCCACGGCGGCCGTGCATCCGATGCCCAGTCGGAGGGAGGAAGCCGTGACCCAGTATCTGTTGATCATCAGGGCCAGATGGATGGCCCGATGCCCGAGCTCTCCCAGGATGAGAACGACGCCACGATGCAGGCGTGGGGGGACTGGATGGGCAGGGTCGGGGCGGCTCTTGCCGATGGTGGGGCGCCGACCGACGAGCGGGCGCCGTCGGCGGCGCGGGCGTCCGCCTTCCGATCACCGGGTACGACATCATCGACGCGGACAGCCTCGAAGCGGCCAAAGCCTTGTGCGACGGCCACCCGTTCGTCGCCGGCGCACTGGCCGACTTCTCCGTCGACGTCTACGAGCTGACCCCATCCAGACCAGATGTAAAGCAGCTCGAGCCGCGTGTGCACGAGGGAGTTCAGATTGGTTCGGGACACACGCCGTCAGGGTGACTGAGTAGCGCCTGTTGTCCGACGACGGGCGCGCCCTTGGGCGAGTCGACGGCTCTGCGTTGCTGCCGACCAACAACGGGGGATCCGCGCTGCGGGACGCTGAATCGGTCGGCGAGCCTTCAGGATGTCCGCCGGCGAGGGTAACGTCCTGCGGCGGTGACCGAGCCCTACGCAAGCTCACAGTGAACAGATGGATAGCCGTGATCCAGCAGTCGGAGATGGATAGCCGTGATCCGGCAGCCGAGAAGTGGTTCGAGACCTATGACAACCCGCGAAAGGCGCTCGTGCAGGCCGTTCGCACGCCGGCCAACGCCTTCAGCGTGGACCACCGGCATCACCCTCCCTCAGCTGGCCATCGCCTTCGTGCTCAACCACCCAGGGATCACGGCAGCCATCATCGAACCGCGATCACGGAACAACTCCAGGGCCAGGCCTAGGCGGGGTCGGTCGAGCGCGCGCCGGTCGCCGCCGCGGACGTCGTCTGAGAACCCGATGTCTTGGACCGGATCGACGAAATCGCCGCACCCGGCACTACCATCAACCCCGTCGAGCTACTCCAGGGCGACCCGCAGGAGCGGGCCCGACGGCTTGGCGCTAGCACGGGCCTCGACGCCGCGGCCATCTGGGAGTGGGGAGTCATCGAGCGGGTGGCGAGCGGATTGCATTGCACCGAGATCGATCTCCAGCCGTTGGGCCGCCAGACCCTGGTCGCCGCCGATGCCGTCGCCGACCACGAGATGACATGACCATTGCACTCACGCCCTGCAGCGCAGGCGGATAGGAAGTGGTACGTGAACGGGCTCGACATGGCCACGGCCGAGCGGACGGACCTGGCCGATTTTCTGGCGACTCTGACGCTCGAACAGTGGGAGGCGCCCTCGCTTTGTGAGCGTTGGCGTGTACGGGACGTGGTCGCTCATGTGATGAGCTTCGACGGCGTCACCCTGCTCGGCATGCTTCACCGCGCCATCCGCGCTCGATTCGTACACGTCAACCAGGTCGCCGTTGACGAACTTGCATCGCTCAGCACCGAACAGCTCCTGGAGAGGCTGCGCGCTCATCTTCGGCCGCAGGGGCTGGCCACAACCTTCGGCGGCCGGCTCGCCTTACTCGATGTCACCATCCATCATCAAGACATCCGTCGCCCGCTCGGGATGCCACGCCAGATCCCGGCCGAACGGCTGCGTTGCGTCCTGGACGACAGCGTACGCAGCCCCGAGCTGCCGGGGTGGCACCTCGCCCGCGGTGTACGCCTGACGCCGACCGACCTGGACTGGAGCCACGGCTCGGGACCGGAGATCACCGGACCGGCGGAGGCCGTTCTGATGGCGGTTGCCGGTCGACGGAGCGCCGTCGGGGAGCTGGCCGGTCCAGGGCAGCCGATACTGGCCAGCCGGCTCGCGCGCTGACAGCACCGGTGCACCCGTCGCTCTGCGTGCGTCTCGCTGGACGGTCCCCTTGCGGTGGTGGGCCGGAGCCCGCAAGCGGCCCGTGGGACGCGAGCTGCTGGCCGCCGCCGGCTCGCGTCGGATGCTAGGTCAACTTCGGGTTCGAGCTGGTCCGGCCCCGCCGGGCCGTCCCGTTGACCGATGTCGGGCTGATCCCGTCTCAATCAGGCGGGGCTGACGTCGATCAGGACCTTGCCCACGGCCCTGTCCTCGACGGCCTGATGGGCGGCGCCTGTGTCGGCCAGCGCAAACCGGTGCAGCGGCAGACCGGCGTCCTCACCGACTGCCAACACCCCGTCCTGCAGCGCGGCGGTGATGTCGGCCACCGCTTCGGAGAGAGCCAGGTCGCCAACCGTGTAGAGCAGCACGAATTGCCAACGCAGGTTCTTGACCATGCTCGGTCGTACATCCAGAGTCAGCTCGCCACCGCCGTCGTCGGCGTAGCTGGCGATCGAGGTGCGTGACCGAGCCACGGCCTGGTCGAGCTCCGCGTTCGCGCCGACGGCGACCTCGACGATCAGGTCGACCCCATCGGGTGCGAGTTCAGCGATCACGGCGGCGGCGTCCTGCTCGCGGTAGTTGACCACGTGCTGGGCTCCAGCCGCGGTGGCCAGGTCGGCCTTGGCCGGCCCAGAGACCGTGGTGATCACGGTGGCCCCGGCCCAGCGAGCCAGCTGGATGGCCGCGTGACCGACCGCACCGGCACCACCGGAGACGAGGACGACTTGACCTGCGAGGGCACCGGGTTGCAGGCGGCGCGGCCCGTCCTCCGCCACGGTCAGCGCCCGATGGGCGGTCATCGCCGGAACCCCGAGGCTGGCGCCGACGTCGAAGCTGACCTCGTCGGGCAGCCGGACGACCCGCTCAGCCGGCAGGGTGGTGTATTCCTGCGCTGTGCCCGTCGGCCGCTGGTGGCCGGACAGGTAGGTCCAGACCCGGTCGCCGACCGCGAGGTCGGCGACGCCATCCCCCACGGCATCGACCACGCCGGCACCGTCCTGATTGGGCGTGACTTCGGCGAAGGGGGGTGCCTCGCCCGGTCCGGAGCCGCGGCGAGACTTCCAGTCGGTCGGGTTGACCCCGGACACGATGACGCGGACGCGGACCTCGCCCGACCCCGGCGCGATTGGCTCACGATCAACGAGCTGCAGAACGGACGGGTCACCGGTCTCGGTGTAGATGATGGACTTCACGAGAGGGACAACCTCAGACACGTTCCGCTGATTCCGCACGTCGCCGTAGACCGGCCAGCTGCCACGAGCGCCCACCGCGGCACCCCGCTCCCCGGCCCGACGCCGGACGCGGACGCTGCGAAGCAGCGGCGGCGAGCTGCTCGCTCAGCTCGGGGCCTTTGCAACACCGTGTCGACCATCAGCGCGAGGTCGCTGGAGATTCGCTCGTCGGCGTCCGCGCGGATAGGACGGCCCACCGCGCCCGTTCCTGCAGCACCCGCTCGTCGTGGTCGCGGTCGCGCAGTTCCTCGCCCGCCGGGCGCTCGGGCGTCCTCCGTGTGGCATCGGCTAGGCCGCCTGACTGCCGCCGAGCAGCGACCAGACCAGATCGGCCTCCGCGCCGCGCAGGTGGAATCGCACCCCAGCTGTCTCCGACTGACAGAGCCAGATGCTGATGCGCGACTACGACCTGACCGAGCAGCAGGTCAGGATGGCCCGGCCGCGCCTGGATCTAACCCGGCGGGCAATTCCCCAATTGCGTGCAGAGCCGGAACCAGAAAGCCCGCCGCCTCGAAGGCGACGGGCTTCTCCGTCTTATTTGTGTTGGCTCAGGCGTAGCCCTCCTGGAGGTGCCACACACCCCCAGGCCACCACCAGGAGCCAGGCCCAGGTCACGTCCAGAGTTTGGCGTAGACCCAGCCGTCGTAGAAAACCTGGCGGATATCCGTGTAGGTCTTCCAGCGGCTGTACTCGTCGCAGTCCACGTTGCCGGGATCGTACGACCGGGTGATGTACTCGCAGGTCCCGCCGACGCTGTACCGGCTGGTGACCGAGCCTGCGGCGCCGACGATGCCCTTGACCGTGCCGACGGTCATGCTGTCCTTGATCCGCTTGTACTCGCGGTTGGTCATCGTGCCGTCGTTGCCGATCTTGACCGTGTAGGTCTTGGAGACCGTCTTGGACTTCGAGTAGACCCGGATCTTGTGGCCGGTCTTCTTGTTCACCCAGGTGTACTTGGTGGCGTACGTGGCCGGGTGCTCCTGCAGCAGCTCGGAGTCCGAGTAGGAGAAGGTGTAGCCGTTCGGATCGAGTATTCTGGGCGCCGGACATCTGGGACATCCTGGTACATACCGACCTCAGACTCGATCTGATTGATGTCGGACCCATTAGACGGGATGTACACGTATACATCGTTCCCGTCGGCACAGAGGGTCGAGAACACGAAATAGCCGTGCTGCTCCTCGACACCGGTGTACCGCTGACAGTTGGTGGAGGTGAACTTGTCGCCGGGGGCTTTCCAGTCGTAGGAGGCATCCCTGGTTTTGACCCGGGTCGAGACCTTGACCTTCTTGTACTCGTCCTTCTCGGTGATGGTGCGGTACTGCACGGTGGTCTTCACTCGTGGGTTCTGTACTTGAGCGACAGGTAGTCCGATGAGGTCTTGGCATGTCCGGACTGCAGCGTGGTCCTCTCGACCTCCACATAGCTGTGCTTGCTGACCCGGGGGCTGACACGCCCCAGGACGACGAGTCGTCGGCGCGGTCGGCGTGCGGCGCGTTGATGGGGTGACCGTCGGGCTGGCGGCGATGGCCGTTGTCGCGGCCCCCGCTACGCAGCGCAGCCGCCACGCCGAGTGCAGTGACGAGCGGACGGATGATCTTTCTCACGGTTCGACTCTCTGGGATCGGCTCGCGCATCGGACCGCCCCCGTTGTTTGGTTTGGCTTGTGCGCTGAATGGCGCGGTGAATCGATTGCGTCCGGAGGGCCGAACACAACTCCGCGTCCCGAAGATCTGGTAGATGGTGTCGAAGGTCTGGGCGCCGGTGCGGATGTGGACGTACGGGGTTTACGGGTGGACGGGGTGGTGGGCACGAGATTCCGGCGCAGTTGCCACGGGAACGAGCGCACCTATAGGGAGCCAGGCTTGTTGCGTCGCGATTCGGCGATCAGGAGGGGGTGCGGTCCCAAGCGGCTGGCTTGCGAGCAGTCGCCGGATCAGCTCAGCGGCCTGCAGGCACCGGGGGTGCGCGACCATGCCACAAGCCCGGTAAGATGGGGTGCAGCTGCTTGCCGCAGAGCGAGCAGGTGGCGGTGATGTCGTTCATGGCTCTTTCGGACGGTTCGGGGTGACGCGGAAATCATCTCGTCAGGGCCGAACAGAACCAGGTTCTTCTCCCGTTTGCGTGGAGAGCCCGGCCCCGTTTCGATGCGGAAGACCCCGCCGCCTTTGG
>CAVPPP010000048.1:0-31696 GCA_963707005.1 uncultured Actinomycetota bacterium
TCCGGCATCTGCCTCTGGACTATCGGTACTGGGCCGAGCCTCTCGGCCGTCACCCATTCGTGGATGATCTGCTCGGAGTCCGACACCCAAACCACAAAGGCGAACCAGGTGGTGCCTCGCAGCTCCCACGCGATGATCAGCGCTTGCACCGGCGGCTCCTGATTGCCAGACCGCGCCAACCAGGCGTGCCGAGTGTGCCGGCTCTTTGGCCAGGTTCGGTCCTTTTTGCGCTGCCCCACCGGTCAATCGCTCATCTGTCTCATCGGCTCGAGGCAGACGTCAACGGTCGGATGCCCACCCCACCGCTGAGTCCTCACAGACCCAGCGTACGAACACCTGTACGATTCTGCACATGGCCGTTCGATTGACAGCTCTGCTCAAGGCTCGAGGGACCGGAGCACGTGACGAAGCTCCACCTGAGTCCCGGACAGTCGAGGTCGACGCCGACGACTATGCGCAGGGCAAGCAGCAGGTCCTCGAGCAGCTGCCCGACAACTGGGTAGTGGCGAGCTGGCGAGTGGACCGGTCAAGCCGATAGCCAGCGCGACTCACCTTGGCCGAGGTCTGTGGTGCTCGCTGGATGGGCAGTTCCGCGCCTCATGGCTCCAGCGTGAGGGCCTCGAGACGACAAGTAGGCCCGGAGGCGTACCCGACGGGGATCGCGCCGCGGTTGCCGAACCTGCGCCGGCTGCCCGACAGGTCGCGGGCGATGGGGTGCTGCCCAGGATCGGCAGCTTCCTGCATGTTGTCGAAGCCTCGTGGGGCCAGCCTCGACCGCGAGGTTGGCTTTTCCGCCCTTCCGAATCTGAACTGGATGACCGCTCTGTTCCACCATTCCGGTGCCGCCCGGGTCAGCGGCCCCAGCGCGATACTGTTCCGCACCGATCTAAGGAGCAGTCCGTGCTTCATAAAGCCAGAATCCAACACCAGACGACCGCCAGGGGCCGTCGCAAGAGGGCGAAGAAGGTATCGGTTCCTGATCCGAGCCACCAGCCTCTCCCGCTCAGGGATCGAGGCAGCAAACGCCCTCTGCTACGCCTACCACCCACACACCGGGTACAACAGCAGCGTTGTCCAATGGCGCAGCAGCAACGCCAGGGACCAAACAGCCGGACTCATGAATCGGACGACGAGGTGACGCTCAACGGCTGGCATCGGTTCTGGAAGCGGTACGGTCCAGGGCGAACCCTGGCGGGAGCCATCGTTTCCGCCGTTGCAGCAATTGTCTCCGGAGTCTTCGCCGGGTGTTCAGCGGGGGCTGAGGGCCGAAGGCGCCGGACGCGGAGCATCTCCGCAAATGCCTTGACCAGCGAAGTACACCGCCGAAGCGTCGGCGCGAGCCAGCTCTGCTCCTCAACAGCAGGCGCGAGCTGCCAACACGCTCGCAGAAACCAACACCCGAGAGCAACGGGGAAGACGCGTACGCATCGACGTTACGCCGATCTAGTGGTCATCTCGACCCGCAAGGTGTCTAGCGATGATCATGATCGCCAACTCACTGTTCGGAACATCGACCGACAACCGAATCACCAAGGCGCAACTGGAGGTCAAGAACAGCGCAAGCAGTCATTCGCATCGTCAACGTCCATGGTTGTCAGAGCGCCCACTTCGTGATCGACCAGAAATGGTTCGAGTCAGGCAAGGTCACCTTGGTATTCCAAGACGCCGACGGACGCTGGTGGTCCCGCGCCGAAGGTGCACCTGTCGTTCGGCTCGCCACAGGGCCAAGCAGAGACTCCACGGTGCCCGTAGACCGCCCCAGCTACCGCAAGAACAAAACCGCAATTAGCTACGACCTTCGTGCACTTGTGCCGTTCAAGAAGTCCTCACGCGGAAGTGAGTGCCCGGCTAGACGCCACACCGAACACATCAACAGTTCGCGATAAGTCCACGGCCGTGGCCGCTGGGAGCAGGAATCACCTCAGCACAGAGAGACGGATCCCCTGCGTGGCAGGTGGCTGGTCGGACGGGGCCAACACCCGCGGTTAGTGCTATCCGCCGATGTGCCGCCTGGACCGCCGGGCTCGGTGCATCTGGGCCGATCCTCGTGGTTGGCCATCGCGAACCCGATGCTGTACGAGGGAGAGGTCGAGCGGGCCGGAGACTGCGAGGAGCCCAGCCGCCAGCAACTCGACGGGCTGGCGCCGGCCGGCGTTGACTGATGATAAAACCCGCGATGCGCGGCATTCGCGTGGATCCGGTGATTCATCACTGGCTGTTGACGAAGACCGCAAGATTCCGACTACGCCACATGAGTCTCGTCTAGTGGCAAGTGAAGTGTTGGCGCGATTCCGGACGACGCCAGCCGCGCATATCTGACCAACGGATTCAACTTACTGGAATCTCGCCAGGCTTTCGCGAGCCGGGCGCCCAGCGCCGACATCATAAACAAGCCCCGCCCCTTCTAGCAGATCTGTCATGGATAGATCTGCACTTCATGTGGTACCCATGCTTCTAAGATCCCCTCAACCCCCATCGGCATCCCAGTCTAATTCATAAAGTACTTTTCGGATATCTGGATAAAGCAAGTCCAGCACCAATGTGAGCACTCCAGCGGGCTGGCGAGGCAGCCAAACACATCTTGCTTTTGGACGGGGCCGGGATGACCTGCTCCAGTGGGGTGAGGAAGGTGCTGGAGCACCAAACTGGCGGCGTTTAGGACATGATAGACCGCAGCAGCAGCTCGCCTCGTAGATTTCGACCTCCAGTGGTCTTGGTCACCGATACGAGGTTAGCTTCGACAAGCTCGCTCAAATTGCCTGCAATACTGGACGGATTGTGCGGCCTAATCCGCTGACCGAGCCCTCGCGCTGAGACAACTGCCCCTCACTCTCACCAAGCGTCTCGAGCAACGGGATAGTCATCCGGTGTCTCAGAACCTGCGCAACTTCGCGCGACAACGGTCGCCAAGCGTGATCCTCGCCACGGCCGATGGCGACGGGGATTATCGAAGCTCAACTGCCGTGACCGCGCACGGGACGAGCCGACAGACTGTGTTCACCCGTGCTCCTGTGTTACGGCCAAGTTGCGGAGTGCTACGCTGCGGACTACGTTCACAACGTACTCCGCCATCGATCTCTGCTTAGCAGCGCGCATGCTTGATTCACACGGCGCATATCGGCTCAAACAGCAGAGCAGGGTCCCGTACCGATTGCAGCGGGGACGGGACCCTGAGCGCCAAACGATTCCTGGGATGGAAAGGAGTGACTGCAATGATGGTACCTCAAAAGGGCACCGGCGTGCCCGATCGGAAGGGTCGCGGCGCATCTCGCGGATCGGGGCAGGACTGCTCGCTCTCATCGCTGCAGCCGGCATCGCAAACCCGGCCGAAGCGCGGGAGACGCACACACTTCGCACAGACGGCGCGTACGCGCGGTTCTACTACAAGATGGATGGTCAGCGGTACAAGATCACCGCCTACCTGAACGACACTGATCATGGTGACGGGCGCAACGCCCAGCTCCAGGTGCAGATGTGGTACCACATGGACGTACCTTGGGACTTCGGCGAGAACGTGGGACTCCGGAACGATTGAGCTCCGCCGGACAGCAGAGAACACCTCGCGACGTAACCTGCACATCAACGCGGATCCGAACAACATGGCGGGTGGGCTCACAGGCGCGCTGGGTAAGCGGAAAACCGATGCTGTGAAGATGAAGGTCAGGGTTTGCGGACCCAGAAGCATTTTTGGGAAACCAGCGACCACTGCTCCAACTGGTGGACGTCGCCCGTCCAGCCCTTCTGATATGTGAGTGAACCGTTATCAAGAGCCGGCTGAGGCGTCCGTCCCCTGTTTGGGGGCGGACGCCTTGTTTGCCCTGACTTGTGCCACTTTCTCCGATTCGGGCTGATGTGCTCGATGTCGCGTGACCCATGCCGGTTGGAGTGCGCGATTGGGACCGCAACCGCACCACTGGCGGTCTTCACCGTCCGCACGTACGCCACGCGGACAGGCTAAAGCCCCAATTAGTGCACAACCCGCAGATCAAACCCCTAGCCAGCGCGAACTTCACCACCCGAACCGGCCTCTTGAGCGATCAGGTCATATCTGCCGGCGGCCAGCTTCTCGGTCGCTTCCTGAGCCTCCGTGTTCGAACCAGCGTCGACGGCGGCGAGGCTGCGAACTCACCCGCAAGGGCGGCGGCCAGCATCCGATCAGAACTGTTCGGCCGCGGTGTCGCGGGGTGACACCACGATAGAACAGGTGTGCTAATAGCGCCAGAGCCGGTCGAGCAGCTACCTCACGTCGGCAGGGTGCGGCCGAGGTAGTGGCCTTGCGGCTGTCGGCCGCGGTCGGCATCGGACTGGCCAGCCAGCTGTGCGAGGACCTGGAGCGCTGCGATGCAGTCCCCCAGAGCGTGGTGGGGGCCGCCTAGCTTGGTCCAACGCCCATCCTCGGTTGCGGCGCGCAGCCGCATCAGGCACCGCCAGTGCTTCGACCCTGCGAGCCGGCCGGGAGCGATCTGTGCCAGGTCCAGGCCGCGTAGCAGCGCCTCGCGGTCGAAGGGTGCGTTGTAGGCGAGAAGCCACTTGTCTCCGATGACTGCGTGCAGCTGGTGGGCGACCTCCCTCATCGAGGGTGCGTCTGCGACGTCGGTGTCGGTGATGCCGTGGACCAGGATGGCGGTGTCGCTGATCGGTGACGTTGGACGGACGAGGGTGCTCAACAGAACGGTGCCGCGGAGATCGATCACGCTGAGCTGGATCACGTCGCCGTCCAGATCAGTGGTTTCGGTGTCGAGGATCACTGCGTCGTTGCGGCGAAGCCTGGCTCGGGCCCAGAACCTGATCCTGGCAACTCGAGCGCGGCGCGTCAGTCTGGCGATAACCCTGTGCACGCTTGGAATCTCCCTCCGGCGAACTACCCACATGGTGTCATCGAGCACTGACAGTCTGAGTGCTGGAACGACTGGTCACGCGTTCACGCGGTCGTCGTCCTCGGAGAAGGGATCATCCTCGTCGGGGAGCAGCTCGTCGAGCTTTCGATCGAGCTCCGACTCGGTCGGCGCCTCGAGCACGATCGTTTCTTGAGTGACCGGGTCGGTGACCTCGGCGACATAGGTGCGTCCTGCCATTGTTCGGGTTCCTTTCGCTAGATGATGCAGCCGGCGAGCCCTGGTCTACGGCCAGTCTCCGTCCATGATCTTGTTGTACGCCTTGACCGAGCGGTCCATCGCGTCGGTGATGACTTTCGGGTTGCCTTGTGACCAGGAGGCGATGTAGCCGGGCGAGAACGAGTGGGCGGCGTCACGGCTCATGCCGCGGGAGCGGTTGACCATGTAAGCCGTCATCTCGGCCTCGGTCTCCATCTGACCCCGGTGGCGTTGGTACTCGCTGTAGTCGGCGTCGACGTGTCCGCAGTGCACGTGGCCCAGCTCGTGGGCAACGGTTGATGCCTTCTGGGCGGGGCTGAGTCGTTCGTCGACGACGATGCGGTGATCGGTGGGGCTGGTGTACCCGAGGGTGCCGCGGCCGGTCTGTGGCTGGCAGTCGGGGATGACGGTTTCCTCGTAGGCGAAGCCGGCCTTCGCTACCCGGTTGCGTAGTCCCTCGAGTGTCCCGGGTGACGCTTCGCCGGCGGGTGGTGCCAGGGGGAGGTCTGGGAGCGGGTCGCCGTCGGTCTGGCTGATGTTGAACACCGGGACGGACTTGAAGCCGCTGACGATGGTCTTCTCGGTGACAGTGCCGGCGTCGTCGGTGTCGCGGATCTTCCTGGTCACCGGGGCGAGGATCCAGATGGCCTTCTCGCCCTTGCGGACTCGTCGTTTGTACTTCTCCCACTGTCGGAACCCCATCAGATGGACGTCATCGAGGCTCTCGCGGCGCTGAGCGAGCTGGATGATGGCCAGTAGCCGATTACGCATCGACCAGCGATTGAGGCCATTGCTGGCCATGGCGTCCATCCAGCGCTGCAGCTGCCCGGACTGCACGATCGCGGCGACGGCGGACTGGAGGTCGTCGACCATCTCCTTGGTCCTGGCGTCGCCCTTCAGTCCGCCGTAGTCGCCCTCGGGAAGCCCTGGCGGGAGTGGGCACTGATGGTCATCGCCGGCGAACTGTCCGCAGTCGGGGCATCGGCTGGCGTCATCAGATTCTCCGAGGTGTGCCTGGGCCCGCAGCACGGCCCGGCTGGCCTCGTCGCGGCGGGCCAGTGCCTGCGCATGCTCCATCGGGTCGCCTCCGCGGCGGTGACGAATCGCGGCCAGGCCGACATCAACCTTCGCGGCGGTCAGCTGCTGTTCGGCGTGCGCGAGCTGCTGCGTCCTCGTGAGGCTGGGTCCGTGCAGTTCGTCGAGTCGCCGGAGAGCTGCGAGGTCCTGGGCCGCCAGCGTCTCGCCGGCTCTGATGGAGGACCACGCCTGGTCCAGGCGCTGCTGAACATCCCGGGCTCTCGCAGGTTCCAGCTGCCCGGTGCTGCTGAGATGCCCCGCGGTGGTCTCCAGCTGCCACAGCGCGGCCTCTGAGGCTTCCTGGCTGCACGGTGTCGATCCGAGCGCGCCGAGCTCGGCGCTGGCGTCTCGCTGGGCGCGCCGCACGTCGGTGCTGGCTGTCGCTGACAGAGCCCGCGTAGATGTCCTGCGCTGCACCGAAGACTCGCTGATGGACCGGGCAGGTATGGCCCTCGCCGGCGAACTGGCCGCATGACAGACAGCGATTCACGCCTTCCGCTGTGGCGTGCACAGTCGAGACGTCAGTGGATGCGCTCACACCTATGAAGGTGCTCGGCACCTCGGCGCCGTGACAGGTGCCGGCCGAAGAGGACTACTAGTCGCTCTCGCGGCGCTCAGAGGCGCCCACAATGGCTTCAAGTCGCCCTCGCGCAGCATCGACGAATCTCGCTCGACCTCTCGTATCATCCTCGCGGCCACAGATGTATCTGAGTCGCGCTACCTGGCATCTGAAGACGAAAACAGAGAGGAGGATGGCGCTGATGTCGCATGCCATCCAGCCGAACCGACCCCGCAACTCCGAGACTCGGGGTGGGGGCGGCGGGGATCGGCTCCGGACCTTCGCACTCGGCACGCTCACACTCGTACTCGGAATTGTGCTGGGGTTCCTTGGCGACCGCTACCTCCTGCGGATCTGGAGCAGCGCCGAATCAGCACTGGGCGGCGGACCCATGCACGTCAACACCTCTACCCGTGGTCGGAATGCACCGCCACGCCGATGGCCGTGATGCCGGACGATCCAGACGTTCAGTCGCATCCATCGGTGCCGGCTGTGACTCAAGACCTCCTCTGGAGCCTTGACGCGGCGATGCCGTGGGAGCGGTCCAGGATCACGCTCTTGATCGTCTCGGACGTGCCAGATCAAACCCTCGTCATTGAGGAAATCCGAGCGGCAGTGGTCCGGCAGTGGGACGAGCGGCCCAAGCAGATGATCTACGACTCCGGCCATGGGTGCGGCGACATCAAAGAGAGGGTGTTCGACCTCTCTCTGCATGGTGGATCCGCAGCGATGGTGGATCAGGGCGTCGTAGGAGTCGCCGGCGAGGACGCAGACGCGCAGCTGCGGAACACACCCCTCGGGTCCTCGTTCACGGTCTCAGACACCGACCCAGCGCGCGTGATGGTGGACGTGGAGGCGTGCGACCAGAACTATGAGTTCGTACTGGAGGTCAAGTACCGCTCCGGTGGAGCGGAATTCATCGAGCGCATCGATGATCGCGGCCGCCCCTTCCGCATCTCCGGCGTGCCACCTGAGTCGTACTGGAGCAACGACTGGCAGGCCGCACCCGGGGATCGCCTGACGGAGTACTCCTCACTCGAGGAGCGTCTCCACTGAGTGGCAGACCTGCAAGTGAAGGACGTCTCGATGAGAGGCGACGCGACCGAACGGCTCTACAAGTTTCTGATTCGTCGTTTGGGCGCCCGCCGCAGGAGGCTCAATGAGGAGCGGTCGTCTCAGGCGCAGTCCCGCCGTAACCGGCACCCCATGCCGCCGGCTACGGCGGCGTCGCTTGAGTCATGCCCGAGCGAGCGCGTCGAGCAGGGCGCGATGGGCGGTGGTGGCGGGGTCGGGGTCAGCGGCGCGGAGCACGGCGGGCGTGGCGGTGTCGGTGACGACGTGCAGGTGGGCGCGGTGCCGGGACAGCATGACGCAGGCGCGGCCGGGGTCGGTGGCGAAGGTGCTGGGGTCGCGGTATCCGGCGAGGGGATGGAGGACGACGGCGGCGGGTCGTTCCATGCCTTGGAGTTGGTTGGCGGTGCCGACGAGGACGTGTGGGAGGTCGGCCAGCAGGGCGCGGATCGCGGCGGCCTGGGTGACGTGGCTGGTGACGACGGCGAGGTCACGGTCGGTGAGGTCGCGGGTGCCGTCATTGGTGGTGAGCGCGCCGGTCAGCAGGGTGCGGGCCGCGTCGGCGCAGGCGTGGATCAGGGTGGGGTCGGCGGGTCCGGCGTTGGCGGCGACCGTCTGCGTGGTGATCTCTGGCAGGACGCCACCGTGGCCGTCGGTCAGGTGTTCGGGTGGGCGGCGGCTGGTGAACGGCAGGTCGGGGTAGAAAGCGGGTTGCAGCAGCGCGGTGGTGGTCGGGCCGAGCCGCCAGGTGTGTCGGAGGGTGACCACGGAGACAGATTCGCGGTGCGCGGCCAGCAAGGCGATGGGGGCGGGCAGGTGAGGGCCGGTGGGTGAGTCGGCCCAGCGGCGCGTCTGGCCGGTGACCACTGGGGCGATCTGGCCGGGGTCGCCCACGCAGACGATCTGGGGTGCGAATGCGCCGAGTGCGCCGAGGTCGGCGTAGGTGGCCTGCCACGCCTCGTCCACGATCAGAATGTCGCAGGCCAGGGTGCTGGGGTCGGAGTACAGCCACTTGGCTGTGGTGGCGATGATCACTCCCCCACCGGTGCTGGGGAACCGGACGGCGGAGCCTCGGGCGATCTGAGCTTTGCCTGCGGAGAGGTCGGGGGCGGGTTGGCCCTTCGGCCACGCGAGACGGGCCGGGCAGTCGAGGTTGCCGATGCGGCGGGCGATCTCGGCGGCCTGGTCGCGGGTCTGGGCGGCGACGCCGACGAGCAGCCGGGCGCGGGTGGCGAGCATCACCGAGAGCAGCGCGACGAGCCGGGTCTTGCCCGCGCCAGGCGGGGACGGAACGACGGTGGCTGGGTCGCCGGACCAGGCGGAGTGGAGCACCCCGGCTGTGGCGGGGTCGTCCATGATCGCGGCGGCAGGGTGGGCTGTCCGTGGCTCCGGGGCTGCCGGGGCGGCGTCAGCCAGGTCAACCGATCTTGGGGCTGGTGTGTCGGGTTGGGTGGGACGCGGGATCGTTCTCATGGTTCGTCCTTGCTGGCTGGGGGATGGTCGGTCCGCCCGTGTGGTTGGTGATCTTGATCGTAGGTGAGGGCACTGACAGTCGGGCGTCTGTTGGCTAGTCCGGCTCGGCTCCGGCGATGAGGACGTCGAGGGGGACGGTGCGGCGGGTGGGAGTTGGTGTTCGCCCTGTGGTGAGCCAGGAGCGGCGGGTTTGGTAGAGGTCGCGGTATCGACGGCGACCGGCCCGGAGCCGGAACACGGATGGTGGGGTGGGGAGCAGGGTCACCGGCTGGGTGTCGTCGGGCGTCTGTCCGGTGACGCCGATGAGGGTGAGGATCAGGCTGCCGCTGCGCACGGCTGGCGGTGGTGACGGTGCCGGAGAACCGTTGGCCGCTGATGCCTGGGCCACCGGCCCAGCCGGTCACGTCGGCTCCGGGTCGCAGTCGGGCGTCCATCCGCGCGCAGGTCACCTCCACGCTGCGGAGGCGGCCTTGCAGGGGATGGGCGGTGCCGAGGACGACTTCGCCGGTGTGTACGGCACGGCGGCGGTGTAGCGGGTCGGTGAGTAGGGCGGCGGCGTACAGGTCGGCGGCGTCGCAGCGCTCCCGTAGGCCGAGGGCTGCCCGGTAGGTGCTGTCGGGTCGCCGCCAGTCCCTGCCGTCGTTGTGGTGGCTCTGAGCGGTGCTGTAGAACCACTCGTCGGTTTCGGCCAGGGTGTCGAGGTAGTCCAGCGCTGTTCCGGCTGTCAGGCGGGTGTGGAGGTCCAGCAGGCCGTGGGTGCTGTCGTCGGTCATGCCGAGCCACCGTCGCCAGGTGGCGGGGTCGTTCTCGGCGTCCGGGGCGGTGCCGGTGATCCAGCGTTGGCGGCAGTGGGTGGTGGTGTGCACGACGGCGCGACCGGCTGGGAAGTCGCTGCGGTCTCGCCACCAGGCGATGTGGGCGGCCACGGTGTCGTGGTCGGTGCCGGGCTCGGCGGTGAGGGCGAGCTGGTGCAGCAACGTGAGGGTCGTCGGGGTCGTCGGTGACCAGGGTCGCCGCCTGGGGTGCGGCGAGGGTGACGCCCAGGGTGCCGAGCAGGTCGAGGGCCGCGCTGCCCGTGGCGGTGGCCGGTGCCTGGCCGGTGATGGTGGCGGTGACGGTGATCTGGTCGCGGCGGCGGTGGGCGCGGACGGCGACCGGGTGCGGTACGGCGACGATGGGTGCGTGGCGTAGGCGCGGCAGGGCGTGGTTCTCGGTGGCGGCGCGGAACCGTTGACCGAGGTCGTACCACTCGGCGGTCATCGCTGTCCCCCGGCGCTGGTCCAGCCGTCCCGGAGCGCGACGGTGATCGGATCGGTCGGGACGGAATCGGTGCCGGAGGCGGCGCGGTGCGCGGTGTCGGGGGTGAGGCCGGTGCCGATCAGCAGCCGGGACGCGTACGCCCTCAGCGCAGTGGTGATCTTGGTATCCATGGGTGGTCCCTTGGGTTTGGGCGGTGGTCAGTCGCCCGGTGGTTTGGTGATCTTCATCGTAGATGTTGGCTCTGACAGTTTCGGTTTGCCGCATTGGGGTTGTGTGTCGTCAGTCGGCGTGGCTGGGTGTGATGTGGACGGTGCTGGCCCACGGTGGCGTGCGGGTGGGTGGCCGGTCGTTGATCACCGCGCAGATCAGGCGGGCGCGGGTCGGTTGGTCGGGCCAGGGAGTGTCGCCGTCGGTGAGCACGATGACCACGTGCGGGGCTGGGGGTGGCGTCCTCGGCGGCGGCGATCCCGACCCGCATATCGGTGCCGCCTCCCCCCGTGAGTCGGAACGAGGCGACGGACCGGATACGGCGGGAAGTGGTCGCAGCAGCGTCGCAGGACAGCAGGCGGACATGCTCACGGGCAACTCCGCTGGACCGGAGCACTCCGGTGACTTCGCTGAGGGCGGCGTCAAGGTCGGCCTGGCCCATCGAGCCGGACGTGTCCACGACGATGGAGACGATCACCGCTGGGGCACGCATGGCGGGCTTGATGATCCTGGGGAGTCGGCGGCGGGAGGGGCGGCTGTAGGTGTAGTCCACGCGTCCGGCCCGGTTGGCCACGGCGCGGCGGACGGCGGCGCGGAGCACACGATCCCACGGCACCGTGGGCGCGGCGAGGACGCCGGATGCCCAACGACTCAGTCCGGCTGGGACCGAGCCCCGGCCCTTGCGCGCTTCTGCAGCTTGAACCTCCCGCGCCACCCGGCGGCGCACCAGATCGGCCTCGGCGGAGTCCATCGGGGCCGGCGCTGCCGTCCCCCAGCGCCACGCCGGCGGGCAGTTCTCCCGGCACCGGCGGGGAGCCCGACCCGGAGCCGCAGCCGCCCGAGCCGTCGTCGCGGCAGGTGCGTCTGGTGACGGGTCAGGTGCTCGTAGTAGGTCTCCGCGAGGTCACCCTCAGGGCAGCCGAGAACGCTCGGGGTGACCACCCCGTCGGGTAGCGGCACACCGGCTTCGACCAGGTCGTCGTTGATCTCTGCGTCCCCGGCCAGGTTCCACGCCAGCTGGTGCACGGGGGCTGGCAGGGCGTCGGCACGGGCGGCGTGGTCGCGCAGCAGGTGGCCGACCTCGTGGGCCAGCACCGCCCCGATCGTGGTGCTGTCCCACCGGTCCGGGCCGATCAGCAGGTCGGGGTCGAGGTAGAGCCGCCAGTAGGCGTCCACGGCGAACGTGCCGAGCCCCGGAGCGGCGACCGGGGCGGCGGCGAACAGGGCGTGCATGAAGTACGGGACGTTCTCGGCGGCGACCAACCGGCCCAGCCGGAAGGCATCGTGCTCGGCTAGGTCAGCGGCCGCACCGCCACCGTCATGCTGCACCGCCGACCACGGGCAGTCCGGCAGCGGTCAGCACGGGGGCGAACTTGACCCGCACGGCGGCTGGCACCTTTGCGTTGGCTGGGCGGCAGTGCGCCAAGGGTCGGGCAGCAGCAGCAGACACGTCCGGCGCGCCCGCTTCGGCGGCGGCCAGCAATGGTCCCCACGCCTGCCGCCACGCCTCCACGGTGCCCACGTTGGCCGCCCAGCCGACGACCGCCGACAAGATCGCCCACACCCGGTCAGGTCGGTCTCGCCAGTTCACGATCTCGGGATCGTCGATCACCGACAGAGGATCGGGAAGGTCAGCCTCCTGGCACCAGGTCAGGAACTCCACGCCGACTCCTTCCCCCACCAGCCCGAACACGATCCCCTGTCGGGCAGCAGCATCGTCGTCACGAACATGGGCCAGGGCAGCGGCGAGCATCGCCCAGGTCCGACGTGACGGCCACGCCTGGCCGGTGGCCTCAGCGGTGGTCGGGAAGGTGTGCAGATGCTCGGGCTTGCGTCGGATGAAGCCCGGTCACCAACGCTTTCGCCCCTTCGATCCGGGCCGGGTCCGGGGTGACCGCGCGTGATGCGGGCGGCGCAGACCATCCGACCGTCATGCCGTCCAGCCACTCGTCGGCGGTCGGCGCGAAGGCGACGTGGCAGAACCTGTTCGCCAGGGGCGGGCTGAGTTCCCAGCCGTCGGCGGCCCGGTCTGGCGGGTTCGCCCCGGCCACCACTCGCACACCGGCGGGCAGGGCAAGATCACCGACCACTCGATCCAGCGCGACGGCCAGCATCGCCGCCTGGGTCGCCGGGGGGCAGGTCGTCAGCTCGTCCAGAAACAGGTAGCCGGCACGGGCGGCGACAAGACGTTCCGCCCAGGCGGGCGGCGACAAGATCACCCCGCTGTCGGTGACGACCGGCAGCCCTGCCACGTCGGCTGGCTCCCGGATCGAGCCGAGCACCGTCTCGCACGGCACCCCTTCCGCCGCGGCCAGTCCACGGACCAGGCTCGACTTGCCCATGCCGGGGTCGGAGATCAGCAGGACCGGCACGCTCGCCCGCCCGCAGGCGTCGATCACCGTCACGGTTGTCGTCAGGTCACTCATGTTGATCGGTTCTCCTGTCGGAGTGCTGCGGGTGGTCAGCCCGCACGGGTTGGTGACTCCAATCTGGCACGCCGCTCCGACAGAAACGACCCCTCGAACCGAACTCCCGGCACCCCATGCCGCCGGCTACGGTGTCAGTCGATCGACCGATAGTCGGCTCTACACTCGGGTAAGAGGATGGTTGAGCTGGTCGCTCTAGGAAGCCGAAGCCGTCAAGGCCAGGACGAGGATTGCAGTCGAAGGGCTGCGTCAGAGGCTCCAGAAGCTGTTGGAGCACAGCAAGAAGGAACGAAGAGAGCCAAGAAGCGAGCAGCCACACCGGCGGAGGCGGGCTCTGCGAAGGCCAAGAACGAGGAGCCAGCAAGCAAACAGGGGACGTCACAACGTCGAGTGAAAGGAGGCATGCAGAGATGGTGCTCTTCGTTTTCCGAAGAGCGACTACGCTGTTGTGAGGGGCACGAGTTGAGGCCCAAATCCTTCCGAGCGGCTTCCTCAAAATTCTTGCAGCTCTTGTCGGGATCGTCATCGATTTCGTCCATCTTGGTCCCTGCCTTCGCGGAACCTATTTTGTACCCACTCCTATATCCATCGATCGCATCAATATATTTTGAAGATGTAGCCCCCAACGACCTTTGAACACTTCTTTGCCTCTTCTCGCAGTTCCGGAGGCGCGACAAGACGCTGTGCGCCCTCGGCCTTTTCCAGCTCTATGTACAAGGGGGCGGCGAACGCTACGAACTTATTGGTCTCAGATATAGCTTCAGCTTCATTCAGCTTGCTGGATTTATCGAACTTTAAGTCGAAGTCGACCATATAGAATCTCAACTTGGTTTCGAGTTCGCTGCCAGCATCCACGTACGCGAGATACACCGTCTTTCGTTGCTCATACAGATAGCTGTCACGGTCACGGTTACCCTCAAAGTGGCCGTTGATTAGTGCGAAGAGACTAGTGAGCACTCCGGCAGCGACGGCGATGGCCGCCGTGAGAAGTGCGGTCTTCCGACCCTGTCTGAGATGTCTCCAATTGCGTCTGAAAGTTCGACGCCGCCTGCTCCGCCAGGAGTATCCTTTCGCGCTGGAAAGCAATCTCATCCTTTGTAGGCTTTCGCTGGCGCGCTGCAGCAGTCTCGTCAGGCTGGCCCAATTCACTCATTTTCACTCCGATCGCTGAGTGTTCCTAAGTAACTGCTCCGCCCGCCCGGCCGCTCCGCTGATGATAGGGCTCCAAGATCACCCAATGTGTGGTTAAATGAGAATAGAATATGTTCGACGCTCACCCGAATTTGGCCTCTGGCACCATCCTCACGCCGCCCACACCGGCTCAGGTGAGACGTTCATCCTCTACCTGGGTGACGGCCAGGTCTCGAGCCCAACATGCCGGTCACGCTCTGTCCACCGGAGACGCAGCCTGACCGCGACAACGCTGAGATCGGGTACCTGACGGCAGTTGCCGGCGACACTCTGACGATCCTTCGCGGCCAAGAGGGCACCGTCGGCCGCGCTGTAGAGGCCGGATGGCGGGTGTGATCACCGAAATCGAAGGAGTGCTCGACAAGACCGTGGCGCAGCTCAGAGGCTGAGTGGGGTGAAGCTGACCGCAGGGGCACGGGGAACTTCGACTGTTCCGAGTCCTGGCAGCAGTAGGCTGGCGCAGACGCCTTCGCTGGTGACGCCGTGGGTGTCCCGAGGGATGTCGACCAGGACGACGGCGATTCCAGACGTCTCGTGCTTCGCGGGCCATCCGACTTCCCCACCGTTGGACGGCAGGTCGCTGGCTGTCGACGATGAGCAGCTCGCAGTCTCGCGGTGGCCCTTCGAGCAGCTGCTGCGCGGTGAGCCGCTGAACGGTGGCGGATGCGGCCAGATAGAGGCTCGGATCATCGCCGGCGAGGAAGCTGTTGTCGGCCTGGGCTGCGACCTTCGCTGCAAGGGTGGTCTTCCCCGATCGTGGCGGCCCGACAATCCGGAGGACCGGGGCGAGGCCTGCCGCGGCATCATCGACGGGTGTCCAGTCGGCGTTGCCACCGTCGGCTAGGGCCCCAGAAGGAGAGCCTGTCCCCTCTGTGTCCGTGCGACAGGCTGTTGTTGGTTGACCTGCTGCAGGAGCTCGGCAGCGGTCTCGGCCATCGGCCGGCGTCCTCGAGCTGAGCGTTCTTGATGTCGATCGGCGAACTCGGCCAGGGCGCGTTGGAGCACGTGGTAGCCCTGATAGTCATCGTCGGCGAGCCCGGTCAGGGTCAGGGCATGGCCGGGAGGGAACACAGACATGGGATGTGTCACCGCACTTTCGTCGACACGCTCGGCACAGGCTGCGCCGGTTCATGATCAGCCGTCTCGGGCATCTGGTTCCATTGTCGACCGTCCAGGACGCGCCCCAGCGTCTTTGGTCTGGGACCGCTCCACTGTTTGAAGAAGAACGGCACTCGGTCCGCTGTGCACTGATCGCGCACGTCTCGCACCCACGACACATCCATTGGCCGGTACCGGGGACCAGACTCTCCTCCGGCGATGACCCAGTGGATGCCGGCAAGGTTGAGCCCAGTCAGGGGGCCCAGCAGTGGTTCACAGCTCAAGAACCGCACAGCGGCGGGCACCTCTCGGAGATGGCTGACACGGTCCATCGCCGCGGTGTTCTCCACGGAGACTCCCATCCATAGGTTCGCTGGCCAGTCCAGCTGGTCGGCGGCGCGCCGCAGCCGCAGCGAGCGTTTCGTCAGTACCTGATAGGTGTGTTGCGGGGTGTCGGCGATGACGGCGAAGACGTCACGGACGAACGACAGTGGCACTCGAGCATGGAACAGGTCGCTCATCGAGTTGACGAACACGATCTGGCGGCCGCGCCACCTGTACGGCTCGGTCAGTGTCTGGGGATGAAGGGTCAGCCCGAAGCCTGGGCCCGAGGTCCGCGGATCGCCGTCCGTCTGGTACTTCGCAGCTCCCATTGCCTTGAGGCGTTTGGCCAGGGTCAACGCGTAGCAGTGATCACAACCGGCGGAGACGCGGTCACATCCGGTCACCGGATTCCAGGTCGCCTCTGTCCACTCGATTTGCGACTTGGCCACGATCAGCTCGCCTCCCCTTGGTGTCCCCGCACACCACCGTGAGAGACGTTGATTGCCTCGAGGGCGGCGCTGGGTGGAACGTCTCGCAGCGGTCCGACGAGCAGCAGCCAGACGTCGGCATGACAGGCCAGGGTTGGCCGGCACCAGCACGCAAGGTTCAGCCCGTGCAGCGTCTGTCGACCTCGGTTCACCAGCTCGGGGTTGCGTGCCAGATAGTCGATGAAGTGCCGTACGGCGGCCGCGTTGGCTTCCGGGGTGCGGGCCGCTGGCCGGTAGGGATTGGCCCAGGGCGTGGGGTGCGCGACAGAGACGGTGTCGGGTGGCAGCCGGAAGCCGGCCACGCGGGAGAGGGCAACTCGACGGACGGTCATGTCAGGCTCCAGTCCGGTTCGGGGTCCGGCGTCTTCGGGTAGCTGGCTGAGGAGTAGCCGGTCAGCACATGGTCGCGGTCTCGGCGGGTTGCTCCGAGAGGGAAGAGGTATCGGTGCGGGCCGTGGTGACGGACCCGTCTGGCTCCGATCTCGTTGAGGGCTGTGTGCAGCCACTGACGGCCGTCCTCCGATGGTTTGCGCGGTGCGGCGCCGTGATGGATGAGTTGCTGTTCGACGTAGCTGTGGCCCTGCTCTTGCCGCCGGACTTTCTGCGCAGAGCGGGCATTCAAGATCGATCCGTCGGGAAGCATGATCAAGGTGCGGGGGGTGCCTCGGCCGGTGTAGAGCGCTCCGCTGGCCTGATAGATGGTTCCGACATGGCCGGCCACCACGATGCCAGCAGCGCTGCGACGAGGCATCGGGTCCGCGAAGGACACGACACCCCGGACACCGTGGTCACGGAGCGCCCGGAAGGTGCGCGCCAGCATCCACGATTCGGCGTTGGCCGGGATCTCGTCGAGGAGGACGAATCTTCCGAGCTCAGCGGACTGCTTGTACGGCTCGAGCTGCGGAAACGCCAGCTGCAGCACGCCGCTGTGGACCGGTGCGCTGTACACCGCGACGCCGACCAGGTGGCTGGTGCTGCGGTCCCACATGCCGAAGCGGTGGAGGGCGGCCGGGAAGCTTCTCAGGTAGTGGTTCTGACCGATGAAGGTGCGTGCTGCTGCCTCGTCGAGGTGGGCGACGCGGTAGCGGTCGGGTGTGAAGGCCACGGGTTCGGTGATGTGTCGCCAGGTGGTCGAGCCTGATCGCCAGCGCTGACACCACGGTGAGCTGGGGAGACCGCTGCCCTGATGCATCAGGCGGCCTTGTCGGGGCGGCGCCGCAGCTGCGCGAGCGGCGGCACCTCACGAGCGGTCGCGACGAGGTCACCGACCTGGGCGTGGAGGCGGGCGATCTGGTCGGCGAGGCGGCGGGTCACCTGCTCCCCACCGAGTTGGAGCGAGTTCTGGTAGCCGAGCTCGCGGCCGATCCAGCGGAGGGTGAATCCTCGTTGCTGCAGGTCGTTGACCAGAGTCCAGGTGGGTGCGGCGGAGATCTTCTGGCTGGCCGTCTGGATTTTCCGGCCGCGAGATCCCAGCGTGAGGTTCGACAGGCACATGGTGACTGTCGTGGCCAGCAGACGTGTCGCATGGGCTGGATCGATCCCCGTGCGCGTCCCGTCGGAGACCTGCCTGATCACGCCCAGTGGCACCCCCGAGGTGGCGGCGATGAGACCGCGGCCTGCTCCGCGGCGATGCAGGTTGCCGCCGTCCTCCAAGGCGGCGGAGAGGCGAGTCTCGAGGTGCTGCAGGTGAAGCCGGGCCTGCGTGGCGGACACGCCGGCGGTCATCTGTTCGGCCCGACGTTCGGCACGCCAGGCGTTCTCCTTGGTTCGCCGGGTGGTGACGCAGGTTGCGCAGCCGCAGCCACGGGCGATCGCTCCGGCGCTGCCATGGTCAAGTCCGGCTGGTAGGTCGATGGGTTCGGTGAAGGCCTTCGTGCCTCCGACATCGCCGTCCCAGGTCCATCCGGGTAGACGTTGCAGTGCGGCGCGCCGCTGGTCGTCGAGTTCTCCGTTGCGGTGCAGGTGTCGCTGCAGCGCTACCCACTGACCCAGTCGGATGGTGATGTCGGGCAGCTGCTCACGTTGCTTGTTCGGTGGCGCGGCGATGCCCTCTCGGTCGGTGTAGCGACGCAGCGCCGTGAACGCCAGCCGCCACTGGGTTTCCGGCTTCTGCCAGTTCCACCGTCGGCCGGCTCCGCTGCGCCACCGCGACGGGGTGGCAGCCCAGATCTCATCCTCCAGGGCCGGGTGAAGGTGACCGGTCAGCTTGCGGCGCCGCACGTCCCAGACCCACCGTCCCAGCTGCAGTCCGTCTTCGAGGTGCTCGGTGGGGACGTCGGCGTGATGTTCGAACTCGCAGAACTGTCGCAGGGCGTCGACATGGCGGAGGTCGTCGACGTCGACGGGCGTCCAGGACCATCCGGGCAGCTGCTCGAGGAGGGCGACACGGGCAGGGTCGAGCACGCCTGCGCGGCGGGCTTGCCGTTGCGCGGCTATCCAGACCCCCAACCGTTCCCGTTGTGGAAGAGCCGCCCTCAGGCCGACGAACACCGACGGCTCGGTGGGGTTGTCAGCGACGCTGCCCTGGGCTGCCGCGAAGGCCGCCACGATGGCAAAGCTGTCGTCCCAGGCGGCGTCGGAGCGGTCCCAGTACCACCCCGGCAGCTGCTCCAGCCGGCGCGACCGCTCCGACGGAAGTATCCCGGCGCCATGTGCTGTGCGTTGCTTGGCTGCCCACTCCCCGATGGACAGCTCGTTGTGCCGGGTCAGACGGGGCAGGCGACGACCGGCGTTGAGCCAGGCCCACCGCTCCACCTCCGCGAAGTAGCGTTCCCACGCGTCGCCGACTTGTTGCACCAGACGAACCTTGATGGTCGCGACCAGTCCGGGTGGCAGGTGGTACTGGATTCGTCTGGTGCAGCGGCCGCGAGGGTGGTCAGGTCCGAGTTCGGTGTCGTCGTGGGCCAGGGCGTCGATCTCTTGGCCGAGCCGCTGATCTTGGGCGCGGAGGGCTCTCAGGACCGTCCATAGCGCCGAGTAGCGCGACAACAGCAGTTCGGTGTCATCATCGGCGTCGGCCGGGACCGCAACCGGGACAACGACGGTACCTAGCTTCTTTCCTGGTGCGACCCGGAGGACTCTGCCCACGGCCTGGACGGCATCCACCACGGAGGATCGCGGGTCAGCAAAGAAGATGCCATCGACGGCCGGCACGTCGACGCCCTCGCCGAGCAGCCGTGCGTTGCACACGATGCGCACTTCGTCGTGCCCGGTCTCGGCCAACCAGGCCAGCACCGCCGAGCGGTAGGCGGTGGACATCGTCCCGTCGAGGTGCCGGCAGGCGATCGTGCGACCGCCCGGTGTTACCTGGCCGTGCAGCAGCGCCGCGAACTGCGCCGACTTGGCCACCAGGTTGTGGAACGACAACACCTTGGTCAGACCGGCGGCGTCGACGGCTTTGATCATGGCTGCCGGCGCCGTGCTGAGCGGATCGTCGAGCTGGGCCGGCTCGCCTGCGACGACCAGCACCTGGTAGTCGCACAGCAGCCCGGAGCTGATTGCCTCCTCAACACTCAGGCTGGTGGCCTGGGGACCGAAGATCCGGACGTCGTCCATGGAGATGACGTCCTCGCCGACACACAGCCGCGGAGTCGCGGTCATGAACAGTCGGCGCCGGGCGAGGATCTGTCGGGAGTTGAGCACGGTGCGGAAGGCTGGGCTGGGATCCCCCGCCAGCCGGTGGGCCTCATCGCAGATGACGAGGTCGAACGCGATCCGCGACCTGGACTGAGCGGCCGCCACCACGGGGGCTGAGTGGTAGGTCGCGAACACGATGCGCGCTGCCGTCTCAGTGTCGTGCGCGAGGAAGCGGTCTGTCAGCGAGACGTCGGTGGTAACGGCAACCTTGATCCCTTCCCAGTCCGGCATCTCACCAGGATCGTCCGCATCGTCTGCACGCTCGGCTGCGCCGGCGGCGGTCGTGGGGTCGGAGCAGACGACGAGGGCGTCGAACTTCCAGGTGCGGAGCCGGCGCCACTCTCGCAGTGTCTGCGCGACCAGCGCCAGACTGGGCAGCAGGACGAGGACACGCTGTGCCCCGGACGCCTGGGCATGCCACCGAGCTATCAGGGTCTTGCCACAGCCGGGAGGCTGCGTGAGCACTACGCGGTCATGGACGGCGAAGGCGGCCATCAGATCCGCGAGCGCCTTGGTCTGATGCGGACGGGGAGTGAGTGAGCTCATGGGCGGTGGTCTCCTGCGTTGTGCGGTACTGCGGCGCGTCCCCGCGTCGACGACGGCCGGACTGACTCGGATCTCGGTGATCGGCGCATGGCAAGGCGGTGCGACGCGATGGCGGTGGTCATGATGCGGCCCGGGTTGTCGTGCTTACCTCAGGACTGGCCTTGTCTGCGTCGGCGCTGCTGAGCGTGACCACCGTGGTGGTCAGGATCGCCACGGTGTGAGTGGTCTGTTCGGCGTGTTGCCGGGCGACGATGCGGACAGACAACGCCAGCTGTAGCTGCTTCGGGCTGGTCCAGTCGCAGGCTGTGCAGCAGGCCGAGGTGGTGGTGTGGCTGTCTGCGATGAGAGCGCTGACCATGATCACTCAGCGCCATGAGTTGGACCGACGCTGTCGTCGACGGTCACCTCGTCGGAGTTGCAGGTGTCGCAGCTGCGCTCGATCAGGGGCTCCTGCACGCCGGGGTCGATGATCCGGCGCCACGAGCTCCAGTCGTGTTGAGGTCGGGCGTAGGGCTGCAGCAGCGTCCGCGCCGGCACATACAGCGGGTGGCGCGGGCAACGGTCCTTGGTCAGGCCCAGGCACCAGACGGTGTGATGCTCGAGCATCTGAAGCACCGCTGCCGCTCGGGCGGGCTCGGCGTGCGTGCCCCAGGCGGCGACGACGCGCTCGGCCTGTTGGACCGCGTTGCGGATCCAGTGGTCGTTCTCCGGACCGATCGGGTCAGACACGTGCCGCAGGACGCTGGGCGCCGGCGATCGCAGCCCATACAAGTTGATCATGACGAGCCGTCCGTATCCTGCTGCGGCGGCGAACCCGATCATCCGACGTGTCGTGGGATCGTCTGCCCGGTCGTCAGCGGTTGAGGGGTTCAGCCCGATGACGGCCATCGTGGGCAGGTCGGCCGACCACGACCGCCAGAGCTGGTAGCGGAACTGCAGATCGGCAGAGAATGTCGCGGACCGCCGGATCGCCTCCCTCAGTGGCTGTTGCGGCCGTGCGTCATGTCCTTGATCGATCCGCGCGGGCGTTGACACTCGGCTGTCTCCGGAGGGTGAGGCTGCACCTCCGGAGACAGCCGGAGTGGTGACGTCCCGGGCCGCCGTAGGCTCGGGCGCCTTGTTGCGCGTACTCCAGGTCGTGGTGGTCATCGCTGGCCTACTCGGCGTTGTCGTTCGTCTCGTACACGGGGCACTCCCGGGGCAGCACGGTGAAGCTGCTCTGGAAGCTGCGCGCCGGGACCGCATCCCAGCCGAACCTGCTGGTGGGTGCCTGCACCGCCACATCACCGAGGCGGAGAAGGGTCTCGCGGGTGGAGCCGTCGATCTGCTCGTGGACGTGGACGACGCCGGCTGGGGTCAGGTCGGTCTGGATCTGCGGATCCGCTGATGCTCGGGTGATCCATTCGGCGACCTCGTGGGGATTGGTGCCGTCGTAGCCGAGTGCTCGCAGGATCGGGCGGCGGTGCTCGCATCGCAGGGTCATGGGACGTCCACCTTGGATCCCGCGCCAACACGCCGGGGACCGCCTGGTTGGATGCTCCAGCTGTACCGCCATCTCAGTTGCCGTCCTTCGAGAAGACATCTCTTGCCCGAAGAAGGTGCGGGGGCGGCGTGTGCTGTGACGTGGCGGCGGTGGCGAGGGCCCCGAACATCCGCGGAACTGGGGGATTCGGGGACCAACCCGAACCTGGTCCCAGCTCTCGCGGATGACAGGTCGAGGGCGGCGGGTACCACCCCGCCGGAGGTCTCAACCTGGGGAGTCAGACGAGTCTGACCGAGGAAAGTGTAGGGGCGCGGAGGCTGTGAGTTCGAGCCGCCACCGGGCGCTGTCGGGTTCATGAGGCGCTCCGGTGTTCGACGAACTCCGGCGACGGGTCGGCGAGCTGGGCCAGCAGCCAGCCCCGGCCGGCGGGCCAGAAGACGGCGAGGGTCTGCATCTCCAGGGTGGAGAGGGACTCCCATACGCGGTTGTGGTTCTCGTCGACGACGAACACGAAGACGCCGGGTCGGCTGGGCAGGTTGGCCGGCAGGTTCAGCGCCGCAGCTGGGGTGACGAGGACGATCTGGGCGTCGTCCCAGCGCTGCTGTCCAACCGCAGGATCAGTCCATTCCAGTCCGGGGATGGTGGGGCAGTTCTCCTCGGCGAGGCGGATGCCGATCGGTCGTCCTCGTCGACGCTGAGGCCTGGTCCACAGCCAGGGGGCGGTGTCGTAGCCGGCGAGCCGGTGCGCCGCCGCGGTCATGGTTCCCTGCAGAAGTCGGCGAGCAGTGCTGGTCGACCAGCCAGGGCTGGAGTGGCAGCTTGCCTCGGCCGCGTGGGCCGCTTTGATCACCTCGACGGGAACCAGGTGCTCGACAGGCCGGTGTTGATAGTCGCCGGCGGTGAGCGGCGGACGGTCGACGAGGCGGGACCGTCCGCGGTCGGCGAGCCACTGGAGGCCGGCGAGATTCTGTCGTCGTAGCAGCATCCCTGCCTGGGATGCGGTGGCCTGGAGAAGCTCGCGTTCCCGCGGGCTCGAGGTGGTGAAGGCGGCACGGGTCGGGGAAGCGATCAGGCCCCATGCCGCGGCCGCAGAGATCAGCAGATCGAGGTGATCATCGGTGAGAACAGGTGTTGGGCAGACGTCCATCGGGATCGGCTCCTGTGCTGGGGCTGGTCAGGCCCTCGTGAACGGGTGGTAACCCGATAGTGCCCCCGGCGCTGCGAATCGTCCACTTGGTGTGGGTCGCGGACCCTGTCCAATCTCAACTGGCCAGGAGGAGGCGATCGCCCCGGGGTGGATGGCCAGGAACCCAGGATGGATGGCGCTCTTCCCCCTCACGCCATGCCGTGCCGGCGGCGATCCCGGTGTACTCGTCCAGACGCGCCCAGATCCGGCATTCCGCCACGATCGGGCAGCTCGAGCACTGCTGCAGCAAAGGGTCGGCCGCAGCGGCCGCTAGAGCCGACGAGGTGGCTTGCTCGTGGAGGATCTCCTGGCGCGTCCACGTGGCTCCCTGCCCGCGACATGCTGCGGCCAAGAGTCGTGCGGAGGAGGCGCGGGCGATCTCTGCGTCTCTCATCTGGTCAGCCTCGCTTCATCGTCACGGATCAGCCTTCGACACGGTGGAGTCGAACCCGGTTCGCCACCCAGCTCGTGGCGACGACCATCACCGCCAGCAGCACGCCGGCACCGATGAAGACGCGCGCCAGGTCCAGTCCCGCTCCGCCTGTCCCGGGGATGACGAGCAGCGGATCCAGATGGGCCGCCACGATGACGTGATGGTCGACCAGCCATTGCGCACCAGCCAGCCACAGTGCGCCGGCCGATGCGACAACCGCACCCATCGTGATCATGGCGACGTGCACGAGGACGATCTCTTCGCCCGGGGTCGTCGCCGATGCCGAGTGTTGCTGACTCATTCGTTCTCCTCTGGATGTCGGACGGGTATCAGCTCGTCGTCAGAGATGGACACCGATCCCGCTTCGTCACCGTCGCCACGCCAGGAGATCGCCACCATCCCCGGGGTCAGAACGTCGTCGTCGGGGAGTTCGTCGACCACAACCCAGACGCCGCTGCCCTCCTCAGCCTCGATCAGGTCGCCAATGGTGACGTCGCGCGGATGACAGTGGACGGGTGGTGCGTAGCCCAGATAGTCATCGCTGACGTCCGGGTCGGTGGCGTCGGTCTCCGGATCCGCCGCCACTGGGACCACCAGACGCAGCTGCGGTCGATCAGCGGGTGCCCGGCCGGTTACTGGGTCACTGCTCGCTGAGAGACCGAGCGAGGCGACGGTGGACGAGAGTGCCCGACCGTCGGTTTGAGCGCTGACGCCCTCAGCGAGAAGGAGTGGGTCGAGGTCAGGGCGCTTGCCGGCGTAGTCCCAGGAGGCGTTGGCGTACTGCCGATAGGTGATCGGCTCATCGCTGTCGGGATCCCGGTCGAGTTCAGGAGAGACGATGACCAGCCTCTGGTGGCGAGTCTCGGCCGGCCGAAGAGCATCCAGGAGTGCGCGTTCCTCGGTGCCAGCAGCGGCGCCCATGTCCGGGAACCGGTAGCACTGGACCTCGACCGGATGACCGTCTTCGTGTGTTGCAGTAGCTCGGCCGGTCCGCGATCTTGGCAGGCTGACGCCGACAGCGGGGTTCTCCCACATCATCATCGCGCCCTGCGGGCTGAGCCGACCCATGCTGATCCGGAAGCCGAAGTTATCTCTCACTTCGCCGCCCAGGAACTCACTGTCGGGACGCTGGGTCGACAGCACGATGTGAATGCGGGCGGTCCGGGCCTTCCGGGCCAGGCTCGCCACCTCGGCCAAACACGGCGGGCGGGTCGGGTCACCCTTCACCTTGATCTGGGCGTACCACTCGAGCAGGTTCGAGCGGAAGTCGGCGAACTCATCCAGGAACACCACCAGGGGCTCGAAGTCGTTGATGGCTGCCTTGCCTTCTTCGATCAGCTGGTAGCGGTACTCCATGAGGTTCCAGACGGCATGGATCAGCGCGACCTGCTGAGGAACGCTGCCGGCGACGATCTGGACGTTCGGCCAGTCGCGGAAGCCGAGGAACTCGACCCGTTTGGCGTCAAGAACCCAGACGGGCCAACCGCGTCTCGTGATCTCAGCGAGAAGGGCGTGTCCCATGGACGTCTTGCCGGAGCCGGTGCCGCCGGTGAGCATCACCTGCGGCACACGAGCGGGATACCAGAACACCTCACGTCCGTCCTCGTCGACGGCGCAGGCGATCTTGACCTCGCGGTAGTTCGACAGAAGATCATCGGGGGGCGGGCCGTCGGCTGGGGTCGGCAGCCAGACGCTGGCGGGAAGTGTCGGGCGCAGCTCGAACCGCACGGAGTCGCCCTGCAGATCCCAGACCGCTCGCCATCGGCCCGGCATCATCGTGGAGACCACCCGCTCGATGCGGTTGCGGTACCCGGCGGCGGCGAGCTTCTCGGCCACCTCATGCGAAACCGTGATGGCGTGGAGCTCGTCGCCGGCCAGCTCGGCGCCGATGACCTTGGCGGTGGGACCGATCAGGTTCGTGATCGCACGCTCGGCCCGGACCTGCGAGAAGGGCGGCTCGGGCGCGGTTGACGGATCCGAGGTGTCGAGCCTCAACCGCAGGGTGCACCGTCGCCTGTCGTGACCGACGATCTCGTAGGGGGCTAACAGCCGGGAAGACAACGTGGCACGAACATCGCTTCGCCAAGCCGGATCTTCGTCGGTCACCGTCGGCGAGTAATGGATCCGCACGAGGCGTGGCACACCCGGCCATCCGCGCGTCCACCGGCTGCACCGCAGGATTCGTCGATCGAGTTGGCGGACACCCAGCAGCGGGGCGAGGGCCTCCACGGTCCGATCCTCAAGATCTCGCCGGCGACGCCCGCACTCCCCCGCCGCCACAGTCACTGCGGCTGACGCCACGCCAGCGAGCAAGACCACCACCTGGAGCTCTGCGTGGCCGACAAGCGGAGCAAGTCCGAAACCCGTCGCACCAGCTGCGACCAGCAGACCACCGTCACGGATATGCGTGGCCGGCCTCGGCGGAATCTTCAGCGCCGGCGCCGCCGCCGCGGCGATCGCGGAGGTCTGCGTTGCCCGTCGAGCCGCAGCGAAGCCACCTGATCGGCGACGGCCCGTCCCACCAGACATGAATCCCCTCTCCCCTGATGTGCTCCAGATACCGGTAGAAGGTGCGACGGCTCGCCATCCTGTGACAGCCGGCAGAGGTAGTGGTGGGCATCAGGTGGGACGTTGTTGGGCCCTCACTGTTGGCCTACCGACACGACGATTGCTCGCCACTGATGAGTCCACACGGCCTTGAGAACGGGCAACTGACCGCAGCGGTCCCCACCATGGAGGAGGAGTGGATGGACCCCAGCCCCTTGACGTGCTCCTAAAATCGGGCCTTGAACAGGTTCTCGTAGAGGTTCTGGACAAGGCCCGATTTCGGGACCACCGTCGGGCAAGACTCGTTTCTTCTTGTAGGTTCTGGCCGAACTTGTCGTTGTCCAGCTCTCGTGTCGGTGTGACTGTCGTTATCCAGGCTTCTTGTCGTCATCGCGTCTATGAGATTCGACGGCCAGCATCGACCAGGGCTCTACAGCGCTGACTCGTGGTCGCCGTATGGGCCCCGGGTCACCGGGCACTATTTCGGGGCAGTCATACGGGAACGGCCCTAACCGCACCGACTGCGGGCAATACCGCACCGCTGCGGGCAATACAACCGAACCGGTGACCGGACGGCCTGCGGACACTGTCTGACGTCTTGGCAGCCAGTCGTGAGGACGATGACCCCCCGGGCCTCCCTTCGCCCTGCTCGCTCGTAATCAGTCGCCTGTCCCGTCAAGGCCCCCGGCCAGCAGCGCACCGAGCAGCACCTGCAGTGGTGGCGAGACCTACGCAGCCGTCGAGGATCTCGGCGCCGATCCACGACCTAGACGCGGCCCATCGCGCCGATGCATGCCGCTGGGTGCTCCCTTGATGTTGCCCTGAGCAAAACTTGAGTACGCGGTAGTACGTTGGAGGTATCTGTTGCTGCTGCACGTAGGCAGGAAACCGGCGCTTCCGCGTCAGCATGGGGTTGACCGCAGGCTCTCCGCAGTGCTCGTCCCGGCGTTCACTGCGTCGATGAGGCCACCGCCAGGCTCAGCCCAAGAGGCGGGTCGACGCACCACCCGCGAGGCAGCAGCCCACCATGAGCCAGAGCGACAGCTCGAACGAACGCACGATGACGGTTCCGACCCTCAACGAGGCCAGCGCATACGCCTCCCTCAGCCAGCTCGTCTACGCCGACCGGCCCCTTGCTGACACCTTGGAGAGGGTGGCTGTTCTGGCGACCCAGGCGCTGAGCGAGACTCCGGAGGTGTCATTGACCCTCATCGAGGATGAGCGAGCGTGGACGCCGCCGCGACCAGCGGACCCGTGGCACTCGGACTCGACGGAACGCAGTACGACACGGCGAGCGGACCCTGCCTCGATGCGGCCCGATGCGGCGAGACCATCAAGGTGACCATGAATGGTCCTGACCAGCCCTACCCCCAGTTCCGCAAGGCGGCGCGGCGGGAGGGCGTCACCCACACGATGTCTATCGGCTTCTCGACCGGCGATCAGGTCATGGGCGCGATGAACATCTACAACTCCACCGGGCGTCCCTTCGGGGATGACAGCGACAGGATCGCCAGGGCCTTCGCCGTCTGCGCGGGCATCGTCCTCTCCAATGTCGAGCGGTACCGGCTGGCAGCAGCCCGCGCCAGCCACCTCGAAGTCGCGCTGACGTCCCGCGCCCCCATCGAGCAGGCCAAGGGCATCCTCATGACCCGGCATCGCTGCACCAGCGAGGAAGCCTTCACGATGCTCCTCGGACTCTCCCAGCATCAGAACGTCAAGCTCAGGGTCATCGCACAGCATCTCGTGGACCAGACCACCTCGACCGGACTCGATGCGCCTGCGAACCGAGCACCGGATCCAGACGGGTCAGTCTGATGTCACGCAGCTACCCACGTCTTCCCTACCATCCGGGTGGCGACTCTCCTGCCCTCGAGGACCGTCCGGTCAGCGGCACAGCCCAGTGGTGCAACCCGAACGACAGGATCTGTGCACGCCGAGATGGCCACGGCGAGACTCCATGACCTCCGTACTTCCGTCACCCCTGTCCCGAACGATGGCGATGACCGCCAGAAGCCTCGACGGTCCCGTTGACGTCGATGAGCTGCTCCATCTCATCTGTCTGGCGGCGATCGACTCTGTGCGAGGTGCGGATTACGCCGGTGTCACCATGGCCGACCGTCACGGCAAGCTGGAGACCCGCGCCGCTACCCACCAGCTCGTGCACCAGGTCGATGGGTTGCAGTACGAGTTCAGGCAGGGCCCCTGCGTCGACGCTGTCGGAGGACGGTGGCAGGCACGATCAGACGATCTGAGCATCGACATTCGATGGCCCGCGTACGGGCCGCGGGCCGCCGGCCTCGGGATCGTGTCGCAGATGGGCATCGAGCTCTTCGACGAGCCCGGCTGCATCGCCGGACTGAACCTGTACTCCTCGACTGCCGGCGCGTTCGACGACGACACCGTTGAGTCCGCGATGCTGTTCGCCATTCAGGCCGCCCACACCCTCGGCCGTGTCTGACGACAAGGACCTCACGGCGGCGATGACCACCAGCACCACCATCGGCCGAGCGACCGGTGTTGTCATGCAGCGGTATCAGTTCGGTCCAGATCGAGCTGTCGAGCTCCTCACGCGTGTCTCGCGGATGCTCGACGTGACGCTCGAAGCTCTTGCCCACCAGATTCTCGACGAAGTCACGAACGCATCAGAACCTGCGACCGATGCGGGCGCCGTCCTGATCCCGAGTACTGAGAAGGTCAAGCGCTAGCGCTCTGTGAGCAGCCTCCGCCTACTTCGACGACCGCTTCGGCGGTTCCAGAATGCTGGGCAGCCGCGATCCTCAATAGAGTCGAGATCGCTTGGGTGACTTGACGGTGAGGGCCGAAGCGGCGTTTCAGGCGATTGGAGGATCCGGTGAGGGATACCGATCTGCGAGCGGTGGGGATCACACATTCGGGTGCCACGTCAACGCACGAGCTCATGGCCGGGGTTCTGGCGGGTCGATCTGGAACCACGTTGACGACGTCCCAGATCAGACGCTTCCTCCGAGGAGACCGGATCCGGGAGCTGGACGATGAGTCTTCCGTCCGACCACCACGTCCACGCGTCGCCGCCGGGACGTTGTTACTACTGCACCGATGCCGGCCACCCCCTCCTTCAATGGCTGCGACGTGGCGTCTACCTCGTGCTGTAGGTAGGCGCAGCAGATGAGGACCACGTGACCCGCGACTTGCGGGACGGCGCTGGCAGTGCGCAAGCGACGCCATCTGGGCTCAAGGAGGCGGCGATCGACGTGCCCTCGCGCAATCTTCGTTGAACGGTGGCTGAGCGTCACGTGTGAGACGACCAACTCGGGCAGATGACATCCAAGGGCTGCCCGTTGACCGAGGTGGCTGAGCGCAGCGTGCGAGACGACATCCAGCTCCGCCAGGTGCCCGGATGACGGGTCCCCTAATGGCGACGATCTGTGTGCGTAGATTCGCTCCTCTGCCGACACGTGCGGTTCGCTGCAGACGGGAGGTCCCCTCTGCAGCTCGCCGCCCGACTGACGATGGCATCATCAGGCGTGACGCACATTACTGCCGATACTGGGGTTCAGTATCGCTAATGTCGATTAGATGTGTCTAAGCGGTCTGCTCCATACACAGCAAGTTGGCGGTCCGGACCGCTAGCGTTCTGACCGGAGTCTGGACTCGAAGAGTTGGAGTGCGTATGTCGCCGTCACGAGTTAGCCGGTCTGTGGGTACGTTCGAGCGAACCAGCGCGGACCTGGCGCTGCGGTGCTCTGGGCTCATCGTCGGCGGCGCAGGGAACGGGTGAACGCCACCGAGGTGATGGTCCAGAGGCAGGTCGTGAAGTCTGAGCACCGCGGGAAGACCTACCGGGGAAGTCTTCACTCCGCGTCATATGGTCGACGAGATGCTCGATCTGGTCCGCGAGGAGCTGGAGACCGGGCGAGACTTCGTCGACAAGACGTTCCTGGAGCCTGCCACCGGCGACGGCAACTTTTTGGTCGCGATCCTGCGTCGGAAGCTCCATGCGATCGAGAATCGGTGCCGCCCGAGGACTGGCCGCAGGAGTCGCTGTTCGCCGTGGCGTCGATCTATGGCGTCAGTTGCTCGAAGACAACGACCGGGACGCGAAAGCGATCATGCTCTGCCGAGTTCCTGGGCTTCCATCAGGTCCACGGTGTTCCCTGTGGACCGCGCACGGCCATGCACCAGGCGGCGGCTTTCCTGATCGACACCAACGTCGTGGGTGGAGACACTCTGAGCGGGTTGGACTGGCGTGGTCGGGAGTCCAGTTCTCTTGGTGGAACAGGGTCGCCGGGGCGCCGGGGATGGTTCAGCGGGAGCCGTTCGACCCTCGCCTCTTACGCGGCAGCGCCGTCAATTTCGCCATGGACTTCACCGTTTACGCCAGCTACGCGGCGTGCTGGATAGATCAGGTGCAGAGCGAGGTGAGGGCTGATGCCTAGTCCCAAGATCAGCACGTTCCGCGTGATCGTCCCGTGGTCTACTCCTGGACGACACCGGACATTCCGAAGTACGAGGGCTGGGAGAAGATCGGGTACACCGAGCAGACGAGTGCTGACGCCCGTATTGCGGAGCAGGCGTCCGAGTTGTCGGTGGAGAAGAAGAAGCAGTGGTCGTGGCGGGCCATCTTCACCTCTGAGGCCGGTGGGCACTTCACGGACACGGACCTGCACGCCTACCTGCACCAGCAGGGCGTGCAGCGTGAGACCACGCCGAAGCGCACTGAGTGGCATCACCTCGAGCCTGCGCCGAAGACGTCGCTGCAGTACTTCAACGACTTCGCGGGCCAGGACTTTAACGACCTCCCTCCCGGCGGTGCGGAGGACGACTACGTCCTCCGGCCCTGAACAGCAGGCGGCCGTCAACCAGGCTGCGGCGGCGTTTGAGGCCGGGAAGACCGAGGTTCTGTGGAACGCCAAGCCGCGGTTCGGTAAGACGCTCACGACGTACGACCTGATGCGGACCTTGGGCGTCCGCAAGGTCTTGATCGTCACCAACCGTCCCGCGATCGCGAACTCGTGGTTCGACGACTTCACCCGCTTCATCGGCCACCAGACCACGTACAGGTTCGTCTCGGAGTCACCCTCCCTGGGCAGCCGCAACCCCATGACCCCGAGCAGTGGCGCGCCTTCTCCCTCGACCATCAAGACCACGATCCGCGCATCGTGGAGTTCCTCTCACTGCAGGACCTCAAAGGGTCGCAGTACTTCGGTGGCCCCTACGACAAGCCGAAGCACGTCGCCCGGTTCGACTGGGACCTGCTAGTGATCGACGAGGCCCACGAGGGCATCGACACCACCAAGGCCGACGTCGCGTTCGACCAGATCAAGCGCACCTGGACGCTGCACCTGTCGGGCACCCCGTTCAAAGCCCTGGCCGCTGGCAAGTTCGACCAGGACCAGATCTTCAACTGGACCTACGAGGACGAACAGACCGCCCGCGAGCAGTGGGCGGACGACGGCCAGGAGAACCCGTACACGGCGCTGCCGACGCTCAACCTGCTGACCTACCAGATCTCGCGGATGATCACGGACCGCCTCGCCGAAGGGGTCGCCCTCGAAGAGGACGAGGCGAGCATCGACTACGCGTTCGATCTCCATGAGTTCTTCGCGACCAAGGACAACG
>CAVPPP010000049.1:0-825486 GCA_963707005.1 uncultured Actinomycetota bacterium
AGCCGCGTTCCGTTCCAAGCTCGCCGAGATCGACCTCAACCCGCAGCGGCTGCTGGGGCGGATCAGCGAGGAGCTGGCGGGTCAGATCGACGATCTCCGCGACCGGTTGCGTCGCCACCCGTGCCACAACTGCCCGGACCGGGAGTCCCACGCCCGCTACCGCCGAACGGGCCCTGCGGCTCGAACGGGAGAACGAACGCGCCCAGCAGCGCGTGTCGTCGCGGGACTGAACACGATCGCCACCCAGTTCGACAAGATCTGCACCGTCCTCGGCTCACTCGGCTATCTCGGGGGTGACACGAGCGACGTCGTCACGCCGGAGGTCGGATGCTGGCCCGGATCTACGCCGAGCTCGATCTCGTGGCGGCCGAGTGCATCCGGTCCGGCGTGTTCGATGCCCTCACCCCACCGCAGCTGGCCGCCGTGCTGGCCTCGCTGGTGTACGAGTCGCGGCGCACCGAGGACCACTGGCGCAAGCCGCGGATGCCGGACGGCGTCAGCGAGGAGGCGATGACCCGGGTACGCCGGATCTGGCGCGAGGTGTCCCTGGTCGAGCGGGACAACCGGCTGCCGCGGGGTCCGGAACCGGACATCGGGTTCAGTCAGTCGGCGCACGGCTGGGCGTCGGGACGACCGCTGGCAGTGGTCCTCGCCGACGGCCACCTGACCGCCGGTGACTTCGTCCGCTGGGTCCGCCAGGTCCTGGACTTCGCCGGCCAGGTGGCCGACGCCGCCGGTCCCGGACCTGTTCGCGAGACCGCCCGCGCCGTGGTCCGGGCCATGCGGCGCGGAGTGGTGGCGTACTCGCCGGACGACTCGGTCGAGGACGAGATCGCCGAGGCCTGACCTCTCGGTCCCGCGGCCGGACCGCCCAGCGACTCGACACCCGTGACGAGTGATAACGATTCACTCACGGCTGGACATCGATTACGCAACTGGTGTTGTCGTGAGCGCTAAAGCGGTTCACCATCGTGATCATCGCCGCCGATCCCGTTGGAGTCCGTCATGCCCTCATCCCGCCCGCCGCAGCCGCGGCGTCCGGTGATCGTGGTCGTGTCGGTCGTGCTCGGGGTGCTGGCGCTGCTGGGCGGGCCGACCAGCGTGGCCCAGGCCTACCCGTACGCCTCGGACTCCGGGCCGACCCTCACGCTGCCGGCCGAGGCGACCTTCGTGCTCGGTCACCCGGGTACGTCGTACGTGATCGAAGCCGACGGGGACCCGGTGCCGGCCATCGGGGTGGACCAGCTCCCGGCCGGACTGCGACTCACCACGCACGGTGACGGCAGCGCGACCCTGGAAGGCACCGCGACCGGCCCGGTCGGGGAGATGACCGTCGAGGTGGCGGCACAGAGCACCTCGGGGGCAAGCTACGAGCGGCTGACCGTCACGGTCCAGCAGTCCCCGGTCTTCCGCGACCGTGGACCGGTGGTCTTCGTGGCCGGTGAGCCCACCACCAGGGTCATCCGCACCGTCGGCTTCCCCGCCGCCGGCATCGGACTGGAGGGCGAGCTGCCTCCGGGCCTCACGTTCACCGACAACGGCGACGGGACGGCGTCGATCGCGGGTACGGCGGTCACCGGACCGACGTCCTCGCCGGTGACGCTGACGGCGGTCAACGTGGTCTCGGACGACTCTCTCACCACCGTCGTCCAGGTCGTCGACCACGCCGATGCCCCCGCGAACAGCAGATCGCTGGTCGCACCGGTCTCCATGGTGCCGGCCACCGGGCCTCGTCGCGCCCCCTGAATCGAGGCTCCGGATCTCCGGGGCCGGCAGACCGCCTGGTCCGCGTCTCAATGGCGAGGCGCGGATCAGGGCTCGGCGTAGGCTCCCGCTCATGGCTAGATCTGTGGCAACCAACACCTCCGTCGAGCTGGACGAGCTGCTCGAGTTCGTCCGCCCCCGCCACCACTTCCTGCTGGGCACGACCCGCCGCGACGGCCGACCTCAGCTGTCTCCCGTCTCCGGAGGCGTCGATCCGCAGGGCCGCCTGGTGGTGTCCAGCTATCCCGGGCGGGCCAAGGCAGTGAACGCCGAGCGGGACCAGCGGGTGTCGGTCTGCGTGCTGTCGGACGACTGGAACGGCCCGTGGGTGCAGGTCGACGGCGACGCCGAGGTGCTGCACATGCCCGAGGCCGAGGACGCCCTGGTCGAGTACTTCCGCTGCATCGCCGGCGAGCACTCCGACTGGGACGAGTACCGCGCCGCCATGCGGCTGCAGAACAAGTCGCTGATCCGGATCACCCCGACCCGGTGGAGCCCGATCGCCACCGGCGGGTTCCCGGCCGACGTCGCCGCCCGACTGGACGCCTGAGCTCGAGAAACTGAGCCCGCCTAGCTCGCCTGCGACACTGTCGACATGTTGAAGTCCGGCACCCGGACGGGCGGCATCGCGGTCCGGTTGAAGAAGTCGTTCCACTCGCGGCAGAGCACCTTCTGGGTGCGACCGACCTCGCTGATCCGACCGAGCAGCTCCAGGGGTGACTCGTTGAAGCGGAAGTTGTTGACCGCCCCGCTGACCTGGCCGTTCTCGATCAGGTAGACGCCGTCCCGGGTAAGTCCGGTGAGCAGCAGCCGTTCGGGGTCCACCTCCCGGATGTACCACAAGCAGGTCAGCAGCAGGCCGCGCTCGGTGCGCGCGATCATCTCCTCCAGTGTCGCGCTACCGCCTCCGTCGAGGATCAGGTTGTCCGCCGGCGGGGTGGCGGGCCGGTCGGTCTTCGCGCCCCAGGCGCGGTTGCGGACCAGCTCGTTCCAGATCCCGTCGCGCATCCAGTCCACGGGTCCGATCGGCAGCCCCGCGTCGACGGCGAAGGACGTCCCGTCGCCGGCCGACGCGTAGTCCACGAACGGCAGGCACTCGAGTCCGGGTCGGTTCGGGTCGGAGAACAACCGCAGCGGCAGCTCGGACAGCCGGGTGCCGATCTTGGTGCCCCCGCCGGGAGTGGCGTACACGTTCTGGCCTTCTTCGGCGTCCCGGGCACTGGCGGTCCAGTACGCGTAGATCATCAGGTCGGCCACCGGTCCGGGCGGCAGGATCGTCTCGTAGCGGCCGGGCGGCAGGTCGATCCGACGGTCGGCCCAGCCCAGCCGGGTCGCCAGCTCGGCGGCGAGGGCGGTCACGTCGACGTCGCTGAAGTCACGGCTGGCCGCACCGACCCAGGCGGATCGGGCACCGTCGTTCGACTTGCCGTTCAGCTCCAGCCGGCCGGTCGGCTGCACACCCCGCAGTCTCAGGCCGGTCGAGCTGCCCAGGTAGGTCGTGGTGACGATGTGCTCCGCGAAGCCGTAGAGCCGCTGATCACGGCCGGCCGCTTCGGCGAACGACCGGCCGAGGCCGAGGGCGACCTCGCTCAACACCTCGATCGTGGTGCCCGCCGGGTCGAGACCGAAGTCCGCCTCGGGGCCCCAGGGCTCCACCAGCGGGGCCGCGTCGGGCGAGGGTGGGGCGGACAGTGCCGCCGCCTCGGCCGCCTCCACCAACGCAGGGACCTGGCCCGCGTCGGTGACCTGCCGGCTGACGGTGCCGATGCTGGTGCCACCCTCGACCTCGGCGGTCGCGACCACTGTCAGCTCGGTGCTGGTCATCTCCCCGTTGGTGGTCAGCGCGCTCCCGGCCCAGCGGAGGTTGGCCTCGGCCCGCTCGGTCACGTACGCGATGGTCGGCCGGTTCGCGGCGGCCAGGGCCCGCTCCACCAGCTCGGCTGCGCGGCTGCCCCCTCCGTCTGTCACTGCTGACCCCCCTCGGTCTGGGTGTTGAGGATGTTGACGCCGCGGAACAGCGCGGACGGGCAGCCGTGGGAGACGGGGGCGACCTGCCCCGGTTGCCCCTTGCCGCAGTTCAGGGCGCCACCCAGGTGGTAGGTCTGCGGTCCACCCACCGCCTCCATCGATCCCCAGAAGTCGGTGGTGGTCGCCTGGTAGGCGACGTCCTTCAGCTGACCGGCCAGCTGCCCGTTCTCGATCCGGAAGAACCGCTGCCCGGTGAACTGGAAGTTGTAACGCTGCATGTCGATCGACCAGGACTTGTCGCCCACCACGTAGATGCCCTGCTCGACGCGGCCGATCAGGTCGGCCGTGGAGGGCCCGGCGGGATCCGGCTGCAGGGAGACGTTCGGCATCCGCTGCATCGGGATGTGGCCCGCGGAGTCGGCGTACGCGCAGCCGTTGGAGCGCTCGAGTCCCCGCAGCGCCGCCATCTGCCGGTCCAGCTGGTAGCCGACCAGCACGCCGTCGCGGATGATGTCGAACCGCTGCGCGGCCACGCCCTCGTCGTCGAAGCCGATGGAGGCGAGTCCGTGCTCGACCACCCGGTCGCCGGTCACGTTCATCACCGGGCTGCCGTACTGCAGCGTGCCGAGCTGGTCGACGGTGGCGAAGGACGTGCCCGCGTACGCCGCCTCGTAACCCAGTGCCCGGTCCAGCTCGGTCGCGTGGCCGATCGACTCGTGGATGGTCAGCCACAGGTTGGTGGGGTCGACCACCAGGTCGTAGCGGCCGGCTTCGACCGACGGCGCCGCCACGTGCTCGGCCAGCAGCGACGGCAGCTGGGCGATCTCGGCGTCGAAGTCCCACCCGGTGCCGGTCAGGTACTCCCACCCGCGGCCCGCCGGAGGCGCGATGGTGGACATGGTCGCGAAACCCGCGTCGGACACGCTGACCGCGGTCACACTCGGCAGCAGCCGGACCCGTTGCTGCTGGGTCCTGGTGCCCGACAGGTTGGCGAAGAACGTGTTCTCCTGCACCAGGGTGAGACTCGCGCTGGTGTGGCTGACCCCCGGGGCGTCCAGCAGCCGGCCGCTCAGCTCGAGCATCCGGGCGCTGCGGTCGGCGTCGGGCACCTGGAACGGGTTCAGGTCGTACGCCGAGACCCATTCCGCGTCGGCGTACACCGGTTCGTCGGCGAGGTCGACCCGGTCGGGGGTCAGCGGCCGCGACACCTTCGCGGTGGCCACGGCTCGATCGACCAGGGTGGCGGCCGACTCCGCCGTCAGCGTGATGCCGGCGGCGAAGCCCCACACCCCGTCGTGCACCACCCGGACCGACAGACCCAGCGTCTGGTCGTCACTGCTGGACTTCAGGTCGCGGTCGCGGAAGCTGCGGTGCGACAACAGGGCCCGGACGACCCGGACGTCGGCATGGCTGCAGCCGAGGTCGCCGGCCCGGGACAGCGCGGCGTCCGCCAGCGCCCGCAGCGGCAGCGCCGCGAAGGTCTCGTCGATCCTGCTCACCCAGCCGACCCTAGCGGGCCGCCCCGACAACACGATGAGGCACGACAACACCATTAGGGTTGACAGCATGAGGTCGACAGCATGAGTCTCGCCGTCCGCGTCATCCCCTGTCTGGACGTGCACGACGGGCGGGTGGTCAAGGGCGTCAACTTCGTCGATCTGCGCGACGCCGGGGACCCGGTGGCGCTGGGCGCGGTGTACGACGCCGAGGGTGCCGACGAGCTCACCTTCCTCGACATCTCCGCCTCGGTGGAGGGGCGCGAGACCACGCTGGAGGTGGTCCGGCGGACCGCTGAGACCGTGTTCATCCCGTTGACCGTCGGCGGCGGCGTGGGGAGCGTCTCCGACGTCGACCAGCTGCTGCGAGCCGGGGCGGACAAGGTGGCCATCAACACCGGCGCGATCCTCCGTCCCAACGTGATCGCCGAGATCACCCACCGGTTCGGCAACCAGGTGCTGGTGCTGTCGGTCGACGCCCGCCGCTGCACCGAGCAGCCATCGGGTTTCGAGGTGACCACCCACGGGGGCCGCAAGAGCGCCGGTCTCGACGCGATCGAGTGGGCTCGCCGGGGTGTCGATCTCGGCGTCGGGGAGATCCTGCTGAACTCGATGGACGCCGACGGCACCACTGCCGGGTTCGACCTGGAGCTGATCGCCGCCGTCCGCGCGGTGGTGGACGTCCCGCTGATCGCCTCCGGCGGCGCGGGCCGGGCCGAGGACTTCCCGCCCGCGGTGGCGGCCGGGGCCGACGCCGTGCTCGCGGCGAGCGTCTTCCACTTCGGTACGCTCCGCATCGCCGACGTCAAGCAGGCGCTGGTCGACGCCGGCCATCCCGTACGGCTGCCGGTGGGCGCATCAGGACAGGAGCAGTAGTCGTGGGTGACATCGTGGCCTGGCTGCCGTACGCGTCGCCGGAGGAGGCGGCCGACCGGCTCGGCGGGATCCCCGACGGTGTCCGGGTCGACTGCTACCGCTCCGACGGTGACGACTTCCCCGGATCGATCGGCGAGGCGCAGTTCTACGTGCTGCCGTACATGAAGGGGGCGGAGACGCTCTCCCGGGCGGGTGAGATGACGCAGCTGCGGGTGATCCAGACCCTCACCGCCGGTTACGAGAACTTCCTGCCGTACGTCCCCGACGGCGTCACCCTCTGCAACGCCGCAGGCGTGCACGACGCCAGCACGGCCGAGCTCGCGCTGGCCCTGACCCTGGCCAGCGGCCGGCACCTGGACACCTTCGCCCGGCAGCAGACCGCCGGGAGCTGGGCGCCCGTGTTCGGCAGTGCCCTGGCCGACAAGCGGGTGCTGATCATCGGCTACGGCCGGATCGGCGAAGCCATCGAGCGCCGGCTGGCCGGCTTCGAGGTCGCCTCGATCACCCGGGTCGCCCGCCGCGCCCGGGACGGTGAGCCACGGGTGCACGCGACCGGTGAGCTGCCCGACCTGGTGCGGGACGCCGACGTGGTCATCGTGATCGCACCGTTGACGCCGGAGACCGAGGGCCTGGTCGACGCCGAGCTGCTGGGACGGCTGCCCGACGACGCGCTGTTGGTCAACGTGGCGCGGGGGAAGCTGGTGGACACCGACGCCCTGGTCGCCGAGACCGCGACCGGCCGGATCCGGGCCGCGCTGGACGTGACCGATCCCGAACCGCTGCCACCGGACCACCCACTGTGGCAGGTCCCGAACGTGCTCATCGCCCCCCACGTCGGCGGGGCGAGCTCCGCGTTCTGGCCGCGCGCCGACCGACTGGTGGCCGCGCAGCTCCGTCGCTTCGTCGCCGGCGAGCCGTTGGACAACCAGATCGGTGGAGCGTGAGATGGCAGCTGTGACCACCGACCCGGACTGCCTGTTCTGCAAGATCGTCGCCGGCGAGATCCCGTCGCGGCAGGTCTACGTCGACGACACGGCGGTCGCGTTCCTCGACGTGTCTCCCTGGCAGCGGGGACACACCCTGGTGGTACCGCGTGAGCACGTCGCCGACCTGCTGACCGACCCGCCGCAGCTGGCCGCCATCGGCCCCGCCGTCGACGCCACGGCGCGGCTGCTGGTCGACAAGCTGAAGGCCGACGGCCTGAACCTGTTGTCGTCGGCCAAGTCCGTCGCCGGCCAGGAGGTCTTCCACCTGCACGTCCACCTGGTGCCGCGCTACGCCGACCGTCCGGGTCTGGCCCAGCTCATCGGTCCGGATCGCGGCGACGACAGCGACCTCGACACCGTCCTCGCCGAGATCTCGGCGTGAGCCTTCCCGCCGCGTCCGCCACCGGTCTGCGCCTCGTGGACCCAGGGCCGCGGCAACCGGTGCTGCGCTGGGTCGTCGAGCTCCTGCCGGCCTACCTGGTGGCGCTGGCGATCCTGCCCTGGGTGATCGCCCACGGTGTCGCCTGGCCGTGGCAGCCGTCCACCATCGACCTGCAGGTCTACGTCTACGCGGTCCAGGACATGCTGGCCGGCAAGGACATCTACGCGACCACGACCCCTTTCTGGAACCTCTACTTCATCTACCCGCCGATCGCCGCCGTGTTGATGGTCCCGCTGGCCGTCGGCCCGTACTGGTTCTGGCAGCTGGTCTGGACGTTCCTGCTGATCTGGGCGCAGCAGTCGGTGATGAAGCGCTGCGGGGTGCCGCGGGGCTGGGTCCTCGGACTGGCGGGTGTGGTGGTCGTGCTGGCGATGGAACCGATCCGCACCACGCTCGGGTACGGCCAGGTGAACACCATCCTGATGGCGCTGGTGGTGGCCGACCTGCTGCCCGATCGTCCTGATGTCAGGCGGAGGATCCCGCAGGGCACGCTGATCGGACTCGCCGCCGCCATCAAGCTGACCCCCGCCCTGTTCGCGGTCTTCGCCTTCCTGGCCGGGCGCAAGCGGGTGGCCTGGACGGCGGTGATCAGCTTCGTCGCGTTCACGGCGTTCGGGGCGATCTTCCAGTGGTCCCAGACCTGGCAGTTCTGGTTCGGCCTGTCCGGCGGCAACACCCGCACCGCCTCGCCGCTCTACGTCGGCAACCAGTCGCTGCTCGGCGTCGTCTCCCGGTTGATCGGGGAGACCACCGCGCTCACCCTGCTGGGGCTGGCGATCAGCGGTCTGGTCGCACTCCTCGGTGCGGTGGTGGCCAGCCAGTGGTGGCGGGCGGGGGAGAAGGTGTTCGCCGTCGCGCTGGTCGGGCTCTGCACCTGCCTGGCCTCGCCGTTGTCCTGGACGCACCACCACGTGTGGGTGCTGCCGATGGGCGTGGCGGTGGTGCTCGGCCGGAACCTGCCGCGCTGGGTCCGGCTGCTCGCCGGCGCGTGGGTGGTCTGGGTGTGCGTGTGCCTGCCGCTGGCGGTGCTCCCGTACGGCGGCGATCCCGAGCGCAACTACACCTTCGGCCAGCAGGTGATCGCCAACCTCGGTCCGCTGCTGGGCCTCGCCCTGGTGGTCGGGCTGGGGTGGCAGATGGTGAACGCCCGCCGAAAGCGTGCTGCCCAGGTCGCGGCCTGAGCGAGGACCGCTGGCGCGGAGGCTCGTGCGGAGATGTGCCGCTAGGCCCGTCCTGCGGCGGTCACATCGGCCGGGCGCCGGTGCCGGTGCCGGTAAGCGATCGGACTCATCCCGTGGCCGCGGGAGAACTCGTTCGACATATGGCTCTGGTCGTAGAACCCGGTCTGGTGGGCGATCGCCATCAGCGGCAGGTCACTGGTGCACAGCAGCTCGCAGACTGCCATCAACCGGACCGACCGCAGGTAGCGGTGCGGTGTGGTCCCGAAGTGCCGCTTGAACTGCCGGGTGAAGGAGCTGGCCGACATGGCGGCAGCCTCGGCGAGCTCGTCGATGGTGATCTTGCGGTGGTACTCGGCGGCGATGATCTCCAGCGCGGGCGTCAGCGGCAGCAGGTCCTCCCGCATCGAGTGCCGTGGTCGTAGGCTCTTGGTCACTCCCGCCAGGCCCACGATCCGTCCATGGTCGTCGTGCAGCGGCCACTTGGTGGTGGTGAACCAGTCGTAGGAGCCATCGACGTTGCGGACCAGCTCGACGAGGGTGCGGCTCTTCCGGACGATCTACTTCCTCCCGTACGTCACCCTGACGGTCGCCATCGCCATCGTCTGGTCCTGGATCTACAACCCCGATCTCGGACTGGTCAACTACCTGCTCGGACTCGTCGGGATCGATGGTCCGGCCTGGCTGCAGGACCCGGACTGGGCGATGCCGGCGGTGATCATCATGAGCAACTGGAAGGGCATCGGCTACCCGATGCTGATCTTCCTCGCCGCCCTGCAGGGCGTGCCGGAGGAGTACTACGAGTCGGCCAAGCTGGACGGTGCCGGCTGGCTACAGCGGATCCGCCACGTGACCGTCCCCACCATCGCGCCGGCGACGTTCTACATCGTGGTGATCTCGTTCATCGGCGCCATGCAGGGGTTCGACCAGTTCTACGTGATGACCCAGGGCGGGCCAGCCTACGCCACCACCACGATCGTGATGTACATCTACCAGCAGGGCTTCCAGTGGTTCGACATGGGCTATGCCGCCACGCTGGCCGTCGCCTTGTTCCTCCTGATCGCCGTGGTCACCGGCCTGCTCTGGCGCAGCCAGTCGCGCAGTAGCGCCCTGAACGCCAGCTGACACCCTCTGACGACCGGAAGCGAGCACGCCATGACGACCGTCACCACCCGGCCACCCGCAGGCGCCGAACCGGCACCTGTGTGTCGCGGCAGCATGAGGCGACGCCGCCGGATCGGTGACGCCGTGGCCACTGTCGCTGCCGCGGTGATCGGCCTCGTCTTCTTGACACCGTTTCTGTGGATGCTGTCCAGCTCGCTGAAGGACCTGTCCGAGATCTACCAGTTCCCGCCGAGTCTGATCCCGGCCGACATCAAGTGGTCCAACTACGCCGATGCCTGGAACGCGCTGCCGTTCAACGTCTTCTTCGCCAACAGCTTCATCGTCGCGGTGGCCACCACGATCGGGGTCGTACTCACCTGCTCCCTGGCCGGCTACTCCTTCGCCCGGCTCCGCTACCCGGGGCGTGACCAGATCTTCCTGGCCTACCTGGCCACGATGATGATCCCGTTCCCGGTGCTGATGGTCCCGCTGTTCGTGATCATGAAGAACCTGCACCTGGTGGACTCGCTCTGGTCGCTGGTGCTGCCCGCGATCTTCACCCCGGCCGGCACGTTCTTGATGCGTCAGTTCATCCTCACCCTGCCGCGCGAGCTCGAGGAGGCGGCTCGGGTCGACGGCTGCGGGTTCTTCGGCATCTACTGGCGGATAGTCCTGCCGCTGATGAAGCCGGTGATCGCGACGCTGGCGATCTTCACCTTCCTCGGCTCCTGGAACGAGTTCCTGTGGCCGTTGATCTCGATCAGCTCGGTGGAGAACAAGACGCTGCCACTGGGCCTGACCATGTTCCAGTCCCAGCTCTCTGGCCGCACGCCCTGGAACCAGGTGATGGCGGCAGCGACCTTCACCATCGTGCCGGTGCTGGTCTTGTTCGTGCTCGGTCAGAAGTACTACGTGAAAGGCATCGTGACCACCGGGATCAAGGGCTAGCCCTCCGCATCCCACGCACCCACCACCGACCCACCCGTCCCCGCCCAACGCTCCGACCGTCACCGTCGACCACCCAAGGAGAGCACCATGACCAGCCCCATCTCGCCCCTGTCCCGTCGTCTGAGCCGCCGGAGCCTGCTCGGCGGCACCGCCGCCCTGGCCGGCGGACTGAGCCTGCCCTGGCTCGCCGGTTGCAGCTCCGACTCGGGGGCGGGCGCCGACGCGGGCTCCACGACCGGGGACTGGAAGGCGATGAGCTGGGAGGGCCAGGCCGAGATGAAGAAGTGGAACCTGCACATCACGAACTTCTTCAAGGATTACCCCGACATGAAGCCGTCGGTGGACTACGGGATCGAGTGGGACCAGTACTGGACCAAGCTGCAGACCTCGATCGCCGGTGGCGCCCCGACCGACATGTGCTGGATGCACGACACCCGGGTCGCCCTGTACGCGAGCCAGGGACTGCTCGAGCCGCTCGACGACTACCTGAGCAAGGAGAAGCCGCAGGGCTGGTCGGAGGAGTTCTACACCACCCAGGTGGAGGGTTTTCAGTACGGCGGCAAGCAGTACGGCTTCCCCTACGACTGGGCCACCGCCGGCCTCTACGTCAATCTGGACTGGCTGGAGGAGGCCGGCGTGGAGGTGCCGACCGAGGACTGGACCTGGGACGACCTGCTGGCCGCGGCGATCAAGCTCAAGGACCACGCCGGCTCTCCCGGCAAGCAGTGGGGCATGTCCCTGCCCACGGGATCCAACTTCGGGCACGCGATCATCAAGGCCTTCGGCGGTGACTACGTCGAAGGGGACCCGTTGACGATGCACTTCACCGACGAGGGCACGGTCGCCGGCTTCCAGTACCTGTACGACGCCATCTGGAAGCACCAGGCGATGCCCAACGTTGCGCAGATCAAGTCCGCCACCGCCGGCAGCGGCGACACGTCCGCGTTCTTCGCCTCCGGCAAGGTCGCGATGATGCACGACCTCAACGACACCGCGTTCGTCATCGGCGATCTGGTCAAGGGCAAGTTCCGCTGGACGGTCGCGCCGCTGCCCAAGGGCCCGGCCGGCCGCTTCCAGGGCGTCGGCGGCTCTGCCTTCTCGATTCCCAAGGGATCGGCCCATCCCGACGTGACGTACGAGTTCATCAAGTACGCCCTGTCGGACCCGGCCAACCTGCCGGTCACGGCCGAGATGGGATCGATGTTCGTCGCGAACACGAAGTTCTGGAAGAAGGGCGTGCCGGCCAAGGACGTCGTCGACCCGCAGGCGTACACCCACGCCTTCTACGAGCTCGGCAAGACCGACGGCGACCGGCCCCTCTACTGGCCTGGCTACGGACGGTGGGACACCTCCGTCTACCAGAAGAACATGGACAACCTGTGGGCGAACAAGACCTCCGACGTCGCCGCCACCCTCGCGCTCGTCCAGGCCGAGACCGAGCCGCTGCTGCAACAGAAGTGATGCGGCCCGATCACGCCCGCCGACCTGCCATGTCAACGACTGAGAGGACCCCGACCGTGCACCACGCAGCCGGACCCATGGAGCCGGGACCACGCCTGTCCTTCGGCACCTGGGCTTTCGCCTTCGGTCCCTTCGAACCGGATCCCTGGCCCTTCGACCGGATCGCCCGCTGGGTGGCGGACGCCGGCTACGACGGGATCGAGATCAACGGCTTCCGACCGCATCCCCACGACGAGGACCTCACCACCGCGGAGAAGTGCGCCCCGGTGCGCGACCTGCTGGCCGACCTGGGCCTCGGCATCTCCGGCTACGCGCCCGACTTCCGCTCGACCCCGCCCGCGGACGTCCCGCTCGCCGACTACCTGTCCAGGATCGACAGCACCCTGGCGTTCTGCCGCCACGTCGGCATCACCACGCTCCGGACCGACAGCATCTCGCCGCCGGGCCCGGTGACCGAGGACCGGTTCGGCCGGCTGGTGACCGCCTGGCGGGCAGCCGCCGAGCGAGCGGCCGACAGCGGTGTCCTGCTGCTGTGGGAGTTCGAGCCCGGCTTCTGGCTCAACCGACCGAGCGAGGTGCTGCGGATGGTGGAGGAGGTCGACCACCCGAACTTCAGAGTGCTCTTCGACAGCTCCCACGCCTACACCGGCGCCGTGATGGGCGCCCGCCAGGGTCCCGACCCCGAGCTGCTGCCCGGCGGTGTGACCGAGTACGCCCAGCGTCTCGCCGGCCACATCGGCCACCTGCACCTGATCGACAGCGACGGCTCCCTGCACGACGACGAGACCAGCGCCCACCTGCCCTTCGGGCAGGGTCGAGTGGACTTCGACGCGCTGCTGGCCGCGGTCCGCGACGACGTTGTGGACCTGCCGTGGTGGACCGTGGACTTCTGCTTCTGCCCCACGACCGATGCAGACGGCCGAGCTGCGGTGCCCATCGTCCGGGAGCTGCGGGACCGCACCCTGGCCCTGGCAGGTGAGCGGCGATGAGGGCCGCCGTGCTCACCGGCGACGGCCGCGTCGCGGTGCAGTCCCAGCCGGATCCGCAGGGGGCCGGGGACCTGGTCGTTGTGCAGATCCTGGTCGCCCCCCTCTGCACCGAGTTCAAGTCCCGGCGGGCGGGCGCGGCCGCCGACCACCTCGGTCACGAGGCAGCCGGCGTGGTCGTCGACGCCGGAACATCCACGCTCGTCGCACCGGGGGACCGCGTGGTGGTGATGCCCCAGCTCGCCTGCGGTCGATGCTGGCTGTGCCGGCGGGGCGAGCACATCCACTGCCCGCACCAGCGGGACGTGTTGGCCGAAACCGGCTCCAGCAGCGGCCTCGGCACGATCGCCGAGTACGTGATCAAGCCGGACTGGCTGCTGATCAAGGTGCCCGACCACCTCTCGCTCGAGCACGCGGCCATGGCCTGCTGCGGGTTCGGGCCGACCTTCACCGCCTACCATCGGCTGGCCAGCGGGGTGCTGGACGAGGTCGTCGTGTCCGGCTGCGGACCCGTTGGGCTCGGTGCCGTCGTCCAGGGCGTGGCCCGGGGAGCCCGGGTGATCGCCCTGGAGACGCAGCCGTACCGCACCGAGCTGGCTCTCAAGCTCGGGGCCGTCGAGGTGCTGGACCCCCGGTCGGCCGACGTCGCCTCCCGGGTCAGGACGCTGACCGGAGGACGCGGCGCCGCCGGCGGGATCGAGACCAGTGGGGCGCCCACGGCGACCGCCACCTTGTCCGACCTGGTGCGGGTCCGAGGTGCGCTGGCCCTCGTCGCCTGGACCCAGCAGGTCCAGCTGCCCACGCCGATCCCGCACGGACTCGACGTCTACGCTTGCTGGCACTGGAACCACGCGCTGCACCTGGACGAGATGTGGACCATGATCAACGCCACCGGGCCCGCCATCGACACGATGGTGACGCACCGGCTGCCGCTGGACGAGATCTCCGCGGCGATGGACCTGCAGGACTCCGGGGAGTGCGGCAAGATCGTCCTTCACCCCTTCGGCGCCGAGGAGGCAGGCCGATGACCAACCACCGCGTCGTCGCTCTGGCGGGCGAGCCCGAGTACGACGCCCACCACACGATGCGGCCGGTCCTCACCGAGATCGCCGAGGAGCTGGATCTCGCCGTGGACTACCGCACCCCCTCGGTCGTGCCCGATGAGCCCGAGTTCCCGCTCTCGTCGTTCGGTGGGTTGGATGCCTTGGACGAGGCTGACCTGCTGGTCGTCTACACCCGGTTCCGCCGGCTGCCCGACGAGGAGATGGAGGCCCTCGACCGCTTCCTGGCGCGCGGCGGGGCCGTCGTCGGTCTGCGGACGTCGAGCCACGCGTTCAAGTTCGCCGATGACGAGCGCTGGCAGCGCTGGAACCACTGGTTCGGTGCCCAGGTGCTGGGGTCGCCGTGGATCAGCCACCACGGTCACGGCTCCCGGACCGAAGTGACCCTGCTGGCCGAGGCCCCGGCGGAGCTGATCGACGGGGTGCCGGAGCGGTTCAGCGTCCGCTCCTGGCTCTACCGCACCGATCTGGCCCCGTGGTGCCGCCCGATCCTGCACGGCACACCGATCGACCCGGAGAGCCCGCCGACGCCGAGCCCGGTCGCCTGGTACGGCAGCTCCGAGGGGCGGCCCACGTTCTACACCAGCCTCGGGCACGCCGAGGACCTGGTCACGGAGCCCGTCCGGCGGCTGCTGCGCAACGGCATCCGCTGGGTGCTGCGGGACCTGGCACCGTGACCGCCGCCTCGCCGATCGTCCTCGCCCACACCGAGATCGGCACCGGCCCGCCGTTGCTGCTGATCATGGGTCTGAACGCGTCCGGGGCCGCGTGGGCGCCGCACACCGAGGCCTGGTCGGCGGCGTTCCGCTGCATCGCGGTCGACAACCGGGGTGCGGGCCTGTCGCCGGCGCCGCCGGGCCCGTACCGCACCGCGGAGCTGGCCGAGGACTGCGCCGCCCTGATCGAGCGGCTCGCGCTGGGACCGTGCCGGGTGGCGGGCATCTCCATGGGGGGCGCGGTCGCCCAGGAGCTGGCCCTCCGCCGTCCGGACCTTGTGGAGCGGCTCGTGCTGGTGGCCACCTGGGCGCGGCCCCACCCCTACACCCGGGCCATCCTGGACACCCTGGCCGAGGTCCGCTCCCGCTGTGACGTGGCGGACTTCACCATGCACCTGCAGACCCTCGTCTGGACCCCGGACTGGTTCGCCGCGCACGCCGACGAGCTGATCGCCACGCGGAGCGATGAGCCGGCGGTCGCGGTAAAGGCCCTGGCCGCGCAGGCCGCGGCCTGTCGCGACCACGACGCCTACGACCGGCTCGACCGGATCCGGGTACCGACCCTGGTGACCGCCGGAGGCCGCGACCGGTTCATCCCACCCGCCCTCAGCGCGGAGATCGCCGCGCGCATCCCTGACGCCCGGTGGGAGCTCTTCGCCGACACGGGCCACGTGCACCACTGGGAAGAGCTCGACCGCTTCAACGACACCGTGCAGGAGTTCCTACGATGACGCCGACGAACGCCCTCGCCGACCTGAGGTACGCCTGTCAGACCTACAGCTGGCAGATGAGCATCGACCGGTATCGCGGCCGGGTCGACCACATGGTGGCGGTGGCGGCCGGTGCGGGTTTCGCAGGCTTCGAAGCCGAGCTGGTGATGCTGGGGGACCGGTGGAGCCCGGCGGGGCTGAAGGACACCCTGGCCGCCCACGCGATGCAGCTGGCCGCCCTGGTGCTGGTCGAGCCCTGGCGGGGGTCCGTCGAGACCGAGTCCGAGCGGGCCGAGGCCGGGCTCCTGATCGGCGCCGCGGCCTCCTTCCCCGGCACCCGGATCGTGCTGTGCCCCTACCCCGGTGAGGACCGGGCCGACCTCCGCGAACGGCAGCAGAACGCGATCGCCTGCATGACCGCGGTCGCCGAGAGGGCCCTTGATCGCGGTGTCGCCTGCACCTTCCACCCCAACTCTCCGGCCGGCTCGGTCTTCCGCAGCGCCGAGGACTACGCCGTGATGGCCGATCTCCTCCCGGAGACGATCGGCTACACCCCCGACCTCGGTCACATCGCCCGCGGTGGGATGGACCCGCTCACCGTCGTCAGGGACTGGCGGTCGCGCATCGACCACGTGCACGTCAAGGACCTGTCGGCCGAGGGCACCTGGGCCGAGACGGGGGCCGGTGTGGTGGAGGTGCGTTCGGTGCTCGACTTCCTCGCTGCGACCGGGTACGAGGGTTGGGTGACGTTCGAGGACGAGTCGCCCGAGGCCGAAGGCGACCCCGACCGGGCCACCCGTCGCAACGGCCGGTACGTGGCCGATCTGACCGCGGGGTCGAGTCGGTGAGCGGGCTGCCCGTCGACGAGTCGGACCTGGCCGAGGCGCTGCCGATCGCGGTCAACACCTTCGTCTGGCACTCGCCGGTGGACGACCTGCTGCTCGAGCCGACTCTGCGGAAGCTCGCCGACTGGGGCTACGACGGCGTCGAGATCGCTCTGGAGGACCTCGGCGACTGGGACCCAGCCCGCACCGGGGCGCTGCTGCAGGAGCTCGGGCTCCGTGCCGTGGTCGGCGGGGTGTTCGGTCCGGGCCGCGAGCTGACCGCGACCGACCCGGCCACCATCGCCACGACGCAGGACTACGTCCGAGGGGCGATCGACGTCGCGGCGGCGATCGGTGCGCCGATGGTGATCGGTCCGATGTACACGTCGGTGGGCCGCACCTGGCGGATGAGCGCCACCGAGCGCGCCGAGGTGATGGCGCAGCTGACCGAGTCCTACCGCCCGCTCGTCGACCACGCCGGCGAGCGCGGGATCGTGCTGGCCATCGAACCGCTGAACCGGTACGAGACGAGTCTGCTGACGACAGCCGCTCAGGTGATGGAGCTGATCGACCCGATGCCGGCGGACGTCGTCGGGGTCAACCTGGACACGTACCACATGAACATCGAGGAGAAGGGGTTCCGCGAGGTGTTCGCCGTCGTCGGGTCCCGCCTGCGGCATCTGCAGGTCTGCGGCAACGACCGAGGCGCACCGGGCGAGGACCACCTGGACTGGGCCTTGATCCGGACCTGCCTGGAGGAGGTGGGTTACCGCGGGATGCTCGGCTTCGAGTCGTTCACCGCCGACAACGCGACGATCGCGGTCGCCGCCTCGATCTGGCGGTCGTTCGCCCCGAGCCAGGACGAGCTCGCCCGCCGGGCGCTGGCGTACCTGCAGGACTGGCGGAGCGGCTTCGCATCCGCCGGCCCAGACACTGCCGTCGGCTGAGCCGTGCGGGCACATGCTGGTCCCCACCAGCCGCACGAAGTAGCGGCGGTAGCCTGACGCCCATGGCCCCCCAGACGATCACCGAGGACACGACTGCGCCCAGCCCTGCCGGCCCTTCCGGCGTCGACATCAAGCCCCGCTCCCGGGTGGTGACCGACGGCCTGGAGGCCACCGCCGCCCGCGGCATGCTGCGTGCGGTCGGCATGGGGGACGAGGACTTCGCCAAGCCGCAGATCGGGGTCGCCTCGTCCTGGAACGAGATCACGCCGTGCAACCTGTCCCTCGACCGGCTGGCCAAGGCGGTCAAGGACGGCGTGCACGCGGCCGGCGGTTACCCGCTGGAGTTCGGCACCATCTCGGTCTCCGACGGCATCTCGATGGGCCACGAGGGGATGCACTACTCGTTGGTCAGCCGCGAGATCATCGCCGACTCGGTCGAGACGGTGATGTCGGCAGAGCGACTGGACGGCTCGGTGCTGCTGGCCGGCTGCGACAAGTCGCTGCCCGGCATGCTGATGGCCGCCGCTCGGCTCGACCTCGCCTCGGTCTTCCTCTACGCGGGCTCGATCATGCCTGGCAAGGTGGGGGACAAGGACGTCACCATCATCGACGCCTTCGAGGCGGTCGGTGCCTGTCTGGCCGGTCTGATCACCCGCGAGCAGGTGACCGAGATCGAGAAGGCCATCTGTCCCGGCGAGGGTGCCTGCGGCGGCATGTACACCGCGAACACGATGGCGTCGGCCGCTGAGGCGTTGGGCATGTCCCTGCCCGGCTCGGCCGCCCCGCCGGCGGTGGACCGTCGCCGTGACGGGTTCGCCCGGCGCAGCGGGATGGCCGCGGTCGAGATGCTGCGGCAGGGCATCACCGCGCGACAGATCCTGACCAAGGAGGCGTTCGAGAACGCGATCGCGGTGGTGATGGCCTTCGGCGGATCCACCAACGCGGTGCTGCACCTGCTGGCCATCGCCAACGAGGCCGAGGTCGATCTGACGCTCGACGACTTCGTCCGAGTCGGCAAGAAGGTCCCGCATCTGGGCGACCTGAAGCCGTTCGGTCGCTACGTGATGTACGACGTGGACCGGGTCGGCGGCGTACCGGTGGTGATGAAGGCCCTGCTGGACGCGGGCCTGATGCACGGCGACTGCCTGACCGTGACCGGTAAGACGATGGCGGAGAACCTCGCCGACATCGCCCCGCCCGACATCGACGGCACCATCGTCCGAGCGCTCTCCAACCCGATCCACCCGACCGGCGGCATCACGATCCTGCACGGCTCCCTCGCGCCGGAGGGCGCGGTGGTCAAGAGCGCCGGCTTCGACACCGAGGTGTGGGAGGGGACCGCGCGGGTGTTCGACGGCGAGCGGGCCGCGATGGACGCGCTGGAGAACGGCACCGTGGTCGCCGGCGACGTGGTGGTGATCCGTTACGAGGGTCCCAAGGGTGGCCCGGGCATGCGCGAGATGCTGGCCATCACCGGCGCGATCAAGGGCGCTGGACTGGGCAAGGACGTCATGCTGATCACCGACGGCCGCTTCTCCGGCGGCACCACCGGTCTCTGCGTCGGGCACATCGCGCCCGAGGCCACCGAGGGCGGCCCGATCGCCCTGGTGCAGGACGGCGACCCGATCACCCTCGACGTGGCCCAGGGTCTGCTCGAGCTGGGCGTGGATCCCGACGAGCTGGAGCGGCGCCGGGCTGTCTGGACCCCGACCGAGCGACCGGCGCGTCGCGGTGTGCTGGCCAAGTACGCGAAGCTGGTCAAGTCGGCCAACGTCGGCGCTGTCTGCAGCTGACTGGTTGTCGCGCGGGTGAGCGAGCCGGGCGGGCCAGGTCGGGCTCGGCGGCTCGGTCGATTGGCCGTTCGTGGCTTCCGGGTGTGATCCGGTGCTGGTCCTGGAGTACGGGCTTGCCGTCGGTGACTTCCGGGCGTGATCTGGTTGCGGTTCTGGCGTCTGGGGCACCGTTCGTGGCTTCGGGGTGGGATGCGGTCGTGGCTTCGGCGTGGCCCGGCCGCTGTTCGCGGCTTCCACGTCGGAAACGGCCCTGCGGGTGGAGAGCTCCGGCGAACGATCAGGACACGGCTGACGGCCGGCGCGATCGTGCGTCTCGCACCAACTCCGCGGGCGCCGTAGCACCCGCGGAGTGATGACAGCTTTCGCTGGGAGAGCGTTTAGGCGGAGTAGTACTTGAAGTACCCGTCATCGACGACGCCGTTGGTGAAGTAGACGGCCGCGAATCCGTACTCGCTGTTGGTGACAGCCCATTCGTACCGAGACTCGGCGATCGTTTCCCCATCCCACTCGTACTCGGAGTAGCTGGTTCGCGTGCCACCGCCGCCCACGAGGGCCTTGACCTCGCCGTAGGTCATGCCCGGCGTGATCTGGTTGTACTCGGCCTTGCTCATGCTGCTCGGATTCCACGACGTGACCGTCACAGTCGAGGACTTCAGAAGGGTCTTCTTCTTCGAACCGACCTTGTACTTCACGGTGGTCTTGACCGTGTACTTGCCGGACTTGACCTTGATGACCTTGCCCGCTGTCGAGGTGGTCGCCACGGTCTTACCGCCCTTGGTCACCTTGAAGGACTTGCTGGTGATCTTCGCCTGCCCGGACTTGGTCACCTTCGGAGTGATGAGGGTGCCGTTGCCGGTCGACACCTTGGACACGCTCACGGTGGAGGTGGCGGCCTGGGCGGGCTGCACCAGGGAGGCGGCGGCGACAACGGCGACCGCACTGGCGACGAGAACGGCAGCTGCGCGCTGGGCCAGGCGGTTGAAACGGGCGGGCATGGAGTGAGCTCCTCTGGAAGACGATCTGCTGACCCCGATCGAGATCATGTCCTGAGAGTCCCGCAGACCCCGAACACAACGCGCAACACACAACTCACGAGGCAACACACGAGCTGCGGTGACAGTGGCGTCCTCCGCGTGGCGGACGAAGGATCCGTTCGGAGGCCCCACTAGGGTGAGTTTCATCACCCGGACGCGCTGCGGGCGGTTTCTCGATCGGCTCACAGCAGGTCCATCCGATACCATCGATGACGTGAGGTAGCGACCACCGTTGCGCCTGACATCCCCAAGACTGCCGCCGGTCCCACCCAGCCTGGCGCGGCCCGACGCTAAGGAGAGCTCCGATCACCGATTCTGTTATCGCATCGGGCTTTCTGACCAGCGCCGAGAAGCCGCCGGCCACGCGTGCTGCGTACCAGACCCAGCGGGTGCTCGAGTCGCTGCCCGCGGTGATGCTGGTGCTGCCGGTGCTGATCCCGGTCCTGCTGCTGGTCATCTCGCCGACGGCTGCCTACCTGGCGTTCAGCGGCTACCTGCTCTTCTGGCTCGGGGTCTCGTTGAGCCTCGCCCTGCGGCAGGCCAAGGAGTACCGGACGATCAAGCGCTACCGCGCGATCGACTGGCACCAGCGGCTTCGCCACCTGACCGACCCGTACGCCCGCATCCACGAGCTCGTCGACCGTCCCGACCTGACCCGGTCCGAGGTCGAGGAGCTGCACGCGCTCAACGCCTGGGTGCACAGCGGCGCCGAGGTGCCGGCACCGGACGACGTCCACCACCTGGTCGTCATCCCGGTCTACAGCGAGTCCTCCGACATCATCGAGCAGTCGCTCGACGCGATCCTGGCCGCTGACTTCCCGGCCGACAGGCTGATGATCTGCCTGACCTTCGAGGGCCGCTCCCCGGTCTGGGGTCAGGCCGAGATCGCCGGCATCGAGGCCGCGTACGGGCACCAATTCGGACACTTCCTGGCTACCCAGCACCCCGACGGCCTGCCCGGCGAGGGTCGGGTCAAGGGTGCGAACATCAGCTGGGGCGCCCAGCTCGCCCGCCAGGAGCTGCACCGCGACGGCATCCGCGACGACCAGGTGATCGTGTCGGCCTTCGACTCCGACACCCGGCCGAGCCCGCACTACTTCACCGTCCTCAGCTACACCTACCTGACCAACCCGGACCGGGACGTGGACAGCTACCAGCCGGTGCTGCTGTTCCACAACAACGCCTGGGAGGTGCCGACCGCCTCGCGGCTGGTCGGTTACGTGGCGAGCATGTGGACCCTGGTCGATTCGACCCGCCCCGAGCGGCTGCGCATCTTCTCCTCGCACGCGCTGGGCATGAAGGCGCTGGTCGGGGTCAACTACTGGTCGACGAACGTCATCCCGGACGACTCCCGGCAGTACTGGCGGATGTACTACGGCAGCGACGGCCGGGCCAAGACGGTGCCGCTGCACCTGCCCGTCTACCTCGACGCCGTGCACTCGCACAGCTGGATGGCGACGATGAAGGAGCAGTACCGTCAGATCCGGCGCTGGTCGTACGGGGTGATCGACTTCCCGTACCTGATGGAGCAGAACGTCCTCAATGAGCGGATCCCCTGGCGGGACAAGGCTCTGCAGACGTTCCGTCAGCTCACCCAGTTCCACCTGTGGGCGACCGTGCCGCTGCTCATCCTCTGCCTGCGCCCGCTGTCGAACTACCTGCAGCCGATCGTCACCCACTCCAGCCTGATGCTCTCGGAGCTGGCCGGCATGGCCAACCTGCTGTCCCTGGTCGTGGCCCCGATGAGCCTGATCATCTCCGCGTTCGTGGCGCTGATGCTGCTGCCCAAGCGGCCGCTCGAGCGACCGAAGAGCGCTTGGATCAAGATGGTCGGCGAGTTCGCCGGCCTGCCTCTGGTCGGTCCGATCTTCTTCTGCCTGCCCGCGATCGATGCTCAGATCCGGCTGCTCACCCGTCGCTACCTCGGCTTCCGGGTGACGGTCAAGGAGCGCACCAAGGCGGCCCACCGGGTCCACTGACCCCGGCTCGGCCTCTCGTCACTCGTCCAACAGCTCCGCCGTACGGTGCAGCACGGCCAGGCCGGCTTCGGGTGTACGCCGCCCCAGGCCACAGGCCGCCGAGATGTCGACCGGGTGGCCGAGCTTCTCCTCGATCAGGCCACGGACCCGCAGCTGCTCGTCGAGCGACTGCGACTCGTGTGCGAACCCGGCCGCGAAGCGCGTGCCCGAGGGAAGCTGCAGCCCGTCCAGCGGCGCGTAGAACGCCGCGTCGGTCGTGGGGGGCTGATCGGCGGCCGCGAACGGCGCGTGCACGTACGACAGCCGCTGGCCACCCGGCCAGCGACGCACGATGGCGTTGGTCAGCTCGACCAGCGGCGCGACGTCCCGCATCGTCCCGAACGCCTTGTTGTTCATGTCGCCGAGGCACAGGTGCAGTCCGAACACCGAGTCAGGTGGCGCGGCGGCGGCGAGTCGACAGACTCCGGCGGCCAGTCGTCCAGCCACCAGGGGGAGCGCCGGCCGCGGGACCTTGGCCAGCAGCACCAGCTCCACCGGCAGCTCGAGCTGGTACACCGTCGCCGGCCCGGCGATGGCCCGGACCCCGCGGATCTCGGTCACCGTCGCCTCGGTGAACGGTCGGCGGTGCCGCAACGCCCCCGCCGGCCCGAGGGTGAACATGGCGAGGTCGAGGTCGCCCGGCACCCCGGACTGGAAGACCAGGTCCGGCAGGTCGTAGAACTCCCGCAGCCGCTCGAAGACCGGGTAGCTGTCTTCGACCGCGGCCACGTGACCGAAGTCGAGGTTCGCGCCGAGCAGCGTGCGACCGCGCCGGACCCGCAGGGTCGGGGTCTTGTCGTAGTCCGACCAGTCGCCGGGCTTGACCACCTCGAGATCCGGATGGTCCCGCAGGCTGTCGACGATCGAGATCACCCAGTTGCGCCGGACTCCAGTCTCACCGTCAGGTAGCGAGCGCAGCCGCGGTCCGAGCACCTGGAGCGCGGTCGACATCGCCTCCTCCGAGCTGTCGCCGGGAAGACTCCCCACCAGGTGCGCCATCCGAGTGTCCATCGCCCTCGCCCCCTCCGAGCCACCGATGAGGGCATCTTGCCAAGGGCCCCGAGCCGCAGCCTGCCCGGGGTGCTCAGCCGCTCATCTCGGTCGCCGCCCACTCGGCCACGCGACGCTCGGCCTCGGCGTCGGAGACCTCCTCGACCCGGGTCATGATCGACCAGCGGTGGCCGTACGGATCGAGGACCGATGCGAAGCGGTCGCCGGTGACGAAGGTGCTGGGCTGCTCGCGCACCGTGGCGCCGCGCTCGGCGGCGGCCGCCGTGGTCGCGTCCACGTCGGGGACGTAGATCGCGATCGAGTGCGTCACCGGACCCTCGCCCGGCGCGGTCAGTCCGTATTCGGGTAGTGCGTCGGCCAGCTGGAGGCGTCCCTGCTCGAGCTGCAGCTCGGCGTGCGCCACCTTGCCGTCGGGTAGGTCCATCCGGCTGACCACGGTCGCGCCGAAGACGGCGACGTAGAAGTCGATGGCGGCGGCACCGTCGGTGACGCACAGGAACGGGGTCAGGGAGCTGTAGCCGGCGGGCCGGAACGGGATCGAGGTCATGTCCACCACTCTTCCGGTCGCGAAAGCGCGCTGCTTGGAAAGATCCGCCACTCGTGCGTCAGCGAGATCGAGGTGACTGGTTCGCGTACCGACCGGCAACTGTCGGCGCCTGCGACTAGCGTCGGAGGCGTGACGGTGACCCCACAACGCGGACTGGTACGGCGACCGACCACCGCCGACGCGTTCACCACGCGCCGGCATCCGGCCGGTGCCGCGCTGGCGCCCTGGATCGCCTACTTCTGGACCGTCACCTGGGACCGCGGCGACGCGGGGCCGCTGGAGTCGACGGTGATCTCCTTCCCCGCGATGCACGTGACGGTGGAGTGGGGCGAAGCCGGCACGGTCCGGCACGGTCACCCGCTGCCCGCGACGCTGGTGCACGGGCTGATCAGCCGGGTGTTCCGGGTCAGCCTCACCGGCCGGGGCGGTGTGGCCGGAGCCCGTTTCCGAGCGGACGGCTTCCACGCCTGGACCGGTCTCGACGTGGCCGGGCTGACCGACTCGGTGGTCCCGGCCGGCGATCTTCTCGGTGCAGCCGTGGGCACGTTGCACCAGGGTCTCGGGCCGGACACCGACCCTGCTGGTCCGTTGGAGCGGCTGCGTGCGGAGCTGGAGGGCAGCCGGCCCACCTCGGAACCGGCCGGCATGGGGCCGGTGGTGGACCTGATGGCCACCGATCCGGGCCTGGTCCGGGTCGAGCAGGTCGCCCGGTCGGTGGCGTTGTCGGAGCGGACCCTGCAGCGCCGCTTCCGGCGGGAGGTCGGGATCGGTCCGAAGTGGGTGCTCTGTCGGTTCCGTCTGCAGGAGGCCGCCTTGGCTCTGGAGCGTGATCCGCACGTCGACCTCGGTGCTCTGGCGCCGCAGCTCGGCTTCTACGACCAGGCCCACCTGACCAACACCTTCGTCGAGATGCTGGGCGAGACGCCGTCGGCGTACGCGGCGAGGGCCGCGGCCGGAGCCGGTCGGTGACCGTACGGCTGCAGCCCCTGACCCGGGCCCGGGTGGCCTCGCTGGGGGAGCGGGGGGAGGCCTGGGCCGCCTCTCTCCCCGGGCGGCTGGCGGAGCTGGCCCGGGACTGGGGTCTCGATCTCGGCCGATCGCTGCCGGGCGGCAGCAACTCCTACGTCGTGCGGGCGCGCACCGCCGACGGGGCAGCGGCTGTCCTCAAGGTGGTGCTGGACGGCGACGAGCTCGACGGCCAGGTCCGGGTGCTCGCGGCGGCCGACGGGCGCGGGTACGCCCGGCTGCTGCGCGCCGACGTCGCCCGGCAGGCGATCCTGCTCGAGGCGCTGGGCGATCCGCTGCAGTCGAGTGGTCGGACTGCACTGGACCAGCTCGCCATGCTGGCCGACACTCTCGGCCTCGCCTGGCTGCCGGCGCCGGTGGACCGAGTGCCGGACTCGGCCGACAAGGCGATCGGGCTCTCCGAGTTGATCCGGGACCACTGGGACCGACTGGGGCGACCGTGCCCGGTGGCCGTCCGCGATCAGGCGCTGCGGTACGCCGAGCTGCTCGCCCACGCCCCTGCTGAGTCGCTGGTGGTCGTGCACGGCGACCCCCATCCCGGCAACGCGCTGGCCGTCCCGAAGCGCCGGGCCGGCGCGGAGACCGGCTACTGCTTCGTCGACCCGGACGGGTTCGTCGCCGACCGGGCGTACGACCTCGGGGTCACCATGCGCGACTTCTCCGCCGGGGTGCTGCGCGAGGGCCGTCCCGTGGTGGAGTCGTACGCGCAGCTGCTGGCCGAGCGTGCCGGTGTCGACGTCACCCGGATCTGGCGCTGGGCCTTTCTGGAGCGGGTGTCGACCGGTCTGTACGTGCTCGGCTTCGGCTCGGAAGCGATCGGCCGCCCCTTCCTGGCCTCGGCGGAGCGCCTGCTCGACTGATCGTGCGCGCGATCACCGCCGGTGAGGGGCCACCTACGCTGGCCCGATGAGGCGAGCTCGGCTCCTGGTGGGACTGCTCGGGCTGACCGCGCTCGCCGCCTGCACGGAGGCCACCACGGGACCTGATTCGACCATCCCTCCGAGGGTGAGCCCGAGAGCAAGGCCGCTGCCGGCCAAGACCGCACGGTGCGCCGTCATCCACCGAGGTTAGCCAGCCGTGGCGGGACAAACCCGCGGCTCAAACGCCCTCCAGGCTCCGACACGCCGTGTTCCGACCCGTGAACCACGAGAAAGTCCCGGTCGGCAACAACTAGGGCCTCCGAGGGTCCTTCCGGATGGCAAGACACCCGGCTCGGCGGATTGACGGGCCCGTCTCGATGGGCGAAGGTGATCGGGTGCATAGCGCGTTCCTCCTCGTAGTTCGCAGGCGTGTCGGCTGAGTCTCAGATCTCACCACCGACGCGCTCCCTCGTCTGCCTTCCGGCGGCGGGGGTTTTTTCTTGGCCGGGGAGGCTCGGCGTAGCACGGGCGTAACATTTGGCAGGTTCGACATGACAGGAGTACGGCAGATGGCCGACATGGACACCGCCGGTGAGTTGACCGGCGCCCAGTCCCTGGTGAAGTCCCTCGAGCAGGTGGGTGCGGAGACCGTCTTCGGGATCCCGGGCGGAGCGATCCTCCCCGCGTACGACCCCCTCTACGACTCCGAGCACGTACGGCACATCCTCGTCCGCCACGAGCAGGGCGCGGGTCACGCGGCACAGGGTTACGCGATGGTGACCGGCAAGGTCGGCGTCTGCATGGCCACCTCAGGTCCCGGAGCGACGAACCTCGTCACCCCGATCGCCGACGCCTACATGGACTCGGTGCCGATCGTGGCCATCACCGGTCAGGTCGCCGGTCCGGCCATCGGCACCGACGCCTTCCAGGAAGCCGACATCCGCGGCATCACCATGCCGATCACCAAGCACAACTTCCTGGTCACCAAGGCCGCCGAGATCCCGGCCGCGATCGCGGCCGCGTTTCACATCGCCGGGACGGGTCGCCCCGGTCCCGTCCTGGTCGACATCACCAAGGACGCGCTCCAGGCCAGCTCCGCGTTCATCTGGCCCACACAGCTCGACCTGCCCGGCTACCGCCCGGTGACCAAGCCGCACGGCAAGCAGGTGCGCGAGGCCGCCCGGTTGATCGCCGAGTCGAAGCGACCCGTGCTCTATGTGGGTGGCGGCGTGCTCAAGGCCCAGGCCTCCAAGGAGCTGCGCGAGCTGGCCGACCTGACCGGCATCCCGGTGGTGACCACGCTGATGGCCCTGGGCTGCATCCCCGACAGCCACCCGCAGAACATGGGCATGCCGGGCATGCACGGTGACGTGGCCGCGGTCGGAGCCCTGCAGCGCAGCGACCTGCTGATCACCCTTGGCGCTCGCTTCGACGACCGGGTGACCGGCGACCTGACCACCTTCGCGCCGGGCGCCAAGGTGATCCACGCCGACATCGACCCGGCCGAGATCTCCAAGAACCGCTACGCCGACGTGCCGATCGTCGGCGACGCCAAGGAGATCATCGGCGAGCTCACCAGCCTGCTGCGCAGCGGCGGCCGGCTCCCCGACGTCGCCGACTGGGCCCGCTACCTGACCGAGATCAAACGGCGCTACCCGACCGGCTACGACCTGCCGGACGACGGCTCGTTGTCGCCGCAGCACGTGATCAAGCGGATCGGCGAGCTGACCGGACCGGACGCCTACTACGCCTCCGGAGTCGGGCAGCACCAGATGTGGGCAGCGCACTTCCTGCCCTGGGAGCTGCCCGGTCGCTGGCTCAACTCGGGCGGTCTCGGCACCATGGGCTACTGCGTGCCCGCGGCGATGGGAGCCAAAGTGGGCCGGCCCGACTCGATCGTGTGGGGGATCGACGGCGACGGCTGCTTCCAGATGACCAACCAGGAGCTCGTCACCTGTGCCCTGGAAGGGATCCCGATCAAGATCGCGATCATCAACAACCAGAGCCTGGGCATGGTGCGGCAGTGGCAGACCCTGTTCTACCAGGGTCGCTACTCCAACACCGACCTGAAGACGAACCGGATCCCCGACTTCCCGAAGCTGGCCGAGGCGATGGGCTGTGTCGGACTGCGAGCCGAGGAGCCCGACGACGTCGACTCGGTGATCGAGAAAGCACTGTCGATCAACGACGTGCCGGTGGTGGTGGAGTTCGTGGTGCACAAGGACGCCATGGTGTGGCCGATGATCGCCGGCGGTGCCAGCAACGACGAGATCAAGGTGGCCCGCGACATGGCCCCACGCTGGGACGGAGAGCAGCTGTGAACAGCCCGACGGACGCCGGTACGCACACCCTGAGCGTGCTGGTGGAGAACAAGCCGGGTGTCCTGGCCCGGGTCTCCTCGCTGATCTCGCGGCGCGGCTTCAACATCGAGTCGCTCGCGGTCGGACCCACCGAGTATCCGCACATGTCCCGGATGACCCTGGTGGTCACCCTCGAGGACCACGTGCTGGAGCAGCTCACCAAGCAGCTGAACAAGCTGATCGAGGTGCTCAAGATCGTCGAGCTCGAGCGCGACGCGGTCCGCCGGGAGCTGATCCTGGTCAAGGTCCGGGTCGAACCGGACCAGCGCGGCCAGGTGCTGGAGATCATCCAGCTGTTCGGGGCCAAGGCCGTTGACGTGACCGCCGACTCGATCACGCTGGAGGCCACCGGCAGCCCCGAGAAGCTGGACGCGCTGCTCAAGCTGCTGGAGCCGTTCGGACTCCGGGAGCTGGTCCAGTCCGGGCTGGTCGCCGTCGGTCGGGGCAGTCGCTCGATCACCGATCGCACCCAGCGCGGCGAGCGCTACAAGCACGTGCGGGTGGTCTGACGACTCCTCCCGGGCGGCTGAGACGTCGAGTCCGCCCCACCCCAGCTGTGGAACATTCGTTCCGCACCCACTGACCCAACCGCCGGCTCTGACTCATCCCGTCCGAGCCAATCCCTTCCGACAAGGAGTACCACCAAGTGCCAGCAGAGATGTTCTACGACTCCGACGCCGATCTGTCGGTGATCCAAGGCCGCAGCGTCGCCGTCATCGGCTACGGGTCCCAGGGTCACGCGCACGCGTTGTCGCTCCGGGACTCGGGCGTCGACGTACGCGTGGGTCTGCGTCCGGGCTCGGCGTCGGTGGCCAAGGCCGAGGCGGAGGGGCTGCGGGTGGTCAGCGTCGCCGACGCGGCCGCCGAAGCGGATCTGATCATGATCCTGGCTCCCGACCAGTACCAGCGCACCATCTACGCCGAGGAGATCGCGCCCAATCTGCAGGAGGGCGATGCACTGTTCTTCGCGCACGGCTTCAACATCCGGTTCGGTTACATCGAGGCGCCGGCCGGCGTCGACGTGTGCATGGTCGCCCCGAAGGGCCCGGGTCACCTGGTCCGCCGGGAGTACGCCGAGGGCCGTGGCGTCCCGGTGATCGTGGCGGTGGAGAAGGACGAGTCCGGCGAGGCCTGGGCGCTGGCGCTGAGCTACGCCAAGGCGATCGGCGGTCTGCGGGCCGGCGGCATCAAGACCACCTTCACCGAGGAGACCGAGACCGACCTGTTCGGTGAGCAGGCCGTCCTGTGTGGCGGTGCCAGCGCGCTGGTCCAGGCCGGCTTCGAGGTCCTGACCGAGGCGGGCTACCAGCCCGAGGTCGCCTACTTCGAGTGCCTGCACGAGCTGAAGCTGATCGTCGACCTGATGTACGAGGGCGGTATCGCCAAGCAGCGGTGGAGTGTCTCCGACACCGCCGAGTACGGCGACTACGTCTCCGGCCCGCGGGTGATCGATGCCCACGTCAAGGAGAACATGAAGGCCGTGCTGGCCGACGTGCAGTCCGGTGCCTTCGCGAAGCGCTTCATCGACGACCAGGACGCCGGCGCACCGGAGTTCAAGGAGCTGCGCAAGAGGGGCGAAGAGCACCCGATCGAGGCCACCGGCCACCAGCTCCGCGGCCTGATGGCGTGGGTGAAGAGCCACGACGACGACTACGTCGAGGGTCACGCCGCCCGCTGATCGCTGCACCTGCCCCGGACCGCCTCCGACCCTCGGGTCGGGGGCGGTTCTGGTTCTCGGGGGAGTCGCTGACGTAGCGCTCACCTGGTCCCCGTACGAGCGAGGCGCCAGCCGAGCGAGCCCGTCGCGAGCGGCCGTGAGCCGAGCGCGGCTTTGTCTGGACTGACCGAAGGAGCAGACACGCTTTTCGTCTGCGAGTGAGGGAGGGAAGACAAAGACACCAGCGCTCGCGAACAGCGAGTGACGACTGCTAGCGGGAGCGGATGGTCATGTCGACCACGCGGGTGCCGTCATCGACCCGGATGCCGGTGCCGATCACGTACAGCCGGCTCGGCGGCTCGCCCTCGCGGGTCACGGCGTCGTCGTTGGCCAGCACGCAGACCGCCGTCAGCTGCGTGGTCTCCATCGGCACCGGGTGGCCGGTCACACACGGACCGAACTCGTCGGCCAGGCCCGCCATCGCCGCGGCGGCGGACGCCTTGGGCACCTCGAGTCTGGCCTGCAGGGTGTAGTCGTGGGTGGCCACGTAGCGACCGCTGATCACCTTCGTGTCGGCGGGCAGCTCGGCGTCGCTGTAGAACTCCACGTCGGCCAGCGTCAGCGGATCGCACACGTACCCGGTGAGCTTGTTGGTGCAGGGAGATCCGCGGTCGGAGGTGAAGGAGAAGTACGGCACCCCCCAGCCGCCGGCGTAGCGGGTGATCAGGCCGAACAAGATCATCACGAAGCCGGCCATCAGCAGGATCCCGATGCTGATCCGGATCGCCTTGTTCTGACCCTGCGCCACCGGGTCAGCGTACGTGACGAGATCGCGGCGCCGGGCCGCGACCGCTCCGGGTGCTGAGCGGGGCAGCGGTCAGCGCTTGACGGCGATGATCACCGACGTGTCCTCGGCGACCATCACGTCGACACTGGTGAAGCGCTCGTCGGAGAGCCAGTCCTGCCGGAGCACGTCGACGCGGCCACCGGCGAGCGGGGGCCAGCTGGGGCAGGGGACGAAGTCGTCGAGCACGATCATGCCGCCCTCGGCCACCAGGTCGACGATCTGCTCGCGCGGGAACTGCTTGGCGCTGCCGGCGTCCAGGAACACCAGCGAGAACGGACCGTGCTGGGCGAGATCGGACCAGTCGGCGTGGATCACGTCGATGTCGTCGTCCGCGAACATGTCCATCACGCCGTGAGCGAGCTCGGGGTCGAGCTCGGCGGTGATCACCCGGGTGCTCTTGGGGGCACCGCTGCGCAGCCAGGCGGCGCCCACCCCGCAGCCGGTGCCGCACTCGGCGATGGTGCCCGTACGGGTCGAGGCCAGGGTGGCCAGCAGCCGGCCGGTCTCGGTGCGGGACGCCTGCACGTACCCGCGATGCAGGGACATGCGCAGGGCGCGGACGACCAGCGCGGGCAACTCGGGCGGGGCGCTCACCTCGTCAGTGTGCGCGACGAGCAGAGACGGAGTGGGCCATCGGTCCAGCATGTGGGAAGAACTGTCCGAATGTTGGTAGCCCGATAGTCGGACATCCTAGTATTTCTGTTGTCAGCCGCTCCACCGACCTCAGGAAGTCGACCATGTACGAGATGTACCCCGACGCTTGGGCAGCCACCCCGCAGCCCCCGACGAACGGCGATCAGCCGCGCCGTCGGGCCCGCCGCGCGCACTCGGTCACCCCGTCGATTCTCGTTCAGGAGCAGGTAGTTCAGATTTCCGCAGCGGCGGATCAGCCGCGCGTCGAGCAGTCCTGATCCTGCACCTCAGTCAGGTTCTGCCACGGCGGGAAGCCGCCCTCCCGGTGAGCGTCGTCTCCCCGGTCACTACTTCCTAGACCGCGCCCGCGATGGCGTCGCCGACCTCGCTCGTCCGGCGTGCGCCGGTGCGTGCGGCGAGGTCGCTCAACACCGCCTTCTCCACCCGGGCGGCCTCGTCGGAGAGACCGAGATGATCCAGCAGCAGAGCAACGGACAAGATCGTGGCCGTCGGGTCGGCGATCTGCTGTCCGGCGATGTCGGGAGCCGAGCCGTGCACCGGCTCGAACATCGACGGGAACGCGCCCGACGGGTTGATGTTGCCGCTCGCCGCCAGCCCGATGCCGCCGGTCACGGCCGCAGCCAGGTCGGTCAGGATGTCGCCGAACAGGTTGTCGGTGACGATCACGTCGAACCGGGCCGGATCCTGCACCAGGAAGATGGTGGCCGCGTCGACGTGCAGGTAGTCGGTGCTCACCTGCGGGTACTCGGCGGCCACGGCGGCGAAGATCCGCTGCCAGAGCCCACCCGCGTGCACCAGCACGTTGTGCTTGTGCACCAGGGTGACCTTGTTGCGGCGTCGGGTGGCCCGCTCGAAGGCGTCCCGGACGACGCGCTCGACGCCGTACGCGGTGTTGATGCTCACCTCGGTGGCGATCTCGGCCGGCGTGCCGGACCGGACGACGCCACCGTTGCCGACGTACAGGCCCTCGGTGCCTTCCCGGACGACGACGAAGTCGATCTCACCCTTCTCGGTCACCGCCGGGGAGAGGGGAGTGACCGAGCCGGGGAACAGCCGGCTGGGCCGCAGGTTCACGTAGTGGTCGAAGGCGAACCGCAGCTTGAGCAGCAGACCCCGCTCGAGCAGCCCGCTGGGCACGTCGGTGGCGCCGGGTGCGGCGCCGACGGCGCCGAGCAGGATGGCGTCGGCCTGGGCCAGCTCGGCCAGCACCGAGTCCGGCAGCACCTCGCCGGTGCGCTGCCAGTGGCCCGCGCCCAGGTCGTACGGCGTGGTGGTGACCACGCCGTGACCCACCACCGCGTCGAGGACCTTGAGGCCCTCGGCGACCACTTCGGGGCCGATTCCGTCGCCGCCGATGACGGCCAGCTGGATGGGTCGAGAGCTCGTCGATGCGGTCACCGGCGCATCGTAACCACGCCCTACCAGCAGGTCAGGGCCATCTCAGGAGGTGCGTTAGCGTGACAGTCATGTCCAACCGATTGGCGCTGGAGTTCGAGCAGCGCAGGAATCCTCACCCTCGATCGACCCACGAGCGGACCGCGATCCTCGACGACCCGGGCTTCGGGACGAACTTCACCGACCACATGTCCGTCGCGACCTGGACGCTGGCCGACGGCTGGCACGACTCCGCGGTCGTCCCGTACGGACCGTTCGCGCTGGACCCGGCGACAGCCGTGCTGCACTACGCACAGGAGATCTTCGAGGGACTGAAGGCGTACCGGCACCAGGACGACAGCGTCTGGCTGTTCCGGGCCGATCAGAACGCGGACCGCTTCGCCCGGTCGGCGCGGCGGTTGGCGCTGCCGGTGCTGGAGCCGGACGACTTCCTGGGCAGCATCGAGGCCCTGGTGGCCGCCGACGTCAGCTGGGTCCCGTCCGGCGGCGAGAAGAGCCTCTACCTGCGGCCGTTCATGTTCGCCTCCGAGGCGTTCCTCGGTGTCCGCGCCGCGCACCGGGTCACCTACTGCTGCATCGCCAGCCCGGCCGGGTCGTACTTCGCCTCCGGGGTGAAGCCGGTCAAGATCTGGATCTCGACCGTCTACACCCGGGCCGCCCCCGGCGGCACCGGTGCGGCCAAGTGCGGTGGCAACTACGCGGCGAGTCTGATCGCCCAGCAGGAGGCCGCCGAGCACGGCTGCGACCAGGTGATGTTCGCCGACGCCGCCGAGCACACCTGGCTCGAGGAGCTGGGGGGGATGAACGTGTACCTGATCACCACCGACGGCGAGATCGTCACCCCCGAGCTGAGCGGCTCGATCCTGGAGGGCGTCACTCGCGACTCGATCCTCACCCTGGCGAGCGAGTGGGGCCTGACGCCGGTCGAGCGCCGGATCAGCGTCGCCGAGACCCTGGACGGACTGCTGACCGGCAGGATCTCGGAGATGTTCGCCTGCGGCACCGCCGCGGTGATCACCCCGATCGCCTCGCTGCACAACGACGAGGGCGACGTGGTCGTCGGCTCCGGGGAGCCCGGTGAGGTGACCGCCGCGTTGCGCAAGGCGCTGATGGACATCCAGTACGGCCGCGCCGAGGACACCCACGGCTGGCTGAAGCGGATCATCTGACCGTCATCGAGGGAGCCTGGACGTACTGACCCGGCCTGGTGTCGGTTGAAGAATCCGTCGAGTGACGGAATGTTCGGCATGGGCGGGGTCGGGTGGCTGAAGATTCCGTCGAGTGACGGAATCTTCCAATCAGGCCGGGGCCGGGCCACGCCACGAGTCACTCCGCGGACAGGTGCTGGCCATTTCGCAGCCGATGCTGTAGGACTGAAGGCGTGTCGTCCCTGGTGATTATCGTGTAGCGCGCTGAAACCCTTCAGCGCGCCGACCTCCTGTGCTTGTGACGGGAGGTTTTTTGTTGCCGTGACGCACCCCGAACCCCCGAGCAGATCCGAGGAAGCCCGCAGATGTCGACGCCCGTCAGGCCAGCGCCGGTCCCGTTCCACGTGTATGACACGACCCTGCGGGACGGGTCCCAGCAGGAGGGGCTGAACCTCTCGGTCAACGACAAGCTGGCCATCACCGCGCTGCTCGACGAGCTGGGTGTGGACTTCATCGAGGGCGGCTGGCCGGGCGCCAACCCCAGTGACACGACGTACTTCTCGGAGATGGCCTCGGGCGCGGTGACGCTGAAGAACGCGACCCTGACGGCGTTCGGCTTCACCCGGCGGGTGGGCCTGAAGGCGGCCGACGACCCGCTCACCGCGGCCCTGCGCGACTCCCGCGCCGACGTGGCCTGCATCGTGGCCAAGTCCCACGACCGGCACGTCGAGCAGGCTCTCCGCACGACCCTGCGGGAGAACCTCGCCATGGTGTCCGACACCGTCTCCCACCTCCACGCCGAGGGGATGCGGGTGATCGTCGACTGTGAGCACTTCTTCGACGGCTACCGGGCCAACCCGGCGTACGCGTTGGAGGTCGTGCACACAGCGGCCGAGGCCGGCGCCGAAGTCGTGGTCCTGTGCGACACCAACGGAGGCATGCTGCCGCCCTGGATCGGGGAGATCGTCGGCGCGGCCACCAGGACCGGTGCCCTGCTGGGGATCCACGCTCACAACGACACCGGCTGCGCGGTCGCCAACACCCTGGCCGCGGTCGACGCCGGGGCGATGCACGTCCAAGGCACCATCAACGGCTACGGCGAACGGACCGGCAACGCCGATCTGGTCACCGTCGTGGCCAACCTGCAACTCAAGTACGGCTGGGATCTGCTACCAGCCGGATCACTGCAAGAGGCGACGCGGTTATCGCATGCGATCGCCGAGGTGACGAACGTTCCACCGAGCGCTCGCGCCCCCTATGTTGGCCTGTCGTCGTTCGCCCACAAGGCGGGACTGCATGCCAGCGCCATCAAGGTCGATCCCAACCTCTACCAGCACATCGACCCGGTCGAGGTGGGGAACGACATGAGGATGCTCGTCTCGGACATGGCAGGCCGAGCGAACATCCAGATCAAGGGATCCGAGCTCGGCTTCGACCTCTCCGACCGCGACCTGGCGGCGAGGATCACCGAGAAGGTGAAGGAAGCGGAGGCGGCCGGCTACACCTACGAGTCCGCGGACGCCAGCTTCGAGCTGTTGCTGCGTCGCGAGCTCGGTCAGCTGCCCACGCTGTTCGAGGTGCACTCCTGGCGGGTCTTCACCCAGTCCCATGCGGGCGGTGAAGCCGACACCGAGTGCACCGTACGGCTGACGGCCAAGGGTCAGTCCCAGCGGGTCGTGGGCGAGGGCAACGGACCGGTCAACGCCCTCGACCACGCCCTGCTGAACGCCCTGTCACCGGCGTACCCGGTGGTCGACCGGTTCTCCCTGGTCGACTACCGGGTCCGGATCCTCGATCAGGGCCACGGCACCGACGCGACCGTACGGGTGCTCATCCAGACCACCAACGGCCGACGGATCTGGACCACGGTGGGGGTGGGCCAGAACATCGTCGAGGCCTCCTGGGAGGCGCTCAGTGACGGTTACCTGTACGGGTTGCTGCACGCCGACGACGCCGCTCCGGCCAAACCGGCGATCGGGGAGCTGGCGACCTCGCACGGCTGAGGCCCCTGGAGTGGTGGGGGATCGAGAGTCGTCGCCACTGGTGTTTCGGTGCCGACCGGCCGGGGGTCGCGAGGGCTGGTCCGCCGGTGTGGACACGGGTTTACCCAGTAAAAAAATCCCTATAGTCTCCGAACCGTTCCGGTCGTGGACCCGCGGGGGCCGTCTACGCAGCAGAACTGATCACGGAGAGGGTCTGTTCGCGTGCATCCCCGCTGGGCTGGCCGCTCACGCCACGGTCGCGCCCGGACGTCGCCGCGCCGCGGCGGTCTGCTCACCCTGATCCTGGTGATCATGCTGCTCGGGAGCTGGATCGTCCCGCCCGCAGCGGTCGACCGGGCCGAGGCCGCCGTGCGGTCGCCCTTCGAGTCCGTGTACTCCACCGACGACAACGGAGCGATCTCCATCGTCGGCAACTCGCAGATGACCTGCTCGGCGACGGCGAGCGGCTGCACCAACGCCCGCGCCGGCAGCGGGGCCAGCGTCAACAACAACAACTACGTGATGAGCTTCATCGACGCCGACAGCGTCGCGGCCACCACCAACTCGACCTCCACCGAGGTCGCCCTGCCGGCCGGCTCCGACGTGCTCTACGCCCGGCTGATCTGGGGTGCCCGGCTGACGGCCGGCACCAGCGGCTCGGCCGGTACGGGAGCCCCGGGCACAGCCAAGTTCCGAGCCCCGGGCGCATCCGCGTACACGACGATCACCGCGAGCAAGCTGGTCCGTCCCGGACTCACCGGAGCGACCGACGCCGATCCGTACCAGGCCGGTCTGGACGTGACGACCACGGTCCGCAACGGCGGCAACGGCACCTACTGGTTCGCCGACCAGGTGGGTGCCACCGGCGCCGACCGGTTCGCCGGCTGGTCGTTGATCATCGCCTACCGGAACCCGTCGCTTCCACTCCGCAACCTGACGATCTTCGACGGGTACGCCGACATCACCACCGAGAGCACGGCGAACTCCTCGGTGAGCGCGAACGTGTCGGGCTTCCTGACGCCGGCCGCGGGCACGGTCAACGCCACAGTCGGTCTGGTGGCCTGGGAGGGCGATCTCGGCACCACCGGCGACGTGATCAAGTTCAACAACGCCACCTTGTCCGATGCGCAGCGACCGTCGAACAACTCGTTCGACTCGCGGCTCAGCAACTTCGGCACCGCCAACACCGACCGCAACCCGAACCACCTCAACGGGTTCGGGGTCGACATGGGGCGGATCAGTGCGAACGGGGTTCTGGCCAACGGTCAGACCTCCGCCGAGGTCAACGTCAGCACCACCGGCGACTACATCTACCTCGGGGCGCTGACCACCGAGGTGGACCTCTACACGCCGTCGTTCGTCGGGGTCAGCAAGTCAGTGGTCAACCTGAGCGGCAACTCCCCGGCCAAGGTGGGCGACACCCTGGAGTACCGGTTGGCCTTCACCAACTCCGGCCAGGACTTGGCCGACAACGTCTCGGTCAGCGACGCCCTGCCCGCCGACGTCACGTACGTCCCGGGCAGTCTCGCCGTCGCCACCGGCGCGAACGCGGGGGCCAAGACCGATGCCACCGGTGACGACCAGGGCGAGTACGCCGCCGCCACCAGGCTGGTCCGCGTCCGGATCGGCACCGGCGCGACCGCGGCCACCGGCGGCACCATGGCCGTGAACGCGAGCACCTCGGTGACCTTCCGGGTCACCCTCGACCGGGCCGCCGCCGGTTCCACGGTCACCAACGGCAGCTCCCTCGCCTACCGCGCCCGGACGCTGGCCCGCAGCTACACGTTCATCACCAACACGGTCAGCACCGCGGTGCAGGAGATCGCCGATCTCGCCATCGCCAAGACGTCGTCGCCGACGTCGCAGGCCGCCGGGAGCCGGGTGACCTACACCCTGACGGTCACCAACAACGGGCCCAACGCCGGCACCAACGTCGTCGCCACCGACACCCTGCCGGCGGGTGCGACCTACGTCAGCTCCGACCCGCCGAGCGGCACCACCTGCGCGGCCTCCGGGCAGGTGGTGACCTGCCGCAGCCCGAGCCTGGCCGTGGGCGCCACGCTGACCATCCCGATCGTGGCCACCATCGACCCGGGAGCCGCGGCCGGCAGCCTGATCGACCAGGCCGCGGTCACGGCCGACACCGCCGACGACGTGACCACCAACAACAGCGCCAGCGCCGCCACCACGGTGACGAGGAACGCCGATCTGGTGGTGACCAAGACCGCGCCCGCGACGGCGACGGCGGGCAGCTCGATCACCTACACGCTGACCGTCCGGAACGCCGGCCCGTCGTCGGCCACGGCCACGAGTCTCACCGACACCTTGCCGGTCGGTCTCAACCTCGACACGGTCACGGCCAGCACCGGGACCTGCACGCCCGCCGCCCAGCAGACCCTGACCTGCGTGATCGGCACCCTCGCGCCGCAGGCGAGCGCGACGGTCACCATCACGGCGACGATCGCCGCCGCGTTCACCGGCACCTCGCTGGTCAACCAGGTGACGGCGTCCTCGTCCACCCCCGACGGCACACCGGCCAACAACTCGGCCTCGGCCGCCACGACGATCACCCGGAACGCCGATCTCACGGTGACCAAGACGGTCAACCCGACGGGGACGGTGATCGCCGGCAACACGCTCACCTTCGTGGTCACGGCGACGAACGCCGGCCCTTCGGACGCCAACGGCGTGGTGGTCACCGACACCCTGCCGGCCGGCGTCCAGCTGGTCTCCGCGACGGTCACCCAGGGCACCTGCACCACCACCGGTACGTCGTTCTCCTGTGCCGTCGGGACTCTGACGCCGGCGACCTCGGCCCGGGTCAGCGTCGCGGCCCGGGTGCTGACCGACGCCACCGCCGGGGCTCGGACGAACACCGCGTCGGCCACCACCACGACACCCGAGAGCGACACCGGCAACAACAGCGGCTCGATCGGGTTCACCGTCCAGAGCCAGGCCGATCTCAGCGTGACCAAGGTGGCCAGCCCGAACCCGGTGGTGCCCGGTGAGAACCTGACCTACAGCCTGCAGATCCGCAACGCCGGCCCGTCGCAGGCCGCCGGGGTCACACTCACCGACACGCTGCCGGCCGGCGTCGTCTTCGTCAGCGGTACGGGTGGCTGCACCAACGCCGGCCGCACGGTCACCTGTGCGATCGGCACGATCGCGGCGGGGGCCACCGCCAGCCGCGACATCGTCGTCAGCACCCCGGACACCATCCCCGGTGGCACCCTGACCAACACCGCGACCGTCACGTCGAGCAACGACCCCGACACGTCCAACAACTCAGCCAGCTTCGTCTCCAGCACCAACCCGTCCGCCGACCTGTCGCTGACCAAGACCACCGCGCCGAACCCGTTGGTGGCCGGCAACCAGGTCACCTTCACCCTGACCGCCCGGAACAACGGACCCTCGGGAGCGACCGGTGTGCAGGTGGTCGACGACATCCCGGCGGTCGTCACCGGGCCGGTGGGGACCGCGACCGGCGGGGGTGGCGGAACCTGCACCACGGCCGGCCAGCGGGTCACCTGCGCCCTGGGTGCGGTGAGCTCCGGGGCGACGGTCACCATCACCATCACCGGCACGGTGAACGGCAGCAGCCAGGACCGGAACCTGACCAACACCGCGTCCATCACCTCGGCCACACCGACCGACCCGACCCAGTCGAACAACACCGCGTCCTCCACCGCGGAGATCTCGCGCAACGCCGACGTAGCCGTCACCCTGACCGCCACGACGCCCACGGTCCGGGCCGGCGAGGAGGCCACCTACCGGGTCGACATCCGGAACAACGGTCCGTCCGACGCCCTCAACGTGATCGTCACCGGCCAGGTGCCCGACGGGCTGGAACCGGTCGAGGGATCCAGCGGCGGCGCCTGCACCGTGGTGGGACGGACGGTCAGCTGTCTGGTCGCCGTGCTGCCGTCCGGTGCAGTTGCCAGTCTGAGCTTCCGGGCCCGGGTGCTGCCGAGCACACCGCCCGGGCCGATCAGCGGCACCGCCTACATCGGAGCGACCACCCCCGATTCCAACCCGGCCAACAACAGCGATCCGGAGACGATCACCGTGGTCGCGGCCGCCGACCTCGTCGCCGCCAAGTCCGCCAGCCCGACGACGTTCGTGGCCGGCGGCGGGGTGGTCTACACCCTGACCGCCACCAACAACGGACCTTCCGACGCGACAGCGGTCACCGTCACCGACACGATCCCGGCCGGCGTGACGATCAGCGCCGCCGACCCGAGCTCCGGCAGCTGCACCGTGACCGGTCAGCAGGTGTCCTGTACGGCGCCGCGGCTCGCACCGGACGGCGTCCTGACCGTGCGGGTCCGCGGGACGCTGCCGGCCGGTGCCACCGGCCAGCTGTCCAACACCGTCAGCGTCGGCTCGGCAGTGACCGACCCGACCCCGGGCAACAACACCGCGACCGTCACCTCGACCATCGCCCAGTCGGCCGACCTGCGCCTGTCCAAGCTGGCCACGCCCGAGGTGGTGCAGGCCGGCTCGGCGATCACGTACACGCTGAACATCGTCAACACCGGCCCGTCGAACGCCGCCGCCGTGGTGCTCGCCGACGACCTGCCCGACGGTCTGACGGTGCTGCCCGACGGGGTGTCCGCGCCGGCCGGGGTGACCTGCGCCGTCGCCGCGGACCGCGGTGCCCTCAGCTGCCAGATCGGAGACCTGGCGGCCGGTGCCTCCCGTACGGTGACCCTCATCGCGCTGGTGGCCGGCACCACGGCACAGGGCACCGAGCTGACCAACACCGCGACCCTGACCTCCCCGACGCCGACCCAGAATCCCGAGGGTCGCACCGCGTCGGTGACCACCGCGGTCGAGACGTCGGCGGATCTGGCGATCACCAAGTCCGCCCTCACCGAGTCGCCGATCGCCGGCGGTCGCGAGACCTACCTGCTGACGGTGGTCAACAACGGTCCGTCGGTGGCCCGGGCCGTGACCGTGACCGACGAGCTGCCCGGCAGCGTCGCGTACGTCAGCGCCGTGAACCCGGGCGGGACGTGCGCCGAGGACGACTCCGTGGTCAGCTGCTCTCTGGGTCAGCTCGCCGTGGGGGCCATCGTCACGGTGCAGATCACCGTCGAGATCGACGAGACGGCGGCCGGTCAGCAGCTGACCGACGTCGCGAGGGTGGCGTCCGACACCAGTGATCCGCAGCCGAGCGACAACTCCGCCTCGCTCACCCAGCCGATCAGCGGCCAGAACGATCTCGACCTCACCAAGGCCCTGGTCGACGGACCGATCGTCGCCGGGTCGAACGTGACCTACCGACTCACCGTGACCAACAACGGTCCCTCCCAGGCACGGCAGGTCAACGTCGTCGACGTGCTGCCCGACCAGCTGACCTTCGTCGGCGCGGAGGCCGCCGACGGTGGCGGCTGTCAGTACGAGCCGCTGCCGCAGACGCCGGCCGACGACGACCAGGTGCGCTGTTCCTGGGATGTGCTGGACGTCGGCGACTCCAGCACCGCGACCCTCACCTTCGCGGTCCCGCAGAGCCTGACCGGGAGCCTGGTCAACACCGCGACCGCCACCTCGTCGGCCACCGACCCGACACCGGCGATCGCGAGCACACCCGCACTGCCGATCACCACGTCCGCGGACCTCAGCGCGACCAAGTCGTTGCTGTCCGGCTCACCGATCGCCGGCGAGGAGGTGCGCTGGCAGGTCATCGTGCGCAACGCCGGTCCGTCCGTGGCGCGAGCCGTTCAGCTGAGCGACGCCGCGCCCGCCGGGGTCAGGTTCAGCTCGGCGGACGTGGTCGAGGCGGGGGAGTGCACCGTGGCGCCCGCCACCATCAGCTGCGCCCTCGGCGACCTCGCGGTGGGTGCCACCGTCACCGTCACGCTGAACGGTCAGCTGGCCGAGGACTTCGTCGGCGGCGAGCTCACCAACCGCGCCGTCGTCTCCTCCGACACCCCCGACCCCGACTCCCGCAACAACACCGGCGTCACCACCACCCCCGTCAGTGCGCTGGCCGACCTCAGCGTGACCAAGTCGGCGGTCCCGGCCACCGCCACCGCCGGGCAGAACGTGACCTGGACCGTCCGGGTGGTCAACGGCGGCCCGTCGCAGGCGACCGGCGTGGTCGTCTCCGACGCACTGCCCGACGGTGTCGCGTTGGTGTCGGCACCGAGCCTCGACGTCCCGGGCAGCTGCCAGGTGGGCGAGACCATCACCTGCACCGTGCCCAGCCTGGCTTCGGGGGCGGCCGCCGAGCTGACCATCGTCGCCCGGGTGGCCGCCGGCTTCCCGGGTACGGCGGTCGCCAACACCGCCACGGCCCGATCCTCCGTCGCCGATCCCGACCCGCTGGACAACTCCGCCACCAGCACGGTGCCGGTCGCCACCTCGGCCGACCTCGCGTTGACCAAGAGCGGTCCGGCCGGCGTGGTGGCCGGGAACCAGATCACCTGGCAGCTCACGCTCGCCAACAGCGGCCCCTCGAACGCGAATGCCGTGGTGGTCACCGATGACCTGCCCGATGGCGTGACCGGGATCAGTGGCACCTTCGACGGTGGGACCTGCACCTTCGCCGAGGGCTCCCTCGGCTGTCCGGTCGGGGTCGTGGCACCGGGCGACAGCGTGGTCGTCACGGTGACCGGCACGGTCGACCCGGCGACCACGGTGACGTCGCTGACCAACCGCGCCAGCGTCTCCTCCTCGACGCCGGATCCCGACACAGACGATCGCACGGCGAGCAGTGTGACCGCCGTGACCCGGGCTGCGGACCTGCAGCTCACGAAGACCGCGAGCACGGAGACCTTCGTGGCCGGCGAGCCCGTCGGCTGGACCCTGACCGTGCTCAACGCGGGTCCGTCCACTGCGCGGAACGTGGTGGTGTCCGATCTGCTAGCCGCCGCCGTGCAGGACCCCACCTCCGACACCACCGGCTGTGCGATCGACGGACAGGCCCTGACCTGCTCGATCGGCATCCTCGCCCCGGGCAGCTCGGTCTCGGTGTCGGTGACCGGCACCCTGGCCCCGGGTTACCCGGGGGCGACGTTGGTCAACACCGCCGAGGTCACCAGCTCGACCCCGCTGGTCGACACCGACGACGACACGGCCACCAGCACGACCGCTGTGGCAACGTCCGCCGACCTGTCGATCGGCAAGGCGATCACCTCGGGTCCGCCGATCGCCGGTGACCCGATCACCTTCTCGCTCCTGGTCACCAACCACGGACCGTCCGACGCGGTCGACGTGGTGGTCACCGACGAGGTCCCGTCCCAGGTGGGGGAGCTGACCACCACCACCCAGGGGTGCGCTGTCGCCGGCCCCACCCTGACCTGCGACCTGGGTACGGTGGCCGCCGGCGCGCAGGTGAGGATCCAGCTGGCCGGCGTGGTCGGGCAGGACGTCGGCGACGAGGTGACGAACACCGCGTCGGTGACCTCGGCCACCGATGACCCCGACCCCGCCGACAACCAGGGGAGTGCCACCACGACGGTCGGCGAGTCCGCCGAGGTGGGCGTGACCAAGACCGGCCCGGCGACGGTCGACGCCGGTGACGAGGTCAGCTGGACGGTCACGGTGACCAACGGTGGCCCGTCGGTCGCCCGGAGCGTCGCGGTCGACGACCCCGTACCGGAGGGAGTGACCGACGTCGACGTCAGCGCACCGGCCGGCGTCGAGTGCACCGACGCCGTGGGCTGCTCGCTCGGCGATCTGGATCCCGGGCAGTCCGTGGTCATCACCATCACCGGCACCGTCGACCCGGCGTACCCGATGGCGGTGCTGACCAACAAGGCGACGGTGAGCAGCCCCACGGCCGACCCCGACTCGACCAACGCCTCGGCGAGCTCGAACACGACAGTCACCCGCTCCGCCGACCTCAGCGTGGCCAAGACCAGCAACCCGGAGGTCCTCACACCCGGCCGGGACTCCAGCTACACGGTCACCGTGACGAACGCCGGGCCCTCCACGGCCACCGACGTGCGGGTGAGCGACGTGCTCCCCGAGGGCCTGAGTCTGCGCGGCAGCGGACCGTCCGGTGATCCGGGCAGCTGCGACGTCGTCGGTCGTACGGTGAGCTGCTCGCTGGCCGAGCTCGCGGCCGGGGCGGACGCCAGCTTCGAGATCCCGGTGACCCTGGCGGCATCGGTGACCGCGACCACCCTCACCAACACGGCGACGGTGAGCTCGGCGACACCGGATCCCGAGGCCGCCGACAACCGGACCTCGTTGACGTCCCGGGTCGCCGGCCGGGCCGATCTCACGCTGGAGAAGACCGGCCCGGACGAGGTCGTGGCGGGCACCCCGCTGGCCTGGCAGCTGAAGCTGACCAACGCCGGCCCCTCCGACGCCCAGAACGTGGTGATCACCGACGAGCTCCCGGCGGGCGTCGGCGCGGTGTTCGCGTCCACCAGCCAGGGGACCTGTGAGCAGGTCGGCTCGACAGTCACCTGCCGGATCGGCGTGCTCGGTGCCGGTGACGGCGTGACGGTGCAGCTCGGCACCGTCGGCGACCTGGATCCATCGTTCGATCCCGGCGAGATCATCAACACCGCCACCGCGACCTCGCCGACCCCGGACGAGAACGAGAACGGTGACGACGACGACGACACCGGTCGTCGGTCGCAGGTGATCACCGACGTGATCGTCTCGGCCGACGTCCACGTGGTGAAGACGCCGGTCAGCACGACCGCCCTGGCCGGCGGGGACGTCGCCTGGCGGTTGACGGTGGTCAACGACGGCCCGTCCACGGCGCGTGACGTGGTCGTCGAGGACCCGGCGGTCGCCGGACTCGAGGACTTCACGGTGAACCCGCCGGCGGGGGTGGACTGCGACGCTGACAACCGGTGCAGCATCGGCACGCTCGAGCCGGGCGCCGACAACGCCGTCGTCTTCACCGTGACGGCGACCCTGCCCGACGACTACGACGACGACACGGTCACCAACACCGCCACCGCCACCGCCTCCACCGACGACCCGAACCCGGGCAACGACCGGGCGACGTCACCGATCCTGGTCGGCCGCTCGGCCGGGGTGAGCATCGTCAAGGCACCCGCCGAGACCGTCGTGACGCCGGGCGGGGAGGTCACCTGGGTGATCCAGGTCCGCAACGCCGGACCGTCCCAGGCCACCGGGGTGGTGGTGAGCGATCCGATCCCGAGCGGACTCACCGGGATCGAGGTCGAGTCCCCCGACGCTGTCAGCTGTGACGGCACGGCCACCCTGACCTGCACCATCGGCACCATGGACGTCGGACCCGACGCCGATGTGCTGATCACGATCACGGGCACCCTGGACCCGGACTACACCGGCGGCAGCCTGTCCAACTCGGCCTCGGTCTCGTCGACCTCACCCGATCCCTCGCAGGACGACAACACGGCCACCTCCACCGTCCGGGTCGTCGCCCAGGCCGATCTGAGCGTGACCAAGGCCGGCCCCGCCTCCGTCCAGGCCGGCGACGCGATCAGCTGGACGGTGACCGTACGCAACGACGGCCCGGCCACCGCCCGGGACGTCGTGGTCAGCGACACCGTGCCGCTGGGCGTGATCGACGCCGTGGCGGTGCCCGTCGGTGCGGCTCCCTTCACCTGCACGACAGCTGGCTCCACCGTCGACTGCCGGATCGACACGGTGGCGCCGGGCACCGCGGTCCGCTTCACCATCACCGGCACGGTCGATCCCGCCCTGACGGCGTCCTCGCTGGCGAACGTCGCGTCGGTGTCGTCCGCGACGACTGACCCGGATCCCGACGACAACGTGAGCGACCCCGTCGTCACCCGGGTCGAGCAGTCCGCGGACGTCTCGATCGTGAAGTCCGTCGAGCCCGATCCGATCGCGGCGGGGCAGCCGGCCGTCTTCACGCTCCAGGTCCGCAACGCCGGACCCTCGACGGCGCGCCGGGTGATCGTGAGCGACCAGGTCCCGCTCGGCATGACCGTCGGCACCGTGACCACCGGAGTCGGCGCCTGCGAGATCACCGGTCAGCTCGTCAGCTGCGACCTGGGTGCTCTGGCGCCGACGACGGACCCGGTCGAGATCGTCATCCCGGTGACCGTCTCGGCCGACTTCGACCCGGACGGCTACAACAACACCGCCATCGTGCTCTCCGATACACCCGACCCGGCCCCGGCGAACAACTCCAGCACGGTCGCGGGGGACACGGAGACGGTCGCCGACCTGGGGATCACCAAGACCGCGAGCCGGCAGGCGGCCTCGCCGGGCGAGGCGATCAGCTGGACGATCTCGGTGACCAACGACGGCCCGGCCACGGCCCGCAATGTCCTGGTGAGCGATCTCGTGCCGTCGGCCGTCACGCTCGACGATCTCGACGCGGACGGTCTGGACTGCGACCCGATCGGCACGGTGCCACTGACCTGCACGATCGCGAGTCTCCCGGTCGACGCCGATCCTGTGGTGATCACGCTGACCGGCACGATCGACCCGGACGCCACGAACGGGCCGATCGTCAACAGCGTCGCGGTGACCTCCCCGACGACTGTCGACGACGAGCCGGGCGACAACGTCGCCTCGGCCACCACCGACCTGCTCGCCGAGGCCGACGTGTCGGTCACCAAGGTCGCCACCTCCGCGACGGTGATCGCCGGCGGTGAGGTCGGCTGGACCCTGACGGTCCACAACGACGGCCCGGCGACGGCACGAGACGTCCGGCTCACCGATCCGCTGCCGGCCACCGTGAGCGCGACCACCGCTCCCGACGGCTGCGCGCTCGAGGAGGGCGCCGTGACCTGTGCGCTCGGTGACCTGCCGGCCGGTGCCGAGCGCGTCGTGACCCTGACGGGACGACTGGCCGCGGGTGCCACCGGTGACCTGACCAACACCGCCCAGGTCGCCAGCACCACCGAGGATCCGGAGAACGACGACAACACTGCGACAGCGACGACACCGATCCGTACCGTCGCCGACCTCGCAGTGACCAAGACCGCCGACGACCCGACGCCCGAGGTCGGCGGTTTGGTCCGCTACACCGTGGTGGTGACCAACAGCGGCCCGTCCGCGGCCACGGCCGTCGAGGTGCAGGAGCAGTGGCCGGACGGAGTCGACCTGGTGGCCGTCACACCCAGCCAGGGCGCCTACGTCGCCGGCACCGGCGTCTGGAGTGTCGGGGACCTGGCGGTCGAGGGGCGGGCCGAGCTGGTGCTGACCGGACGGATCGGCTCCGCCGGCGCGGTCGAGAACGTGGTACGCGTCTCCAGCGCCGCCGAGGATCCCGACACCAGCGACGACAGTGCCTCGGTGACGGTGCAGGCGGAGGACTTCCCGCCACCGACGGAGCCACCGGCCCCACCACCGCCAGATCCGGGATCAGGCTCGAGCTCCGGTTCCGGATCGGGGTCCGGGTCACTCCCGAACACGGGCGGCCCCTCGCTGATGCTGGTGCTGATCGGGTTGCTCTCCGTGCTGGCGGGCGGTCGACTGCTGCGTCGCCAGCGACGTCGCGGCTGAGTTCGGGCGGGTCGTCACTGCCGCCGGCCCCGAGGTCGGGCGGTGGGTCAGCCGGTGATCCGGTCGAGCACCACACCCGTACGCGTCGGCGCACGGTCGCCGATCGCGTACGCTCCCGCGAGCGCCTGGCGGGCCCGCTCGAACCGCTCCGGGGTGTCGGTGTGCAACGTGAGCACTGGCTGACCCGCCCGTACGGCGTCGCCGGGTTTGGCGTGCAGCTCCACCCCGGCGCCGGCCTGGACCGGGTCCTCCTTGCGGGCCCGGCCCGCACCCAGCCGCCACGCCGCGACGCCGACCGCCAAGGCGTCCACCGACGTCAGCACGCCGTCGGTCTCCGCGGCGATGACGTCGGTCTCCCGGGCCGTCGGCAGGGCCGCATCGGGATCGCCACCCTGAGCGCGGATCATCGCCCGCCAGACGTCCATCGCCGATCCGTCGGCCAGCCTGTCGGCCGGATCCAGGTCGCCGCGACCCGCTGCCGCGAGCATCTCCCGAGCCAGGGCGAGGGTCAGCTCGACCACGTCGGCCGGACCGCCGCCGGCCAGCACCTCGACCGACTCCCGCACCTCCAAGGCGTTGCCGGCAGTCAGCCCGAGCGGGGTCGACATGTCGGTGAGCAGGGCGATCGTGGTCACCCCGGCGCCGCTGCCGAGTCGCACCATGGTCTCGGCCAGCTCGCGCGCATCGGCCTCGGTCTTCATGAAGGCGCCGGAACCGACCTTCACATCGAGCACGAGGGAACCGGTGCCCTCGGCGATCTTCTTGCTCATGATCGACGAGGCGATCAGCGGGATGATCTCGACCGTGCCGGTCACGTCGCGCAGGGCGTACAGCTTCTTGTCCGCCGGGGCCAGGCCGGAGCCCGCCGCGCAGATGACCGCGCCGACCGACTCGAGCTGGGCGAGCATCTCGGCGTTGCTCAGGTCGGCGCGCCAACCGGGGATCGCCTCGAGCTTGTCCAGGGTGCCACCGGTGTGACCGAGCCCGCGGCCCGACAGCTGCGGCACGGCCACTCCGCAGGCGGCGACCAGGGGGGCGAGCGGCAGGGTGATCTTGTCCCCGACGCCGCCGGTGGAGTGCTTGTCGGAGGTGGGCCTCGACAGGCTGGAGAAGTCCAGGCGCTCCCCGGAGGCGATCATCGCGTCGGTCCACCGCTGCAGCTCCTCGGGCTCCAGACCCTGGAACGCGATCGCCATGGCCAGGGCCGACATCTGCTCGTCGGCCACCGCACCGCGGGTGTAGGCGTCGATCACCCAGTCGACCTCGGCGTCGGTGAGGCGCGCCCCGCGCCGTTTGCCGTTGATCAGGTCGACCACCTCGTACGGCTCGTGCCTGCGCTGCGACTGGTCCGCTCCGGTCATGGGGCCGAGTATGCCGTGCCGGGTGGATAGGGTGACGGGATGCGCATCGCCCGTTTCTCCACCGGTGGTGACCCCGCCTTCGGCATCGTCGAGCTGGCCGCCGACGGCGGCAAGCACCCCGACACGATCTCCACCCTCACCGGCGACCCGATCTCCATGCCCGTCCAGCTGAGCGGGGAGCGGCACGAGCTGGAAGCCGTCCGACTGCTCGCTCCCGTGATCCCCCGCAGCAAGGTGGTCGGGGTCGGGCGCAACTACGCCGCCCACGCGGCCGAGCTCGGCAACGAGGTGCCCGAGGTGCCGCTGCTGTTCTTCAAGCCCAACACGTCGGTGATCGGCCCCAACGAATCGATCATCTACCCAGACCCCGTCCACGAGATGGCGTACGAGGGGGAGCTCGCCGTGGTCATCGGGCGGATCTGCCGGGACGTGCCCGCCGAGCGGGTGGACGAGGTGATCTTCGGCTACACGGTGGCCAACGACGTCACCGCGCGGGATCTGCAGAAGTCCGACGGCCAGTGGGCCCGGGCCAAGGGCTACGACACGTTCTGCCCGCTCGGTCCCTGGATCACCACCCACCAGAGCGTCGCCGAGATGGGCGACGTGATGATCACCACGACTGTCGACGGCGAGCAGCGGCAGCACGGCTCGACCTCGCTGATGCTGCGCGACATCACCGAGCTGGTGGTCTACATCAGCTCGTTCACCACCCTGCTGCCCGGTGACGTCATCCTGACCGGTACGCCGGCCGGCGTGGGGGAGCTGCTGCCCGGCCACGAGGTCGGGATCAGCATCGACGGCATCGGCACCCTGACCAACACCGTCATCCGCGCATGAGCACTGCAACCGCAGACAGCAGACAGCCGAAAGTGAGCACGTGAGCACCACCGATCTCGAGTCCGTCCCGTCGGCCGCCACCGGTCCCGACCCGGTGCTGGGCGACCTCGCCCCCGAGCAGGTCCGGGTCCGGTTCCCGCCGTCGCCGACCGGGAACCTGCACGTCGGCAACGTCCGCAGCGCCCTGTTCAACTGGGTGTTCGCCCGCCACTACGGCGGCACGTTCGTGCTGCGCATCGAGGACACCGACGCCGGTCGCAACCTGGCCGAGTCCTATCGCGGACTGATGGACGCGCTGACCTGGCTCGGCCTGGACTGGGACGAGGGTCCGCAGGTCGGGGGACCGTACGGGCCGTACGTGCAGTCGGAGCGGGGCGAGATCTACACCGACGTCGCCGGCAGGCTGCTGGAGTCCGGGCTCGCGTACCGCTGCTACTGCACCCGCGAGGAGCTGGAGGAGCGGGAGAAGGCGCGGCCCAAGGGCGCCCCGTCCGGGTACGACCGACACTGTCGTGACCTGACCGCCGACCAGGTGGCTGCGTACGAGGCCGAGGAGCGCACCTTCGTCATCCGGATGCGGGTGCCCGATGCAGCGATCACCTTCCATGACCTCGTCCGTGGCGAGATCACGTTCGAGGCCGTGAACGTGCCCGACTACGTGCTCGTCCGGGGCACGGGGGAGCCGCTCTACACCCTGGTGAACCCCGTCGACGACGCGCTGATGGAGATCACCCACGTGCTCCGGGGCGAGGATCTGCTGCCCTCGACGCCGCGTCAGGTGGTGCTCTACCAGGCCCTCGCGCAGATCGGCGTGGGCAGCGGCCGGGTGCCGACCTTCGGTCACCTGCCCACCGTGCTGGGAGACGGCAACCGGCGACTGTCCAAGCGGGACAAGGGATCCGGTCTGGCCGAGTACCGGGAGCAGGGCTATCTGCCGGAGGCGCTGCTCAACTATCTCGCCCTGTTGGGCTGGGCGATCGCCGATGACCGCGACGTGTTCACCATCGCGGAGATGGTGGCGGTGTTCGACATCCTGCGGGTCAACGCCAACCCGGCGAAGTTCGACGCCAAGAAGTGCGAGGCGATCAATGCCGCGCACATCCGGCGGCTGTCCACCGACGAGCTGGCCGACCAGCTGGTCCCGTTCCTGGTCACCGCCGGGCTCGTGGCCGAGCCGCCCACCCCCGAGCAGTGGTCGCTGCTGGTGGGCGCCGCGCCGCTGATCCAGGAGCGGATGACCACGCTGTCGGAGGGGGTGGAGCTGATCAGGTTCCTCTTCACCGCTGACGCCGACGTGGAGATCGACGAGGCGGCGAAGCTGCCGGCCACCGCCGGGGCCGTGCTGGACGCGGCCGCGGAGGCGGTGCGCGCCGTGCAGCCGTACGATCACGCCGCGATCGAGGCGGCACTGCGGTCGGCCCTGATCGAGGGTCTGGGGCTGAAGCCGAAGCTGGCCTTCGGCCCGGTCCGGGTGGCGGTCACCGGCCGCAAGATCTCGCCGCCGTTGTTCGAGTCGCTGGAGCTGCTCGGTCGAGAGTCGTCGCTGGCCCGGATCGAGGCGGCCCGGGCCGGCCTGCCGCAGGACTGACGTGGCCAAGAAGTCACGGAGTCGCTCGGGGAATCCTGCCGTACGGGGTCGGCCGGCTCCGGCCGAGCCGGCGTCGGCCGCGCCGTCCTCCACTCCGGTACGCCGCTACGACCCCCAGCTGCCCGAGGCGCTGCCGCCGGACGGGGCCCCGTACCCGCAGATCCTGCGCGGACCGAGCTACCTCTGGTGGCGCTCAGTGCTCGGAGTGGTCTGCGGGCTGTCGCTCTACCTGTTGATGACCGCGGTGGTCACCCAGGTGGTGCTCGGCGTCTCCTGGGGCGCGGTCGGAGCGGGAGAGGCGTACCCGGACTTCGCCCGCCGCGCGCTCGCGTTCGAGATCCCGGCCGGGATGATCGCCGCCAACCTCGGCATCGCGACGCTGATCCCCATCTGCTGGGTGCTGATGGCGATCGTCCACCAGGTCCGACCCCGCTGGCTCAGCTCGGTGCAGCCCCGGATCCGCTGGCGCTACCTCGTGATCTGTGCCGGCGTCGCGCTGGTGGTACTGAACGCGGTGACGCTGATCCCGCTGGCCCTGGGGGCGACCGACGTCACGGTGGCGCCGCAGGCGGGGTTCTGGAGCTTCCTGGTGGTGATCATCCTCACCTCTCCCCTCCAGGCGGCGGCCGAGGAGATCTTCTTCCGCGGCTACCTGATGCAGGCGCTCGGCAGTCTGGTGGCTCACCCCGCGTTCGGCGTGGTGGTGTCGGCGCTGATCTTCGCGCTCATGCACGGGGTGCAGAACCCGGCGCTGTTCCTCAACCGGCTCGGCTTCGGGCTGCTGGCCGGGGTCCTGGTCTGGCGGACCGGTGGGCTGGAGGCGGGCATCGGTGCGCACGTGGTCAACAACATCTGTGCGTACGTGATCGCCGGCCTGACCAGCTCCATCGCGGCGGTCCGGGCCATCAGCTCCATCGGCTGGCTCGACTCGGGGATCCAGCTGGGCGGGTTCGCCGTCTTCGCCGTGCTTGCCCTGCTCATCGCCCGGAAGATGACGTTGCGGACCCGGGTCGATCTGTCGCTCGGTCGCTGACCGCGGCAGCGTGCTGGCTCGTTCCCGTTGTCGGAGACGAGCCAGCACTCTGAAGCGCCGCGGCCGGAGGCGGCACTCGTTTGGAGAGAACGGGAGCGATCTACTAGCATTGCTCCCCGTGCCCGGAGACGGGCGCGACTCGTCGGAGCAGTCCGACGATGGGGTATGGGGTAATTGGCAGCCCGGCTGATTCTGGTTCAGTTAGTCTAGGTTCGAGTCCTAGTACCCCAGCGAGGCAGACCTTCGCTGGAGATCACCGATTTCGCCGGATGATCGACGAGTTGGTACGCTTCCGCGGTCCGGTTTCGATCTTCTGGTCGGCCGGGTCACGCTAGGGCCCCGTTGTGTAGCGGCCTAGCACGCCGCCCTCTCAAGGCGGTAGCGCGGGTTCGAATCCCGTCGGGGCTACTTCACAGAACTGCGTTTGGCCAGGCCCATAAGGATGCCCTTGGCCTGCTCGATCACCGCCAGGGTCTGGAGCTTCCGACGTAGGTTCTCGTTCTCGGTGACGAGCCGGTCGATCGTGCTCATCGATTCGTGGTCGAGGCTCCGGGACTCAGACGTGCATTCGATCATCACTGGTCGCCCTGCCCCTCGACATGTGCGCAGTCAATGGGTCTTGCTGAAGCGTCGCCGATGCGGTGGGTGTGGCGCCGCACGACGTCGGCCGCGTGCAGTGGCGGCGCCCCACCGCACGCTCACCCTAGAGAGATGGACCTCCGGCGCCGTACACCCTTAGGGGTGTAAATGGGCGGGCTGTCTGATTGACATGGCGACAGCCGGACAAAGCCGCCTCTTGCGCCGTGTTCTCCCCGTGGGCTCGGCACCGACGGCGGTCAGTTCCGGTTGTCGGGGTGGGGATGGGACTTCGGCGTACGGGTCTTGGCTTTGCCGGGCTTGTTCGCCTTCGGCCCTCGGACTCGTTGCGTGGCCTTGGCGGCTGGGGTCGCCTGAGGCTTCTCGCTGGTGGGCTCCTCACGGGTGGGTGGGCGAGGTATGGCGGTGGTCGGGCCGTCGACCGGGTTCGGGCGGGCGGCGGTGGGCGCCGGCTTGGTCGGCTGTCCACTCGGGCCGGTGGAGGTGAGGGTGACCAGTGAGTCCGGCGTCGCCGTCCGGCCTTCACCCGGGTCGATGGCCGTCACGGTGTTCGCGGGGGCGGCGATGGCTCCGGACTTTTTCGTGGTCACGTTGGTGAATCCGGCCTCCGCGAGCAGCCTTTCGGCCTGGGTGGCGGTCCGGCCGACGATTCCTCGCGGGACGGTGACGAGCGCCGGACCGGTGCTGATCTGGATGGTCACGGTGCTGTTGGTTCCGGCGAGCCGACCGCCGACCGGGGACTGTCGGGTCACGGTGTGATCGGTTGCGCTCGGGCCGCTGATCCGTTCGACGCGTGGAACGAGATGGGCGTTGTGGAGCATGCTCTCGGCCTGGGCTTGACTGAAGCCGAGGACGGCCGGAACCTCGGTGGTACTCGGAGTCTCCGGGCTGGTGGATCGGAGGTAGCCGAATCCGGCGATGCCGGTCACCAAGAGGACCACCAGGGCGATAACCCCCACCAGTCGGCTAGTCCGGTGTGGCCCGGTGGCTGGGTCGTCTCGGACCGCGGCTCTCGCTGTGTCTCCAGGCGGTGCGGTGGGTGCCGATGGCGTCAGCACCTGTCCAGACCTGATGCGGCTGATGTCGGTCCGCATCTGGTCGGCGGTCTGATACCGGAGACCGGGCGCCTTCTCGAGTGCTCTCATCACGATGGTGTCGATGTCGGCGGACAGCCGCGGGTCGAGGGTGCTCGGCTCCGCCGGTGGTTCGGCGACGTGCTGGTGCGTGATGCTGAGTGGGGAGTCACCGGTGAACGGTGGCTGGCCCACCAGGAGCTCGTACAGCAGACAGCCGACCGAGTACAGATCGCTGCGGTGATCAACGATCATTCCCCTGGCCTGCTCGGGGGACATGTAGTGCGGCGAGCCCATCACCGTCTGGGTCTGGGTCTGGGTCGCCGAGTCATCCGACACCGTGCGCGCGATGCCGAAGTCCGCGACCTTGACCTGTCCGGCGGATGTGAGGAGGACGTTGGCCGGCTTGATGTCGCGGTGGATGATTCCTGCGGTGTGACTTGCGGTCAGCGCCCCGAGGATGGCGTCGGTGATCTCCAGTGCACGGTCGGGAGTGAGCCTCGGCCCGTCGCGCAGTGACTCGCGCAAGCTGCATCCGTCGACCAGCTCCATCACGATGATGGGGATCGGGGTCGTTCCGGTGGACGGCGGCATCTCCGCCGTGTCGAGGACGGCGACGATGCCAGGGTGGTTGAGGCGTGCTGCGGCGGTGGCCTCGCGTCGGAATCTGGCACGCAGGGTGGGGTTCAGGGCGCGCTCCTCGCGCAGCCGCTTGATCGCAACGGGCCGTCGCAGATGGCTGTCGACGCCGGCGAAGACCTCGGCCATCCCGCCCCGACCCAGCAGCGCGCCGGTCTGGTACCGCTCGTCGTGCACGTTCGGACTCCTCAAGACTCTCCGGTCGGGGCAGCCTCCGGAGTGTCTCGGCGTGCCGCCGCCGCACCAACCGGTCGGCGCAACGGTTCGGCCGCGTGGGTGGGCGGCACCCGGATCACAGAGGCACCTGAAACACAGGAGACCAGTGAAAGATCACGAAATTATAACGTAAACCGGTGACCTTCGTTGCTGATGTAGGGAAGGCGCATTCCTTCGATCCTCGTGCGAGCCGATCGCCGTCGCGCGATCAGGCGGCAGGGGAGGTCCGCCGTCGTTGACAGTGTAAACAGATGTCGCTGATCGGTAGGTGCGCCCCTGCGAGGATCACCCTTCGGGGTGAACAACTCTCGGATGCCCGGGGGCTATGGTGCGCGTGTGGGAGTCATGGGTGTCGTCGCTGAACCCGATGAACCCTCCTTCGACGGCGACACCGCGATGGAGGCTCTGATCCCGATCGTCACCCGGGTGGTCCGGGCGCGTGTGAGGGACTCGAGCCTCGCTGAGGACCTGGTGCAGGAGACTCTGGTGCGCGTCCTGGCGCGGGCGAACCGAGTGGCGCCGGGGATGCTGGAGCCGTACGCGATCGTGACGGCCAAGAACGTGGTCGCCTCACTGTGGACCGAACGGGACCGGCAGCGTCGGAACCAGCACCGTGTGCTCGAGCTGGCGACGATCGAGTCGCCGGATGAACAGGTCTTGAAGGACGTGGATGCGCAGGCGATCTCGGAGGCGTTGACGCGGTTGTCCGAGCGTGAGCGAGCAACTCTGCTGGCCCATGAGGTGTCCGGGCAGGACACGAAGTCCCTCGGTAGCGATCTCGGGCTGTCGGTCGGCGCGGTGGCGGCGCAGCTGAACCGCAGCCGCGCCCGTCTGCGGGTGGAGTACCTGCTGGCGTTGCACCATGTTGATCCGCCCACAGATCGGTGCCGTCCGGTGTTGTTGGCCCTGTCGTCGGCGGACCGTCGCCGACAAGGCGAGGTGGGTGCCCCTCGGCATCTGCTGGAGTGTGAGTGCTGCGCGACGCTGAGCGGTCCCCTGATGGAGCGGGGACAGCCCCGCGAGAACGAGATCCGCGTCAAGATCCAGAGCGACGCCGACATCGTGCTGGCGCGGAAGGGGGCCCGTGAGCTGGCGGCGAGGTTGAGCTTCTCCGCCACCGAGCTGACGGTGATCGCGACCGCGGTGTCGGAGATCAGCCGGAACATCGTACGATTCGCCGAACGCGGTGAGGTGTTCCTGGAGCTCGTCGACACGCCGCGGCCGGGACTTCGCGTGGTGGCACGCGACACCGGGCCGGGGATCGCGGACGTCGACCGGGCCCTGACCGACGGTTACAGCACCTACCACGGCCTCGGGCTGGGACTGCCCGGCGCTCGGCGTCTGATGGACGAGTTCGAGGTGGCGACCGAGCGTGGCCGCGGTACGACGATCACGATGACCAAGTGGCGACGGGAAGGATGACATGACAGACGGATCGAGCAGCGACGAGCAGGTGGCGGCGGACTTTCCGACGTTGGATGCCGAGGACGAGGATCAGCTTCTTCCCCAGCTGGTCTCCCACCTGCGTGAGCACCGGACGCGGCTGCGGCAGGAGTGGGAGCTGCGCATCCAGGACGCCCACCTGCTGCACGCCATGACCCCGCAGGAGATGGCCGCGGAGACGACCTCGGTGTACGACAACTACGTGGAGGTGCTGGAGACCGGCAGCGTCGAGGCTCTGCAGCACTATGCGCGTGACCTGTCGGAGCGCATCATCCCTCGGGGCGTGGAGACCCATGAGGTCGTGGGCATCGTGCTGCTGCTCCGTGACGTGCTGGCCCGATCGTTGTTCGAGAAGTACCAGGGCAGCTTCTCCTTGCTGAACAGAGTTCTCGACGCCTACGAGCCCGCCGCCAACCGGATCGCCAACACGGTGGCGGTGAGCTTCGTCGACGAACGAGAGCGGGTCATCCGGCAGCAGCAGGACTCGATCAGGGAGCTGTCGACGCCGGTGCTGCCGGTCCGGGAGCGGCTGCTGATCTTGCCCATCATCGGTGTGCTCGACACCGAGCGCGCACGCCAGCTCACCGAGCAGCTGTTGTCGGGGATCCGCACCCATCGGGCGAAGGTGGTCGTGATCGACATCACCGGGTCACCCGACGTCGATGAGGCGGTCGCGAACCACCTCGTCCGGACCGTCGACGCCTCCCGGTTGATGGGGGCCAGCGTGATCATCACCGGTCTGTCGCCGGAGATCGCTCAGACCCTGGTCACGATCGGGGTCGACCTCAGCAAGATGAACACCATCGGCGATCTCCAGGGCGGCCTGGAGGAGGCTGAGCGACTGCTGGGCTACCGCGTGACCAAGCAGGAGGAGCTGGCCGAGTAGTGGACACCGGACCGGCGTTGGTTTCGATCCTGCGACAGGGGGCCTACCTGATCGCTTCGATCCACACCGCCTTGGACGACTCGCAGCTCGTCAGGTTCCAGCGGGATCTGATCGACCGGATCGGTGAGCACCGGTCCCGAGGCGTGATCATCGACGTCGCCGCCCTCGACGTGCTGGACTCCTTCGGCTCCCGCACGCTCCGCAACATCGCCGAGATGGCACGACTCCGCGGAGCCGTCACCGTGATCGTGGGAATCCAGCCCGATGTCGCCTTCGCGATGGTCCTCCTGGGCATGGACACCGGCACGGTCCACACGGCACTGGACCTGGAGGAGGGGTTGACCTATCTCGCGACCTGCGCCGGGCCTGGAGCCACCCGGGGGCGGGCCACCCGGTGAACCCCGCCGAAGGCCTTCGGCGGGACTATCGTGTCGCGTTCCTCCGGTATGTCTCGAGCCGGGACGAGGTCCCGCTCACGATCGCCTACGAGCTGGGGCGGCGTGCCGTCGCGGACCGGCTCAGCATCCTCGAGCTGTCGAAGATCCATCACGACACGTTCCGGCTGGTGGTGCAGGACGCCCGTGCCGACGAGCTGGACGGAGTGGTCGAGGCCGCGTCGGAATTCTTCCTCGAGGTGCTCGCGACCTACCACATGGTGCACGGCCAGGCCGGCTGATCGCCGGCGAGGTCGAGGATCGTTCAAGATCACGAGTTCGTCCGCCGCAACAGCCAGCTCAAAGTCCCGCTCAGCCGGCAGGTGTCAGATCCGTTGTCGAACCGACGGGCGGAGGGGTCGGCCAGGAGTCGCTGTCACGCAGTCTCTCCCAGAATCGGCTGTGGCATGACGGGCACGGGGACAGGTGCTTCGATGATCCGACCTGCAGCGGGTAGCCGCAGCCGGTGCACCTGTACGTTCCGGCGGAGACGTCGCTGCCGGTAGGAACCGGATCGGCCATGGTCGGACGGTATCCGTGGCCCGCAGGGCCGCGCCACACCCCGAAGGGTGGTTCCGGACGCGCGGGGGCGCACAGTCCGTGCGATTCGCCGAGCGGGAAATGTCGTCATCACGGTGTGCGGTCGGTCCTGATCGCGCGGACTGCTTGGACGCGTCGGCATGACGTGGGAGATCACCGGAACGTGGTACTCCCGACGGCCCGACACCCTCGCTCGGCCGGCCGAGCGAGGGTGTCGCCGTACGGCCGGGGGAGGCTCCCGCCACGTCATGCGCCTGCGGTAGTGGCGTCTTCAGTGGGTGAAGGGCTTCCGAGCACGCTCCAACGACGCAGCGCGCCGGCCGCCCACCATCTGCACAGGAAGGCACGACGAATGCAAGCTCCACGTCAGCCAGCAGCACAGCACCGTGGTCCACGGAAGGTGTTGATGGCAATCATCGCCCTGGCCACCATCTTGTCCCTGGCCCTCGGCAACGCGCCGGCCAGCCAGGCCGCACCCAACGATGAGCAGCCCGTGAAGGCGGCCGCGGCCAAGGCGAAGAAGCCGACCGCTCTCAGCGCACCCATCACGGGAACGCTGCAGGACGGGACCGGCAAGGTCAGCGGACTGTTCAACATCACCAAGTTCGCCCAGCGCAAGGGCAAGCTGGTCGCCGTCGGCAACTTCACCGGCACGATCACCGATGCCGCCGGAAAGGTCACGGCGGGGAGCAAGAAGATCGCGATTCCGCTGGACACCGCTCCCGCTGCGGGCGCGAACAAGGCACTCGCTCCGAATGCCGCCGCGGCGGCTGCCGGCCCGCTCAGCTGCCAGGTCCTCGACCTGGTTCTCGGTCCGCTGGATCTGAACCTGCTCGGTCTGAAGGTGCATCTCGACACGGTGAAGCTGAACATCACCGCCGTGGGTGGCGCGGGAAACCTTCTCGGCAACCTGCTGTGCGCGGTGGCGGGACTCCTCGATGGGGCGACCGGTCTGAACGGCATCCTGGCCAGCCTGACCAAGCTGCTCAACCAGCTCCTCCCTGTCCTCGGGTGAGAACGTCCGTGGCCGCGAGGCCGTCGGTCCGCATCCCCCGGACCGGCGCCTCGCGGCTGCGGCAGGCCACCCTCGTGGTGAATGCCGGAAACCCGTACACCACACGACCTTGCGAGGAGCACAGATGAACCGCGGCATCATCGGAACGATCATCGGCGTCCTGATCATCATCATCCTGGTGATCGTCATTCTCCAGCTGACATGAGTGAGTCCCTGCCCGTTGTTGCTGGGCCACCCGCGAGCCCGGAGACGGCGATGAGTGACGCAACGCTGCCGGACGACGACACCGACCGAACGATCCGGAGGCCGGACGACGAGCAGCGTCGCTTCGTCATCGACTACACCGTCGGCCCACCAGGAGTGGGTCCGGCGACCACAGTGGTCCCAGTTGCTGACCGGGAGAGCTCACCCGAGCCATCGGCAGTGTCGGGGAGCGCCGGGGAGCCTCGGCGTCACCCATCCCACCATCAGGGAGATCGCCATGCCTGACAAGCGGAAGATCACCGTCGAAGACGGCGGGGAGGTCGTGGCACACGCCACCGTCATCACGCCCGACGGGACTGGTGAAGCCCGGGCGGAGGTGAGCATGGCCCCGGGCCACCTGCCGGTTGGGACCCGGCAGCGGGTGGCAGATGCTGTGCACGAGGCGGTGGTCGCTGACCACGCCGGTCATCTCACGGCCTCCGTCCCCCAAGGAGACGCCGAGCTGGTGGACGGGATCCGGAACCACCTCAGCGACGCGCACGTACGGGCGGCCGGCGCAAGCAGCATCATCGAGGGCGACGTCAACCCGCGCTGAGCGGCCCGCCACCGGTCAGTCTGCGCAACGTGCTGGCTGTGCAGGACGCGGAAGCGCACCCGGAGCCCAACGGGGCCAGGTGCCGGCAGCGGCTCGCAGTACACGTGGGCGCGGTGCCGGCGGTAGCGCCCAGCTAGTGCGCGAACGCCTGCCCCTCGGTGCGCGGCCGCTCATTCTGGAGGAACTCCACGACCTCCTTGATGGCCTCGGCGAGCTTGTAGGCCAGGTCGCCACTGAAGCCTTCGCGAACGACGATCCGCAGCACGGCAACGTCTGTCGCGTCCTCCGGCATGGTGTATGCGGGCACCTGGAACCCGCGGGCCCTCAACTCGTGCGAGATGTCGAAGACGGTGTAGCCGGGGTCACCGACGACTTCGAACGACAAGACCGGGATGGCGCTGCCGTCGGTGATGATCCGCATGTTGTCGAGCTTGGCGATCTCTCCGGACAGCATGGTGGCCGTGCTGCGCAGTGACGTCATGATCGAGTGGTAGCCGTCCCAGCCGAGACGGATGAAGTTGTAGTACTGCCCGATGACCTGGTTGCCGGGGCGGGAGAAGTTGAGGGTGAACGTCGGCATGTCACCGCCCAGGTAGTTCACCCGGAAGACAAGGTCCTCGGGCAGATACTCCGCAGACCGCCAGACGACGAAGCCGATGCCCGGGTAGGTCAGACCGTACTTGTGGCCGCTGACGTTGATCGAGACGACCCGGGGGAGACGGAAGTCCCACTCGAGCTCGGGCTGGAGGAAGGGCACGACGAAGCCTCCGCTGGCAGCGTCGACGTGGATCGGCACATCCAGTCCATCGGCGGCGAGCTCATCGAGGGCGGCCGCGATCTCGGCCACCGGCTCCAGCTCTCCGGTGAAGGTCGTGCCGAGGATGGCGACGACACCGATGGTGTTCTCGTCGACGGCCTCGCGGACCTGCTCGGGAGAGATGACGTAGCGCCCTTTCTCCATCGGCAGGTACTTGGGTTCGACGTCGAAGTACCGGCAGAACTTCTCCCAGACGACCTGGACGTTGCTGCCGAGCACGAGGTTGGGGGTTGCCGTGTCCTTGCCGGCGGCCAGACGGGCCGCCCGCCAGCGCCACTTGAGGGCCAGGCCAGCCAGCATGACCGCCTCGGATGATCCGACCGTCGACACACCGGTCGCCGAGTTGGGATCGGTCTCGGAGAGCCCGTCGGCGTTGAAGAGTGCCGCGACCATGTTGACGCATCGAGTTTCGATCTCCGCGGTCTGCGGGTACTCGTCCTTGTCGATCATGTTCTTGTCGAAGGTGTCGGCCATCAGCTGACCGGCTTCCGGGTCCATCCAGGTGGTCACGAAGGTGGCGACGTTCAGGCGCGAGTTCCCGTCCAACATCAGCTCGTCGTGGATGAATCGATAGGTCGCGTCGGGCGACGTTCCCTCGGCCGGGAGGCGCAGGGCTGGGATCGGCTCGGTACCGAGGCGTCCGGTGTAAGCGGGTGAGATGGACCCGCGACGCTTGGACTGTTCGTTGACCATGAGGCTTCCTGTCTTCTGTGGCGGATACTCGATCGGGATCGCGCATGCCGGCTTCGGCATCTAGTTGTACCGGATCGTGTGATGCGCTGGCTACGGTCGCCCTAGACGCCCCGAGGGTGGGTACGGGCGCTTCATCGCGGGTCGGCGGTCTCACCGGACCAGCGACCTCGGACCGGTCGACATCAACTCGGCTGGGACACCGCCGGGGCGACATCCTTGCTCGGGAGGTGCGTTGAGGCCAGAATGGCCGCACCGCGACCTTGTGCCGCCGGCGGAAGGTGACGGAGATGGTGGGTGCGATTCTTCTCGGCTTGGTCGTCGGGGTGATCGCCCGCCTGATGGCACCACGTGACATCTTCAGGAACATGAGCGGGCCCACCTCCTGGCTCGCGTCGATCGGCGTCGGTCTCGCCGGTGCTCTGCTCGGCTACCTGATCTTCACCGTCGTCCTCGGCATCGGTGATACCGACATCTTCGACTGGGGTGGCTTCCTGTCGGCCCTCATCGGTGCCTTCATCGTCGTTCCCGTCGTGGGTTTGATCATGAGACGCAGGAATCCCGAGCGGTATCCACGCGACTGACCTGGGTCACACGGTCTCGGCGTCGAGCTCCTGCCGGCCGGCAGTCCACGCCGACCAGAGACGGTGGTAGATGCCGCGGTCGGCGAGCAGCTGGTCGTGGGTGCCGCGTTCGACGACCTCGCCGCCGTCCATCACGAGGATGTTGTCGGCCTGGGAGGCCTGGTCGAGGCGGTGCGCCACCACCAGCGCCGATCGGCCGTGCGTCACCTCATCGGCGGCATCCTCCAGCGCTTCGGCTCCGGCCGAGCCCGCTTCGGCGGTGGCTTCGTCCATGACGACGATGGCCGGGTCGAGGAGCAGGATGCGGGCCAGCGCCAGCTGCTGGGCGGCGACCGGTTCCAGCTGGAGGCCGCGGGAGCCGACCACGGTGTCGAGACCTGAGTGCAGACGATCGAACCACGAGTGGGCGTTGACGCGGTCGAGCGCCGCAACGAGCTCGGCGTCGGTGGCGTCGGGCTTCGCCAGCGTCAGGTCCTGGCGCAGGGTGCCGGAGAAGACGTGCACCTCCTGACTGACCGTGGCGAGTCGGGCGATGCGTTCGGAGTCGGAGAGCCGGGACACCGGATACCCGTCCACGAGCACCTCGCCCGCGTCGGGCACCCGCAGACCGGCCAACAATGCTGCCACTGTGGTCTTTCCGGCACCTGACGCTCCGACGATGGCGACTGTCTCGCCCGGGTTGATGGTGAGGTCGACGTTGCGGACCGCCCAGCCGCTGCCGTAGCTGAAGCTCACGTCACGCAGCTCGACACGTCCACGTGGGGCGTCGGCGCCGCTGTCGGGCACCGGCACGGGCGGGTCGGAGACCACGCCGACGATGCGGGCGAGCGAGGCGTACCCGGACTGGATGACATCGAGCACCCGCATCAGCGTGTTCATCGGTCCGCGCAGCCGGATGATCATCAGCACCGCCCCGGTCACCGCTCCGACCGTGAGGACATCGGTGGACACCAGGTAGTACCCCACCGCCAGGGCCATCGTGAGCATGAGGAACTCGATGCCGAGCATCCAGGTGTTGAGCACGAGCATGGTGGTGCGGGCCGTGATCCCCTTGCGGACCACGCTCCACGAGGCGTTCTCGATGTCGGTGTGCATCCGGTCTTCCATCGAGAACGCCCGCACGGTCGCACGTCCGCGGATGGCTTCCAGCACCCGTCGGGCCCGTTCGGCCATCGCGGCACGCTCGGCGGCATAACGCTGTGGGGCCCGGGCCAGGTACATGCGAGCGGCGACGTAGTACACCGGCGCGACGACGACCGGGATGAGGACGAAGTACCAGTCCAGCGCCAGCAGCGCGATCACGGTGGCGAGGATCGAGAACAGCGAGGTGGACAGTGTGGGCAGCGTCTCGGTGACCGCCGCAGAGAGCTCGGCCACGTCATCAGTGGATCGGCTGACCAGGTCGCCGGTGCCGGCGTCTTCGACCTGGTGAGTGGGAAGACCCAGCGCTGTCCCGACCATGTCCTGGCGCAAGTTCGCGATCACGCGCTCGGACAGCCGCGCCACCAGGTAGAAACCGGCAGCACTCATGGCCGCCCCGGCGACGGACAGGACGAGCAGCTCGCTGCCGATCTGCCACATCGGTTTGGTGGCCCCGTTGCCCGTGACCAGGTCGACGATCTGGCCCATCAGCTGAGGCACCAGCACGGTGGCGTACGAACCCACGCCCAGTAGCACCACGGCCAGCAGGAACCACCACCGCGCACGGGGAACCGTGCCCAGCTGCCGCGCCACTTCGCGCCGGACCTGCCCCGCGGTGGCCACGGGGAACCGCAACGCCGAGTCCGGCTTGGCCGCAGGGGCGATGCCGGTGGTCGTCTCACTCATCGTGCGCCTCCTCGGTCAGCTCGTCGGTGCGGGCGAGCAGGTCCGCCACGCTCAGGTGGTTGGCGGCCACGGCATGCCAGGCCGGAGCCTCGCTGAACACGAGGGTGATCTTGTCGGCCCGTTGGCGCGACAGCCGATCGGCGATGTTCTGCTCGGTCACCGAGTCGACGGCCGTGGTCGGATCCTGCAGGACGAGGACCTCGGGGTCGAACGCGACGGCGCGGGCCAGTGACACCCGCTGGCGCTGGCCCCCGGAGAGCATCCGCCCACCTTCGCCCACCCGCTTGTCGGCACCCTCGGGGATGTCGTCGCAGGAGGCGACCCGGAGAGCCCGCTCGGCGATGGCTGGATCGGGGTACACGTTGTCTCCGACACTGCCGTCGAACAGGTCGGCGGCGTGTGGGGCGACGATCACCCGGGTCCGAGGTAGTGACTCGAGCCGCGACACCAGCTCGTGGTCGACACCGCGGACGACGGTGAGGCCGGTGGGCAGCGTGCCGACGAAGCGGGTCGTCCGGGCCGAGTCCACCTCGCTGCTGCGCTCGAAGCCGGCACCGAGCACGTCGCGGATCCGCTGTCCGGACGCTTCTGCCGAGGCCCATCGCGAAGCGAGGTTCCGGCCCAGCATCGTCATCGGGGTGATCAAGAACTGGGTCAGGCCCACGACCGTGATGAGCTGGCCGATCGTCACGACACCATTCAGAGCGAGCACACCGGCGGCGATGCCGAGACTGGAGACGAAGATCGCACCGGTGGCGTCGGTGACACCGTTCAGTCGCGCCTCGGCCGCGTTGGCCTGGACCGTCTTGTCGTACGCCGTCCCGGACTCCTCGTCGTAGCGACCACGGACCGTGAGGATCGCGCCGAGTCCCTTCAGGATCCGCAGCCCCTGGACCACATCCGCAGCCGTGGCGGCAGCCTGGGCGATGGACTGCTGGCGGGCGATGGATCGACGTTGCAGCGGGCGGCCGACGCGCAGGGCGACGATCACCAGCACCGGCCCGCCGACGAGGGTCGCGACACTGAGCCAGGGATTGATGGTGTACATCACGATCGCGCCGTAGGTGATCGACGCAGCCTCGGCGACCGGCATCACCGTCATCATCACGATCTCGCCGACCCGTTGGGTGTCGGCGGACGCGATCAACAGCAGCCCGCCCGGGGTGCGCTCACGACCCGCGAACCCACGCGGATCCTGGATCCGATCGGTGACCATGGTGCGCAGGTCGTGACTGACCAGCTGCTGGCTGCGAACCAGCATGAAGCGCGCGATCCAGTTCACGCCGATGGAGACCAGGTACAGGCCCGCCAGCACCAGGATCCAGAATCCCAACCGCGGCAACGACGACGTGGCGATGGCTTCGTCCACGGCATTGCCCACCACCACCGGCGTCAGGCCGTTGCAGACGAAGGCCGCCGCCATGGCGATCGAGGCGACGAAGCTCCACGGACGCTGCGACAGGGCCACCATCAGCGTCCATCTCCTGGCGTCCAACGCGGGCAGCTTGGATCTCTGTCCGCCCGGACCGGGCAACGCCGCGTAGTCGGCGACACTCTCCGACGCCGTGGTCGGCGCCACACGGGTCATCGGTTGAGCTCGTTCCCGGACGTGGGCGGTGTGCTGGCGTGCAGCAGGTCGGCCAGCCGGCGTAGCGACGGCGTGGCAGCGGCCAGGGCAACGCGGTCACTCTCGTCGAGCGCGGCCCAGGCGGACGTGACGACCTCGCCACGGCCGCGATGGAACGCATCCTGCACGTCACGGGCCTGCTCGGTGATGGTCAGGATCACCGAACGCCGGTCGACCTCTGAGCGTGCCCGGGTCACGTGACCGGCGGCTTCCAGGTCACGCAGCAGGTTGCTGACGGTCGGCCGGGCGAGGCCGAGCCGTTCGGCGAGCTCGGCCGGCGTCATCGAGGAAGACGCTCGGAGGGTGTGCAACGCGGCGACCTGCGCCTCGGGGAGGGGCGGCAGACCCTGGGTCGCCCGGGTGGCCGCGACCGTCGCCCTCGACACCGCGCGGACGGCATCGGCCATGGCCATGGCCTGGTCCTCGGAGGTGGTCACGACGCTCAGTATTATAGTTTTGATACAAAACTACAAGTCGACGAGTACCGTCCTCGGCCATGGCGACGCAGCAGGGCACGATCACGTACACCCTCGACGACCAGGCCGGTGACCGCTACCCGCGGATCGCGTTCGACGTGCCCGAAGGGGCGCCAGGAGTGGATGTCCGGATTGCTGCGACGGGGATCGGCGGTCCGGCGGTCGTCGATCTCGGGTGCGAGGGCGCCGACGGCTGGCGTGGCTGGTCCGGGGGTGCCCGGCGCGACTTCGTCATCACCGCCGACGAGGCCACGCCCGGCTATCTCCCCGGTCCGATCGAGAGTGGGGAGTGGGCGGTGGTGCTCGGGCTGCACCAGCTTCCGGCGGCCGGGGTGCGGATCGAGGTGGAGATCGACATCCCGCCGCGCCGGGCGCCCGAGCCCGAACCACTGTTGCCGGCGGCCGCGCGAAAGGTACGGGGGAGCGACCGCGATCTGCCGTGCGCGCCGGGGCTGCGCTGGTTCGCGGCCGATCTGCACGCGCACACGGTCCACTCCGACGGGCAGGAGACGATCGACGAGCTGGCCAGGCGCGCGGTCGAGTGCGGGCTCGACGTTCTCGCGATCACCGACCACAACACGATCAGCCACCATCGACTGCTGGACTCGGCGTCCGCCCGGCACGCCGTGTCGCTGGTGCCGGGGCAGGAGGTGACGACCGCGCGCGGGCACGCGAACGCCTTCGGTCCGGTGCGCTGGGTCGACTTCCGGCGTCCGGTCGAGACGTGGTTCCAGCAGGTCGCCGCCGATGGCGGGTTGCTGAGCGTCAACCACCCGCTGGCCGATGACTGCGCCTGGCAGCACCCGTGGGTGACCAGCCCGCCCGCGGTCGAGGCGCTGCACGTCAGCTGGTTCCGGGCGCTCACCGACACCGCGCCATGGGGGTATCTCGCGCTGCTCGATCGGCTGGCCGACGAGCACGGGATGCCGCGGGCGGTTCTGCTCGGCGGCAGCGACTACCACCGTCCCGAGCACCGGCTCGCGCTCGGCACGCCCCTCACCTGGGTCGCCGCCGTTGACGACTCACCTGCCGCTGTGCTCGACGCGCTGCAGGCCGGACGCACGGCGCTCACGGTGGGTCTGGACCCGGCGCGTCCGTTCGGACCTGATCACGTCGTACGTCCGGACCCGCTCGGTTGCCCGGTGTTGCTCCGGGTCGGCGACGAGCTGGTGGCCGACCGCGCCGATGGTGCGGTGCTGGTCGACGCCGACGGGCGTCGCCGACGTGTGCTCGGCCGGCGGGCCGTGTTCCCCGCGTCCGGGAGCTCACCGTTCCGTCTGGAGGACGCAGACCGCCGTCTCCTGGCGATCACCCGATAGGGAGCGCGGTTGCGTCCGGCCAGACCTGAGACCCGTCGCTCGGCCAGCGGCAGCGCAGCGGACCAGAATGGTGAGGTGACCGCTCGCGCTGTGACACCGCCTCGGCTGGGCTTCTTGACCTGGTCCAGCCCGGTACCGACCGGGGGCAACGTGTACGACGACCAGCTGACGAGGTCACTGCGCGACCTGGGTGTGGATCTGCGGCGCCATCGGGTGGGTGGGACCTGGCCGTCCGATGCGGAGCAGCACCGCGCCGATGTGAGCCCGGCCGTGTCGGGTGACCGGAGGTGGCTGGTGGACAGCATCGTCGCGTGCGCGGTCCCGGATCTGGTGCTGGTGGCCCGTGAGCGCGGCCGGCCGTGGACGATCGTGCTGCACAGTCTGCTGTCCACCGAGGCAGGGCTGTCCAGTGCTGAGCGGGAGCGCTACCGGGTCCAGGAGGCGGTGGCACTGCGGGGGGCGCGGCGGGTGATCGCCACCAGCCGGTGGGCGGCGGATGATCTTCGGAGCCGCCATCCGGCGGTCGACGTGGTGGTGGCCCGTCCGGGCGTGCTGCCGGCACCGCTGACCGCCGGCAGCGACACGGGTGGCCGGCTGCTGTCGCTGGCGTCGGTGACTCCGACCAAGAACCAGCTGGGCCTGATCGAGGCGCTCGGTCGGCTCACCGATCTGCCCTGGTCGGTGCGGCTGGTAGGGGGAGACCGGGTCGTGCCCGAGTACACGGCAACGGTCCGGGCTGCCGTGGCGGCGCGTGGGTTGACGGACCGGGTGCACATCACGGGTCCGCTCGTCGGCGCTGCCCTGGAGCAGGTCTGGGCCGTGACCGACCTGTTGGTGCTGACGTCGCGGTCGGAGACGTACGGGATGGTGGTGGCCGAAGCGCTGTCGCGCGGTGTGCCGGCCCTGGTCAGTGCCGGCACCGGGGCGGTGGAGGCTCTCGGTGAGGTGGCCGGTGTGCGTCCTGGTGCCGCCATCCAACCCGATGAGCTGGTACTGGCTCGGGTGCTGCGGGAGTGGCTCACCGATCCGGATCTACGCCGCCGCTGGCGGGCAGCTGCCCTCCGGCGTCGGGAGTCGCTGGCGCTGACGACCTGGGCGGAATGTGCGCAGACCGTCGCTCATTACACAACTGTGTAGTAAACTGTCCACGTGGATAGTAGCCAGCACGCCGGTGATCCGACTGACCTGACCGCCCGGGCGCGGATCCGCGACGCCGCCATGCACCAGTTCGGCGAGCTCGGCTTCGAGCGGACGACGATCCGAGGGATCGCGGCGGCGGCCGGCGTCTCGTCCGGGCTCGTTCGCCATCACTTCGGCTCGAAGGAACAGCTGCGCGCCGCCTGCGACCAGCATCTGGGCCGGGCACTCGCCGCCCTGAGCGATGCCGCACTCGGCGACAAGACGCTGGGCGGCCTCGACCACCTTGCGGCGACGCGTGCGGCGATCGGCGCACACGAGCGCTATCTGACCCGATCGCTGGCCGACGGATCGTCCGGCGAGCTCTTCGACGCCATGGTGGCAGCGACCGAACCCTGGATCGTGTCGGCCGACGCGGGCCGCGCGAGCACGCCCGGTGTGAGCGTCCGCGACCGTGCCACGGTGGTGACGGCGATGGCTCTCGGGGTGCCCATCCTCCGCGTGCACGTGTCGCGCAATCTGGCGGCGCCGCCGAATGCGGCCGCGGGCGACCGGCTTCTCGCCAGAGCGCTGATCGACGTGTACGCGAACCCTCTGCTCACACCAGCCGAAGCACAGGCCGCGCTCGCCGGACTCGACCGCATCGAGCAAGCGGATGCTGGGCAGGAGAACGCACGATGAACCACGTCACCGCTGCAGGCAAGCTACCCGTCGAGTTCACCGGTGTCCGGACGACCGCACTGCTGGAGCTCTATCTGCGCAAGCTCGACAGCGAGTCACGGCACCCGATTCTCGGCGACCCGACGGCTGGTCCGGCGGTCGACAAGATCGACTTCGACTTCACCCGGTTCACGGCCATGGACATCGCTCGCTTCGCCGTCGGTGTGCGGTCACGGATCATGGACGACTGGATCCGCGACTTCGTCGCCGACCGACCCGACGCGATCGTGCTCGATCTCGGCAGCGGCCTCGACAGCAGGGCGCAGCGGATCCAGCTCGACCCCGGCCAGCAGTGGTACGACATCGACCTTCCCGACGTCAGCGCGCTCGCCGGGCAGCTCTACCCGCCCGACTCAGGCCGCCGCCTGATCGGTGCCTCAGTGACGACACCCCACTGGTTGCGCTCCCTGCCCACGGACCGGCCGGCGATGCTCGTCGCCGACGGTCTGTTCAACTTCCTCAGCGAGGACGAGGTGCGCACCACCCTCGGGCAGCTGATCGATCATCTTCGCGGCGGCGAGCTGGTCTTCAACATCACCTCATCCGTCGTGGCCCGCCAGCGGGCACGTCATCCGGTGAAGCTCTTCCAGGAGTTCGGCATCGTCGAGAAGTGGTTCCTCGACAGCCCTGAAGCGCTCACCGTGCTCGAACCGCGGCTGCGTCACCTCGCCACCCGAAGTCTGATGGACAAGGCGATGCTCGCCCGCACGCCGTTGTACTACCGGGCGATGGGTGCCCTCGTACGAGCCGTACCTTCCTGGAACAACAGCGGCTGGATCCTGCGGTACCGCTTCTGAACCCGCGGCTCACTTCTTCGACGTCCTCGAGCCCTTGGACGCTGCGGAGTTCTTCGCTTTCGTCTTCCTCGTTTTCGTCTTCTTCGCACGTGACTTCGCGGACTCCCGGTCGTTCGCCTTCTGCAGGGCGTCCACCAGCTCTGCTTTCGACATCGACGACCGACGGGGGATCTTCAGCTGCTTGGCCAGGTCGTAGAGGTGCCGTTTCGAGGCGTTGGCGTCGACGCCGCCCGCGGTGGGGCGATTCGTGTCCCGGCCGCCCGCGGCCTGGGCGTCGGACGGCCCCTTCTTTCCCTTGTGCTTCTTCTGCCATCTGTCACCCACCTTCTCGTGGGTGTGCTTCAACGCCGCGAACGCCACCTGGTGGGCTCGCTGTTCGTCGCCGTACTGGTCGATCGCCGCGTCGTAGGCCTTCGCGAAGGTCCGTTGTGCCTTGCCTCCCGAGTTCTGCAACGTACTGGGCAGCTCACTCTGCTTCGGTTTCCCGGATCTGGTCGTCTTGGGCATGTCATCTCCTCTGGTCGAGCGTCTGTACTCGACCCTCCTCGAGCTTCGGTCCGGTCCAGCTGTCGTTCGTCGTCTCTGCTGGTGTTGTCAGTGCCGGCCATCACAATGGTGCTCGTGTCGCCGCTCTTGTCCAGTTCTGGTGCCTTGGTCGGACGTGCCGAGGAGCTGTCGGGTCTGCTCCTCGCGCTCGGGGTCGGGAGCGACGGGCGGGCGGTGTCGGCGTCCGCGAAAGCGCTGCTGCTGGCGGGTGACGCCGGCGTCGGCAAGACACGACTGTTGACTGAGCTGCGCGATCGGTGCGTTGCCGCCGGCTGGGAGGTGGTGGCCGGACACTGCCTCGACTTCGATGCCGGTCTGCCCTATCTCCCGTTCTCGGAGGTCATCGGACGGGTCGCCGGCAGCGACACCGCCCTCTTCGACGCGGTGGCCGACGACCACCCCACCCTGAACCGGCTCCGCCCGGGTCGCCGACTCCTCGGCGTGGGGGAGAGCAGCGACGACGACAGCGAGGCGACCCGCCGCGGCGCGCTCTACGAGGGCGTCCACGCCCTGCTGTCCCGACTCGGCGCCGAGAGGCCGCTGCTGCTCGTCGTGGAGGACGCGCACTGGGCCGACGCCTCCACCCGGGATCTGCTCAGCTTCCTGTTCGCCCGCCCGTTCGTGACGCCGGTCGCGCTGGTGGTGTCCTATCGCAGCGACGACCTCCACCGCCGGCACCCCCTCCGTCGCTCGGTCGCCGAGTGGGCGCGGATCCCCGGCGTCGTCAGGTCCCAGCTGGACCCGCTGCCGCCCTCCGACGTGCGCCGCCTGGTCGCCCAGCTCCACCCGCTCCCACTCAGCGAGCCGTCGATGGCCCGCATCATCGAGCGGGCCGACGGCAACGCCTTCTTCGTCGAGGAGCTGGTCGGTGCCGCCGGCACCACCAGGGGCCTGCCCGCAGACCTTCCCGACGACCTCGCCGACTTGCTCATGGTCCGTCTCGACGGGCTGTCAGACCCCGGGAGCGTCGTCGTCCGCACGGCCGCGGTCGCCGGGCGTCAGGTCCGCCACGATCTGCTCGCCGCGGTCTCCGGACTCTCCGGTGACCGGCTCGAGGAGGGTCTGCGCGACGCCGTCGAGCACCACGTCCTGGTGCCGGGTCGCGACGACACCGTCGCCTTCCGACACGCTCTGCTCGCCGAGGCCGTCTACGACGACCTCCTTCCCGGCGAACGGGCCCGGCTGCACGCCGCGTACGCCGGGGCGCTGGGCGAGGGACGCGCACCCGGCACCGCCGCCGAGCTGGCCCGGCACGCCAGACTCGCGCACCAGACGCCGCTCGCGATCGACGCCAGCGTGCGGGCGGGAGACGAGGCGATGTCGGTCGGCGGCCCGATCGAGGCGGCCCGGCACTATGAGGATGCGCTCGATCTGCTCGGCCGCGGCGGCGGAGCCGAGGTCGACGTGGCCGTCCTGGGTCAGCGTGCGGTCGACGCGATGGTCGCAGCCGGCAACCCGCCCCGGGCGCTGGCCCTCGCCGAGGAGCTGCTCGCCGACCTGCCGGCCGAGGCGACCCCCGAGCAGCGCGCCCAGCTGCGGCTGGCGGCCGCGTCGACGGTGATGGTCGCGGAGACGATGCGCGACGGCACCGAGTTCACCGGACCGGCCCTCGACGAGCTGCCCGACGAGCCGAGCCCGCTGCGCGCCAGACTGCTGCACGTCCACGGACGGGCGCAGTACTACACCTCCAGGTTCACGGGAGTCTCCGCCACCGACGCGCGCGAGGTGGTCGTCGAAGCACTCGGTATGGCGTCCTCGCTCAACCTCCCGCGGCTGGCCAGCGACATCCAGGCCACCCTCGCCGGGTTCGACCGCGACGGCGACTCCCCGCCCGAGCGGATCGAGCAGTCGTTGGAGGACGCTGCCCGTACGGCGGCCGAGACCGGTGCGACCTCAGCCGAGCTGAGAGCACTGTGGTTGATCGGACGCTGGCACTACGACCGCGGCGACTGGGCGGCGTCCCGCGATGCGTTCCAGCGGACCTACGCCCTGGCGGAGCGGATCGGTGCGCACTGGGCGCCGTACGGTTTCGACGCGCGGTTCGCCTGTCACCAGATCGCCTATCTCATCGGCGAGTGGGACGAGGCGCTCGCGCTCACCGACGTGTCCGGCCAGGCGCCGCCGCCGATTCCCGAAGCGATCCTCGCGGCCGGCGAGCTGACGGTCCGGGCCGGTCGGGGCGAGTCCAGCTCGCTCGGTGTCGTGCCGTGGCTGCAGGAGCGCTGGGAGAGCGACGGCATCATCGCCGTCACGGCCGCTCCCGCCGCGGTCGAGCTCTACGCCCAGGTCGGGGACGTCGACGGCGCACTCCTTCAGCACGACGCCGTGGTCGAGACCCTCGGGCGATTGTGGCGCCACCGGTTCACCGGTCGGGTGCGACTGGCCGCGGTCACCGCCGGCGCGCTGGCGGGCCGGCTGGCCGACGCCTCCGCTCAGGAGCGCTCCCGGCTCGCTGTCTCGGTCGACCGCGTCCTCGATGGTGGCGAGTCCACCCTGCAGGCCCTCCGTGAGAACGACGAGACCTGGGGACCCGAAGGGATCGCCTGGGCGGTGCGACTCCGGGCCGAGCGGCTCCGGTTCGGGTGGCTCTCCGGCATCGACCCGCCGCCGATCGACGACCTCGTCGCCGCCTGGCGCGCCGATCACGCGGCGTTCTCGGCCCTGGGCCACGTGTTCGAGACGGCTCGCGCCGCCACCCGGCTGGCGGCGGTGCTGCACGTCGCCGGCGAGGCGGCGGAGTCGAGCTCGTACGCCACAGCGGCGCACGACGTCGCCGAGAGACTCGGCGCGGCCCCGCTCCTACGAGAGCTCGGCCGACTCGGGTCCTCCCGGGCCGCCACCTCCGGGGTTCAGGTCCTGCTCACGCCACGGGAGCGGGAGATCCTGGAGCTGGTCGCCGCCGGCCGCAGCAACGGCGAGATCGGGAAGCAGCTGTTCATCGCCACCAAGACGGCCTCAGTCCACGTCTCCAACATCTTGGCCAAGCTGGGCGCCGGGACGCGCACCGAGGCCGCGGCGATCGCCCGCCGGGACGGTCTCCTGCAGGACTGACGGGCTGACGGTCCCCAGTGCTCGCAGACCGGCGCTCACCTCCAGGCGCTTGGACCCGGTTGAGGTCTTGCGCTCCGCTGAAGCGTTTCATAGGTTGATCAACGGCTCGTGGCGCTCCCGGCGGGGGTCCGCTCGGGCCAGCAGATCCCCGACGCGGCAGTGCCGCCCAGCGAGAGGAAGCCTCGTGCCCAGCGTTCCGACACCCCGTCCTCCGAAGGTCTGGTACGTGGCTGTCGTGGCGGGGATGGCGTCGTATCTGGATGCGGCCACCATCGTGTCGTCCGGCAATGCGCTGGTGATGTACCAGGAGCCGCTGGGCCTGAGCGGCGACCAGATCGGGGTGCTGGCCTCCGCGCTCACCCTGAGCATCGCTGCCGGTGCTGCTGTGGGCGGACGGCTCGGCGACCGGTTCGGCCGTAAACCGGTCTTCAGCGTCACCATGATCGGCATCGTCGCAGCGATGGTCTGCAACGTCCTCGCCCCCGGTTTCTCGCTTCTTCTGGTGGGCGCGATCCTCGGCGGCCTGGCCACGGGGGCCGATCTGCCCGTCTCGATCGCCACCATCGCCGAGGCCGGCGATGACACCAACCGAGGAAAGCTGGTCAGCTTCTCCCAGGTGCTGTGGCAGCTCGGCATCATCGTCCCGCTCGCGCTCACCTCCGTCATCGGAGACCTGGGCCGCACCGGCGGTCAGATCATCTTCGGTCTGGTCGGCGTGGTGGCCCTGATCGTTCTGGTGCTCCGACTGTCGCTGCCGGAGTCACAGGTCTGGCTGGCGGCCCAGGAGGACCGCAGCCGTGGCCTGCACACCGAGCGGGCCAGCCGTGCCGGCATCCGAGATCTGATCAGGACTCCCTACCTGATCCCGTTCGTCTGCCTGCTGATCTTCTACCCACTCGTCAATCTGGCGGCCAACACCGGCGGCCAGTTCGGCACGTACCTGTGGGTCAACACGGCCGGCACCACCGTCGAGTTCGCCGCCCGCATCGGGTTGATCATGGTGATCCTGGGCTTCGCCCTCGCGATCGGGTTCCTGCGGCTGGTGGACACCCGCTGGCGGATGCCGATCTTCTACGTGGGTGCCGCCGCCTACATCCTGTCGACCCTCGTGCCCGCCGTCTTCGGCATCTCGCTGGCCACCCTGCTGATCTGGCAGTGTCTCGCCGCCATCGGCGGTGCGTTCGCCTTCGAGGCCATCCTCAAGGTCTGGACCCAGGAGTCGTTTCCCACGCTGCTGCGCTCCACCGCCCAGGGAACCATCGTCTCCGTTGCTCGGGTGCTGGCCGCAGCCCTGGCACTGATCACCCCGCGACTGGCCGCCGCCGGCCCTCAGGTCCTGTTCGGCGTGCTGACCGTGCTGATCGCGATCGGCATGGCCGCCGCCATCCTCTACTTCCGCAAGGACAGGCCGAACGAGTTCGACCGCGAGTCCGACGATCTGGCCACCGAGTCGAGCGGCTACGGCGTCTGATCGAGCAGACGTCGTGGTCGATTCGCGGATCGGTGTCTCGCTCCGACCGGATGGCGTCGCGGCAGTGCTCGTGGTGAACAACCTCACGTCTGGTGAGATGGTCGCCAGCCGAACATGAGACGACAAGGGAGCGATATGGAAGACGGAGTGGCATTCATCAGTGGAGGTGGCTCGGGTATCGGGCAGGCAGCGGCCGTGATTCTTGCTCGACGAGGAATCCGGGTGGCGCTGGCCGGACGGACTCCCGACGAGCTCACCGAGGTGGCCGAGGAGATCCGTGCCGCCGGTGGCTCTGCCATCACGGTGCCGTGCGATGTCAGCGACGAGGACTCCGTACGGGAAGCTGTCGCCACCACCACCAGGACCTGGGGGCGCCTGGACGTCGTGGTGGCCAATGCCGGCATCAACGGGACCTGGGCCGGAATCGACGACCTCACCGTCGATGACTTCCGCACCACCCTCGACATCAACCTGGTGGGCACCTTCACCACCATCAAGTACGCGGTACCCCACCTGCGGCGCCGAGGTGGTTCGGTGATCATCACGTCCTCGGTGAACGGCACCCGGATCTTCTCCAACTCGGGAGCGTCGGCCTACTCCAGCAGCAAGGCAGGACAGGTGGCGTTGGCGAAGATGCTGGCGGTGGAGCTCGGACCGGACAGGATCCGGGTGAACGTGGTCTGCCCGGGAGCGATCAGCACCGAGATCGACGACAACACCAACGCCGAGAACGACGACGTGAAGATCCCGGTCGAGTACCCCGAAGGCCACATCCCGCTCACTGGTGACCAACCGGGGTCGGCCGAGCAGGTCGGTGAGCTGATCGCCTTCCTCGCCTCCGATCAGGCCAGGCACATCAGCGGCACCGAGCTCTGGATAGATGGAGCACAGTCCCTGCTGCAAGGGTGATCGACCACGCCCAGGTGGTGCCCGCTCGGCGGCCGGACACTGAGATCGAGCCGGCTCGGCCTCAGTGCACCGACACGTCGAGATCAGACGGGACCGGACCGACGCCAGCGGTCGACGACGGGCAGCAGATCTGCGAGCCGTTCCACGATCGCATCGGGCCTGCCGTCGACCGGTCCCCGTTGGATCTCCGGGATGTCGCTGTGCGGCACCAGGACCGCCTTCATGCCGACCTGTTGCGCGCCGTGGATGTCGTCCCAGAGTCGGTCGCCGACGAACACCGCGCGCTGAGGGTCGTCATGCCCGAGCGCGGCGAGCGCGGCGCGGAAGGCCTCCGGGTGCGGCTTGGTCCAGGGGATCTCACTGGTGTACACCTCACCGTCGATCAGTGCGGCAACGCCGTCTCGCCGAAAGACACGATCGTGCTCACTGCGGGGCCAGAGCGTGTTGGAGAGCACGCCGACCTTGATGCCACGCTCCCGCAGTGCGGTGAACAGCGGTTTGACGTCCGGGTCGGTGTGGGTGTGCTCCTCCCACCAGGCGTAGTAGGCGGCGATCTCAGCCGGTCCCGCTGACGCGCGGGCGGCGGTGAACACCTCGTCGATGGTGCCGCTGCGCTGGGTCTCCTTCGCCCGCCGCCAGACAGCGAGCTCGGCCGCGACCAGCCGCTCGGCCGTTTCGTCGCCGAGACCGCAGGCGCGCCAGGCCTGACCCAGATCGATGGTGTGCCAGGGCGTCAACGTGCCACCCCAGTCGAAGATCACGCACTCCACATCGGCCACCCGGTGACTCTACGTGTCGTGGCTCGATCCTCGGGTCCGGGCTCAGGTCAAAGCGGCGAGCAGCTGGTCCTTGGTCTTACCCGACATTCCCGTGAGTCCTCGGGCGTGCGCCTCGGCTCGGAGCTGGACGACGGTCCAGGTCCGGTCCGGGGCCGTGAGCCCGTAGGTCGTGCTGGAGTCGGTGGTCGGCGCAGCCGGGCCGGCCTGCTGTGATCGGGTGGCCGGTGCGGGCTTCAGCGCGGACTGGGCGCGGTCGAGCTTGGTCTGGAGCTTCTCCGCCCGGGCATCGGAGCGTGCCGCGGCCGTCTTGTGCGCAGCCGCTTCCTTCTTCCAGCGTTCGGCCTTCTCGGTGGCCTTGGTGAGCTTGGTGTTGGTCTTGGTCAGCTCACTGCGAACGCTGGCGAGAGTCTTCTTCAGCTCGAGGTTGGCCGTGGTGATCTTGTCGATGGTCTTCTTCTTCTTGCTCATGGGTCCCCTCGGGTCACTGGGTGCTGGGTCGAGCTCCAACCCGTCACTATCCCACGGTGCCCGGATCGAGTCGAGAACCCGACCTGTGTGCAGCACCTCTCGGGTAGCGTCGACTCCGGTGTTCGACGTCGTCTGCGAGAACCGATGCTGGCCGCTACGATCCCCCCGTGAGGTCTCCGGCTCGGCGACTTCCTGCGCCAGCGGGCACGGAAACGGTCAGGATGACCAACGAGGCACTCGTTTCCGCCACTTTGCGCGCCGCCGGGCCGTTGACTCAGGCCGAGCTGATCCGGCGAACCGGTCTCAGTCGGCCGACGGTGACAGCGATCCTGCAGGTGCTCCGCCGACAGGACGTCGTTCAGGCGGCGGGCACCGAATCCGGGGTGCAGGGACGCGGCCGCCCGGGTCTGCTGGTCGCCTTCAACCCGCGAAGTCTCAGCGTTGCTGCTGGACTGGTGCTCCCCGATGACCTCGATGTCCGGATCGCCGACGCCGACGCCGTCGAGATCGGCCGTGCCACGGGTGTCTCGCGACGCAGCCCTTCCGCCACGCTGCGGGCTCTGGCCAGACTCATCGAGACCTCGCACCGGCGGACCGGGGCGGGTCCGTTGGGGGCGGCGACCGTGCTCGTGCCAGGCCAGATCGACCCGGAGACAGGGATCTGCGTGTCGGTGCCCGTTCTCGGCTGGCGCAACGTGGCGGTGCGCGGAGCGATGGAGGACCTGCTCGGGATCCCGGTGGCCGTGCTGAACCCGTCGACTGCCTCGGCCCTGGGTGCGGCTCGGTCCCGAAGCTACCCCGACCTGATCATGGTGTTCTTCGACCGGGGTGTGGGTTGCGGTGTCGTCAGCGGCGGGTCGGTGCTGCTCGGCGCGGACGGTGCGGCGGGCGAGATCGGCCACGCGCGCGTGGCGGCGAGCACGCGGCGTTGTCGGTGTGGCGAGATCGGCTGCCTGGAGACCGTCGCGTCCGGCTGGCGCATCGCCGAGCGGGTCGCCGAGGTGACCGGGGGTACGACGCACCACCTGGCCACGCTGGCCGACCTGGAGCGTCTCGACGACCCGCTGGTGGACGAGATCCTCGACGACGCCGCGAACCAGCTGGGCTGGGCCGTCAGCTGGCTCGTCGCCGCCGTGAACCCGACGCGGGTTCTGCTGGGAGGCACCAGCTACGCCGCCGGAGCCGCCCGGTTCCAGGAGCGCTTCGCTCGGGCCCTGCTCGACAACGCGCCCGCCATGAACCGGGCCGGGCTCGAGGTCGAAGCGGCCGATGTGGCCGCCGACTTCGGCGGCGGCTTCCAGGCCGCCCTGGATCTGGCCGACAAGCTTGCTGGACCCCGTCCGGTGCAGGCCTCCTGATCCGGGCGGCCGATCGGTCTCAATTCCGCGGGACCGACCCGCGGTGATCGCGGGCCGGTCCGTGCTGCGCGGTCGGGGCGGTTGTTCAGGCCTCCTGCCGTGCCATCCACTGCCAGATACGGGTTCCGCGGTGCCGCGGGTCGTTGCGGGCGACGTAGATCCAGGACCAGTGGCCGGCGAACTGGTGACCGTCCCAGGTGACCGTGTCGTACATGGTCAGGATCGATCTCGGGATCAGCTCGTGGGCGTGCCTGGAGTTGAGCTCCGGGTTCACCGTCGCGTCGTCCGCGGAGGCGACCAGCCAGGTCGGCGTGGTGATGTCGGCCAGCTCGGCGTCGCTGACCAGGCCACCCTGCACGACGCCGCAGATCGGCACGGCGGAGGCGAACAGCTTCGGGTACTCCACCGTCATCTTCATGGTCATGTACCCGCCGTTGCTGCAGCCCACGACGTGGATCTGGTCCCGGTCGATCGGGTAGCGCCGCGCGACCTCGTCGATGATCTCCTTGATCTGCGGCGCGAACGCCGGACCGTCGCCGATCCAGAACGAGGTCGACTGTGGCGCCACCACGTAGGCTCCGCCGAAGATCCGCTGGCCCTCCGGAGTGGCGAAACCGAGCGCCCCGCGGTTGGCGCGCAGCGTGCTCTCGTTGTCGTAGTAGTCGTCCGGCAGCGAGGCGCCTTCTCCGCCGCCGTGCAGCCAGACGATGAGCGGGCGCTTGCCGCGCTCTCGTCGCGACGGTGAGTAGAGCCGGTACTTCATCTTCGAACGCGAGACGGCGTAGCCGAAGGCGTCGACCTCGGGGTTGGAGAGGTCTCCCTGGGTCAGTTTCGTGATCGTCAGCTGACGCCCGTTCGGCAGCTTCAACGGAGCGTTCTGGGTGATCGTGTACTCCAGATCCAGCTGGACGTTGCGTCCCCTGCTCACGATGTAGCCGAGGGTGCCGCCACCGACCTGGCCCTCGGCGTAGTCGAGCTCGAGGACGATGTTGCCGCGTCGGTCGAGCCGGGCCGTGGTGACGCTCCGGTCGAGATCGTACTCACTGAAGATCAGATCGCCGGCGGCGATGGGGATCGGGCTGGTGGCCTTGGCGTGAACGGTGAAGGTGCCCTCGGTCAGGCTGGACGGGATGATCTTGCCGAGCTCGGCGGTGTGCAGCGTGACCGAGACGACCTGTTCGCCGCCGTCGAGAGTCTCGGCGTTCAGCGTGAAGTCGGTCGTGGTCCGTCGAGGCCCGGCGGCGTCGGCCACACCGGGCACCGACAAGCCGACGGCGGTGGCGCCGGCCGCGGCGAGCAAGGTACGGCGGGGAATGGGGGTGTTCATCGAAACTCCTTTGTTCGACGTCGCTCGATGGGGGTTCGAGCTCAGGGGGAGGCCGCGGCGAAGATCACTGAACGGCCGTTAGGACATGAGCAGTCAACGTGCGCCGCCGATTTGTGTCAAGACTGTTGTCACAATTTCGAGATCATGGCATCCGAGCGCGCTGCGCGTGTCCAGTCACGTTCTTCGATGGCCGCTCTACCGTGGAGCCCGAGCCATCCAGCTCTGCCGCCGACGAGGAGACGACCCGTGACTGCCCCCATCGACCTGGTGACCTCCCAGATGATCAGCCAGTACCAGGCGGAGGGGTACTTCGTGCTGGAGTCAGTGCTCAGCTCGGCCGAGCTCGAGCTGCTGCGCAGCGGTGCGCAGTTCTCTGTCGACCGGTTGGACGCCCTGATGGATCGCGACGGCGTGGACCGGATCGGCATCAACGCCCGCGGCAAGCGGTACTTCAGCGCGATGGTCTACCAGGAGCGACCGGAGCTGCGGGCGTTTGCCTTCGGGGAGACCATGGCGACGATCTGCCGGCGAGTCCTCGGTGACGAGGCCTACCTGTTCTGGGAGCAGTACGTGATCAAGGCCGCCGATCCGGACACCTCCTTCGCCTGGCACCAGGACTCCGGCTACGTGCACGAGGACCATGAGCCGTATCTGACCTGCTGGATCGCACTCGACGACGTGACCGAGGAGAACGGATCGGTCTACCTGCTGCCCTACAGCCGCTCCGGCATCCGGTCCTACGTGAAGCACATCCGCGCCGAGACCGGTGACGAGGTGTGCTATTTCGGCAGCGACCCGGGCATGCCGGTGATCGTGCCGGCCGGCTCGATCGTCTGCTTCTCGAGCACGGTGATCCACCGGAGTGGACCGAACCTCACGGACCGACTTCGTCGTGTCTACCTGCTGCAGTACTCGACAGACGTGATCTTGGACAAGAAGGGGGAGAAGCCCTGGGGTTCGTTCGAGCAGTTCCTGCGCGGAGGAGTCGTCGTCCAACACTGAGTGCTGGTACGGGTCGACCCGACCCGCGTGCAGGCTCGACCGGGCAGCGCGGTTGACTGGCCTCATGTGCAGATGGATGGCCTATTCCGGTGACCCGATATCGGCCGAGGAGCTGCTGTACAAGCCGGTTCACTCCATCATCGACCAGAGCCTGCACTCCAGGCTCGGTGCGACCACGACCAACGGTGACGGCTTCGGCATCGGCTGGTACAGCGACGTCACCACGGAGCCCGCCTGCTTCAAGGCCGTCGAGCCCGCCTGGAACGACGCCAACCTCCGTGAGCTGGCACCGCGGATCACGACACCCTTGCTCTTCGCCCACATCCGGGCCGCGACCGGCACCCCGGTCCAGCGTTCGAACTGCCACCCCTTCCGACACGGGAACTGGCTGTGGATGCACAACGGCATGATCCGCTCGTTCGCTCAGATCAAGCGGGAGCTGGTGCTGGCCGTCGACCCGTCGCTGTTCCCTCACATCGGCGGCTCGACGGACTCCGAGACGTTGTTCTACCTGGCTCTGAGCTTCGGCTTGGCCGAGGATCCGTTGACCGCCATCGCCCGAGCGATCGGGCTGGTCGAGAAGGTCGGGCGCGCCGCGGGGGTCGAGTTTCCCTTCCAGGGCACCGTGGCCACCAGTGACGGCGAGTCGATCTGGGCGGTCCGCTACTCGAGCGAGCAGCAGAGCCGCTCGCTGTACTACTCCACCGACGTCACGACCCTGCGACATCTCCACCCCGAGGTGGAGATGCTCCAGCGGCTGAGTGCCGAGGCTCGGTTGGTCGTCTCCGAGCCGCTGGGTGACCTCCCGGGCGCCTGGAACGAGGTCCCCGAGTCCATGGCCAGCTGGATCCGGTCAGGTGACGACGAGATGGTGCCGTTCAAGCCGATCGCTGACTGACCCGGCGGCGCAAGCGGCTGCGGCGACCCGAAGACCGTTGACGAGCCCGACAGACGGGTCAGTCCCAGCCGGGTCGAGCTCGGAAGGGACGCTGGCTCGAGATGGCGGTACGGAACCCGACTCCGATCAACCGGTCGGACTCGTCGGCTATCGATGCGGGGTCGTCGTCGTCGGGGTCGTTGGGTTCCGGCACGAGTGCTGCGGAGCGTTGCTGCACGATGACCTGACCTTCGCCGATGTAGCCGGCGAGCTCGGATCGTGTTGATGGGGGCCAGAGCGCCGAGGTGAGAGGGTCGCCGGCGTTGTACACAGCTGCCCAGACGTTCGGGTTGGCGAGGTTCTTGTCGAAGTGGTTCGCGTACCGCTTCGCTTGCGCGCCGGTGAGACCGGTGGCTGGGTCTGTGTCGGCGCCGGTGTCGAGCTCGACCTGCTCGCCGGCCGCCTGCGCCCACCCCGCAGCCTGCCAGCGCCGGCTGAGCTGCAGTGACAGCCATCCCACATGTGGGGTCATCCGTCGCTGCACGGCCTCGGTCCAGGATCGGTACTGGGCCGGCGGACGCGGGAGGAGGGTCATCACCACCACCTCGGACGCATCGAACCACAGCGACCAGGCGTCGGCGCCTACGGGTGGTGTGGGGCCCAGTGCGCACCATCTGCCCCGCCACTCCGACGGCCAGCCCTCGGCCAAGGTCATCCCCGACTCGGTCCGGTCGGCGTCGAGGACGGCGGCCAGCCCGTCCGACCCGGTCGCTCGCAGAGCGTTCGCCAGATTCGTCTGGCGCCCGCTGTCCAGGTACGCGGCGAACGCGTCGGCAAGGCCGATGGTCATCGTGGTCACTCCTAGTTGGTCGGCTTGGCGCCGAGTCTGACTTTGGGGAGCTCGTAGCGACCCCAGGTGGGAAAGCGGACTCCGTCACTGTTGCCTTGGCTCATGGTGCGGAACAGCGCGGCCTCCCACAGGTTGTCGGGCAGCTGGCCTTCGACGTAGGTGGGCTTGGCGTTCTTGCTCGGTCTTGACGTGGTGAGGCTGAGGTCCGGGAGCGTGTAGATGTTCCGCCTCAGGTCGAAGCCGTCATTCTTCCACTCCGGCGGGAACTTCTCTTTCGGTGAGTGGTACCAGATCGGGACCTCGGGAAGGTTGGCTTGGTGGGCGGCCCAGAGTCGCCGGTTGTCCAGGCTGAGGTACGTGCCGTCCTCCAGCACGACGACGTGGAGCGGATCGCCCTTCCAGCCGCCCTTGCGCATGCTGTCGGCCAGCTGCTCGACAGTCATCGACTTGTCGGTGATCTCTTTGGCGATGTCCTTCTGGCTGAACTTCAAGGTGCCTGGCGCGGCCTTCCCCTCCACCAGCGCCATCGGCACCTTCGAGCCCTTGGGGGTGAACAGGGTGAGCTTTCGGCCGTTACCGAGGTTCGGCAGCTCGCCCTTGATCGCCAGGGCGTTCAGCCCGCCGGTGACGGCGAGCTGAGCCAGCAGCAGCGCTTTGGCTCGGTCCTTCGAGGTTCTGTCGCCGGGCCCGTTCTCGATGTCGTCGAGCTGGCCGGCGACCTCGATACCCATGGTGACGACGGTGACCATGTCGGCGGCCACCCTGGTGCCGGTGCTGATCACGTACACCTGGTGGGCGCGTGCAGCAGCCTTCGCGGCCTGACCCAGCAACGGGTTGCCTTCGGTGGCGGCCACGATCCCGCCCTTGGCGATCATCCCGGACCGGAGTGCGGTCACGCCGGCCACTGACGCCACGATCTGGGCGATGTCGATGACGGCTGTGGTGGCAGTGAGGTCGCCGCTGTCGGCCTTGTCGATGAGGTCGAGGGTGGCAGCCAGACCACCGACCACGGCGGAGCCGGCCAAGGCCCAGGAGGCGGCGACGGCGACCGTCCCCGTTCCCGCGGTGGCCAGAGTCAGCCCGAGCAGGGCCAGTCCGACACCGAGGTAAGAGAGGAACGTGCGGAAGGTGAGCTGGGACTTCACGATCACTTCGGAGGCGTAGCCGCCGGGGATCTCGTAGTGGATGACCCCCTCGGGGAGCCGGTCGGAGTCGTTGAGCTTGTCGAACAGGGCCTGGGGTGGCGTGGTCTGCCCGGCCACGGCGGCGATCTTCTTGTGCCAGGTCTTGTTGGGATTGGTGAGGTTCTTCAGATACCAGGTGTCGTCGTCGCGGTAGTAGTAGAGGTTCAGGGGGACCTGTTCGACCCAGCCACCTTCGGAGGAGAACTTCTGGTCGGGCTGGAAGACCGCGAGGACCCGGGTCGGGTGATACTTCTCGAGGGCGGCGAGCTCGGCCCGGCTGGAGACGAGGAACTCCGCCCGCTCGGTGAGGTTGTCGTGCTGCCCCAGGGTCGCCTTCACCTTCTTGGCGACCCAACGATCCAGCCCCGACACCAGGGCCTGGTAGCCGTCGAATGCCTCCGGCCACCGGCCCAGTGCGATGTGACCGGCCAGCTCGGGCCCGGCGCCGGTGGTCGTGGTCCCTCGGGTGACGACCTGGTCGGTCTTCTCCCCGGTGTAGGAGTTCGACTTGCCGTAGCCGACCTGGTAGAACCTGTGCTCGTCGGCACTGACCGTCTCCGCCGCCAGTGTGGTGAAGAGCACCTGGGCATGGCCGACCGCGGCGGACTGCAACGGCACCTGCGGTGTCCCGACCGCCAGCTGGGCCTGGATCTTGATCATGTCGGCCGACAGGTTCGCCCAGGCTGCGTACAGAGGCTGGGAGATGGAGCCCGCGGTGGCTGCTTCGCTGCGTACCTTCATCATCGCCATCTCGTACTCGTCCAGCTGCGCAGCGAAGCTGTCGTTGCGGCGCTGTTCGTTCAACCCGGTGACCGCCAACGCATTGGACGTGGCGACCTTGTTGTCCGGCGTCGCCCCTCCGACCTGGGCCGGCTGACCCCGACGGATCGGAAAGCTGTAGGACTGCTCGCCGCCCACCGCGGACCCCACCACTCGTACGGTGTGGTCACGGTCGCGTTCGGGCAGACTGTCGTCCGGGCTCGTCAAGGTGTCGTACAGCCGTAGGTCGGACTTGCCGTCGCCGCTGAGATCGAACCCGATGCTGACCGCCGTGCTGTCCACGATCTGGCAGCGCAGAGTCCCGCTTGCGGGGATCTCGACTCCGTAACCGCCGTAGGGTTCGCCGCGGAACAACGGTGCCAGTCCGAGCATGGCCCGGTCGGCGCTCCGCCACTGCAGACTGAGTCGGAACCTGTCCTCGTAGGCGCCGAGCTTCACGTCGTTGTAGATGATGCCGCCGGCCAGCCCCGCAGCGAAGACTCGCCCGATCCGCCCCTGTCCGCCGGCGGCCGCGACCGTCGTATCGACTCCGGCGAGTCGGACCGTGTAGCTGGGGGTCGAGCCCGGGCGCGGCGGCGCGATCGTCAGCCGATGCCGGTCGCCGGGCAGAGCGAGCGTGATGATGGTGGGGCGATCCCCGTCGGTCACCGCCGTCACCATCGGGGCGAAGAAGAACTCCTCAGGTCGAACGGGCAAGGTGGCGACCAGATCGACGAGCTGCGCACCGTCGGCCGCCTGCCGCAGCGTCACCCGGACCCGGCTGGTCGACGTTCCCGTTGACCGAGCGTCGAGGCTGCTGATCTTGACCAGGAGCTCTTTGCGCTGATCACCGTCGCCGTCCACCAGCCCTTCGAAGCTGCTCAGGTCGCCGATCAGCGACGACAGCTTCGGGCGAGCACCGAGCCGATCCTCGTTTCCCCCAGCAGGCGGGGCCGTGCGGGCCGCCGACGGGTCACGGACGACGGCTGAGCTGGCTTCCCCGCCGCTGAACTGCGTCAGGGTGGCGCTCAGCCCGTGCCGCCGGCCGCCGGCCTGGCCCGGGGCGACCTCGACCGTGTCCTCGATGCGCAGGAACTCCGAGGCGTCCCCGTACAGGTCGATGACGGCGGACGTGGCGCCGCGATGCCGGACGCGGGGGACCAGCGGCGTGCGACCCACGCGGACGGTGGTCTTCCACGCCCGCTCGGCTTGCCCGGCCGCGTTGCCCTCGAACGGAAAGGACCCCTGGTAACGGATGGTGACGTCCATCATGTCCCCACTCGCCGTCCGGGTCAGCTCGATCAGGAAGGGGTCGGTGCCCCACTCCACCGGCAGCGGCGGTGGCAGCACGTCACCGGCCACGACCGCGCCCACCGGCTCGCGCGCGACCACCGGCACCGCAGGAGACGCCGCCGTGGCAGACGGAGGCAGTCGCGGCGAGTCGGCACCCAGCGCCGCAGGCGTGAGGATCCCACCGGCGGCGGCGTTGCCCACGGTCTGTTGCAGCCGCAGCACCATCTCCGCCGCGGGCGCGAGGCTCGATCTGGGCGTGGAGCCTGCTGGCGCGGGCAGCGCACGGCGGGAGAGGCGACTGGCAGGCGTGGCCGACGAGCCATCACGCGGTGTCTCACCGTCCCGCTGCCTGCCCATCGTCCCAATGAAATCCATGGTGACGCTTGCGCGCCAGGGCAGTTGATGCTGAGTCCCGGGTCCATGCGTGTGCCCGAAGGGGCATCGAATGCCCTCACGACGGTATCTGCGGGGGGTCCCGACTGTCCTCTGAACCAGAGACCGGTGAGGATCGAGGAGTGTGAGTCGACGTGGCTTCGATGGAGATGGATGGCGCGGATCACCGACTGCCGACAGGCAACGAGGCGACCTTCGAGGCCACCCCCGTACGGAGGAGATCGCTGAGGCAGCGGGTCCTGATGGTCGATGTGGTGCTGGCGGCCGTGCTCGGGTTGACGGAGTTCGCGGTGATGCAGCGCGTCTACGTGATCGAGGAGCTCACCACAGAGCCGGGGGAGTTCTCGGTGGTGTGGTGGCCGTACCTGGCGATGTGGGCCACCTCCTACGTGGCGTTGGCTTTTCGGCGGATCAGGCCGCCGTTGGTGTTTGTCGTCACCTCGGGATGTCTGCTGGTGGCCACGTTGCTGCAGGATGTCGGGCCTGACGAACTGCTGCCGCTTGCGTTCTGGATCAGCTTGTTCACCCTGGTCCGGCGACAGCGGCTGTTGCCCAGTCTGGCAACTCTGGCTGGAGCGCTCGCCGTCACCGTGGTGCAGGCCTACCTCGTGGTCGAGTCACCGCTTCGCGAGCTGCTCGGTGCGGAGTCCTGGGTGAGTCCTGTTCCGTGGTACGGCCACCTCGAGCTGGTGTGGCTGACGGCCGGGATCTATGTGATCGCTCTGTGCACCAGATTCGTACCGACAGCTTCATCTGTCAGCGGCCGGAGATGAGCAACCGGAGCTGCTCGCTGCGCCGGAACAGGTTGGCTGACGGGCCGGGGCTGCGTCGATGAGCACGACCAGCGTTGCTGATCTGATGCGGTGGACGGGGGCCGGAAGCGCCAGACTGCGGGTGTGCTCCTGGCCCTGAAGCTGCTGCTGGCGCCCGCCCTGGTCGTCCTGTCCTCCCTCGCCGCCCGTCGCTGGGGCCCACGGCTCGGTGGCATCCTCGTCACGATCCCGATCGTGGCCGGACCGATCCTGCTGATCATCTATCTCGAACACGGCGCCGCGTTCGCCGCACAGGCGGCCACGGCGGCGACCGCAGCCAACGTCGCCCTGGCCGTGTTCGCCCTGTGCCTGATCGTGTTGGTCGACCGCGTGCCCTGGCCGCTCACCATGCTGATGGCCTGGACCGCGGTGCTGCTCACCGACCTGGGCCTGGCCCGTCTTCCGGCGCCGGCGTGGGTCGCGCTGATCGCGGCCGTCATCGCCTTGCACACGGTGCAGTACGTGCTGCGTCGGCAGGCGGTCGTCCCAGTTGCGCCGACCCGGATGCCGTGGTGGGACCTGCCGGCACGGGCTCTCGCGACCGCGGCTCTGGTGCTGGTCGTGACCGGAGCCGCCACAGCTGTCGGACCGGAGCTGTCCGGCGTGCTGGCCCCGTTCCCGATCGCGTTGAGTGTCGTCTGTGCCTTCGCGGCGGCCCAGTCGGGTCGGAGTGGTGTCATCGGGCTGCTCCGCGGGATCGTGCCCGGTCTGGACGGCTTCGCCCTCTTCTGCTTCATCGTGGCGGTCACCATCGAACGGATCCCGGGCTGGGCCGCCTTCGCCCTGGCGACAGCAGTGAACGTCGGATTCGCGATGGTCCTGGTCGCGGTCGGGAGACGGCCGGAAAGCTCCACTCAGGTGACCGCCTGAACGGTCGAACGATGTCCGCTGTCAGTCTGCGGTGTCGGTGGCCGGTGACACCATCCAGGTATGACCGCTGCGCATCCCCGCATCATCCAGGTGGTGCTGGACACCACCGACTGCCGCCGTCTCGCCGAGTTCTACCGGGAGCTGCTGGGGCTCGAGTATCGCGACGGTGACGAGCCGCCGCCGGCCGGTGAGCCCGACGACAGGGACTGGCTGACGCTGCGCAACGCCGCCGGCTGGCAGCTCGCGTTCCAGCAGACCGACGGTGTCCGCCCCTCGACCTGGCCCGCCGGCGACGTGCCGCAGATGTTCCATCTCGATACCGCCGTGGATACGAAGGACGAGCTCGAGCGACATCGGGAGCGAGCGCTGGCGTTGGGTGCGACAGAGCTGCTGGACCGCACCGACGACCAGGACGAGCCGCTCTACGTGTTCGCGGACCCGGACGGCCACCCGCTCTGCGTCTTCGTCGGGAACTGAGCTCCGGCACCGCGCTCAGAGCGCGCGTACGGTGGCGAGCCGCTCCTTCGCGTGATCGTCGTCCCAGCAGACGGCGGCCTCCCAGGCGGCCGAGGCCTGTGCCGCGACGTCGTGTGCGACATCGTCCAGATCGGCGGCGTTGTGCGGCAGCACCAGGTCGAGATCCGGAACGTCGACGTGGGCCTCGTCCCAGTCGATCATCCCGACCCGATCGGCGGTCAGCCGGATGTTCCCCGGGTTGGGGTCTCCGTGCACCACGCGGGTCTCACGTCCGCTGAGCCGCGCCCACGCCGCGCGGCATCGGGCGACCCCCTCGGCCGGCATGGCGCCGAGGTCGATCTTGGTACCGATCTCGGCGACCAGGAGGTCGGTCGACGAACGCCAACCCGGGCGCTGGGGCCAACCCCGCGTCAACTGGTGCAGCCGCCGCAGCATCTCGGCCACCCGACGCCAGTCGGCCTCCGACGCGGGCGGGCCACCCTCCAGGTAGGTCATCACCACGAGGCCATCAGCGAACAGCCGACCGGCCGTGGTCGGGATCGGCTGCGGCACCGTCAGCCCTTCCCGGCCGAGATACCTCAGCAGGTCCGTCTCCCAGGCGAGATCTGCGTCGCTGCGGGAGCCGAGACGGCCGACCGCGAGCCGCCCGTTGACGCGCACGCTCCACACCTGGTTGGCGACGCCGCCGGTGAGCGGGGCCAGTCGAGCGGTGTCGTCCCCCCACTGATCGAGCGCTTCCCATCCCATGGGTGGCATCCTCGCAGTCGCCGCCGTCGACCTGCGCGGTCAGGTGAGGAGAGTGCACCCCGCGCGCCGGGGCCGGGACTCCGGGCCAGGATCAGGCTCGGCCGGCGATGCCGAGCCGGCGGGCGAGGAACAGGAACGCCTCAGCGTAGGGCTGGTCGACCGCGGCAGCGGTGACCTGAGCCCAGTCGATCCGCTCGCGGACCGCGCGGGCGCCCGGCAGCAGCGTCGCCAGGTCGCAGTACTGCTCGCTGAGGGACAAGACCTTGGTGGTCATCACCACCGTCGGCGGCAGCACCGGCAGCCGCACGCCCAGGACGTCGTGCTGCTCGGCGTCGGACACCAGCCGGTGGTCCACCGGGATCCCCACCAGGCGGTGCAGGACGTCGACCATCACCCCCTGGTGCCAGGCCTTGAACAGCCAGTCCTCCGGCGGGCGCTCGATCTCGAACCCGGCGACCGTCAGTGCCCGGACTGCGTCCTCGACCACCTCCTCCGGCACGGCGAGATCGACATCGTGGTCACCCTCCGGCCCGCCGAAGACCCACAGGGCGTAGCTGCCCGCGAGCGCGAACGGCACGTCGGCGGCCTTGAGGACGGACGCGGACACACGTAGCGCCTCCCGCATCGCCGTACGCCCGCTCTCGAGCGCGTCCGCGGCGGGAGTCGATGGTTCAGCGGTGTCGATGATGGCTACCTTCGTCGTATGCGGTTGGCGACCTTCAACATTCTGCACGGGCGGTCCATGAGTGACGACACCGTGGATGTGGACCGGTTGGCCGAGGCGGTGGCGACCCTGGACGCCGACGTCCTCGCCCTGCAGGAGGTGGACCGCGACCAGCCCCGATCCCACCTGGCCGACCTCACCGCGGTGGCCGCCGATGCCATGGGAGCCGTGTCCCACCGCTTCGTAGCAGCGTTGTCGGGGACGCCGGGCGCCACCTGGATGGCGGCGACCGAGGAGGACGTGCCGGGCACCGCGTCGTACGGGGTGGCGCTCCTGAGCCGGTATCCGGTGCGGACCTGGCAGACGCTGCGCCTGCCGCGGATCGGCTTCCGCTTCCCGATGTACCTCCCCGGTCCGCGCAAGGTGATCATGGTCGACGAGGAGCCAAGGGCGGCTGTGATCGCGCATCTCGACAGTCCGATCGGCCCGCTGATCGTCGCCAACACCCACCTGTCCTTCGTGCCGGGCTGGGGACGGCTCCAGCTGCGGCGGATCCGGCGGGATCTGGCCACACTGCCGGACCCGGCGATCTTGATGGGCGACCTCAACCTGGAGGACTCCCGCCCGGCGCGCGTGACGGGCTACCGCAGCCTGGCCGAGCACCCGACCTTCCCCTTGGACGAACCGGATCGCCAGCTCGATCACGTACTCGCACGCGGCCAGGTCGGGCGAGTGGTCGGCAGCCGGGCGGTCAGGCTGCCGCTGTCGGACCACCTGGCGCTCGTCGTCGACCTCGCGGAGACCGGCACCAGGTCGGGCGGGAGGTGACGCCTTCGAGACGTGAGTGCGCCGGCGGGCCCGGAGCGGCGGACTCCGAACCCACCGGCGCAGATCGGTAGGTCAGGACGTCGAGCTGTCCTTGACCGTGGCGGCGGAGTCGCGGACCTGGCCCTGGACGTCGTCCCGGGCTGCTGCCCCCTCGTCCTTGACGTTGGCCACGGCGTCGGTGGCCGCGCTCTTGACCGAGGCGGCGGCCTCCTGCGCAGGCTCACGCAACCGGTCCGCCAGATCGCCGGCCGCCTCGCTGACCTTCTCCTTGAGGGGAGCGGCCTTCTCCTGGAGGCGGCTCGCCGCTTGCTGCTCCTTCTCGCTGCTGGGGATCGCCGACGAGATCAGATAGCCGATGCCGAAGGCGATGAGTCCGGCCGCGAGCGGGTTCCCGCGGGCTTTGCGCTGCACCTGCGCCGGTGCGTCGCTGACCGTGTCCAGGGCGCCCGCCGCCCGGTCCTGAGCGGATCCCAGGGCGCCGGAGGCCTTGCCCTTGACGGCGTCCGCCCGATCACCCAGCGTGCCGGCGTCGTACGGATCGTCCGGCGCCCCCATCAGGTGCTCGCGCACCCCTCGAGCGGCGCTCTTGACCTTGTCGGCCTGCCGGTTGGCGATGTTCCTCGGGTTCGCCGTGTCGGTCAGGGTGTCGACGTTGTCGCTCAGCTCGGCGCGCGTCCGAGCGATCTCGGCCCGCAGCACCTCGGGATCGTTCTGGCTCATCGGTTCTCCTCTTCGTGGCCCTTGAGGGCCGGTGGGACTTTGCTCAGGGTCTCGGTCGTGGCCGGCAGTCCACGAATGCGCTTCAGCTCGGCTCGGCCGGCCAGGAACAGGATCAGGGCGACGATCGCCCAGACCGCGGCGACCACCAGGGCCGACCACTGGTTCTCGATGTACTGGCCGAGACCCCACCAGGCGCTCACCGAGATGAACACCAGCAGGAGCAGACCGGCCACACCCGCGCCGGCGAACAGGCCGATTCCCTTGCCGGCCTGGGTGCCGGACTGACGAAGCTCCGCCTTGGCGAGTGCGACCTCCTGCCGGAGGAGGGTCGAGATGTTCGCGGTGATGTCTGTCAGGACGGAGCCGATGCTGCGCCCGTCCTCGGCCTGCAACGGTGACCGAGGGGAGGCGTACCCTTCGCGGGCGGCCTCCGCCACCGAGTCGGCACGCTCGGGATGTGAGGTGGTCATCGGGTCAGGTCACCGTTCGCGTACGGATCGGCCGGGGCCGTGGTCTCGACCGAGCCGCCGTAGACACCGGTCGACACCGGAGCCGGCTCGAAAACGGGGTCGACGACCGGCTGGGACACCGGCGCGGTGACGTAGTTGCTGCGCAGGTCGCCGGAACGTCCGGAACCTGAGTCGTCCTTGCTGTCCAGGTCCGTCCTGGTGGCGACGGCGCTCCGGGTGAGGCGACCGGCCACGATGCCGGCCAGGCCGCAGAGAGCGAGGAAGGTGACGGGATGGCGGCGTCCGTAGGACCTGACCGACTCGAGCACGTCCGCCGGCTCGCGATCCTGCAGCCAGTGCGCGACCTCGCCGCCCTTGTGGGACGCCTGCTGGGCCAGATCCGTCAGGGGACCGGACTCCTGGCTGTTGGCAGCCATCGAGCCGAGCTCCTTCGACAGGTCGTGCAGGGCGTCGGCGATGCGGTTCTGCTGCGTGCCGGCCTGCTGACCGACCTCGGAGCGGACGGTCTGCAACAGCGAGGTGGCCTGCTGCTTGGCCTCGGCCGCCACGTTCTGCGCCTCGTCCTTGGCGGTCTGGGCCACCTGCTTGCCCGAGTCCACGGCCGCGCCGGCCACCTGCTTCGCCTCGCCCTTGGCGGTCTCGGTCTTCGAGTCCGCATCGGTGCCGTTCGGTCCCGGCACCGTGCCGGCCTCGCCGAAACGACCCGCGCCCGCCGGGTCGTTGGTGCCGTCGGTCTCGGTGGAGTAGGTCGTCTCGCCGGGGTAGCCGGTGGGAGACGACAGGGCAGGGTCGTCGGTGACCGAAGCATGCTGGGATGTGGTCAGGTCCTGCTGCGCGGTGGGCAGATCCGGCTCACCTGGCCCGGGACCGTCGAAGGGGCCCGGCCGGCTCGGATCGTGGCCCAGAGGGGACTGAGTCATGCGGTTTCTCCTTCTGCTGCGAGCTGTCGTGCGGCTCTGAGGGGTGTTGCCCCCCTCAGGTAGCCGTTCGACGGAAAGGTAAACAACCGCAGTCACGACCGGACCAGGACCAGCCCGTTCGCGTCCAGGTCCAGGTGCGGCAGGACGGACTCTGCCGCGTCACCTGTCCGCAGGCGCCCAGACGCCTCCCGACCCCTACGACCGTGCCGGCAGCACGCAGAAGTCGTTGCCTGACGGGTCTGCGTACAGCCGCCACGGCAGCTCGCCCCACTCCGGGTGGAGCTCGCGGCCGCCCCGCTCGACGATGGCTGCCGCGACGCTGTCCGGATCCTCCCCGGTGTCCAGCCGGACGTCGAGGTGCAGCCGGTTCTTGTCCGGCCCCTTCGGAGCCGGCTCGGGGCACAGCTCGAGCAGCGGACCCCGCAGAGACGGGTGGCGCAGGGAGCGTGGCGCGACCCCGGCCACCTCGACCCAACCGGTCAGCCAGGACCAGAACTCCGCGTCCCGGTCCGGGTCGGCGGAGTCGAGCGGCAGCCCCGCCAGGGCCCCGGTGTCGGCGTAGGCCTCCCGATCCGGCAGCACGCAGAACGGGTTGCCCTCCGGGTCGGCGAGCACGACCCAGGGCACGTCCCCCTGACCGATGTCGAGGTGTCGTGCACCCAATGCGATCAACCGCTCGACCTCCTCGGCCTGCCGAGCGCCGCCGAAAAGGTCCAGGTGGAGCCGCGGTGGCTCGGTCGGCGGCTCGGAGACCCGCTGGATGCAGAGGTCGAGCACCGGACCGCCGGCGACGGTCAGCCGCGTCTCGAAGCCGTCGGGCTCATCGGTCAGACGTTCACCGCCGACCACGGCCTCCCAGAACCGGCCCAACCGCTGCGGCTCGACGGCGTCGATGACGAGGTTCTCCAGCTGCATGGACCCACCGTAGATCCCGGCAGCGGTGACGAGATCGACCGCCGTCAGATGCTGGGTCCTGCGGGTCAGGCCGGGTCGTCGGTGCCGCTCACAGGTCGCGCCAGCTGTAGCTCGGTGTCCAACCGAACAGGGTCCGCATCTTCGCACAGCTGAAGGCCGAGCCCGGATCTTCGTAGTCGTCGGCGAAGCTGTCGTACCCGTTGTAGAACTCGGCCATCAACGAGCGGAGACCGCGTTTCGCCCGGGTGTCGGCCGCCGCGATCAGGCACACCTCGTGCCCGCTGCTGGTGCCCTCGAGCGCGGCTCGGTAGGCGGTGCCCACATCGCGAGCGTCGATGTAGCTCCAGAAGTTCGCTCGGCTGCGTGCGGGGTCATCCCACTCGGCTCGGAACCGGTCGTAGTCGTCGGGCGGGATGACGTTGTTGATGCGGAGACCGACCCAGGCTGTCTGCGGGTAGCGGACCGCTAGCGAGTCCGCGATCACCTCGCTGAGGTACTTGCTGAGGGCGTACGCGTTCGGCGACGGGTGGCGCTCGCTCTCGTCGAACGGGATCCGGCTGGGGACGGTGCCATCGGTCAGCAGGCCGGTGGCCATCTCGCTCGAGGCGTAGACGACGCGGGAGACCCCGACGTCACCGGCGGCCTGCATGATGTTGTGCGCGGACACGACGTTGTTGTCGAAGACGTCGATCTGCGCCTGGCCACTCGGGGCAGGGTTCGCGGCCAGGTGACAGATTCCCTCGGGCCGGAACTGGAAGAGCGCGTCGTAGACCTTGCCGGCGTCGGTGAGGTCGACCCGGCAGAACTCTCCGGGAAGGTCCAGCTCCGGTCGATCAGCGACGTCGACGTTCACCACCTCGTGCCCCGCCTCGGCCAGGTTCCGTACGACCCACTGCCCGGCGCGACCGGTTCCCCCTGTCACGACTACCCGCATCCGATTCCCCTTCTGTTGTGACTGTTCACCTGGTGTCCTGATCCTCGGGTGCCCGTTCGGGGGCGAGCCAAACATCCGCGCTGTCCGGTGCCGGGATGGCCCGGAGCGCCCCCCGTGCTCTCCGGGAACTCCGCCAGTGCCATCGGTCGTGGCTCGACGTAGCTCATCGGGTGTCTCCCGCGGCTGGTGTCGAGGTGAGGGGAACGACCACGTCGGCCACGGTGCCGTGCGGATCGGCCGGAGAGAGGGACAGGGCACCGCCGACCGCTTCGATCCGGATCCGTCGCGACGCCAGTCCGAGGTGGCCCTCGGCGAGGCGGCCGGAGAGGTCGACGTCACCCATGCCGCGACCGTCGTCGCTGATCCGCAGCCGGGCCGAACCGGTGTCGCGGCTGAGCTCGACCAGGACCCTGCTGGCGGCGGCGTGCTTGACCACGTTGACGAGCAGCTCCCGCGCGGTGGTCAACAGGAGCTCGTCGGCGCTGGTCCGGTCGCCATCGCTCCAGCCGTCACAGGTCAGCGTGATGGCGAACCGGCCTCGGGCCCGGGTCGACTCCACCAGGTCCCGCAGCGCCGGCAGCAGCCCGGTCGCCTCGATGACCACGGGATGCAGCTGGGACACGCTGGTGCGGAGCAACCGGGCGGACTCGGTCAGGGCCTCGTCGATGCGGCGGGCCGCATCGGTGTCGCCGTCGGCGAAGTCGTCGAGCTCCTGCCGGGCACCGAGCACGTACTGCAGGGCCCCGTCATGGAGTGTCTCGGCCAGGTCGCGCTGCTCGCGCTGCTCGATGGTGATCATCTGCGACAGCAGAGCTGTGCGGTCCTCCAGCAGACCGGCGATCGTCTGCACCCGCGAGCGCTGGAGCCGGGACAGCAGGACGGCACCGAGACCGACGGTGGCCAGCATCAAGGTGCGCAGCAACGTGTACGACAGTGGCTCGTCCTCGGCGTCGCGGGTGATCAGCCCGGAGATCAGGTAGACGCCGACCGTCGGGATCACCACCGCCGCACAGATCGTCGGGCTGAGCTGTGCGGCCGCTATCACCGGGATCAGGAAGAAGCCGCTGCTGATCAGGTACGGCGTCCAGGACACCTCCGCCGTCGTGTCGGCGATCAACGTCAACGACGCCAGCACCGCCACGTCGACGAACAGCGCCAACCACAGGAAGCGTCGCGTCCGATCACCGGTGCCCAGAGCGTAGATCGCCAGACTCCAGACCAGGTAGCAGCCGACCACCACCCAGCACAGCGCGAGGTGCTCGGCGGGGGGTTCGGTGATCAACACCGCCACGAGGAAGATCACCAGGAGCAGGCGCAGCAGACGGCGGAGGTCGGCGCCGCGGTTCGTGTGCTCGGTCAGCAGCTGCTGGGAGACGCTCACTCCAGCAGTCCCCGCCGCATCGCCTCCGCCACCGCGGCCGCCCGGTCGGAGACGCCGAGCTTCTCGTACAGCCGCTGGGTGTGGGTCTTCACCGTGCTGGGACCGAGGTAGAGCTCGGCAGCCAGGGCCGGGATCGACAGGCCACGGGCGAACCCCTGCAGGACCTGGAGCTCGCGCGGACTGAGGGCGGGAACGTCCGGTTGGCTCCGGAGCCGGATCTGCTCGGCGAGACCGGCTGTCAGCTCCGGCGGGACGACGGTGCCGCCCTGGGCGACCTTGATCACCGCCTCGACGATCTCGGACCGCCTGGCTTCCTTGGAGAGGTAGCCGTTGGCCCCTTCCTGCAGGGCTCGGAAGACCACGGCGCTGTCGGTGAGTGCCGACAGCACGAGGGTGCGGGTCGGCAGGGCGTCCCGGACCACGGCGTGCACCACGTCCAACCCATCCAGGTCGGGCATCTGGTAGTCCACCACGGCGACGTCGGGTCGCTCGGAGCGGATCAGCTCCAGACCCTCCCGGCCGGTGCCGGCCTCGCCGACGACCTCCAGGTAGCCGCTCTGGCGCAGACCTCGGCTCAGACCGTCCCGGAAGAAGGGGTGGTCATCGACCACGACCACCCGGATGGCCGCTCGCGCCTGGGTCGCGCGTCCAAGGCCACTGGCACCGCTGCCGCTCGCACCGCTGCTGCTCATCGTCACTCTCCCGCTCCGGGCTGCCTTGCTGCGCCCTGTCGCCAGTCTGGCCTAACGGACCGCTCTGGCCCGCCCCCGGGGGACGGGCCGAGCGGTCGTGGAGATCGAGGATGCTCAGTTGCCCATCTGGTTGTCGCCGTGGGCGAGCTGGTGGTCCAGGGCTGCCTGGGTGGCCGTGTTCATGGTCCCGGTCTCGGGCAGGTGGGCCGAGGCCTGGAGGTAGTCGATGGCGTTGGTGGTCTCGGAGTTCCAGTAGCCGCTGATCGGGCCGTTGTAGTAGTTCAGCTGGGCCAGCTGCGCCTGCAGGGTCTTGATCGACTGTGACGGCGTCACGGCGTGGTGGCTGTGGTGGTGTCCGTCGTGGGTGCCGGAGCCACTGTCAGAGCCGGAGCTGGAGGACGAGCTGGTCGATGGCGTGGTCTGGGCGTGGGCGCTGGGGGTCTCCAGGGTCATGGTGACGACCGCGGTGAGGCCGGCGATGGCCACGCCGCCGGCGACGATCGCGGCCACGAGGCGGCGGGAGATCTTCGGCGTGGAGTTCCGGGTGTTGGTGTTGGTGTTCATGGTGACGGTCTTCCTTCCGGCTCGGCCCGGACCATCCGTTCCGACAGGACTGAATCTGCCGCGGATCCGGCCGGGCAGCAGTCGACCGGTCGGGTGACCTTCCGGTTGACTCAGCTGTCCGCCGATCGGGGGACAGCGGCATCTCTGCGACCTCGCTACCGGTGTGCAGTGCCGCCTGGAGCGGGCTCAGACTCCCCTGCGAGCGCTGCTGGACCCACGGACGATCAGCTCGTGGGGCACCACATAGCTGCGGCTCTCGGATCGATCACCGTCGATCCTCGTGATCAGCGCGTCCATGGCCTTCTCGGCCAGGCCGAGGAGATCCGGGGCCACCGACGTCAGACTCGGCTCGCTGTAGACACCGTCGTCGATGTTGTCCCAGCCGACCACCGCGATGTCGTCCGGGACGGTGAGGCCGGCCGTCCGCAACGCCGACAGGGCTCCCAGAGCCAGGAGGTCGCTGGCGCAGACGAGGGCGTCGCAGTCGTGCAGTCGGGTGAGACTCTCCCGTACCCGCCGGGCACCCTCGTCGCGCCGGAACCGGCCCGTGGTGATGACCAAGTCCTTCGACGCGATTCCGTGGTCCTCGAGCCGGCGCGCGACGGCGAGGGCACGCTGCTCTCCCACGCCGGGATAGATGGCGGGCTGTCCGCCCAGGTAGGCGAACCTGGATCGGCCCTCGTCGACGAGGTGGTCGACGACCTCCCCGGCCGAGGCGGCGTTGTCGATGGCGACATAGTCGGCCGAGCTCTCGGGCAGCGGTTCACCGAGCAGGACCATGGGGGTGTTGCGACTCATGTCGGCGAGCAGCCGGGGATTGAGGGCCAGCGGGCTGTAGATGACGCCGTCGATGCCGTGCCCGGGATAGCCTCGCGCTGCCCGCTCCTCGCGTTCGACGCGCCCGCCGGTCTCGTCCATCACCACCGTGTAGCCGCGCGGCTCTGCGGCGGCGATCAGCTCATGGGCGAGAGCGCCCAGGTAGGGCTCGTCGATGCGGGGGACCGCGAGGGTGATCATGTTGCTGCGTCCGCTCTGCAGCTGTCGGCCGGCGAGTGACGGGCGGTAGTTGAGCTCCTCGATGGCGGCCTGGACCCGGGCTCGCGTCTCGTCCTTCACGTAGGGGCGCTGGTGCACCACGTTGGTCACCGTCTTCAGCGAGACCCCGGCGAGCGCTGCGACGTCCTTGATCCGAGCCGGCCGGCGATGATCGGCGAAGTCGAGTGGGCCCACGGGGCCCTCCTTTCCGTCCCGGCTCGGAGGATCCTGATCCGTTGACACTGAGGAGAGCCTAGGGCACAGTTCTTCTAACGTTAGAAATCTTGGCCCGGCGAGCCTTTCACCGCCGGGATGTTCCTGCCAGGCAACGCGTGGGAGCGTCCCGACCTCGTCGGACCGACCCCGCTCGACGACGAAGGAGTCATCGTGTTCTCACGTACGTCCTGGCGACCCCTGGCTGCGCTGGTAGCGGCGGGGGCCCTCTTCCTCACGGGCTGCACCGGTGGCGCCCCCGGCGCCGAGCAGTCCCAGGCGCCGCAGGAGACCAGCGGACCGCAGCAGATCCGCTACATGATCGGTCAGCCGGAAGACCCGGCGGACCTCGAGCTGATCAAGTCCGACATCAAGAAGTTCGAGTCCGAGAACGACGGGATCACCGTCAAGCTCGACGTCATCCCGTCCGAGAACGTCCGGACGGTCCTGCAGACCCAGCTGCGCTCCGGTGAGGGCCCCGACGTCTTCGGCTACGACACCGGTCCGGGCTTCGCTGGTGCTCTCGCCAAGGCCGGTCTCGTGTACGACCTGACCAAGGCGTACGAGGAGAACGACTGGCCGATCTACGACTTCGCCAAGCAGCGGGTCACCTTCGACGGCAAGCTCGTCGGCGTACCGAGCCAGATCGAAGAGGTCGGTGTCTTCTACAACAAGGACGTCTTCACCCAGCTGGGCCTGGAGCAGCCGCAGAGCCTCGACGATCTCACCGCGGCCATGGGAAAGATCAAGGACTCTGGTGTCATCCCGATGGTGGTCAGCGACAAGGAGGGCTGGCAGGGCGGCCACCTGCTCAGCATCTCGCTGTCCAGCGCGGTCGGCTCGGAGACCATGGACCAGCTGATCAACGGGGAGAAGTCGTGGGACTCGCCGGAGGTGGTCGACTCGCTGGCCGTCTGGCACGACTTCCAGAAGGGTGGGTACCTCAACCCCTCACCCACCGCCGTCACCTACGACAACGGCAACGCCTTGTTCTACTCCGGCAAGGCCGCCATGAACCCGACGGGCAGCTGGTTGGCCCTGGACATCGAGCGCAACGTGAAGTTCGGGGTCGGGTTCATCCCGTTCCCGGCCCCGCAGGGACCGGGCATCTTCAGCGGCGGCCTCGGGTCGGGGACCTTCGTGAACGCGACCACCAAGCACGCCGATGCCGCGATCACGTTCCTCGACTACGGCATGACCGAGGAGCACGGCCGCTGGGCGGTGGAGAAGCTGCAGGACATCCCGGCCTACCCGGTCGACACGGCCGGTATCCAGGCCAGCCCGCTGTTCAAGCAGATCCTGGACGACTCGGCCAAGATCGCCGACGGCACCGGTGACTTCGGCTACAACATCGACGTGCTCACCCCCGACGCCTTCAACAACGCCATGTGGAAGGGCATGCAGGGTCTGCTGACCGACCAGACGACACCGGAGAAGGTCGCCGCGCAGCTGCAGGCGGCCTACGAGAAGTCGAAGAAGTAGCGGCGGTGGCAGCACGCGCATCCACGCTGCCGAAGGTGACCAGGCGGGCGCAGGCCCGCCTGGGCATCCTGCTCACGGTGCCGGTCATCGCCCTGGTCGTCGTGTTCTTCGTCTTCCCGATGATCAGCGCGCTGTACTTCTCGGTGGTCGACTTCGACGGCATCGATCCCAGCCCCGAGTTCGTCGGGCTGGCCAACGTGATCGAGATGTTCACCGATCCCGAGACCTGGCACGCGTTGAGCAACAACGTCATCTGGATCATCGTCGGGACCGCGGCACCGATGATCATCGGGTTGCTGCTCTCGGTGCTGATCTGGACCACTCGTCGCGGCGCCGGGATCTACCGCCTGGCGTTCTTCCTGCCGTTCGTGCTGCCCGGGGTCGCGATCGGGATCGTCTGGACCTGGATCTACGACCCGGTCAGTGGCTGGCTGAACCGGGCGCTCGAGGCGGTGGGACTCGACGGCCTGGTGCGCGGCTGGCTGGGCGATCCGGATCTGGCCCTGTACGCGGTGCTGGCCACGGCGATCTGGGCGTACAGCGGCTTCGTGATCATCATCTTCCTGTCGGCTCTGCGCAACGTCGACATCGAGCTGGTCGACGCCTCCCGGATCGACGGGGCGAACGCACCGCAGCGGCTGTGGTTCATCCTGCTGCCGCAGATCATGCCGGTGTTCTTGATGGTGCTGACCCTGACGCTGGTGGGTGGCTTCAGCGTCTTCGACATCATCTTCATCATGACCGGCGGCGGCCCGGCGGACGCCACCAACGTGCTGGGCACCTACTCCTACACGCAGGCGTTCCAGCTGAGCCGGATCGGCTACGGCACCACCCTGGCCCTGCTCATCACCGTGCTGTCCATCCCGTTCGCGGTGGCCATCAACCGCCTGCAGCGCCGACTCGCCCTCCAAGACACCGGAGTCTGACGTGGCCCACCCACCACCCTCCTTCGAGCTGGCCGAGGCCGCCACCCATGACCGGCCGGCTCCGGCCCCCATCCGACGCCCCGGGCCCCGCCGCACCGTTGCCGCCGTGCTGCGGCATCTGCTCCTGGTGCTGCTGGCGTTGCTGACGCTGTTCCCGGTCGCCCTGATCGTGTCCACGGCCTTCAAGACTCCCGAGGACGTGCGCCTCAACCCCTTCGGCCTGTTCTCCTCGTTCTCCTGGACCAACCTGGTCGACGCCTGGACCGTTGGCCGCTTCTCCGACTACCTGCTGAACAGCATCCTGCTGTCCGTCCCGAGCACCGTGCTGGTGGTGGCGGTCTCCACCATGGCCGGCTACGCGTTCGCGCGACTGCCGTTTCCGGGGCGGACGTTCGCCTTCTACGCCGTGGTCCTGGGGCTGTTGGTGCCGTTCTTCACCTACATGATCCCGCTCTACTTCCAGCTACGCTCGATGGGTTTGCTCGACACGTTGCTGGGTGCGAACCTGGTGCTGGCCTCGACCGGGATCTCGTTCGGGACCTTCTTCATGAGGGCCTTCTTCAGCGATCTGCCCAGTGAGCTCGAGCAGGCCGCCCGGGTCGACGGCTGCTCGGAGGGCCAGATCTTCCTGCGCGTGATGCTCCCTCTGGTCACCTCGGGGATGGGCGCCCTGGCCGTCTTCACCTTCCTGGGGAACTGGAACAACTTCCTCATCCCTCTGCTGTACCTGCCCAGCGGCGACTACCGGCCGCTGACCACCGGTCTCTACATGTTCACCGGCGGCCGCTCGATCGACATCGGGCCGCTGGCGGCCGGGACCTTGATCACCATCGTGCCCGTGATCGCCCTGTTCGTGCTGCTGCAACGACAGGTCACCGAAGGCTTCATCTCGGGTGCCGTCAAAGGCTGATCCGTCATTCCACCCCACCTCCACCACAACGAAGGAGCGTTCTGCCCCATGGGTTCCATGGTCAGCTTCACCTCACCCTGCGTCGCCGAGGTCGTACCCGATGAGGAACGACCACTGGGACCCGACGACGTCCGGTTGCGGACCCTGTTCTCCGGCATCTCCGCCGGCACCGAGCTGACCGCCTACCGCGGCAGCAACCCGTACCTGACGAAGCGCTGGGACGAGGATCTGCGGCTCTTCGTGGACGGTTCCACCTCGTTCGCGTACCCGGTGGACGGCTGGGGGTACGAGGAGGTCGGCGAGATCGTCGAGGTCGGCGACGCCGTCGCCGACCTCGAGCCCGGTGACCGGGTCTGGGGGACCTGGGGTCATCGCACCGGTACTGTGCAGCCGGCCGAGCGGGCCGCGGCCCGGCTGCTCGGGCGTGACGTCGACCCGCGGATCGGGATCTTCTCCCAGATCGCGGCCATCGGACTCAACGTGGTCCTCGACGCCGACATCCACGTCGGGGAGACCGTCGCCGTGTTCGGTCTCGGGGTGCCCGGTCAGATCGTCGCGCAGCTGGCCCGCCTGAACGGTGCCAGGGTGATCGGCGTCGACGGGATCCGCGGCCGCCGTGAGCTGGCCACCGAGCTGGGCGCCGATGTCGTCCTCGATGCCGGTGAGGGCGGGGTGGCCGAACGGATCCGCGCGCTGACGTCGGGGCGGGGCGCGGACGTCTGCCTGGAGGTGACCGGCAACTACCGGGCCCTGCACGAGGCCGTGCGTGCGGTGGCCTACAGCTCGCGGGTCTGCGCGGCCGGGTTCATGCAAGGAGACGGTGTGGGGCTGCGGCTGGGGGAGGAGTTCCACCACAACCGGGTGAACATCGTGTGCTCGCAGATCTCCGGCGTCTCCCCGTCCCTGCAGCACCGTTGGGACGGCTACCGGCTGGCCCGGACCGCGATGGACCTCGCCACCTCCGGGAGGCTGCGGGTGCTGGACCTGATCACCCACACCTACCCGTTGGCCGAGGCGGGCACCGCCTTCACCATGTTGCACGAGAGTCCGGAGCAGGCGCTGCAGGTCCTGCTGAGCTTCGAGGAGGTAGGCGCATGACGTTCCGACTGGCGGCCGCCGAGGGAACCCTGCCCGGGCAGAACCTGGAGGAGAAGTTCGCGTTCGTGACCTCCGTCGGGTTCGACGGCATCGAGCTGTCCGGCCGGGGCGACGGGATCTTCGCCGCTCGGGTGGACGAGCTGCGGGCCGCGCGACGGGCCGGAGTCGTGATGCCGACCGCGGTCGTGCACATGGACCACTTCATCGGGGACTTCGACGAAGGTCGGCGACGGGACGCCATCGACCAGCTCAAGCTGCTGCTGTCGACCGTCGTCGAGGCCGGCGGCACCGGCATCGTGTCGCCCCACGCGTTCGGGCTGTTCTCCACGAAGCTGCCGCCCTTCACACCTCCCCGCTCCGATGCGGAGTCTCGGCGGCTGCTGGTGGAGGCGCTGCGCGAGGCCGGTGAGCACGCCGTCAGCGTCGGTGCGGTCGTCTACCTGGAGCCGTTGAACCGCTACGAGGACTTCGTCGTCAACACCCTCGCCGACGCCGCGTCGATCATCGACGAGGTCGACTCGGCCGGCGTCGAGGTGATCGCCGACACCTTCCACATGTCGGTGGAGGAGGGGGACATCGGGGCGGCGATCAGAGAGACGGGATCGCGGATCGGGCACGTCCAGCTCGGTGACAGCAACCGGCTCGAACCCGGAGCCGGGCACTATGACTGGCCGGAGACCCTCGGCGCCCTGGAGTCGATCGGGTACGACGGCTGGCTGGCGATGGAGTGCGGACTGTCGGCACCGGTCGAGGTGGTGCTGCCGAAGGTGGCGGCCCTGCTGTCTCGTCCACCGGCGCACTGACCGGTCAGCGGCCGGACTCGACGCGGTCGTCGAGCACGAACAGCAGCAGGGTGGCGGCGATCAGGGTCGCGGGCACCCAGCTGGCGTGCACCCCGAGTGCCCGGGTGGTGAGCGCCCCCACCAGGTGACGATCACGGCTGCCTCTCGAGCGACCAGCAGACTGAGGGCAGACGGGCGGGCGGCGTACCACGGCTTGCCGGTCGTTGTTAGTTTTCGGTCCGGGAGGCTGACATGGCTGACGGCGACAGGGCGGAGCCGACGATCTACGACGTGGCCCGGGCCGCCGGGGTGGCGTCGTCGACGGTGTCGCGGGCGCTGTCCAAGCCGGGCCGGGTGAGCTTCCGGACGGCCGAGCACGTCCGCCGGGTCGCGGCCGAGCTGGGCTACCGGTCGGGACGGATGGAGCTGCCGATCTCCAGCCGCGGGACCGGCGTGCTGGCCTTGATCGTCGCGGACATCGCCAACCCCGTGTTCGTCGGCATGATCCGGGGGGCGGAGCGGGAAGCCTCGCAACACGGCCTGACGCTGGCGATCGTGGAGACCCAGGAGTCGCAGGAGGGTGAGGAGCGCGCGATCGCGCGTCTGGAGGCGACCGTCGACGGCTTCATCCTGGCGTCGTCCCGGCTGTCGGATCAGGTGATCCGCGCGCTGGCCAAGCGCAAGTCGGTGGTGGTGCTGAACCGTACGGTCGGTGAGGTCGCGTCGGTGGTCAGCGACAACGTGCAGGCGATCAAGAAGGTGACGGAGCATCTGATCGGACTGCGGCACGCCTCGATCTGCTACCTCGGCGGTCCGGAGGCCTCCTACGCCAACGGGATGCGGTGGCGTGGCCTGAAGGAGGCCGGGCACGAGCTCGATCTCCAGGTTCGCCGGATCGGTCCGTTCCTGCCGACCATCCGGGGCGGTGGGGACGCCGCCGAGCAGTGGCGCCGACGACCGAGCTCGGCGGTGATCGCCTACAACGACCTGATGGCGATCGGCTTCCTGCAGACCGTGATCGCGGGAGGCGGCCGGGTGCCCCAGGACGTGAGCGTGATCGGGTTCGACAACATCGTCGACGCGAGCCTGGTCGAGCCGGGACTGACCACGATCGCGGCGCCGTTGGTCAGTCTCGGATCGACGGCCGTCGCCTACCTCGCGACCCGACGGAGCCTGCAGACCGAGACCCGAGCGCCGGTGCTGCTGCCGGCCCGCCTCGTGCTGCGCGGTTCGACCGGTCCCCGGCCGGGCTGAGCAGGCGGGTCGCTGCGGCAGGCGGTCGGTCTCGGCAACGTGGCAACAGGTGGCAAGTGTTCGACCGGTCCACCGGTCAGGCCGTTGACTTCGGGTACCGGCCCGCCACTGCGGCCGCGGAATCTACTGAGGAGTTTCGATGGCGAACCCCGCTGCTGTGGAAGACCTTCGCTCCATGGAGCGGCTGCCGTTCAAGACGGTGGCCGGCTATGGGGCCGGCGACTTCGGCTTCAATCTCGCGTTCAGTCTGAGCACCGCCTTCCTGCTCTACTACTACACCGACGTGGCGGGCATCTCCGCTGCCGCGGTCGGCACGATGTTCCTGGTGGTCCGGCTGTGGGACGCGTTCGCCGATCTGCTCGCCGGTCGGCTGGTGGATCGCACCATGACCCGGTGGGGCAAGTTCCGGCCGTTCATCATGTTCGGCGCGGTGCCGTTGATGTTCATGAGCTTCCTGGTCTTCCATGTGCCGACCAGCTTCGACGAGGGCATGAAGCTCGTCTACGCGTACGCCACCTACGCGATCCTGGGGTTGGTCTACTCCCTGGTCAACATCCCCTACGGTTCGCTGGCCTCGGCGATCACCCAGTCCGTGCACGAACGGGCCAAGCTGGTCGCCGCCCGCGCGTTCGGCGCTGGTATCGGCGGCGTCGTCCTCACCTTCATCGTCGGGCACTTCATCAGTGAGCTGCGCGGACAGAAGGCGTTGATCCAGGGTCCTGAGGACCTGATCGCCTACCAGGCAGCCGTGCAGGGTGTGTTCACCAAGGTCACGCTGGCCTTCATCGTGATCGGGTCGATCGCGTTCTTCTTCACCGCCTGGGCCTGCCGTGAGGCGGTCGTGCGGACCCAACCGCGCATCTCCATCAAGGAGACGTTCGGCACGCTGAGCTCCAACAAGCCGTTGGCCTACCTGTGCGGCTCGAGCTTCTTCTACCTGATCGGCGTCTTCGCGGTCGGTGGGACCACGGCCTTCTACGCCCAGTACGTGCTCGGCAACATCGGTCTGGTCGGCATCATCACCCTGGTCAACACGGGTATCACGCTGCTGGTCACGCCCTTCATCCCGAAGATCATCGACCGGTTCGGCAAGAAGAACGTCTTCCAGTTCTGTGGGGTGTTCACCATCGTCGGCGGCGTCGGCCTGTTCTTCGCCCCGGCCACCATGTTCTGGCTGGTGCTTCTGACCCTGGCCATCAAGGGCATCGGGGCCAGCTTGATCAACACGGTGATGTTCGGCCTGGAGGCCGACACCGTCGAGTACGGCGAGTGGAAGACCGGCAAGCGCAGCGAGGGCGCGACGTACGCGCTGTTCTCCTTCACCCGCAAGGTCACCCAGTCCATCGGCGGCGCGGTGGGGGCGTGGGCCCTGGCCATCGGTGGTTACATCGCGGCCAGTGCGGCGAACCCCAGCCCGGTCCAGCCCGACAGCGCGATCATCGCGATCAAGGCCACCATCGGTCTGCTGCCGGCTGTCAGCGCACTGATCGCGATGGTGATCTTCGTCAGGTACCCGCTGACCGACGCCCGGTTCAAGACGATCCGCAACGAGACCGAGGCCCGCAAGCTCGCTCTGCTGACCGAGCACCACGAGAGCCCGGCGGACTTCATCACGCCGGACCACAAGGCCTGAGCGCAGCACCTGAGGAAGGAGTGAGCATGCCCAGAATCGGCGTCCAGCTGATGATGCTGAGGAACCAGGTCGAGGCCGCCGGCCCGTACGAGGTGCTGCGCCGTCTGCGGGAGATCGGCTTCTCCGCGGTCGAGGTCTCGCAGATCGCCATGACCGGGGAGAACCTGACCGAGATGCGGCGGGCCAAGGACGAGCTCGGTACCGACTTCGGTGCCCTGTCGGCCGGCCTGGAAGCGGGACCCAACGACTCGCTGATCGACGACTACGCCAAGATCGTCGAGGACGCCCGCCTCCTGGGTGCCTCCCGGCTCCGGATCGGCATGATGCCGTTCGCCGCGATGGGCTCGCACGACGCGCTGCTGGCGTTCAGCCGGCAGGCCGAGGAGATCGCCGTCCGACTCGCCGGCGACGGCCTCACGCTCTACTACCACAACCACCACCTGGAGTTCGCTGCTCGCGGTGGCACGTCGATCCTGGACATCATCCGCGCCGAAGCGCCCACCATGCGGTTGGAGATCGACGTGCACTGGGTCCAGCGTGGTGGCCGGGACCCGGTCCGGACCCTGCAGAAGTACGCCGGACTGGTCGACCTCGTCCACCTCAAGGACTACGTGGTCGGCGAGCTGCCACCGACCGCCTTCGAGGCACTGCGAGCCGGTGACCACGCGGGCTTCATGCGGGACTTCACCGGGGTGGTGCAGTTCGGGGAGGTCGGCGAGGGCAACCTCGACTGGACCGAGATCATCGACCAGGCGCTTGCCTCCGGCGCTCAGTACCTGCTCATCGAGCAGGACGACCAGTACGGCCGCGACCCCTACGACTGCCTGCGGACGTCGCGGGACAACCTCGTGGCTCTCGGTCATGCCGATCTCTTCTGACGCTCGGCTCCGCCGAGACCTCTTCTGACGCTCGGCTCCGCCGAGACCTCTTCTGAACCGAAAGGAACTCCCATGTCCCAGCAGCAGGTGACCGACCAGGTCCGCCTCGGCATCATCGGGTTCGGAGCCCAGGGCTCCATGTACGCGACGTTCATCGCCGACGGGCTGGTCCCGAACATGGTCATCGGCGCCATCGCCGACAGCGATGCAACCCGGCGCGACCAGGCCGCCGAGCGGTACGGCGTCGCCACCTACGCCGACTACGAGTCGCTGTTGTCCGGTGGTGAGGTGGATGCGGTGATCACCACGGTGCCGCACTATCTGCACCCGGAGATCGGGATCGCCGCGCTGCGGGCCGGCGTCCACGCCCTGGTCGAGAAGCCGGCTGGGGTCTACACCCGGCAGGTCGCCGAGCTCAACGCGTACGCGGCGGACCATCCGGAGCTGTCCTTCGCGATCATGTTCAACCAGCGCAACAACCAGCTGTACCAACGGATCAAGGAGATCGTCGACAACGGCGAGATCGGCGCCATCCGCCACACCAGCTGGATCATCACCACCTGGTGGCGTCCGCAGGGGTACTACGACCAGTCCGCCTGGCGGGCCACCTGGGGTGGTGAGGGGGGCGGCGTGCTGGTCAACCAGGCACCCCATCAGCTCGACCTGTGGCAGTGGATCTGCGGCGTACCCCGATCCGTGTTCGCCAAGGTCGCGTACGGCTTCCGCCGCGACATCGCCGTGGAGGACGAAGTCACCGCTGTCGTCGACTACGGCAACGGCGCGACCGGTATCTTCGTCACCGCCGTGCACGACCTGGTGGGCACCGACCGGTTCGAGATCCTCGGCGACCGCGGCAAGATCGTCGTCGACGGCTCCCAGACCGCCACCGTCACCCGCCTCGTCGCCGACGAGCGAGAGCTGTCGGACTCGATGGGCATGGACGACGTCCGCAAGCTGTTCACGGGTCAGCTCGACCCCACCACGATGTACAGCCAGGAGACCATCGAGTTCGACTCCGCCTGGGGTGCGCAGCACGCCGGTGTGCTGGAGAACTTCGCCGCGAACATCCTCGACGGCACCCCGTTGCTGGCCCCTGGGTCGGACGGCATCAACGGCGTCCGACTGGCCAACGCCATCCATCTGTCCAGCTGGGTCGGCGAGGAGGTACCTCTCGACTTCGACGAGGAGCGCTACCTCAGCGAGCTGAACAAGCGCATCCGCGCCGAGGGGACGTTCCCCGAGCGCGAGCTCTGACCGAGCTCAGCGCGCGACCATCCAGCAGTGACCGCACGATCCGGAGGAAGCAGGACAGACCATGGTGCAGCAGATCGACATCTCCACACGGGTGAAGCCCGTCATCGAGGCGGACGGCCTCAACTTCCGTGATCTGAACGCCAACGGCGTCCTGGACCCGTACGAGGACTGGCGGTTGAGCCCGTCGGAGCGGGCCACCGACCTGGTGCAGAGGATGTCACCGGAGGAGAAGATCGGGTTGATGGTGATCAACGCCCGGACGATGGGGATCTCCCAACCCGACAAGGAGCTGACCAGTCACGACGGCGCTCTCGACGAGCAGTACCACCGGATCAAGAACGACCCGCACAACACCGCCGGGCTGCCGTACGAGGGCACCACGCAGCAGATCGCCGAGCTGCACATGCGGCACTTCATCATGCGCGAGACGCCGGCCGGGTCGACCATCGCCGCCTGGGTGAACGCGATGAACGAGGTGGCGGAGGGCACCCGACTGGGGATCCCGGTGATCGTGGCCGCCAACTCCAAGAACGAGCTGGGCGGGTTCAAGATGGGAGGCACCGCCGCCGACCGGGACTTCACCCAGTGGCCGGGCACCCTGGGTCTGGCCGCGACCGGAGATCTCGAGCTGATCGCCGACTTCGCCGCGAAGTCGCGGACCGAGTGGTTGGCGGCGGGCCTGCGCAAGGGCTACATGTACATGGCCGACACGGTCACCGATCCCCGCTGGTTCCGCGGCAGCGGCACCTTCGGCGAGGATCCGGCGTTCAACGCCCAGGCGATCGGTGCGGTGGTGCGTGGGTTCCAGGGCGAGCACGGACTCGCCGCCGACGGGGTCGCCATGACCACCAAGCACTTCCCCGGTGGCGGTGCCCGGGAGAACGGCTTCGACCCCCACTACGCCGAGGGCAGGTTCAACGTCTACCCGACACCCGGATCTCTGGCCGCCTACCATCTGCCGCCGTTCCAGGCGGCCATCGACGCGGGCACCTCGAGTGTGATGCCCTACTACGCCATTCCGTCGACGGAGAAGTCGGCCATGCCGCAGGCGCCGCTCGAGGAGTTCGAGGACGTGGGTTTCGCCTTCAACAAGGGAATCCTGGATCTGCTGCGGTCGATGGGTCACCGCGGCTACATCAACTCCGACTCCGGGATCTTGTCCAAGATGGCCTGGGGTGTGGAGGAGCTCAGTGTGCCGGAGCGGGTCGGCAAGGCCGTCATGGCCGGCACCGACATCATCGCCGACACCAACGACGTGGGCTCGATCCGCACCGCGTACCTGCAGGGTCTGTTCACCACCGAACGACTCGATGACGCGGCCCGTCGACTCACCGAGGAGATGTTCGCCCTGGGTCTGTTCGACAATCCCTACGTGGATCCCGACCTGGCCGACGCCGTGGTCGCCGGGACCGAGCTCGTCGTGGCGGCCGAGGAGGCTCATCGACGGTCGGTGGTGTTGATGAAGAACCACCAGGGCACCCTCCCGCTCACGCCCGACCGGCTGGCCGGGCGCGCGGTGTACGTCGAGCTCTTCGAGGCCGACCTGATGGTGGCCAAGCTCGATCGGCTCCGGGCCGACCTGGCGGCGGCCTACCCGACCATCCGCTTCACCACCGACCACCGGCACGCCGACGTCGCGGTCCTGTTCGTGAACCCGTCCACCGGTGACTACTTCCACGCCACCGGACTGCTCGACCTGGGCGTCCACGAGGGCAGCCACATTGCGCTCGCCAAGATCACCGAGATCCGGGCGGCTGTCGCCGAGGTCGTGGTGGGGATCAACGTGAGCCTGCCCTGGTTGCTGGGCACCGTCGAGCCGCTGGCCGACGCCGTGGTGGCCGGGTTCGACACCCGGACCGAGGCGCTGTTCGGCGCCATCGTCGGCGCGTTCGCTCCAACCGGCCGGCTGCCACTGACCTTCCCGGCCGACGAGGACGCCATCGCCGTCGACGAGCACGGGATCTGCGCGTCACCCAACGACGTACCCGGTTATGACAAGGAGCGCTACATGGGCGGACGCCCGTACGTCTACACCGACAGCGATGGCAACCGCTACCAGCTGGGACACGGACTCGCTCTCGAATCCTGACGTCCGGCCGCTAGCCAGAGGCGCTGCTGGCGAAGAACGGGTGATGCAGGTCGGTGAAGCTCACGTCGTGCATCGCTGCCGCCATCCGGTCGCGCATGTCCTCGGGCATCTCGACCTGCTCACCGCTGCGCGCGGCGGCCTCGTCCGTGAACGCAACGGTCTCGATGAACGTCCCGTCGTCACTGATGGCCAGGGTTGCGCCGAGGATGTCCGGACGCATCTGGTGCAGCAGATCGGTCTCGCTCATCATCGCGCGGAGTGCGTCGGGATCGTCGGCCCGGCCACGAACGATCTGAACGAAGCCTGCCTGGTCGGAACCGCCGTCCATCATCAACGTGACGTCCGAGCAGTCGTGGAACTGAACCGGGCCGTCGAGCAGGCCCTCGGTTGCGGCCCACCACTCACTCTGCTCGCGCGAGGCGGAGTTGGCCATGGCTGACTCCTTGGAGTCGAAGCGGATCACGGCGACGAACATGTTGTCGTCGGTGAACCCGTACGTGCCGCCGAGCCAGCCCTGGACGTGTGGGCTTCGTTCGGTGAGCCATCGATCGAGCTGCGCCCGCAGCTCGTCCTGACGGCTGCAGCTGGCTTGGATGATCTGGATGAACACCGCTGGACCTCCCCGTCATCGTGGCCCCGTCTTGGATGGCAGAGCCTGTCCAACCGTCCACGCTACGCCTGCTGCGACCCACCGTCCAGAGCCAGGACAACCTGAGGATTTCTCTGGCGACAAAGGGATTTCGAGCCTCGGAACCGCCTGCACGTGCCCACACCGGCTGACATCGCTCACCCCTTCGGGAGAGAGCCAGTGGGCGCGTGCCCTCAGCCCCGCGACCAGCCCGGCTGCGCGACGGCGTCCGCCAGCTCCGTGCGGGCGCGCTCCTCGGTGAGTCGCTTCGCCACGACGAGCTCCGCCAGCGCACCGGCGTCCAGCCGGCGGCCGAGGCGATGACGGGCGGGAAGCGCGAACGGGCCGCTCATGTCGTCCACCACCCCCAACGTCCGGGGCGCCCCCTGAGCGGAGATCGCCGCCACCCGGCCGGCTCGGAGCTCGGCGGGGTGGTCGGCGAAGCGGGTCGGAGGCACAGCGGCCAGTGCGGGGTGCTCGGCCGCCAGCGGCAGGATCTCGGCCGCGTACGCGTCGGTGTCGATGGTGAACAGCCGGAGCCGGAAACCGGGAGCGGCGCCGAAGTCGGCCAACAGCTGGCGGACTCGGTCGGCCACCCCGCTGTCGCCGGGCGCGGCGCCGCTGGACGCTCGGGTCGAGATGCCGGCCGGTGGGAACAGACCCATGACGAGTCCGTCGTCGGCCGCCATCCGCCCCGTTTCCCACAACAGGTGGCCCTGCAGAGCCAGGGCCTCGGCCGGCAGCAGATCGCCGGACCGCGCCAGCCGGTAGAGGTGGGACGCCTCAGGAGTCGGCAGCCTGGCGATGGGCACGTCGCTCGCGTGGTGCTCAGAAGAGATCGCCCCGCGGCTGCCGAAGTAGCTGCGGCGTTCCTGCAGCGCCTGCAGGAAACCGGGCAGGTCGTCGGTACCGGTGCCGGTCACTTCGGCGAGCAGATCGGCGTCCGTGCGCCAACCTCGACGAGCCGGGTCGAGATAGCGGTCCGGGCTGAAGGTCGGGACGACCCGCCCGGCCAGGTCGGGATCGGCGCTCAGCACCTCATGCGCTCGCAGGTCGTCGGTCGGGTCGTCGCTGGTGGCGAACCGACCGATGTCGGCCTGCGCCAGCACTCGGCGTGGGTACATCGGCTGGTCGATGAGCCGCGCGGCGAGCGCGTCGTACACGGAGCCGGGATCCTGACCTTCGCGGAACGGAGGCAACCCGGCGAGGCGGGCCGTCTCGTCGCCGTCGAGCTGCATCCAGGGCTTCGCCCACACCCCGACGAGGTGCGTCCAGAGCAGGGCGAAGGCCTGGCGGGACGCCTGCTCGGTGCGCCAGCCGTCGTTCACCGTGAACTCGGTCCGGATACCGCTGCTGCGCAGCAGCGCCTGGATCCCCTGGTCGTGCGAGATCAGCAGGCTGATCGGGTCGGTGATCGGCAGGTCCTCGGCCAGGTAGCGGGCCGGCAGACCGTTGTGCACCGAGACCAGCGGCCGCCGGGCCACCGACTCGAACAGATCAACGGCCAGCGACCGGGCTCGAGGGTCCGCGGGCCAGGCCGGGTCGACACCGGTCGAGGCCTTGGCGGTCATGGCCACAGCGTAAGTGGACCCCCGACTTGTCAGATCCTGTGGTCGCCCGAGCGACCGCGGTGTCTGACAACTCGGGGGCTGAGGGTCACCCCTGAGGGTGTGGTGAGCGCGCCGGCCGACGCCTTAGAGTCGGCGCCGGGGGACAGATCCGGCAGGTCGACCGCGGCACATCAGCGGCGGTCATCGGGGGCGACTGTCATCGGCGAAGCTCGCAAGTCCGTGCGGCTGTCGGTCAGCGTGGATCGACAGGTTCCAAACGGCCGAGCTATCCGTCCGCGACGATGCGCCCGCCGAGTGTCGGATGCTGTGCGGGCCGCTGGGAACCGGGTGCCAGGTGCCTGGCGGCCCGCCCCCCTCAGATCACCGACGACTGGTCGATCTTGAGCACCTCGCCCGCTCTGACCAGCCGGAACGACCGCCGTTCGGTGGAGCGCCGGTTGCCGCTCTTCTCCACGTAGCTGACCGTGGCCTGCACGCGGTCGGGGACCGTGGCGCTCAGCTCGCTGACCGTCACCGTGTCGATGTCGTTCCAGAAGCCCTCGTAGCTGTCCAGACCCCCGGTCTGTCGCTGGTAGGAGGTGGTGAGTCGCTCCCAGGCGGCGTCGGTGTCGTCCGGCAACAACGCGTAGTAGTCGGTGACGGCCTGGGTCAGCTCGGCCTCGGTGGGCTCGACCGTCGCGTCGCCGGACCGGGCGGTGGCCGGCGCTGTCGAAGCGGAGCCGCTGGGCACGGTCGGCTGCTCCGGATCCGTCAGCAGCAGCGCGACGGCCACGGTGGCGAGCAGCACGACCAGCACCACGATCGCGGCGACCAGACCCCGCCGTCGCCGCGTGGTCGGCGCGGGAGCCGGGCGCCGCACAGCGGTGACTGGCTCCGGAACCGGCCACTCCGGAGCTGCGACAGAAGCTGCGACGGGGGTAGCTGCCGGGGTGTCGGGCACCGCGGCACGAGGCAGTCGGGGAGTCGGCGCGGACAACGGGTGGGAGGCGAGTTCGGGCCCCGGCATCGGGCGGGTCTGGTCCGGCGTCGCGGACCGCGCCGAGTCGAGGTGCCCCGCGGCGGGCTGCCTGGCTGCGTCGCCACCGATCGCCAGAGCCGACAGCTGCGTCGCGGCCTCGGCCATCGACGGCCGGTCACGTGGGTCGGCGCTCATCATCGCGACCAGCAGGGGACCGAGGGCGCCAGCTCGTGCGGGCGGTCTCAGCTCGCCGGCCGTCACCCGGTAGAGCACGGCGATGGCGTTGCCCTCACTGCCGTACGGAGGGGTCCCCTCGACCGCCGCGTACAGGGTGGCGCCGAGCGAGTAGACGTCCGAGGCGAACGAGGCCTCCTCGCCGCGGGCCACCTCGGGTGCCAGGTAGGCCGGCGTACCCGTGATCATCCCCGTCATGGTGAGGGAGGTGTCGCCGAAGGCGCGGGAGATGCCGAAGTCGCAGATGCGGGCGGCTCCGTCGTCGCCGATCAGCACGTTCCCGGGCTTGACGTCGCGGTGCACGATGCCCAGGCTGTGCGCGACGGCGAGCGCCGCGGCGACCTGCGATCCGGTCCGGGCCGCCTCGGCGGGAGCGAGTGCCCCGAGCTCCCGCATCACCTCGCTGAGCGGCATCGAGGGCACCAGCTCCATCACGATGCAGGGACTGCCCTCGTGCTCGACCACGTCGAAGACCGACACGGCGTACGGGTGCTCCAGCCGAGCGTTGATCCGCGCTTCCCGCATGGCCCGTTGCACGACGACCTCGGTCTCCGCATCGGTCAACCCCGGCTGGTGCCGGAGCTGCTTCACCGCCACGAGCCGCTCGAGTCGCTCGTCACGGGCCTCCCAGACCACGCCCATGCCACCGGCGCCGAGCTGTCGCAGGAGGCGGTAGCGGTCGGCGATCAGAGCTCCGGGCCCAGCCATCGGCCTCCGCTCTGCCTGATCCTCGTCCTGTGGCCAGGACTGAGCGTACCCATCCGACCCGGTGGCGCCCTGCGTGCGCGACCGTACGTCTCGCGCTGTCGGTCGTCCGCCGAGGCAGGTCAGCGCGCGTGGCTGCCGTGGTCGGTGAGCGGTGGTGCACCCACACCACAGTGGAGACGCGGACCGGGGGCCGCGGGCGACGTCTGTTCGGTGCCGGGCTCGCGGTCTCCGGTGAGTGGTGCCCGGATGGTCAGCAACGACAACAGACCGCCCGACGCGAAGAGGACGGCGCAGATGATCATGGCCCGGTCGAACCCCGCGTCGAACTCGACCGGTCGGTCGTAGGCGTCCCCCGTGAGGCCGACCAGCACCGGGATCGCGGCCACGGCGAGCAGCCCGCCGGCTCGAGCGACGGCGTTGTTGACGCCGCTGGCGATGCCGGCGTGACGGTCCTCGGCCGCGGCCAGCACCGTCGCCGTCAGCGGAGCCACGGTCAGCGCCAGACCGAGACCGAGACAGGTGACGGCGGGCAGCACGTCGGTCGCGTACGAGGTGTCCGGGCCGACCCGGAGCAGCAGCAGGGAACCGACGGCGGCCAGCAGAGGGCCTGCCGTCATCGGCAAGCGCGGTCCGATGCGCTCGGCGAGCTGCCCGGCCGCTCCGGACAGCAGCAGCATGATGATCGTGATCGGCAGCAGCGCTGAGCCCGCGGCCAGAGCACCGAAGCCGGAGACCACCTGCAGCTGGACGATCAGCAGGAAGAACAGTGCTCCCAGGGCCGCGTACACCAGGAGGGTGACCACGTTCGCAGCGCTGAACTGCCGGGAGGCGAAGATGTCCATCGGCAGCATCGGATGGCGCTCGCGGCGTTCGACCACCACGAAGGCGACCAGGGCCGCCACTCCGAGCACCGCGATCGCGACCACGTCGACGCTCCACCCGTCGCCGGCGCCGATCAGCGCGTACGTCAAGGCGGCCAGGCCGAGCGCACCGAGCGCCGCGCCGGTGACGTCGAAGGATCGTGGGGCGGTGGGGTCGGCGGTCTCCGGCACATGCCGCAGAGTGACGACCAGCACGACCAGCGCCAGCGGGAGGTTGATCAGGAACACCCAGCGCCAGCCGATGGTCTCCACCATCCAGCCACCGAGGAGCGGCCCGGCCGCGGTCGCGACCCCGGCCAGCGCCGACCAGGACCCGATGGCTCGAGCCCGGTCCGAGCGGAGGAAGGTGGCGGAGATGATGGCCAGGCTGCCGGGCACCAGCAGCGCGCCACCGACGCCCTGCAGGATGCGGGCCCCGATCAGCCAGCCGATGGTGGGGGAGAGGCCGCAGAGCAGCGATCCGGCGGCGAACCAGACCACACCGACCACGAAGATGCGGCGGCGGCCGAAGCGGTCACCGAGGGACCCGCCGAGCAGGATCAACGCGGCGAGCGAGAGCGTGTAGCCGTTCACCACCCACTGCAGATCGCCGAGACTTGCGTCGAGATCGGCGCCCAGCGCCGGCAGGGCCACATTGACCACCGTGGAGTCCAGCATCGACAGCCCCGAGCCCAGGACGGTGGCCAGCATGATCCAGCGCGCCCGAGTGCTACCCCAGCGGATGTCCGGCGGATGCGGCTCTGCCCCTGCGGTCACCGCGCCACCGTAGCCCCCGACGACCGCGCGGCAACGCGTACGTCAACCGTGACTCAGGTGTTGGGGTCCGTGGCGAGATCTCCGTCCTCGGCCCGCAGAAGTGCAGTCTCTGGGTCGCGTCCTGCTCGGTGGTCCAGACCACGACATCGAGGGCGTCGAGCAGATCCACCCGTTCGCTGCTGAGCGGCGCGTCGTACTCCTGGCCGGCGAGATCGGCGACCGGGCCGGGCAGGGTCATGCCGAGATCGAGCAGGAACGGGGTGCGGAGCGCGCTGGCACCGAGGACGGCGAAGTCGGCGTCCCACAGCTCTGCGCAGGCGGCGCTCCCCACCAGGTCGGGGTGCTGCTCCTTGGCCGTCGCGAAGGCGCCCTCGAGGTCGGCGACCAGGGCGCCGGCCCGGTCGCGGCGGCCGAGGGCGGCGCCGATCAGCTCGGTGTGCGGTCGCAGGGGAACGGCCCAGTCCTGGTGACTCAGGCCGCGTGGGCAGGTGGTTCGACGTCGAGGACCTGGCGGAGATGGGAGAGTGCCTTGGTCAGCAGCCGCGACACCTGCATCTGGCTGGTGCCGATGCGCTGGGCGATGTCCGACTGTGACCGTTCCTCCCAGAACCGGAGGTGGAGCAGCTCGCGCTCGGCGCGGTCGAGCGAACGCCAGGCCCGGGCGATCAGCAGCTTCGCCTCCGAGCGCTCGAACTCGGGTTCGGTCGCGGCGGTGGCGCCAGCCGACAGCGACGCCGAATCGAGCGAGAGTCCCTGATAGCCCTGCGACGCGCTGCGGGCCTCGCGGATGTCGGCGATCGACTCGCCCAGGCTGACGGCGAGGTCTCGCTCGCTCGGCAGGTTGCCGCCCTGCTGGGCCACCTCGGACCACTGCTGGTTCATCCGCAGCGCCAGCTGCTGGGTCCGCCGCGGCGGGCGCACGGTCCAACCGTGATCACGGAAGTGCCGCTTGATGACCCCGCTGATCGTCGGGCTGGCGAAGGGCGGGAACGGACCCTGCTCGGGGTCGTAGCGTCTGGCGGCCTCGAGCAGTCCGCACCGGGCGACCTGCTGCAGGTCATCTGGGTCCTCGCCACGGCCCCGATAGCGCCGAGCGATGGCGTCCGCGAGCCAGAGGTGTGTCAGGGCGAGGGCCAGGTGGTCGACGGCTTCGACACTGCTGATCAGCGGATCCGCCGACCGGGTTCGCGGGAGCGGGGTTTGCGGCTACGGGCATGGCGCCACCTTCGAGAACGAGAAGGAGGTGTGCGCGTTGTTTGACCCACCGGCGGCCGTGCCGAGACCTTGGAGCGACCGCTGTTTACAACGTAAGCCTCTGGTGCGGCGAACACAAGGGCCAGTTCCGAGGCATCCCCCGGGCAAGAGCCGGGGCCGACTGCTTGACCCCGACCCCTGCTGCTGGCCGGCCGGCACCGTGCTCTGTATCCCCCGGCTCGCCGATCAATCGGGATGGCGCACATCCGCTGCGGCCCTGCTCGCGCATCGACCTATAATCTGGTCGGTACTTTGTCGGTATCCGCCCTGTGTCCGCGGATCTACGTCGTGAAGGGTGGCGTCGGTGATGGCACGCATGCAGGGCGGTCTGGACGGGCTCGGGACGGAGGACGCGGCGGGCTGGGCTGGCGACGTCGAGGGCGCGCTCCTGCTCAAGATCCGCAATCTCGAGCTCGCGTTGGAGTCCCAGCGGATGATCGGGATCGCGATCGGTCTTCTCGCCCAGCGGGCCGGGATGAGCAGCGACGATGCCTGGTGGCAGCTCGTCCAGACATCGCAGGACACGAATCTGAAGGTGCGCGAGATCGCGCGCATCCTGGTCGACGCACGCAACGGACGGGCCCAGCCGGCCGACGCCGCCACCCTGGCCCGCGTCGCCGCCCGGCTGGTCTGCGCTCCTGCGAACGACGAGGATGCCGGCCGCGATCTGACATGATCGTGCTCACCGGTGTGCCAGGTCGGGCCCCGGACCGAGGGAGGTCGGATGCACGTCGACACCGCGGAGCTGAGCGCCAGCCTGCGCCGTCTCGCGGCCGGGCAGGCTGAGGGTGCCGGCGTCCTGGAGGCGCTGCACGACGTCACTCAGGCATGTGTCGACCTGTTCCACGTCAGTGGCAGCGGGGTCATGATCGCCGACGAGCAGAACATCACCCGTTACGTCTCGGCGAGCGACGGCCCGGGTCGTTTCCTCGAAGAGGTGGAGTCCGCCACCGGCCAAGGGCCGTGCACCGAGGCGTTCGTGGACAACCAGGTGGTGGACAGCTCGGACGTCACCACCGACGGTCGCTGGCCGGCCCTGGCCGGCGCGATCCGCGGGCGTGATGTCTTCGCCGTGCTCGGGGTGCCGGTTCGGCTGGGCGGGGTGCCCGTCGGCACGCTCGACGCGTACGTCGACCGGCCACACGACTGGGACGACAGCGAGCGACGGGCCCTCGCCCGTTACAGCGATGTCGTGAGCACCACCCTGACCGCGGCGCTGCGCGCCCACACGGCCGGGGAGCTCGCCGGTCAGCTCCAGTACGCCCTGGACTACCGGGTCGTGATCGAACGGGCCGTCGGCTACTTGATGGCCCAGAACGGGGTCGACTCGGTGACCGCCTTCACCGGCCTGCGCCGCGTTGCCCGCGAGCGGCGCACCAAGATCGGCACCGTCGCCGAGCAGCTGCTGTCCAGCGGCCGGCTCCCCTCCGCCCGGGACTGATTCCGCTGACCTGAACCGGACCGCCACCGGCGATCAGGCCCGTCAGTAGCTCTTGCGCCGACGCAGGGCCCGGGGCCGTCCGTCGGGGTCGTGCACGGTGCGGAACACGGGGGTCGCCCAGGCTCGGGTCAGCTTCGACAGGTGGACGCGCCGCAGCGGCCGCAGTCGACCCGCGGGCCGCTCACCCCGCCGGCCGCCGTCGTGCCATTCCTGCAGAGCGGTGGCGGACGCCGCGAAGGCGTCGAACATGTCCCGGGGATCCAGGCAGTCGGCCATCACCTCGCGGAGCTGCTGATCGCCCAGCGCGTCGGGGGAGCGGCCGGGCTCGAGGGCGGAGATGTCACCGGGGAAGTCGTCGGGACCGAGTCGGCGGTCGAGGTGCTCGGCACCGAGGGTGAGGCGGAGTCGCCGGGCGTACGCACTGTGGTCGCCGCCCACGGTGTCGACGACCACCGCGGACAGCTCCGAGTCGTGGGTCCAGGACCGGCGGTTGAAGTTGTCGGAGCCGACGGTCGCCCACCAGTCGTCGATCACGCAGACCTTGGCGTGCACGTACACGGGTAGACCCTGGTGGTTCTCGATGCCGTAGATGGCCACCCGGTCTCCACCGGCGCGCAGGAGCTGGGTGACGACGTCGTGCCGGCCGAGCTCCTGGGGCACGCGGGTGAGCGGCGCGGACTGGTCGGGCAGGTGCGGCAGCACCGCGATCACCCGCAGCTCCGGGCGGCGGCGGAGGGCATCGGCGAACGTCACGGCGATCTCGGTCGACCACAGGTACTGGTCCTCGACGTAGATGAGCCGCTCGGCCCGCTCGAGGGCCTTCGTGTAACCCCGGGCGACGCTGCGCTCGCCGCCGCGGGCGAACGGGTAGTCGCGGCCGTGTCGCAGATTCGGGTACGTGCGCAGCAGCTGGACGACGTGCGTGCCGCCGGGCACCGGTGCCGGGGCCGGGGCCTGCGGGGGCAGCGGATCGGGGGACAGGTCGTTGCCGCGCAGTCGGTCGCTGAGCCGTCGCAGCGGACTCCTGCTCAACGGTGTCGGATCCATCCACCGCTCCCGGAACACCGTCTCCACATCGTGCACCGCCGGCCCGCTGATGGCGGCTTGGACGTCGTGCCAGGCCGGGTGCGGACCGTACGCCGCCGCCATCGACAGGGCCTGGGGGTCACCCAGGTGCCGTGCGTCGTCGCGACGTGAGTGACACAGATCGATCCCGCCGACGAAGGCGATATCGAGCTCCGACCGACCGTCGTAGCGGATCACCACGAGCTTCTGGTGGTGGGACCCGGCGGTGCGGACCCGCATGTCGAGCAGTGCCTCGGCACCGGTCGCCTGCAGCTGCTCCCCGGTCTGGCGGTTGGAGGAGCCGGAGAACGACAGCTTGTCCCAGTGCGAACGCCAGATGAGCCCACGGACGTCGACCCCACGACGGTCGGCCGCACCCAGGAGGTGGACCACTGTCGATTCCGGGTCGTCGGTGAGCTGCTGGTCGGGATCCCCGCGCCAGTCGGTGAACAGGATCAGGTCCCCGGACCGGGTCGCCTCGATCCGTTCCTGCAGCTCCGCGAAGTACGTGGCGCCGTGCACCAGCGGGCGGACGTGGTTGCCCTTCGACCACGCCTGGTCACCCGGGTGCGCGTCGTCCAGCACGGTCTGGTCGTTGGCCCGCTCCGACTTGGTGAGCAACCAGGGGGCCACCAGCTGATCGGGGTCCGTCCCGGCCGCGGTGTCGCGGTCGGACCGGGGATGGCGGGGCACGAGATCACTGTAGGACGAGCCACTCGGCCACCACCGACCCGCTCGGGTGTGTCCCTCGCTCGGGCCGTGAACCGGTTGCCGGCCGAGTACGTGTCACCGGCCACCTGGTTCATGGTGATCACGACCGGGTAGCCGCGCGTCGATGCTCTCGTTCACTCTCTGGTGATCATGGTCACGGACAGTGCAGGTACTGCGCGTTGGTCGGCGGCGGGTCGTAGCTGCAGGCGTCGGGAACGGCCCGTTGCACCAGCACGGCCCATCCCACGCAGGCCAGCAGGATGATCACGGAGATCACGAGAACGAAGCGGAACGTCAGCTGGCGGCGCATGGCTCAGACCATCGCGAATCGCTCGGAGTGGGTGTGTTCGGCCGGAACGCCCAGCTCGGCCAGTGCCCGCTCGACCCCGTCCATCATCGCGTCGGAGCCGCACAGGAAGTACTGCAGCCGACGCCGATCGGGCGGCAGCACGTCGTCGAGCAGCTGCGCGTTCACCCGACCGCGGTGTCCGGTCCAGGCGTCGCCGGGGTCGGACGCGGTGGCGATCACCTCGAGGGGCATGCGCTCGGCCAGCGCGTTCAGCTCCGCATAACCCATCATCTGGTCGTCGCGGCGGTTGCCGATGATCGCCCAGCAGGGACGTGGATCGCCCTGATCGGCCAGGGTCGCGAGCATCGACAGCAGGGGAGTGACGCCGACGCCACCGCCGATGAACACGAACCCAGGGCCCTGGTGGCGGTCGAGGGTGAAGTGCCCCCACGGGCCGTCCAGGTACACCGTCTGACCGGGCCGCAGGTCGTGCACCGTACGGGTCCAGCGGCGCTCGGTCTTGATGGTGAACTCGACCAGGTCGGTGGTCGCGGCGGACGACGAGATCGAGAACGGGTGGTAGTTCATGGCGAAGGGCAGCCGTCCGGTGTTGATCCAGGCGAACTGGCCGGCCCGGAACCGGAACCCGCGCGGACCGTACGATCCCGGGTCGAGCAGCCGGAGCGCCACCGTGTGTCCGCCGGGCTGCTCGCGGACCTCGACCACCGTCCACCGACGGCGCCAGCGCAGCAGCGGCCGGACGCCCCGGACCCACATGACGATGCCGACGAAGGCGGCCGAGTAGGCGATCCACAGGGCTCGCTCCCACGGTTCGCGGACGTAGTAGCCGATCAGCAGCACGTGGGTCAGACCGGTGGCCACGATCAGCACCGCCAGCGCGGCGTGCAGCACCTGCCAGACCTCGTAGCCGATCCCGAGGCGCCGACGCCAGATCGAGGTGGCGATCAAGATCAACAACAGGATCACCGAGGCGACCGCGAACTTGGCCCGGAGAGGTGAGGTGACCAGGTCGAGCAGCGCCAGGTAGCGGCGGTCCCACAGCATCAGCACGATCGGGTGGGCCAGGATGCAGACGGTGATGATCACGGTCATCTGGCGATGGACCTGGAGCACGATGTCGATGCCGAACGTGGTCGTGGCTCGGACGAAGCGGGCCGCGAGCACGAACTGCAGACCCATCAGGGCGAGTCCGACGAAGCCCAGCGCGACCGACAGATTCACCCAGAAGCCTCGACCCGGATCCAGGCTGATCAGACTCAGCACCAGGGGTGCGACGGCCAGCAGCAGATAGACCGCCATCCAGCCGGCGGCCCGGAACGGATGCTCGATGTCCCACCCCTCACCGACGACGATCGCCTTCTCGACAGGGTCGATGATGGTCTGGCACCGACGCGCTGGTCAACGTGTCGGTGAGCCGGGAGGTCCACCTCAGTTCAGGGCACGGGTGCCCGCTGGCAGTCCGCCACCTTCGTGCACGCCCTGGACCAGATCCGCGAGCGCGGTCAGCGCCACCCGCTGTGACCAGGGACCGTACGAGACGCGAGCGACCCCGAGCTCCTGGACCCGGGCCAACGGGACGCTGCCGGGAACCCCGATCAGGGTGAGCCGTCGCGGTCCGAAGGCGTCGACCAGATGGGCGATCTGGGCCTCGTCCAGCTTGCCCGGCACGAACACCACCGGGGCGCCGGCGTCCAGGAACGCTCGGCCGCGCTGGGTGGCGTCGGCCAGCACCTCGGCCGGGTCCCGATCGCCGGCCCGCAGGAAGGCGTCGGTCCGGGCGTTGAGGACGAAGTCGGGTACGCCTTCCGCGGCGGCGGCGGCCATGATCGCTTCGACCTGTGCGGCCGCCTCGGCCAACGGCTTCAGCTGGTCCTCGATGTTGGCCCCGACGATGCCGACGCCGATCGCCCGGCGGACGGCTTCGGCCGCATTCCCGTAGCCCGCTTCGAGATCGGCGCTGACCGGCAGGTCGACGGCGGCGGCGATCCGCCGACACTCCTCGATCATCTCGTCCAGGCTGATGTTCTCCCCGTCCTCGTAGCCGCGGGAGGCGGCGATCGAGTGACTGGCGGTGGCCAGCGCCGTCGTTCCCGGAACGTCGGCCACGACTCGCGCGGAGACGACGTCCCAGACGTTGATCACGGTCAAGAGCTCGGGTGCGGCGTGCAGGCGCTTCAGCTCGGTGGCACGGGCGGCGGTGTCGGTCATGGTGTCGAGCATGTCATCCGGTCAGTAGCCCGCGGTCAGGTCGACCACATTGAGCAACGGCTGGTCCGCGCTGAACCGGAGCGCGTTGTCGGCGAACAGCTCCAGGCTCCGACGCTGACTGGCGTCGGACGAGCCGGACATGTGCGGGGAGATGATCAGGTTGCCCAGGTCCCACGCCGGTGAGTCGGGCGGCAGGGGTTCGGTGGCGAACACGTCGAGCGCCGCGCCGCCGATCTGGTGGTCCGCCAGGGCTGTGAACAGCGCGTCCTGGTCGATCGTGCCGCCGCGACCGACGTTGATCACCCAGGCGGCGGGCGAGAGCTGTGCGAGCTCGGCGGCACCGATCAGGGCGGTGGTCTCGGTGGTCAGGGGCAGCGTCGAGACCACGAAGTCGGCCTCGGCCAACAGGGCTCGCCAGCCGTCGCCGCTGACCGTGCGCTCGGCGAGCTCGACCGGCCGGCCGCTCCGGTTGGAGACCAGGATGCGCATCCCGAACGCGGCGGCGCGAACCGCCACCTGCTGGGCGATGCCGCCGCTGCCGAGCAGCAGGACCGTCTTTCCGTACAGCTCACCGACAGGGAGGTCGCTCACCCAACGCCGCTCGCGCTGTCCGGCCCTGACCTCGTCGATCCGCTTGACGATCTCCAGCATCGTGGCCAGCACCCACTCGGCGATGGGGATCGCGTACACGCCGGCCGCGTTCGTCAGGGTGATCCCGCGCTCGGCGATCTCGGTCAACGGCCAGCCCTCGACGCCGGCCCCCGGGCTGTGCAGCCACCGCAGCCGCGGGGCCTGGGCGAGGAACGCGTCGAAGGCGTTCGAGTCAAGCCCCCAGCGCAGTGCACCGTCGGCGGCGGCGATCTCCTCGCCCTCGATGTCGATCAGCTGGATGGCGGAGGCTCGGGTCTCGTCCACCTGGTCCGCGGCTCTGGAGTCCGGTCGCTCATCGATCAGCGACTGGACCTCGGGCAGGACGTCGGCGGCTACGGCGATGCGGGTCACGCAGGAGATCCTAGGTTTCCCCGAGCCCTCATCGTTGGACGGCCTTGATCACGGTGGTCGCCGCCGTCACCCAGCTCTGCTGGATCGACGTACCGTCGCGGACGTGCTCCTCGAAGGTCCACAGCACGTTGCACACCTCCCGGACGACGATCCAGTCCCGGACCCGGTCCTCGTCCAACCCGGCCACGTCGACCACGGTGAACAGCCGGTCCAGCAGCGCCTGCCGCGGCGAGGCGGCCGACATCGCCTCCTCCCACCGGTTCCACAGCAACGGGGCCACCTCGTAGGCCGGATCGCCCGACAGCGGCTTGGGATCGATCACCAGCCAGGGCTCGCGGTCGGCGGCGAGCACGTTGGCGAAGTGCAGGTCGCTGTGGATGAGGGCCGCATCGGTGCGTGGGTCGTCGGCGAAGTCCCGCATCAGGCGCTCGGCCTGGCTGACGAAACGGCGGGAGATCAGGTTGGCCCCGAACAGCGGGGGCAGTCGATCGACCCACTCCCGGCACAGGTCGCCGAGGCGACGTGGCTGGGGCAGCGGCCGGCGGTGGAGCCGCTGGTACAGCCGAGCCACCACCTCGCACGCGTCGAGCACGTCGAGAGCGTGCAGGTCCCGATCGGGGCGAGCCCGCTCCAGCAGCAGCGCGAAGCGCCGCGGGTCGGCCCGCCACAGCTCGACCGCGCCGTCACCCTGCCAGGCGCGCAGGGCCAGGTGCTCGGTCTCGGCCTCCCAGTGCGGCCAACCGAGCTTCAGCACTCCGGCACGGTCGTCGTCGGTGCGCACCGGCACGACCATGGCGCAGTTGCCGGAGAGCGTCGGCCCGTCGATCCGCAGTCGCCACTCGGTGATCAGGTCGTCGCTGAGCCGAGGTGCTCGGGCCAGCCAGGCGTCCCAGGCCGGTCGTCCCTCGGCCTGGGCGCGGAGCGCAGCGGGGACGTCGACCACCCCGCGACCATACTCACGCCGCCCCGGCCGGTCTCGGCTCGACGTGGGTAACCTGTCGGACGGCCGTGCTCGTCAGTGAGCAGGCCCCCGACCCCGATCGCAGGAGTGCTCATGTCTGTACCGACGCTGACCCTCAACGACGGCCACCGCATCCCCCAGCTGGGCTTCGGAGTCTGGCAGGTCTCGACCGAGGACATCGTCGCCTCGGTGGCCAAGGCCCTGGAGATCGGCTACCGGCACATCGACACGGCGGCGATCTACGGCAACGAGGAGGGGGTCGGTGCGGCGATCGCCGAGTCGGGCGTCCCCCGCGACGAGCTGTTCGTCACCACCAAGCTGTGGAACGACAGCCATGGCGTCGACGCCGCCGTCCGGGCCGCGACCACCAGCCTCGGCAAGCTCGGTCTCGACTACGTCGACCTCTACCTCATCCACTGGCCGACGCCGGCCCGCGAGAACTACGTGGCGGCCTGGCACGGGTTGGAGCGGGTGCAGGCCGAAGGGCTGTCCCGCTCGATCGGGGTCTCCAACTTCACCGAGGAGCATCTGCGGCGCGTGATCGCGGAGGGATCCGTGGTGCCGGCGGTGAACCAGATCGAGGTGCATCCGACGCTGACCCAGGAAGACATCATCGCGGTCAACGACGACCTCGGGATCATCACGGAGGCGTACAGCCCGCTCGGTCTGTCGGCCGACCTGGACAACGAGACCGTCCGCACGGTGGCCGAGTCCGTGGGTCGCTCACCGGCGCAGGTGATCTTGCGCTGGCACCTGCAGCTGGGCCGGGTGGTGTTCCCGAAGTCGGTCACGCCCGAGCGGATCCGGGAGAACTTCGAGGTGTTCGACTTCGAGCTGTCCGACGAGCAGGTCACTGCCATCTCCGGGGTGAACGCCGACAACCGTCTCGGCTCCCACCCGAACGACTTCAACTGATCATCGACCGGCGGAGAACGACGGCGGAGCCCGTTTCGACGCTGCCCAGTCCCCGGAGCAGCGCGAGGCTCGCCGGGTTCGCGGCGTCCGCTTCGGCGGTGACCACCGTGATGCCCCGTTCGTGTACAGGGTGGAGTGCGTGGGCGAGCAGGGCGCGGGCCAGGCCGCGCCGTCGATACGGCGGCGCCACGCCGATCAGGCCCAGTCGGGCGTGGTTGCGGCCGGTCCAGATCCGTACCAGTCCGGCGAAGCGGCGGCTCTCAGGGTCCAGGGCGACCAGGTACGTTCCCGGCTCGACGTGCGACTCGTCGAAGGTGTGATCATGGAACTCGGCCGGGTCGTTGACCCAGCCGTCGGTGCCGGGCACGTCGTCGCGGAGCCGGTCGTCGAGACGGCGGAGCTCGTTCTCGTCCGCCTCGGCGGCTGACAGCAGCGTCAGGCCGGTGGGCACCGCGACGTCCTGCAGACCGGTACGGGCCGAATCGGGGGAGAAGATGAACTCGAGCTCGCGGCGCTCCGGCAGGAAACCGAACCGGCTCCACAGCTCGATGGCGTCGTCATCCGAGCCGTCGATGCGGGTGTGCAGGTCGTGACCGAGATCGGTGATCATCGCGTGCACGAGGGGCTCGGTGTCCTCGGTCCGCCAGGCGTCCACGGAGACGAACCAGCGGCGGTCGGGCCGACAGACCGCCGCTGCCGTGGCCACCGTGACGCCCTCGCGTACGAGGCTCCAGCTCGCGTGCCGGGTTCGCCGCGCGACCACGCCCCCGTCGTCGGATGTCGCCACGCTGCCCACCTTGCACCATGGCCACGCCTCGAGCCTGCAGTGGGGGCCACCCGCCCGGGCAGTCCTCGTGCTCTCACAGATTCGCTGGCTAGCATGCCCGAGCCGCCCGGCTCCCTCGGTCGGTCCGACGAGTCGGGACCGTGATCGGTCCAGCAGGAGGGTCGAAGACGATCGTGACCGCACTCTGGTTACGCAGCGTCCGGCAGCGGCCGAGCTCCGTCGTCCTGCTCTGTCTGATGACGAGCGTGGCCGTGATGACGTCGATGCTCGGTCCGCTCCTGGTGCGGGCAGTCGACCAGGCCGCCCTCTCCGACGCCCTGGACGACGCGGGTCTCTCCGGCACCTCTGTCACCGTCAGCACCGAGGTCGAGGCCGGAGCACCGTACGACGACGCTCGGGCTCAGGTGCTGGAGGCACTGTCGGCGGGCCACACCGGTGACGGTGCCGCGCTCTGGCAGCAGCCGGAGATCCTCATCCGCTCCACCCTGATCATCATCTGGCGGGTCCGCGGCAGCTCCGTGGGCACGAACGCGCAGGTCACCGCGATCGATGAGGGCTGCGACGCCTACCTGATCACCGCCGGTGCCTGTCCGACGGGCAAGAACCAGGTCATGATCAGCAGCGTCGACGCCGAGCGCCAGCAGGTGAAGATCAGGGACAAGATCAGGTTCAGCCTGGCCCGGGCCGACGACGCCGCTGTCACCGTGGTGGGGATCTACGACCCGGTCGCGTCCGCCGAACCGGCGGGTCTGATCCGGCCGGGGACCACGCAGGGGGTGCTGGCCGGGATCGACAGCGATCCGCTGGTGATGCCGGCCGCGGAGTCGGAGAAGCTGCCGCTCCCGGTGGTGGTGACGGCGCGGGAGACGCTGCAGCCCGATCTCAGGCTCGCCGACGTACCCGCCCTGCAGTCCTCGATCGACGCGACCAAGGCGGCGGTCAACCAGGCCAACCGACTGCTCGCACTGCGAGCGGACCTCCCAGACATCCTGAAGCGGGTCGACACCCAGGCTCGAGCCGCGCAGGTCCTGATCTTGGTCACCGGTGTGCAGGCCCTGTTCCTCGCGATCTTCGCCCTGGTGATCGTGGTGCAGCGGGTCGGCCGTGCCCGGGCCGCCGAGTGGAGTGTCGGTCGCCTGCGTGGGGTGCCCCGGCGCCGCTGGCTGGGCTCCATCTACACCGAGCCGATGGTGGCGCTGCTGCTCGGCCTGCCCGTCGGCTTCCTGGCCGGCATCGTGGTCGCTCGCACCGGTGTGGGTCTCACGCTACGGCCCGGTACGCCGGTCGAACCGTGGCGGTGGCCGGTGATCGCCTCGGCGGTCGGCGCCACCGTGCTCGCGGTGGGCGCCCTGGTGGCCGTCAGTCTGCGCAGTCTGCGGCAGCCCCTCGCCGACCTGATCCAGACCCAGGCCGAGGCGCGCCGACTCGGCGTGCTCGGGGCGGTGGTCCACGCGGTGGTGTTCGTCTTGGCGGCCGCCAGCGTCTACCAGCTCCTGAGTGGTGGCCTGCTCAGCTCGAACGGCACCCAGCTGGGGTTGCTGGCTCCGGGTCTGCTGGCCCTGGCGGTCGCCATGCTCGCCGTCCGCGGCGCCGTGCTCGCCGTGCGCCGGATCACCACCCGGCCGCCCCGGAGCCTCTCCGCCCTGGTGGTGGGTCGGCATGCGGCGCGGAGCCCATCGGCTCTCAACCCGGCCATGATCATCGCCATCGGGGTGGCGCTGAGCATCTTCGCCACCCAGGTGCTGGCGCTCTCGCTGCGCAACCAGGGTCTGCGGGCCGACGTCGGCATCGGCGCCTCGACGCTGCTCACGGTCTCCGTCCCGCGTGGGGGCGATCTGCTGGAGACGGTGCGAGCCGCCGACCCGAGTGGCCGGTACGCCATGGCGGTCAAGGACACCGCGGTCGGCGACTACAGCGGACCGTCCCGCGTGGTCGCGGTCGACACCACTCGGCTGGACGCGGTGAGCGCCTGGTCGTCGCAGTGGGCGAATGTCCCGGACGTGGCCACCGCGCTGCGCGGAGACGTCACTCCCGCCATCGTGCTGCTGGGCACCGAGCTCGAGGTCGACCTGGCCGATGTGCTCCTCACGGCCAGGCCGCTGCCCGATCCCGATGCGCCGAACGCGGTCGACCCACCACCGCCGCCGGAGCTCGTGATCACGGTCGAGACCGGGGGAGCGTGGCGTACGGTCGACCTCGGTCGGCTCGAGCGCTCGAGCCGAGCCGTGGACCAGGTGCTGTCCGCCGACCTGCCGTGCGCGGAGGGTTGCCGGCTGGTGGCCGTCGGTCTGCGGGCGGGGACCAACCAGCCGTACAAGGCCAGCTTCACGATCACCTCGATGGCGACCGACCGACAGTCGGCTACGGCGTCGCAGGCCTGGCTGCGTGCCCCAGAACGGTGGCGGGAGCAGTCGGTCAACCAGACCCTCCCCCAGGAGATCTCGAACGTGCTCCCCGTGCCCGGGCCGGCGGGTCTCGGGGTCGAGGCCATCGATGACGCCGGATCCGGGCTGACCTCGATGTCACCGACGGACACGGCGGATCCGCTGCCCGTTCTGCTGGCCCCCGGCACCTCGGTGGAGCCGGCACCGGGTCAGCAGCGGGTCGGCTACGGCGCCGGTCTCGACGGGCAGCAGCAGAAGGTCCTGATCGTCGGGCAGGCCTCGATCCTGCCCCGCTCGCTCGACAACGGCGTGCTGGTCGACCTGAGCAACGCCCAGGGGCTGTCCGACCCGGCCCGGAGTCTGACGATCGACGAGGTGTGGCTGGCTCCGGGCGCCCCGGCGAGCATCGAGCAGCGTCTCGTGGCCGCCGGTCTCCGGGTGGAGGCCCGCGAGACGGTGGCCGACCAACGCGCCGTGCTCGAGAACCAGGCGACGACCCGGGGAGCTGCGGTCGCGGTGACCATCAGCGCAGCCGCGCTGCTGCTCACCCTGCTGGCTCTGGTCGCCGCGCGCTGGTCGGATGCGGGTCGTCGCGGGGATGACTGGCGGGTGCTGCGCGAGGGCGGGGTCAGCCTGAGGCGGCTGCGGCGTCTGGTCGCCGTGGAGATCGCCGTACCGTCCGTGCTCGGCGTGCTGGTCGGTCTGCTCAGCGGGGCGGTCGCCGCGGCGATGGCGGCACCACGGCTGCCGCTGGTCGACCTGGCCGCCCCCGGGCCACCGCTGGATCTGAGGCTGGACTGGTGGCCGATCGCCGCGATCGGTGCCGGCAGCATCGTGGTGATCATGATCATCGCGGTGTTCGGTGCCCTGGCGGAGATCCGACCCCGGAGGCTGCGATGAGCCCGGGAGCACAGGTCCGTACGGTCGGAGTCGTGCACGTCTACCGCGTCGCCGGCACCGACGTGGCGGCGCTGCGAGGGGTAGATCTGACGGTTGCGCCCGGCGAGCGGGTCGCCCTGCTCGGACCGTCGGGCTCGGGCAAGTCCACCCTACTGAGCGTGGTGGCCGGTCTGCGGCGACCGTCGGCGGGTGCGGTCTTCGTCGACGGTGCCGACATCGCCCGCTTCACCGAGGCGCAGCTGTACGACTACCGGGCCTCGAGTCTGGGACTGATGATGCAGGGCGCCGTGGCCAACCTGCTTCCGTACGCGAGCCCGACGGAGAATGTCCGCTTCGTCGCCGGACGGGTTCGCGCACGAGACAGAAGCCATGGGGGTCGCCGAGCCGCTGATCCCGGTGCCGATGCGCTGGCCGCGGCCGGCCTGGCCGACGAACGGCGCCCTGTCGGTGCGCTCGCCCGTGCTGACCAGCAGGCCACGGCCCTCGCCGTGGCGATGGCCGGCGGTCCTCGGCTGCTGCTGGTCGACGAGCCCACCAGCCAGCTCGACGACGACGCCCGCGAGCGGCTGCTGGACACACTGGTGGGAACCGCGTCCGCGGCCGGCACCACCTTGTTGATGGTGACCCACGACGAGGACGTCGCGCACCGGATGCAGCGGATGGTCCGGATGCGGGACGGACGCGTGGGGGCGGAGGGACATCGGCACGAGCAGTACGCGGTCATCGGTGCCGACGGATCGGTTCAGCTGCCGGAAGAGCTGCTGGCCGGCTGGCCGGCCGGCTCGACCGTCGCGGTCGAAGAGGCGTCGGTGGACGTGATCACCATCAGGCGTCGTCCCGCTCCCGACTCGGGCGAGCTCTCGTGAAGACCCCTGCCGGCGGTGCGCCACGCACGATGGCCCCTCGTACAGGTGGGGCGGTGCGCGGACTCCGGGTCCGCGACACGTCCTCGGGGTCTGAGCGCGACGTCGTCACCGAGCTCGATGTCGATCTACGACCCGGTCAGCGGATCGGTGTGGTCGGACCGTCGAGCGCCGACGTCACCGCCGTCCTGTCGACAGTGGCGGGTCTGCGGACGCCGGTCAGCGGCACCATCGCGGTCGACGGCCACCTGCTCGGCACTGTGCCAGCGCCACTGCGGGTGGGCTATCTCGGGCAGGACCACCGACTGATCGGCACGCTCACCGCGGTCGAGAACCTGCTGGTCAGCATGCTCGCCGCCGATCAGCCGGGCAGCCGGGAGTCCGTTCGACGGGCCGAAGAGCAGCTGGAGGACCTGGCTCTGTCCCCGGCCACCTGGCACAACCTGGTCGAGCAGCTGTCCGGTGGACAGCAGCAGCGGGTGGCACTGGGTCGAGCGCTGGTGCTTCGATCGTCGTTGCTGGTCCTCGACCATCCGACGAGTGAGCTCGATCCGGACAGCGTCGTGCTGGTGGACGAGGTGCTGGGAGCGGTCCAGGACGAGGGTTGCGCGATCCTGCTGGCCACGACCGACGACGTCCTGCTCGAGCGTTGCGACGCCCTCATCACTCTCGGTTGAGTACCGTCCCGGTGTGCCTGGGTCTCAGGCTCCGTTCACTGCGCTGGCCTGTCCAGTCAACCCTGCTGTCCTCCGGATCGGGCTTCGCCGGTGACCACCTGCGGGCTGTGAGCACAGGGCGTCCGGCGTGATCATGAGGTCGTCACCATCCTCCAGCTCATGAGCTTGGTCAGTGGGTCGGCCAGAGACGCGTCGGGCGGCGCAGTCCGACCCACCTCGATCGGGCGGACGCAGTCGACAGCTACCATCGGCGAGCCGGCCACCTGCAGCGACTCGGCCAGGCGATGCGCGGTGAATGGGGCTTGCGGTGTCGGCAGCAAGAGGGCCGCTGATGGCAGTCCTGGATGACCGGGATAGCCGCACGGTCGAAGCGCAGCTCACCGATGTGACACGGGACTACTTCCGCCGGCCGCCGGAGGTGATGGCCGCCAACGTGAGCAATCGTGGCCTGCTCGAGCTCTTCACCACCATGTCCGCCGAGGCGTTCTGCCCCGTCCACCCTGCCGAGATCTCCATCGAAGTCCGCCCCGTCACCGCCATCTTCGATGGCATCGGCCAGTAATGGCTCCTCGACACAGCACCGACGTCGTTACGGACCGCGACCTACGTCATCCGCATCACCGCCGGATGGGGCTCGTCGCGCTAGAGCCGCCCTGGGCAGGGCGAACGACCGCTCGCAGGCACGGTGCTGTGGCGGTCGTCGTCGTCGGATGATCTTGGGGTAAGGATCGTGGTCAGTCGGGTGGCTGTGGTGGCTCCACCGCATTCGCAAGGGGTTGGTTGAAGTCGAGGGGGTCTTGGGGGTCCCAGTTGTTGATGGTGATGCGGGCGTTCAGGATCGGTCGTTGGTGTCGGTCGATCCATGTGGGTGGGATCCAGACCGGGAGGCCGTCGTGGTTGATCTCGCAGTGCCAGCCGCGTTGGGCGAACTGGTGATGGTGGTAGGAGCAGACCAGGGTCAGGTTGGCGAGGTTGGTGGGGCCGCCGTCGTACCAGGCGATCACGTGATGCCGTTCGCACCATTGGGGTGCCACCTGGCAGCCGGGGAAGGTGCAGCCGGCGTCGCGGGCGATCAGCGCGAGGGTTTGGGCGGGGCTGGCGATCCGGCGGGTCCGGTGCAGGTCCAGGACCGCGCCTTTGGCGTTCTTGAAGCAGATCGCGATGTCGGCTTGGTCGGCCAGGAGCCGGGCGGTGCGGGCGGAGACTGGGGTGCCGTCGGCGTAGCTGCCGATGCCGTGCTCGCGGTGGAAGTCTTCCCAGGACATGGTCAGGAGCAGGGTGGTCGGGGTGCCGCCGGCTGAGGGCAGGTTGTCGGTGCGGAGGGCGGCGTCGAGGACGGCGGCGAGGGCGTCGTGTTGGCGTTGCCCGTGGGTCCGCTCGTCGGCCACCACATGCTTGCGGCTTGGTTCGTCTGTGTCGGGATCGGACTCCGTGTCGAACCTGGTGGTCTGTGGTGTGGTCAACGGTCCGAGGAGGGCGGCGAGCTTCTGGCCGACGTCGGGGGTCAGCCGGAAGTCTCCGGCCCAGGAGCCGTCTTTGCGGTGTTTGAGGTGGAAGAACCGGCGCAAACGGTGTTCGGCTTCGTCGGCGGGCAGGATGCCGTCGGGGTCGATCGCCTCGATCAGGTTGGCGGCGACCCGGTCGAGGTCCTGGTAGCCGAGCCGGGTGGCCTGTTGCACCAGCAGCAGTTCGCCGGCTTCGACGGCGGCGGGGTCGCAGTGTTGGACCTTGCGGAGGGCGGTGTCGATCAGGGTGACCTGTTCGGGGGTGACCAGACCGTCGCGTTGCGCGGCCGCGAGGTGGGGTCGGATCGGTTCGAGGGGTTCGCCGGTCATGCTGGTGCGGTCGGCGAGGTGGTCGGCGGCTTCGGACCCGGCGGGACGCTTCCCCGATGGAGAGGCGGAGCCCGGTGGTGAGGACCCGGGTCATGGTCCGCTCCGACAGCACGGCGGGCACGCCTTGCTCGGCCCCGTACTGGATCATGGCCCGGTCCACGACGGGCAGCTTGTTCCGGACCCGTTCCACCGACTGCAGCATGTCGACCAGTCCGAATGCTCCGAGATCGACCGAGGGCGCCGTCGTCGACGAGCTTGATCAGGTGCTCGACGGCGACGTCGAGGGAGTCCACCGCGACCTGCAGCGCAGACGCTGCCGGCTGGTCGGTAGAGCGCCTCGATCATGTGATCAGTTTACTCGAACACGCGTTCTATAACAAGCGTGAGAGCCCGGATTCCTTGCAGGTAAGGAAGTTGCGCTCCTCCCACTTGCAGGGGCTTTTCTCAGCCCGACCCGGGTGAGCTCGCACGTGGTGATGTGGCGGCGCGCAGGGTGGCACCTACGATCCGGGAATGTCGCGGGGTACCTGGGATGCCTGGCGGCGGGAGCTGGCAGCACCGTCGTTCTCCGGCACGGTCGAGAGTCAGGTGAATTTCTCCAGCCTTTCGGTCACGTGCTGCGTCGAACGGGCCTCTTATCGCAGCGTGAGCGACTGGACGGACGGGACTCACGAGCCGTTGCCGCCGCCTCCGTCTAAGCCGACATCGACACCGTCAGAGTACTCACCGGCAGACGGACGCTGTGGCTGAGCGTCGATCGACGCCGTCACGCGGGCGCCGCACCGTGGACACGTATCGGTTGGCTCGTTCGAGGTCGAGTCCGGCTCCCCCTTATCCCGGCGGAACATGCACCGCAGCGGCGGATCATCGAATGGTCCTCAACTGAATGCAGTCTGCCGCGACGGTAGCGCGGTCGGCCGATCCCGATCCGGCGACCATCCAGCCCTGGAGGGGAACCCGTCCATACGCAGTAACGCGTACGGAGGGCCTCGTACCAGGTGATCCCGGGCTCAGCTGTCGGCTGCCGGCGCACCCTTGACCCGCCGAGGACGTTCGCCGCGGAGGCGAAGGCGCTGCTCGAGATCCTGCAGGGCGGGGAGCGCCCCGGCGAGGTCGTCGGCGAGAGCGGTGGCGAGCTGAGGATCCAGGCGCCCCGTGCGGAGCGGGTGCGTGCCGCGGGCCGCCTTGGTCACCGTGGCGACCAGAGACTCGGCCCGCTGACCGGCACTTCTGGTGGGCCGCCCGCGGTGCGGGCCGGCGGCGATCTTCCCGGACGCGATCGCGGTGAGTCGTTCGATGTCGCCCAGGTCGGCGTCGGAGCGGGCGAGGAGTGGGATCGTGCGGATACCGCCACTGCCGGCCGGAGCCGGCACCCGCACCATCCGGATCCGACTCGCAGCGGCGTAGCGGTTCGCAGCTCGACGTGCCGCCGTCAGCTCGGTCCGGGTCAACGGTCGTTCGAGGTGGTCCTCGACCACCCTCCAGACAGCGATCACCTCGGAGGACCGCAGTGCCTGATCGAACACGCGGAACCAGTGGACTCTCACACGCACAATCCTATGGACGCCACCTGAGGGTGGTCGTCGGCCGGGCAGCCGTCAGCCGAGCACCTTCTCCCCGTACATCTCGCCGAGCGGGTCGGCGATCAGCTCGATGCGAGCTCCGTCGGGGTCTGTGAAGTAGACCGACACGCCGCTGTGGATGACGTACTCGAGTCCGGCCGCATCGAAGCGGTCGATGATCTCCTGCCAGCGCGACGGCTCCACCGAGATGGCCAGGTGGTGCAGGCCGCCGAGCACTTCCGCGTACGGGCCGACATCGAGGCCGGGGAAGTCGAAGAACGCCAACAGGTTGCTGTGGCCGATGTCGAAGAAGAAGTGCGAGGAGCCGGGATAGTCGCGGTTGTCGATCAGCTCGGTGAGCGGGAAACCGAGCAGATCCTGGTAGAAGCGCACGGTGCGCTCCACGTCGCTGCTGATCAGGGCCGTGTGATGGAGTCCGCGGGCCGACGACTGCGGACGTCGGTCCGCGGGGTGCAGATGCTGGGCTCGGATCTCGGCCCGCCGGGCCTCGATGCCCGCCAGGTCAGGGCCGGCCGGAGCAGGAGCGGTGTCGGTCATGGTTCTCCTCGACTGGGTGGCGTCCTGGTCATTGTCGGCGGACGGGGGACGACCCGCAACACCTCGACGCATCATCGTCAGCGCCTTCTCGCCGAGGCGAGCAGCTTCGCCTGTTTCGGGGCTGCGCCGCTGGGTACGGTCCGAACATGTCATCGGCGCTACGGATCTATCTGCAGAACCACGAGGCGGCCGCTCGCGCGGGAATCGACCTCTGCCGTCGAACCGCCCACAGCCAGCGTGATCAGGCCCACGGGCCGGTGCTGAATGACCTCTGCGACGCGATCCGTGAGGATCGACAGCGTCTTCTGGTGATCATGAAGTCGGTCCGGGTGGCCCCCAACCCGTTGCTGGGAGTGGTCCTGCAGGTGGGGGAACGCGTCGGCCGGCTGAAGCCGAACGGTCGCGTCATCCGTCGGGCCCCCTTGAGTGATCTGATCGAGATCGAGGCGCTCACCGACGCCGTTCACGCCAAGCGTGCCGGCTGGTACGCCCTGGCGGCCGCGAGTCCTCGAGTGCCCGTGACGAGCCAGGTGGCCGAGCTGATCACCCGGGCCGACGATCAGCTCGACCGGCTTCGGTCCCTCCACGCGGCGGTCGCCGCGCGGGTCCTGACCTGATCGACGCCTCGCTCGACCCCCCCGTGCCGACGAACCACGGTTTCCGTCAGGCGTCCTGGCGGGCTCGCTCCTTGTCGTCGCCGTCGAGTGCGGCCTGCACCGTCTGCACCAGCTCGTCCCAGGACGCGACGAACTTGTCGACCCCCTCCCGCTCGAGCACCTCCACCACGTCGTCGAAGGCGACGCCCTGCGCGGCGAGGGCGTCCATCACCTGCTGGGCTGCGCTCTCGGTGCCGGCCACGGTGTCGCCGGCGACCTCGCCGTGGTCGGCGAAGGCGTTCATGGTCTTCTCCGGCATCGTGTTGACGGTGTCGGCCACCACCAGCTCGGCGACGTAGAGGGTGTCCGGCAGGCTCGGATCTTTGACACCGGTCGAGGCCCAGAGCGGCCGCTGCTTGTTCGCGCCCTTCGTGGCCAGGGCTCGCCAGCGATCGGTGTCGAACCTCCGCTGGTACGACGCGTAGGCCAAGCGGGCGTTGGCGATGGCGGCCTTTCCCTTCAAGGCCGCCGCCTCCTCCGTCCCGATCGCGTCGAGTCGCTTGTCGACCTCGCCGTCCACGCGGGACACGAAGAACGAGGCCACCGAGTGGATGCCGCTCAGATCGTGACCGTTCTCGGCGGCCTGTTCCAGCCCCTCGAGGTAGGCGTCGATGACGCGCGCGTAGCGGTCCAGAGCGAAGATCAGGGTGACGTTGACGCTGATGCCCTCGGCGAGGGTCGCGGTGATCGCCGGCAGACCGGCCTCGGTGGCCGGGATCTTGATCAGCGTGTTCGGCCGGTCGACCGTCTTCCACAGGTCCGCCGCCTCGGCGATGGTCCCGTCGGTGTCCTTCGCGAGCCCGGGGCTCACCTCGATGGAGACCCGACCGTCAACGCCGTTCGTGGCGGCGTGGATCCCTGCGAACACGTCACAGGCGTGGCGGACGTCGTCGGTGGTCAGCGCCCGGATCGCCTCGTCGACCGTCGCCCCGGTGGCGGCCAGCTCTCGAATCTGCGCATCGTAGGCGTCCCCCTTGGCCAACGCGGCTGCGAAGATCGTCGGGTTGGTGGTGACGCCGACCACCGACTTCTCGTCCCTGAGCCGAGCGAGGTTGCCGGTGTCCAGCCGTTCGCGCGACAGGTCGTCAAGCCAGATCGAGACACCGGCATCGGACAGGTCCTTCAGTCGATCCTTCACGTGCATCCTCCGCTTCGCTGTCCCGCAGTCCCGCCTCGAGCAGATCGAGAGCGGGGCCCGTCATCGACGTGCACGGACCAGGTACCCAGTTCGGGCCGGGTCAAGCCTCGACGGCGAACCCGGCGTCAGGTGCCACGTGCCGGCGCGTGATTGCCCCGCGCGTTCCGGGGTACCTGGGCGCCATGAGCGAACAGCCCGACCAGACGACACCGACCGATCCCACCACCCAGTACGACCAGCCCGAGTCGATGGACGACCAGATTCCGCACCCGGGGCTCACGGACTCGATGTCGGACCGACCGGACCACGGTGAGGACACGTACCGGGGGAGTGATCGGCTGGCCGGCAAGCGGGCCGTGATCACCGGAGCGGACTCCGGTATCGGCCGGGCCGTCGCTGTGGCCTTCGCCCGGGAGGGCGCCGACCTGGTGCTCAGCTACCTCGAGTCCGAAGAAGCCGACGCGCAGGAGACCGTTCGACTGGTCGAGGCGGCGGGACGTACGGCGATCCGCTGTCCGGGCGACATCCGGGACGAGGACTTCTGCGGACAGATCATCGACACGGCGGTGCGTGAGCTGGGCGGCCTCGACATCCTGGTCAACAACGCGGCCTACCAGATGGCCCAGTCGGGCGGCATCCTCGACATCACCACCGAACAGTTCGATCGGGTGATGAAGACGAACCTGTACGCGATGTTCTGGCTGTGCAAGAAGGCCGTGCCGCACCTGAAGCAGGGGGCCACGATCATCAACACCTCGTCGGTGCAGGCGGTGAGTCCCTCACCGGAGCTCCTCGACTACGCGACGAGCAAGGCCGGCATCCACAACTTCACGAAGGCGCTGGCCCACGACCTCGCCGAGCAGGGGATCCGGGTCAATGCCGTTGCCCCCGGGCCGATCTGGACCCCGTTGATCCCGGCGACGATGCCCGTCGAGCGGGCCGAGAACCACGGTGAGAGCACGCCGCTGGGACGCGCCGGGCAGCCGGCCGAGGTCGCCCCGGCCTACGTCTTCCTCGCGTCCCAGGAGTCCAGCTACATCACGGCGGAGATGATCGCGGTCACCGGCGGCTTGCCGGTCACCTGAGCGAGCGGTGTCCGGTGTCGGACCGGATCGCGTCAGTCGACTGCTGGTGGGCCGCTCGCGGCCGGGGCGTCGGCGCGGACGGCGGCGTACAGGAGCATGTCCACACGTCGGCCGGCGATGGGTTGATGACTGCGCAGCAGTCCTTCTCTGCCGTAGCCGGCAGCTTCGGCGGTGCGGATCGACCCGGCGTTCCAGGGCTCGACGTAGAGCTCGATCCGGAAGAGCTCGGGCAGGGTCCAGCCGAAGCTCGTCAGCGCCCGCAGGGCGCGGCTCGCCACCCCACGCCGCCGCGCGCCGGGGGCGACCGTGTACCCCGCCGATGCGCGGCCCTGCGCGAGATCTCCCAGCCACAGTCCGGCGGTACCCAGCGCCCGACCGCCGGCCAGGTCGGCCACGCAGAACGAGTAGCCGACCCCGGTCCGCCACCGGCTGTGCTGACGCTCGATGAAGTCCAAGGCCTGCTGCTCGCTCGCACCGGCCGGCAGGGAGCCGATCAGCGGGACGTAGGAGTCGGTCGCCAGATCCCGCAGCATCGCCACGTCACCGGTGTCGAACGGGCGCAGCACCACGCCGTCCGCGATGGGCAGGACCGCCGGCACCTCGAGTGGCCTCATGATCGGATGCTCGCACCCGCGGGCGCCGAGATCGCCGCTGGGTCGCCGGTGCCCCCGGGTCAGGCGCGGAGGCCGGCCGGCAGGAGCGCGTCGTGCGCCTCGAACAGCTCGTCGGTCATCGACCGCGCTTGCTCGAGCGTGCAGATCGCCGCGGTCAGCGGGTCGACCGCGACGGCGTGGTAGACGTTCTCCCGGTCGCCGGTCAGGGCCGCCTGGACGGCAAGGGTCTGGACGCCGATGTTGGTGCGATTGAGGGCGGCGAGCTGGAGTGGCAGCGCGCCGACCGCCGTCGGTTGGACCCCGTTGTGGTCGACCAGGCAGGGCACCTCCACACAGGCCTCGGGTGGCAGGTTGGTGATCAGCCCGGTGCTGTTCGGCACGTTGCCGTAGATCACCGTGGGGGTGCCGCTGACCACCGCGTTGACGATGCCGGCGCCGTACTCGACCGAGGGCCGGAGATCGGCCGACAGCTTGGCGAGCTGGGTGTCGATGTCGCCCTGATCGTCGTGTGACGTGCAGATCTCGTAGTAGTCCCACCGCTCCGGCAGGTATGTCTCCACCAGCTCCGGGTCCTTGCGGAAGTAGGGCAGGTACTCCGAGGCGTGGTGGCTGGACTCGGTCTCGAAGTAGCCGAAGTGGTTCATCAGCGTGGTGCGGACCTGCTCGTTGCCGCCCTCGTACGTGCTGGCGGCGATCGCTGCCTCGCTGTGGTCCCCGTCATCACCGAGCAGATCGGCGGCGGAACGGCCGACCACGTGCCGCTCGGTCATCACCTCACGGAGCCGGGGGTAGAGGTCCTCACTGCCACGCCGGAAGCTCAGCACCCACGCCTGGTGGTTGATCCCGGCACAGACGTAGCTGACCTCCTCGTACGGCACCCCGAGCGTGCGGGCGAGCATCCGGGTGGTGCCCTGCACGCTGTGGCACAGCCCGACGGTCCGCAGACCGAGCGCGTTCAGGTAGCCGGTGGCCATGGCCATCGGGTTCGCGTAGTTGATGAAGACAGCGGCCGGGCACACCTCGAGGGCGTCCGCAGCGATCGCCTGGTACGCCGGCACCGAGCGCAGGAACCGGAAGACGCCGCCGGGGCCGACGGTGTCGCCCACGGTCTGGTCGACCCCGTACCTGCGCGGGATCTCCACGTCCCACCGGTACGACTCCACCCCGCCCACCTGGAAGGTGATGATCACGAAGTCGGCATCGGTCAGGGCCGCCCGACGGTCGGTGGTCTCGACCACCTCGGTGTCGAACCCGTGGTGCGCGACCAGCTTGCGGGTCGCCTCGGCGACGGGTGCGAGCTTGTCGGGGTTGACGTCCATCAGGCACAGCTCGGAGCTGCGCAGAGCCGGGAAGCTGAGCAGGTCGCCGATGAGCCGGAACGGGAAGACGTAGCCACCGGCGCCGATGATGGTGATCTTGGGAGAGGTCGTCATGGCTCGAGCCTAGGCACCCGGGCGGACGACCGGGCGACCGGACCTGCAACCCGTGGCCGCGATGGCCGGCTTCACCGCGGATCGGCTCGTCCAGCGGCCTGTACGCCCACTTCGCCCGGGCGTGCGGATGCTCCCCGAGGAGGATCGGGCCACCCGGGTCGTCTCCGGGCTGAGCTGATCGTCAGCTCACGGGATCGCTGTCGTCGAGACGGAACCCGACCTTGATCCCGACCTGGACGTGTGCGACCTCCCCCTCGGCCAGGTGACCGCGAATGGTCGTCACCTCGAACCAGTCGAGTCCGTGCAGCGTCTGAGCCGCCCGCGCGATGCCGTTGCGGATCGCGGCGTCGACACCGTCGGGGGAGGTGCCGACGATCTCGGTCACCCGGTAGACGTGATTGGCCATGATGGTCAGGTCCCTTCGATCAGCGGCGCCGAGTGATCATCGCGGCAGCAGATCGTTCGCGGTGAGGTCGAGTCCGCGGGGAGGCGTCGGTTGTGCGCCTCTCTGCAACCTAGGCCCGTCGAGCGCCCAGGCGCTACCAGAACCGAGATCTTCGGTGTGCGCGGAGGCGTCGCGAGCGCCGCGATCCGCGACCACGACAGGGCTGATCGACGGCGTCCACCATTTCCTTCGTATGGTTGTCAAACGATCTCGTCGACCGCTAGCGTCTGCTGGGTCATCAGGTCTGGACGGCGGCGGCCGGGTGACGTGGTCGAAGCGGCGACGCGTTCGACCGCCCTGTGCGACTCGGGCACGGCGTCCTCGATGGGCGCCTCCTGGTCGAGGCCGCCTCCCACCGGGGGTGGAGTGGTCATGGCCGAAACCGTGTTGTCGCCGGACGTCGCCGCCGAGCCGTCCGAGCCAACGGGCGACCTGCATGTCGATCTGAGCTTCCTGGGGGAGGTTCACCGCGACGGCGCCTACACGCTTCGCTGGGCGGGCCGGTCCTACCCTCTGGACCGGCACACCCCCGAGACGCTGCGCCAGGCCGCTCTCGACGGCGCCACTCCGCCGACGCATCTGGCCCGCGACGTCCGGAGGACCCCCGGAGTCGTCGGTCTGCTCCAGGTCCTCGGTCCGCCCGATGCGAACGGTTTCGCCACCCTCGCCTTCATCGCGATCGCCGCACCCGGCAAGTCGGCCTTCACGATCACCGACCTCGCGCAGGCTCTGGTCTTCCTGAACCCGAGTGTCACGGTGCTCACCCCGAGCACGGCCGACACCGTGCTGAAGCACATCGCGGGGACCGACGACCTGCCGGGGATGACGTTCGCGATCCAGACCTCGCAGAGCACGTGGAACGTGCCGAAGCCCCTGGTGGACGCGTCGGGCCAACCGGTGCGCAAGCCTGACGGCACCCAGTACCACACCTACGAGCTCGACCCCATGGTCGAGAACTCGGCGACGCCGGTGAGTGGTCAGTCGACGACGGCGATCTACAGCGACGCCACCTTGAGCGGGGCGCGCTGGAAGCTGCTGCCCGGTGTCGCCCATCTCGACATGGCCGACCCGGCTGTCTCCGGCGGCCTCGCCGCCGCCAACGGCTCCGGCTATCGCATCAGTCTCCTCGACGGCGGGCCCAACTTCGGCGTCTCCGTCACCGTCAACGGTCTGAGTGACGACTTCGTGCTCGACCTCACGGTCACCAACAGCTACGTCCGCCACCTCTCGGTCTTCGTCAGCTTCCTCGAGGGGGACGGTCGGACGGCGATCGTGGTGGACGACAACATCTGGACGCAGCTGATGAAAGGAGCGATGCTGCCGATCGTCCAAGCCTGGTTGAACCTCTTCGACACCGAGGTCGGCGAGGAGCTGCGCAAGATGCTCGAGAGCCACGACAACACGCTCAAGTTCTGCGGCACGGTGGGAGCGGAGGGCACCTTCCTGGGGATCCCGGTCTCCACGACGTCGAAGAACTTCACCTTCGCGCTGCCCAGCGATGTTCCGGTCGGCACGGTGCGGCTGATGGTGGGCAGCCTCGGCACCAGCTCAGGGCTCGACTGGGATCCCACCGCAGCCTGGTTGGGCTTGTCGATGACCGCGCTGATCGACCTCGTGGTCCCGACCTACGCCCTGCTCTCGACGGCGGGCGAGGAGAGCAACACGCTGTTCGAGAACATCTTCGAGAGCGTGCCGTTCCTGGGCGCGACCGCGGTCTCGGTCTTCACCGTCGCGAAGGACATCTTCGACGACCCGGCCAACACGGGCAGCGATCTCAAGGCTGCGCTCACCTCGTTCGCCGACTCCCTGGTCTCCAAGGTCCTGACCTCCTCCGACGTAGCCGCCGCGCTCGCCGTCTACTTCGGAGCCGAGGAGGTCGAGGAGGCGATCCCGTACGTCGGTTGGGCGCTCAAGGCGTTGGCCATGGGAGCGGCTGCCGCGCAGCTCGGGCAGACCATCGGCGAGGTGATCGCCTCGCCCCGAGTGATCGAGTTCGATCTCAAGGTGACCATGGATGCGGTCATCACCTTGAGGCCGGACACGAGCCCGGGCACTGGCTCGGAGTTCCCGGCGACGGCGACCAGCGTGCACCTGACCGCGCAGTACAGCGACAACACCACGCGGACCTATCAGGAAGCCTTCGATCCGGCCAAGGGACAGTCCCTGAGGATCGACTGGCACGACATCCCGGTCGGCGGTCACGTCACCTTCGTCGTCGCGATGTTCTCGGCCGAGGGCTGGGGCGTCGGCAAGGGACAGTCGGCGACGATCGTCAACGAGATCACCAAGGGCCAGAAGGCTCTGATCGTCGACATCGCCGTGCAGCAGAAGCTCTACCCGATCGACGCCGACACGACCTATCGACACCACCAGCTGCTCGGCTACGACAACGGGTACGCGTGGCAGGAGACCGCCGTCGCGCCGACCGACACAGCCGAGAGTCTCGGAACCGGACCCAGCGGACACCAGCTCGAAGCGCTGGCCGGCATCACCCTCAGCGACGATCTCGGCATCCTCGGCTACAGCTGGGAGGCGTCCGGGCTCGACATTCCTCCGGTCGACAGCGTCGGGACCGCCACCGAGCTGTACACGATGCAGAACATCAGCTTCCGGCAGGCCATCGGGGACCCCAGCCCGACCTGGCCGCAGGCCGGCTACATGACCGCACCGGCCGGTTACGCCAAAGCGCCCCTGCTGCTCTACCTGCGCACCGCCACGGGCGGTGGGGATCAGCTGGCGGGTCCGGGTTTCTTCTTCCTGGATCCGACCGGCGACGCCGAGACGGGATTCCACCTACGTCAGGTCTCGCCGGTGATCAACGTCGGCGTCCCCGTCGACGACCCCGCACGGCGGTTCGACCTCGCCCGCGGCACCAGCTGGGGCCGCTTCGCCAGTCTGCCGACCTCGCTCGCCATCCACTCCAACGGGTACGTGGTCGGCGTCGACCCGGCCTACGACAACCTGCAGATCGTCAAGCTCGCCGCCGCGGGTATGCCGGACGCCCAGGCCCCGTGGGCCAACATCCCGCTCGGGCCGGGCACCGGCCCGGGCCGCCTCGGTGCCCCTGCGCTCACCTGCATCCGGCCCGACCAGACGATCCTCGTGCTCGAGGCTCGCAACCAGCGCGTCCAGGCCTTCAGTCGCGGGGGGCACCCGGTCCCCGCGTTCGCTCCCAGCACGACCCCGTACTGGTTCCCGCTGGTCTCCCATGCCCCGGCGGGAACCAGCGTGGTCTACCTGTCGCTCAGTGTCGACGTCGCCGGCTACGCCTATCTCCTCAGCCAGACCGGCAACGGCTACGACCCGTTGGACTTCCACCTCGACGTCTACACCCCGACCGGACAGCATCTGCTGCACCAGCCGGGACTCGTGGCCGCCGGCCTCGACGTCGATCTCTGGCGGAACGTCTACACGCTGAACTTCCAGCGGATCGCCGGGCCCGGCGGTCGCACCGAGCCCTCTCTCAGCACCTACCTCCCCGCCACGCCCAAGGCACAACCGCATCTGGAGACACGACGATGAGCGCGATCACGAGCTGGCAGTTCTCCGTCGACGGTGTCGGCCAGGTGCAGGTGTTTCCGTACGACGTCGGCTACAGCGGCGGCTTCGTGCTGGTCGGACTGGGCGCGGACGACGGCACGGACTTCGCGGTCTGGAACCTCGGCAGCGGTGAGATCGCCCTGGAGACGACGGTGCGGGACGATCCCGAGAACCAGGATCTGGTCCTCTACTGGAACTCGCACTACCCGTTGCGGATCCAGAACGGTGAGCTGAACGGGATGTTGCTGTGGGTCGGGGGAGGCTACGAGTCCGGATCGATCGGCCCCGAGCAGTCCTACCGGATCACGAACCTGGGGCAGGGGACAGTCTCGCTCCAGGCGACCGCCGGTGCCTACCTGGGCCAGTACCTCACCGGTGCGAACGGCGGATCCTATGTGACAGATTGGGGGTACGGGGTGGGCAGCCTCGATGCGGCGGCGGCGCCGGTCCCGCTGCGCCTGCACGGAGATCTGCTCGCGCTGCTGACGATCACGAACTCCGGCTACCGGACCGACCTGACGAACCGGGACCTGCGCGGCCTGGACCTCACCGGAGCGGACCTGCGCGAGTGCGTCCTCAACGGCGCGAGCCTGGTCGGTGTCACGTCTCTGCAGGGGGCTGACGCCACCGGCGCCTCGTTGCGCGATGCGCATCTGGCCGGACTGGACCTCAGCACCGCCAAGACCTGGACGCAGGCCGACTTCACGGGTTCGGACCTCACCACGATCGGCGCCTCTCCGCACGCCCACCTCGAGGGGGCGATCCTCGATGGGGTGAACCTGACGGGGCGCGATCTCACCGGCGCCTACCTGTCGGGGGCAAAGCTGCGGGGGGCCGTGCTCACTGACACGAATCTGACCGGCGCCGACCTGGACGGCGCGGACCTGACCGGAGCGCTTCTCGCTGGCACCATCCTGCACGGCGCGAGCCTCCAGGGCACCCGGTTCGACGGCGTCGACCTGACGACGGCGAAGTTCGACAGCTCGCCGAAGTTCGCCCGCTCCAGTGGTCCCCGCACGACGTTCGCCCGAGCAACAGTGGTCCCCTTCTCGGTACTGGCCGCCGACTGGACCTACCTCGATCTCACCGATGCGGTGATCACCGGACTGCCCACCAGCATCCCGAAGCTCGTCGCCGATCACGCCCTGCTGCCGACCGGCCTCAATCTGCGGGGAAAAGACCTCTCCGGTGCTTCCTTCGTCGGGACCCGGATGTACGAAGTCCAGCTGCAGGAAGCGAATCTCCAGGGTGCGGTCCTGAGGTCCGCACTGCTCAGGGGTGCGAAGCTCGTCGGGGCGAACCTGGCGCTCGCGAACCTCGACGGCGCCTACCTGATCGCCGAGCAGGCCGAGGTGGGCGGGATGCTCGATCTGGACAAGGTCGAGGCCGCCATGGTCACCGACGCGTTCCTGTTCAACACGGTCCTCGACGGGGCGCACTGCGACGGGGTGGACTTCTCCGGCTCCTCTTTCGTGACGGCATCCGCGCTGAGCCCGAGTCAGCGGGCCAGCGCAGTCGGGGCGTCGATGAACTTCGCGAAGTTCGATGACGCCCACGCGGTGGGGGCGGTCTTCAACGGGGCACAGCTGTCGGCTGCCTCGTTCGCCGGCGCCCAGCTGGTATCGGCGAGCTTCCAGGACAACGGGTCGACCGCCACCCAGCTGACCCCTTCCAGCGACGTGACGCACACGGCGGCCAGCGTCTACAAGGCCGACCTCCGGGGCGCGAACTTCACCGGGGCCAACATGGACGGGCTCGACATGCGCGAGGCCGAGTGCAGTACGACGACCGGGCTCTTCCAGCAGGTCTACCTGGGCTACTCGGGCACGAAGGTCCCGGTGTCGTTCCATTATCCGGCGACTCACCTGGGGGTGACCACGGGCGGCACGACCTGCCCGGACGGCCAGGCCGGCCCCTGCACCCTGCGCGCCGGCGGCTAGTCCGCACGACCCGAACCAGTAGGGTCACAGACGACCCGTACGACCGCGGACCGCCACCGATCCACCAGGGCGAGACCATGACGACATCCGTCGACGCCACGGCGCGGACCGAGGGTCCCACCCTGTTCATCGCGGGCGAGTGGCTGCACTCCGGCGATCAGGGCGTACGCGCCTGCGTGAACCCGGCCGACGGCCGGGTGTTCGCCACCGTGGACGAGGCGACTCCCGATGACGTCGTCCGGGCGGTCGCGGCGGCTCGGGCGGCCTCCGACTCCGGGCCGTGGCCGACGACCCCGACGATCGAGCGCGCGGCCCTCGTGCACCGGATCGCCGACCTGCTGAGGCTGGACAAGGAGTCCCTGGCCCGGCTCGAGACAGCCGACACCGGCAAGACCCTGGCGGAGAGCAGGACCGACATCGACGACGTGATCGCGGTGTTCCGTTACTACGCAGGCTTGCTGGGGTCGTCCGCCGATCGCCTGGTGGAGGTCGGGGACCCGCAGGTGATCAGTCGGGTCAGACCCGAGCCGATCGGGGTCTGTGTCCTGATCGCGCCCGCTGCAGATGTCCTGGAAGGTGGATGAGGCCGGGGTGCCCGCCGGCGTGGTCAACCTCGTGCAGGGCAGCGGTTCCGCTCTCGGTCCCTCCCTGATCGACAACGACGACGTCGATCTCGTCTCTTCCTTCACCGGCGGGTTGGAGACGGGGAAGATCGTGGCGCAGCTGGCTGCCGCACACGTCACCAAGGTCGCGCTCGAGCTGGGCGGGAAGAACCCGCACATCGTCTTCGCCGACGCCGAGTGGGAGAGCTCGGTCGATCAGGTGTGCTCGGCCGGTCGAGACCGGCCCGCTGGTGTCGGCCGCCCAGCTGGACAAGATGGAGCGCTACGTCGAGCTGGGCGTGTCCGAAGGTGCCGAGCTCGTCGTCGGCGGCACCCGCCCCGCGGATCCCGCTCTCGCGGGCGGCTTCTTCTTCCTGCCGACGATCTTCGACCACTGCCACCGGGAGCATGCGCGTCGTCCGGGAGGAGACCTTCGGGCCGATCCTCACCGTGGAACGGTTCGCGACGGTCGAGCAGGCGATCGCCCTCGGCAACGACACCGGGTACGGTCTCGCGGCCGGAGTCAGGACAGCCGACCTCGAGCTGGCCGACCGGGTCGCCACCGCACTGCGACACGGCACCGTCTGGATCAACGACTTCGGCTGCTACACCCCGGCCGCTGAATGGGGAGGGTTCAAGAAGTCCGGCACGGGTCGGGAGCTGGGACCCAGCGGACTGGCCGAGTACCAGGAGCTCAAGCACATCTGGCAGCACACAGCACCGGGACCCAAGGGCTGGTTCAACGGCGAGCGCTGAAGCGGTGTGAGACTCTGCGCCGAACCCGGCTCACACGGTCCGCTGCGGACTCCGCTCGGGCGGCAGCACACCGAGCTCTTCCAGATGGCGAGCGAGCCCGGCGCCGTCGTGCGCATAGAGCCAGGGCACCCGGCTGCCTTCGGGGCTGGGAGACTCCCGCAACGAGCTGCCGGCCAGCACGGCTTCCCCGGGGGTGAGCTGACGGATGCAGACCGCCACCACCTGATCGGGATGCGCGTCGGCGAACTCGCGGTAGAGCATCTCGTCGTGCTGACCGTCGTCACCGAACAGCAACCACTTGATCTGCGGGAACTCGCTCGCCCAGCGGCTCAGGTTGCTGCGCTTGTGGTCCTTGCCGCTGCGGAACCAGCGATCCTTGGTCGGTCCCCAGTCGGTGAGCAGCAGGGCACCGGGCGGGTAGAGGTTGCTGGACAGGAACCGCGTCAGTGTCGGGGCCACGTTCCAGGCGCCGGTGGACAGGTAGAAGACCGGGGGCACGTCGTGGGCGTCCGACAACCGCTCGTACAGCACCGGCATCCCGGGAGTGGCTGCCCGGGCGTGCTCGTTGACCACGAAGGTGTGCCAGGCGGCCAACAGCGGACGGGGGAGGGCGGTCACCATCACCGTGTCGTCGATGTCGGAGATGATGCCGAAGCGCTCCTCGTCCCCGAGCACGAACACGTCGGCGGTCACGGGCGGTGAGCCGTGCGCGCTCATCGCGATGGTGTGCCGCCCGGGCGTCAGATCCTGGTCGACGACCACGTCGACGACGCCGCCGTGATCGGCGCGCACGCGATGGTGCACACCGTTCAGCTCGATGTCGACCTCGGCGTTCTCCACCGGGACCAGCACGAAAGAGCGCCAGCCGCGAGAGCCGGTCGGGTCACCACGGAAGATGACGCCCCGCCTGGAGAACACGACCCGGCACAGCACCCGGACCCACCGCGGGGATCCGTAGCAGGTGTAGGCGATGACCGCCGGGCGATAGCCGTGACGGGTCACCCAGTCGGCCCGCCAGCGCAGGACGGCCTGATCGACCCGAGCCGGACGGTGCATGTCGTCGACGGTGCTCATCGGAGCCAGTCTGTCAGCCCGTCGCCGGGACGCGGGGGAGAGGTCACTCCCCGCCGTTGCGGCGCAGCACCTCGCTGAGCCGCTCGGCGGCGGCGATCACCGCTGGCGCGTGCAGCCGACCCGGCTGACGGGACAGTCGCTCGATCGGACCCGAGACGCTGACGGCGGCGATCACCTTGCCGGAGGGGGAGCGGACCGGTGCCGACACCGAGGCCACGCCGGGTTCGCGCTCGCCGACCGAGTGCGCCCAGCCACGACGGCGTACGGCGGCCAACGCGACCGCGGAGTAGCGGCTGCCGCGCAGACCTCGCTGCAGCCGCTCCGGCTCCTCCCAGGCCAACAGCACCTGAGCGGCCGATCCGGCGTTCATGGTGAGCTGCGTGCCGACCGGGACGGTGTCGCGCAGACCGGACATCCGCTCGGCAGTGGCCACGCAGACCCGTACATCTCCTTGCCGACGGAACATCTGCGCGGACTCGCCGGTGATGTCACGGAGCCGGGCCAGCACGGGCCCGGCGGTGGCCAGCAGCCGGTCCTCACCGGCGGCCGAGGCCAGCTCGCCGAGGCGGGGACCGAGGATGAACCGACCCTGCAGGTCCCGGCTGACGAGTCGATGGTGCTCCAGAGCAACAGCGAGCCGGTGGGCGGTGGGCCGGGCGAGTCCGGTCGCCGACACCAGTCCGGCCAGCGTGGTGGGTCCGGTCTCCAGTGCGCTGAGCACGAGAGCGGCTTTGTCCAGGACGCCGACGCCGCTAGAGTTGTCCATGCCTTGATACTGCCGTCTCGGATGCTGGAACGCAAATCACCCGGACGTCCCCGTCGGCGAACCATGGCAACGACCCCTTGGCTGCACGGCTCGACATGATCCCGGGCCCAGCCAGACAGACAGACCGACCGAGGAGATGACGGCCACGATGCCGAAGACGCTGAGCGAGAAGATCTGGGACGCACATGTCGTGCACTCGGCTGCCGGTGAGCCCGACCTCCTCTACATCGATCTCCACCTGGTGCACGAGGTGACCAGCCCGCAGGCGTTCGACGGTCTCCGCCAGGCCGGCCGTCCGGTCCGTCGTCCCGACCTCACGATGGCGACCGAGGACCACAACACACCGACGCTGAACATCGACCAGCCGATCGCCGACCCGGTGTCTCGGACCCAGGTGGACACGCTGCGCAGGAACGCCGAGGAGTTCGGGGTCCGGATCCACAGCCTGGGCGACCTGGACCAGGGCATCGTGCACATCATCGGTCCGCAGCTCGGACTGACCCAGCCGGGCATGACGGTGGTCTGCGGCGACTCGCACACCTCCACCCACGGCGCGTTCGGCTCGATCGCGTTCGGCATCGGCACTTCCGAGGTCGAGCACGTGCTCGCGACCCAGACGCTGCCCCAGGCGAAGCCGAAGACGATGGCGGTCAACGTCGAGGGTGAGCTGCCACCCGGCGTCACGTCGAAGGACATCGTGCTGGCGCTGATCGCCAAGGTCGGCACCGGCGGCGGTCAGGGCTACATCGTGGAGTACCGCGGCTCGGCCATCCGGGCGCTCTCCATGGAGGGCCGGATGACGATCTGCAACATGAGCATCGAATGGGGGGCCAAGGCGGGCCTGATGGCTCCCGACGAGACCACGTTCGCCTACGTGAAGGGTCGTCCGCACGCACCAGAGGGCGAGGACTGGGACGCCGCGGTCGAGTACTGGAAGACCTTGCAGACGGACCAGGGCGCCGAGTTCGACGTGGAGGTCGACCTCGACGCGACCCAGCTGACCCCGTTCGTCACCTGGGGCACGAACCCCGGCCAGGGTGTGCCGCTCGGTGCCCGGGTGCCCGATCCCGAGGAGTTCCCCGACTCCGACGACCGGATCGCCGCCACGAAGGCCTTGGAGTACATGGACCTCGCCGCCGGCACCCCGATGCGTGAGATCGCCGTCGACACGATCTTCCTGGGCTCCTGCACCAACGGTCGGATCGAGGACCTGCGCGCCGCAGCGGCCGTGATCAAGGGCCACAAGATCGCCGACAGCGTACGGATGCTGGTCGTGCCGGGTTCGGCCCGGGTCCGGTTGCAGGCCGAGGACGAGGGTCTGGACATCGTGTTCAAGGACGCCGGGGCCGAGTGGCGTGCCGCCGGATGCTCCATGTGTCTGGGGATGAACCCCGATCAGCTCGCTCCCGGCGAGCGGTCGGCCTCGACCTCCAACCGCAACTTCGAGGGTCGCCAGGGCAAGGGTGGTCGCACCCACCTGGTCTCACCGCTGGTCGCGGCGGCCACCGCCGTCCGCGGCACCCTGAGCTCGCCGTCCGATCTCTGACCCCTCGACATCCCAGGAGCCATCACCATGGAGAAGTTCAGCTCTCACACCGGTACGGCGCTGCCGCTGCGGCGCAGCAACGTCGACACCGACCAGATCATCCCGGCCGTCTACCTCAAGCGGGTGACCAAGACCGGCTTCGAGGACGGCCTGTTCGCCGCGTGGCGCAACGATCCGGACTTCGTGCTCAACCAGCCGCAGTACGCCGGCGCGACGATCTTGGTGCCGGGCCCCGACTTCGGCACCGGCTCGTCACGTGAGCACGCCGTCTGGGCCTTGCAGAACTACGGTTTCCGGGTCGTCATCGGCTCGCGGTTCGGTGACATCTTCCGGGGCAACTCGGGCAAGGCCGGTCTGCTGGTGGCGGTCCTCGACCAGAAGATCATCGAGGAGCTGTGGAATTTCATCGAGGACTTCCCGGACAAGCCGCTGACCGTCGACCTGCAGGAGCAGACCGTCACCGCGGACGGCTTCAGTGCCGAGTTCGAGATCGACGGCTACACCCGCTGGCGGCTGCTGGAGGGGCTGGACGACATCGGCCTGACCCTGCGGCACGTCGCAGAGATCGACAGCTACGAGGCGGATCGGCCCTCGTTCAAGCCGAAAACCCTGCCTGTGAAGGTCGCCAGCGCCTCCTGATCGGTCTCGACCCCCTCAGAATCGGCAACTTTCGTTGTTCTCAGGCGAAACTCGCCGCCCGGTGATTGTCTGCGGAGCCAGAACTCTCTACCGTGGGCCCGTGCAGGCGTATGTTGCGGCTGCTGACATCCTCCCCAGGGAAGGGAAGCCGTGAACAAGGCTGAGTTCATCGAGGTGCTGTCGACTCATTTCGACGGCAACAAGGCGGAGGCGGCCCGCGCCCTCAATGCCGTCACCCAGACGATCACCTACCAGACCGCCACCGGTGAGAAGGTGACCATCACCGGATTCGGCGTCTTCGAGAAGGTGCATCGCTCGGCCCGGATGGTCCGCAATCCGCGGACCGGCGAGCGCAAGCGGGCCAAGGCCACGGCGATCCCACGGTTCCGGGCCGGCACCGACCTCAAGGCCTACGTCTCCGGCGCCAAGAAGGTGCCGAAGGCAGCCAAGAAGACCGCGAGCAAGGCGGCAGCTTCCCCGGCGGTCAAGGCGGCGGTCAAGGCCCCCGCGGCCAAGACGGTGGCCACCAAGGCCGCCGCCGCGCCGGCGACGAAGAAGGCGACGGCCAAGGCCCCGGCGAGCAAGGCGGCTCCGGCCAAGGCTGCGGCGACGAAGAAGGCGCCGGCGAAGGCTGCGGCGACGAAGACCACGGCGACCAAGGCCTCCGCAAGCAAGGCTCCCGCCACCAAGGCCCCCGCCACCAAGACGGCGGCGGTCAAGAAGACGACAGCCGCCAAGACCACCGCGGCGGCCAAGAAGGCCACTCCGGCCAAGACGTCAGCTGCCGCCAAGAAGACTCCGGCCCGGAAGGCGGCCGCCAAGCGCTGAGCTACCGACTCTCCTTCCGGAGGGTTTCAAGCCCAGCAGCGGATGGCGCCCGCCACCCGCACGGCATGCAGACGGCGACCCGGCACGAGAAGTGCCGGGTCGCCGTCGTATGCCAGGACGGACAGGTGTTCCGGAACGCCGTGGGCCAGCACGGTGATCCTCGACTCGTCCCGGTCGATCACCTCGACCGCGAGGTAGCGTCCGGGTTCCGCGGTGTTCGGGTCGATCAGCAGAGCGGTCGCCGGGCCCGTGCCGATGCGGGTCGCGAACCGGAGATCGGCCAGCGTGTCGACATCCCGACGGGCGTCCGGCAGCTCGCCGAGGTCCAGCGCCACGGCGGCCGATCGCTGATGACGCAGGGCCGAACCGCTCGTCCGGCCGGATCGGATCTCTCGCCCGTACAACGGATTCAGGTGCGTCCCGCGGGCTATCAGCATCGTGCTGCCGCGACCGTCGTGGTCGGCGAGAAAGCTCCTGGGCCGGCCGAGGGAGGCGGCGATGACCCGACGGACCGAGGACGTTCGCAGTGCGGGCAGGTCGCCGACACAGGCCAGCACCACAGCGACCCCATCCGCTCGCAGCAGGTCATCGCCGTGGGCCAGGGCCTGGTTGAGTGAGCCGCCACCGTGCGCAAGATCACCGGCGGCGCCGGGATCGGGCTCCGAGACCACCCGGACCTGCAGATCGGCGCGGCGCAGGGCGGCCGGCAGATCGGGCTGGTCGCTGACGACGAGAACCTGGTCCACGGCCGGCGCCAGGGCGGACAGCGTGTCGATCGCCATGCAACGCGCCAGCCGCTCCCGCAACGGCGCCGGCAACGAGGACATCCGTGACTTCGCGGCCGGTAGCGTCTTGAGCGCCACGACGGCGGCCACCCGCTCATCGAGCGAGCTCGCGAGGTCGTCACCGACCTGTGGTGGTGGCATCGTGTCCATGATCGTCCGATGCTGCCACGATCCTCTAGGGTGAGGTGAATTCGTCCGGATGGAGGTGCGGGTGACCGATCAGTCCGGTAGGCCGCCCGGGAGGTGGCGCCGATCGCCGTCATCCGCCCGCGGTCTGCGCAAGGCCAACACCGAGCCCGCCGAGAAGGCATTGATCACGGTCATCTCGATCATCAACGCGATCGCTCGACCGATCACCCTCCGCGACTGGCGCGGTCAGCAGAACATCCCTGGAACCGGCGGCATCCTGGTCGTGGCCAACCACATCTCCAACGTCGACCCGATAGCGGTCGGACAGTATGTGGCGTTCGCCGGCCGATGGCCGCGCTTTCTCGGCAAGGCCAGTCTGTTCCGGGTTCCGGTGATCGGCCGGATCATCACCGCCAGCGGCCAGATCCCGGTCGAGCGCGGCACCGCCTCGGCGGCACAGGCCCTGCAGGCCGCCGTCACCGCGATCGAGGTCGGCAAGGCGGTCGTCATCTACCCCGAGGGCACCGTCACCGCCGACGAGCAGCTGTGGCCGATGGTCGCCAAGTCCGGTGCCGCGAGGATCGCCCTGCAGACCGCGTGCCCGGTCATCCCGATCGGGCAGTGGGGAGCACAGGACATCATGTGGGGCAAGGAGCTCCACCTGCCGCACCTGCTTCCACGCAAGACGCTACGACTGGTCGCCGGCCCGCCGGTGCCGCTGGACGATCTCCGGGAGGCGCCGATCACGCCGCAGGCTGTCGCCAGGGCCACCGACCGGATCATGGACGCGATCACCGCGCTGGTCGCCGAGCTGCGGCAGGAGCCGGCGCCGCCGGAGCGCTTCGACCCCCGCCGGGCGGGGCAGGATCCAGCAGGACCGACCGAGGACAGGAAGACCGCGACGTGAGCAGCCGAGTGGCCGTGATGGGTTCCGGATCGTGGGGGACCGCCTTCGCCCTGGTTCTCAGCGATGCCGGCCAGCAGGTGTCCATGTGGGCCAGGCGGAAGGAGGTTGCCGACCTGATCAATGTGGAGCACCGCAACCGGGACTACTTCCCCGACATCGAGCTGCCGCCGTCGATCGTGGCGAACACCGATCCGCACGCCGCCATGGACGGTGCCGAGTTCGTGGTGATGGCGGTGCCGTCGCAGACGCTGCGGGCGAATCTGGAGACGTGGACGATCCCGAAGGACGCGGTCATCGTCAGTCTCGCCAAGGGCATCGAGCTGGGTTCGGGGCTGCGCGTCAGCGAGATCATCGAGCAGGTCGCCGACATCGAACCCGATCGGGTCGCCGTCGTGACCGGTCCCAACCTGGCCCGGGAGATCGCCGAGCGGCAGCCGTCGGGCAGTGTGGTGGCCAGCACGTCGCTGGCCACTGCCGAGCGCTTGCAGGCCATCTGCCACACCCCGCGGTTCCGGGCCTACACCAACACCGACGTGGTCGGGTGCGAGCTGGGTGGGGCGACGAAGAACGTCATCGCCCTGGCGGTCGGGATGGCCGTCGGTCTGGGTCTGGGGGCGAACGCGACGGCCACCGTGATCACCCGTGGCCTGGCCGAGTCGAGCCGCCTGGGCATGGCACTCGGCGCAGATCCGTACACGTTCTCCGGCCTGGCGGGCCTGGGCGACCTGGTCGCGACCTGCAGCTCACCGCTGTCACGGAACCGGACCTTCGGGGAGCAGCTCGGCAAAGGACACACGGTCGCTGAGATCGCGGCCTCGACCCGACAGGTCGCCGAGGGGGTGAAGTCCTGTGCCTCCATCCTCGGGCTGGCTCAGCGGGCGGGGGTGGAGATGCCCATCGTCGAGGCGGTCAAGACCGTGATCGACGGCACTCAGACTCCCCCGCAGATGATCGCGAGCCTGATGGCCCGTTCGGCCAAGCCCGAGCGTTACTAGCCCGGGCCGGGGCCGGGCCGGACGACGACCACCCGCTACGGGTGAGATGCGTGTCCGGTTCCCCTGTCCGGTGTCGTGACCGGTGGTCGGCCGGTCGGCCGGGTCTACGTTTGCTGCGTCTGAATCACTGCCGCATCGACGAGGAGCCATGACAACCGACCCGTCAGCCAGCACGAGCAGGTCCGCGCCTCCACCCGGGGCCGACGACCTCGAGCGGGAGCGCATCTACCGCCTGCTCACGCTGATCATCCAGCTCGTGCTGCTCGCGGGCGTGGTCGGCTTCGTGCTCCTGCACGACTGGCCCAACGCCCTGCTCACGACGCTGGTGATCGCGCTCACCGCGCTGCCGCGCCTGCTCGGGCGGGTACACGTCAACGTGCCACCCGAGTTCCAGCTCGTCGCGGCGGTCTTCGTGTTCTGCGCGATCTTCCTCGGCACGTCGCTCGGCTTCTACGGTCGGTTCTACTGGTGGGACACGGCCCTGCACACGACCAGTGGCTGCCTGCTCGGCCTCGTCGGCTTCATCGCGGTCTTCCTGATCAACGGCACCGATCATCGGCCGGAGGGCATGCGGATCTCACTGGTCGCCATCTTCGGCTTCATGTTCTCCGTCACCCTCGGTGTCTTCTGGGAGATCTACGAGTTCGTCGCCGACAACCTGATTCCAGGCTTGGACATGCAGGTGGTGGAGACCGGCACGACCGACACGATGGTCGACATGATCGTCAACACGATCGGTGCGGCCGTGGTGGCCCTGTTGGGGTACTTCTACAGCCGATCGGGGCGGGAGAGCTTCATCGTCGACGGCGTGTGGAAGTTCGTCCGACGGAACCCGCGCCTGTTCGCGCGCAAGCCGCCGTCCTGACGGACTCGGCGGCCGGCCTCCGACCTCACCGCTGACGTCACCCGCTGTGGGTGAGGCTGCCGACCGGCCGGCTCGGCGATGCTGGGGCTGACAAAAGGAGACTTCTATGGCGATCGACACGTTCATGGTGTACGTCGGTGTGTACGCGGATACGGCTTCGGCCCAGGCCGACTACGCAGCGATCAAGGACCTGCACCGGAAGGCCGGCCTGATCGACGCGTACGACGCGGCGGTGGTCGAGAAGCGAGATGACGGCAAGGTCAAGATCGTCAAGACGCACGAGACCCCGACCCGCGTGAGCGGGGTGTTCGGTGGCGGCCTCGGGCTGGCCACGGGTCTGGCCATCGCGCTGTTCCCGTTCGCGGCGATCGGCGGGGGGCTGCTGGCCGCAACCGCCGCCGGCGGGGCCGCGCTCGGCGCGCTGGCCGGACACGCGGCGGCGGGAATGAGCCGGGCCGACCTCAAGGAGCTGGGTGAGCACCTCGATGCGGGTCAGGCAGGTCTCATCGTGGTGGCCGTGGCCGACATGGGTGCCAAGGTCGAGCGCGAGCTCAAACGGGCACAGAAGATCGAGACGAAGCAGCTGAAGGCAGACCTCGCGGATGTCGAGCGTGACGCGACGTCCGACCCCGACGCGCCCAGCAGCTGACCTCTCCCCGTGACAGGTGGTGCGCAGCCTCCGAGCGTGCCGAGTCGTCGCGGACTCGGACTCATCCCCCTCGTCGGCGTGCTCCGGAGCTACGACCGTGGATGGCTCCGGGGCGACATCGTCGCCGGTATCGCCGTCGCGGCGCTGATCATCCCGAAGAACCTGGGCTACGCCGGCATCGCCGGGATCCCGCTGCAGAACGGTCTCTACGCCGCGGCTGTGGGTGCGCTCCTGTACGCCGTCTTCGGCACCTGCCGGCAGATCTCGATGGGCCCGAGCTCGGGACTGGCGGCGGTCGCGGCCAGCGCCGTGATCACCGCCGGTCTGGTCGATCCGACCGAGACGGCGGTCTTCGTGGCCGGCATCACGCTGGTCTCGGGGCTGCTGTTCCTGGTCTTGGCAGTCGCTCGGATGAGCTGGGTCGCCAGGTTCCTGTCCCGCGCCGTGGTCACAGGCTTCCTGTTCGGAGCGGCCATCGACGTGGTGATCGGGGAGCTGCCCAAGCTGACCGGCACCGAGGCGTCCGGATCGAACTCGGTCCGCGAGCTGTGGTCGTGGCTGACGTCGGTGCCCCAAGCCGACGGGCTCACCCTGCTGGTCGGCTCGGTGTCACTGGTGGTGGTGTTCGGTCTGCGGCGGCTCAGACCTGAGGTGCCCGGCGCCTTGGTGCTGGTGGTCGGCGGGCTGCTGGCCAACTGGGCGTTCGGACTCGCCGATCGGGGTGTGTCGGTCGTCGGTGACATCCCCAGCGGGCTGCCTCGGTTCAGCGTCCCTGACCTGGGGTTGCTGGTCGAGCACGCCGGCACGGTGTTCGCGGCGGCTGTCGCTCTGCTGCTGATCGGCTTCTCGCAGACCGCCGGTGACGCCCGTGCCTTCGCCGCCAAGCACAACTACCAGATCGACATCAACCAGGAGTCCGTGGCGCAGGCGCTGGCGAACACCGGCGCGGGCCTGTTCCAGGGCATGCCCGTGTCCACCAGCCTGTCGGCCAGCTCGTTGAACGACCACTCCGGAGCCAGGACGGGGTTGGCGTCGATCGTCTCGGGTGTCACGGTCCTTCTCGCTCTGCTGTTCCTGGCTCCGCTGTTCTCCGGCCTGCCCAAGCCGGTGCTGGCGGCGCTGATCATCGAGGCCGTCGTGATGGGCATGATGGACGTCGGTGAGATGCGTCGGCTGGCCCGGGTGCAGCGTTTCGACTTCTGGATCGCGCTGGTCGCCATCGTGGCCACGTTGCTGGTCGGGGTGCTGGCCGGCGTCATCATCGGGGTCGTCCTGTCGCTGCTCTGGCTGATCGCGGTGACCACTCATCCCCAGCTGCCCGAGCTCGGCAGACAACGCGGCACCACGGCGTACCGGGATCTCTTGGAGCATCCTGAGGACGAGCTGGATCCCCGTGTGGCCGTCCTGCGGATCGACAGCGGGCTCTTCTTCGCCAGCTGCGAGGCTGTGGAGGACCGGACCCGGGACCTCATCCACGGACGACCCGAGCTGCGTGGACTGGTGCTCGACTGCGCGGGGGTGAATTTCATCGACTCGCAAGGGACGGCTCAGGTCGCCGCGATCGCGCGGCTGACGAGTGAAGCCGGGCTGGAGCTGCAGCTGGCCAGGGTGAAGGGCACCGTGGCCGCCGTGCTGGAACGCGACGGCTTCCTCGACCTGATCGGTCGTGATCACCTGCACGGCAACGTCGATCAGGCCGTGCGAATGATCGGAAGCGGCAGCGGGCACTCGGCGGACTGACGTCGTCGCCGATCGAGCGTCACCCGATGGCTCAGCCGAACCGTAGGGCGACCGCTGCCCGGGCGGCGGCGACCCGCTTGTCGTGGCCGCGGACCACCAGGCCGACGGTGCGTGCGGTGGCCGCCCCGATCAGGGCGCCGACCGTGGCTCCGATGACGACGTCTCCGGGATAGTGGACACCGGTGTACACGCGCGAAAAGGCGACGGTGGTCGCCGCTGACCGAAGCGGCCTGCGGGTCCACGGCACCAGGTGACCGACGGCTGCGGCGAAGGCGGCGGCCGACGCGGAATGACCCGACGGGAACGACGTCGACGTCGGCATCAGCACCCAGCGGGACTCGGGCACACCGAGGAGTGGGCGGTCTGGGCGCTCACGGCGACGAGCGCGCTTCATGGGCTGGTTCACCACGAAAGAGGTGAGCCCGATCGCGCCGACGCCGGCGAGCGCGGCAACCCGTCCGCGCGGGCCACCGAAGATCGCCAAGGCGCCCGCGACGATGAACCAGGGTTTGGAGTGGTTGGCGAAGTCCGAGATCGTCCGCAGCGGACGATCCAGTGCGGGGGTGGAGAAGTCGGCCACCGCACGGTAGACCGCTCGATCGGCCCGGCTCAGCGCCAGCCGAAGAGCATCGACGTGGGGTCGCCCCGCCGCGGCGTCCGCGGGCTGGTCCGGAGCGATCATCCGGTTCCCTCCCGGCGGCCGACGGCGGTCTGCCACAGGGCGACGATGGTGGACCGGTCGGTCAGCCGCGGCGGCGGCTCGCCCGCGCGGGTGGCCGCGGCGCGAGGAACACGGACGGTGAGCGCGGCCGGCCGGCTGACGAACCGCAGGGGCGGATCGAGGACCAAGGCCTCTCCGTCCACCCCGACCTCCACGGGCCGAGAGGACCGGACCTCGATGGTCGACGCGGTCCACTCCTGCCAGCCGTGGAACTGGGTGACCCGCCCGGTCAGCTCGAGCGCGGTGAGTGCCTCGACGTCGGCCGCTGTGGACACGGTCACGGACGCGGCACCCAGCACACCCTCGTCCAGGCGAGCTCTGCGGCCGCCGCCGCGCAGGTGGTGCAGCTGATACGGGTTGTTCGAGATGAGGAGGAGCTGACCGGCCAGCAGGTCCGCACCGGAGGGGAGTACGCAGCGCAGGTCTGACGGCCTCGCGGTCGGACCGAGCAGATCGGGGAGCATGGCGGCCATCGTCTGGACCTTGGCGTCGCGATAGTCCGCGGACTGCACGACGGTGGCGTAGACGCCCATGGCGGCGTTGTTCACGAACACGCGACCGTTCACCTCGGCCAGGTCGATCACCTTGTCGATGCCGTCGCGGAAGGCCTCCAGCGCGCCGGGGACGTCCTCGCGATCGATCCCGAGGTCCAAGGCGAAGTGGTTCCGGGTGCCGGCCGGGATGACCACGAACGGGAGTCCGTGCTTGCTCGCGACCGACGCGACCAGCGCTTGCGAGCCGTCCCCACCGGCCATGCCGATCAGGTCGGCACCACCGGCGACGACCGACTCGGCGAGCTGCAGCAGGTCGTCGCCGGCCAGCAGCTCGACGGGTTCGATGCCGGCCCGGAGGCAGCGATCGGTGAGAGCGAAGCGCTCGGCCTTGCCGCCCCCCGACCGCGGGTTGATCAGCAGCACCGGATGACGCGCCGGTGGCGCGGGCCGGCTCGGCCCCTCCGAGCCCCGCGTCCGCAGGGCGTAGCCGGCCGCGCCGATCGAGATCGAAGCCACCAGCACGGCGACCAGCAGCACCCCGAGGCTCTCGCCGCCGACGACGACCACGATGAACACGGCTATCGCCCCGAGGGCGACAACGGCAGCGACGACTCTGGCCACCCCGCGCCGCGCGATGACGTACCAGGCCGCGATGACGAACGCCGACATGGAGATGACCGTCGCCACCAGGACGAACCAGTGGGAGACGGCCGCGATGATCAGGAAGACGACGAGGGCCGCCAGGGTGAGCAGGGCAACGATCGCGGCCAGCTGTCGGGACGGGGAGACGGTCGCGCCGGGCCGCCCGGTCACTGGTCAGCCCGGCTGCGCTGCCACGTCGCGCCGGTCTGCCGGATGTACTCGGCGACGGCGTCGTCGACGGTGGGGAAGAAGTGGGCGGCGTCGATCGTCCGGGTGAGCTCGTAGCGCTCGATCTTCTCGCGGACCGGGTCCTTCAGCTCGGCGAACACCAACGAGACCCCCCGCTCGTTCAACCACGCGTCCAGCTCCTCGAGCATGTCCGCGGCGGTGGTGTCCACGTCGGTGACCGGCTCGGCGGCGATCAGGATCCAGCGCAGGTCAGGGTGATCCGCCCGCAACCCGCGCATCGCCTCCGAGAACATCCGGGCGTTGGCGAAGATCAGGGGCGCGTCGAAGCGGTAGACCACCAGGCCGGGCAGGACCTCCGCTTCGGGATGGCGAGTGAGGTCATGCAGCCCGGCCTTCTCCGCCGCCTTGCCGAGCTCGGCCTGGTGCGGCCACCAGGTGCGGCGGAACACGTTCAGGATCGACAAGGTCACAGCCACCACGATGCCGGGCAGCACACCGAGAACGGCGACACCCACCAAGGCGATGACCGACAGCCAGAACTCCGTCCGCCGTTGCCGCCAGAGGCGACGGGTGCCGCCGATGTCGGCGAGTGACAGGGCCGCTGCGATGACGATGGCGCCGAGGGTGGGTTGCGGCACGTACTGCATCAACGAGGTCGCGAACAGCAGGACGAAGGCGATCACCGCCGCGCCGACCAGACCCGTGACCTGTGACTTGGAGCCGGCCTGCTCGGCGACTGCGGTGCGGGAGCCGCTGGTGCTCACCGGGAAGCCCTGGAAGAAGCCGGCGGCGATGTTGGCCACACCGATGCCGATCATCTCCTGGTCGCCGCGCACCTGCTCGCCCCGACGGGCGGCGAAGGCCGAGGCTGTCGACATGGTGTCGGCCAGAGCGACCACGGCGATGGCGAGCGCGCCGACGACCAGCACCGGGACGTCGGACCACATCACCAGCGGCAACGTGAACGGCGGGAACCCCTGCGGCAGCACGCCGATGGTGTCCACGCCGTGGTCGGCCAGGTTCAGCAGGTTGACCGTGAGCGCGGTCAGCACCACGACGATCAGCACGCTCGGCAGCTTGGGGATCAGCCTGTTCAGCAGCAGGATGCCGACCAGCGAGACGATGCCGATGACGGCTGCTGTGGGGTTGGCCGCGCCCTGAGCGACGCCACTCACCACGGCACCGAGCTCACGCAGCAGTCCGTCGGCATCGATCGAGAACCCGAGCAGCTTGGGTAGCTGACTGATCACGATGGTCAGGGCGAGGCCGTTCATGTAGCCGATCTGCGTCGGCTTGGAGAGCAGATCGGCGATGAACCCGAACTTGGCCAGACCGGCGACCACCATGACGATCCCGACGAAGATCGCCAACAGGGATGCGAGCGCCACGGCCCTGGCCGGGTCGCCGTCGGCCAGCAGCAACGGCGCGGTGGTGGCGGCGATCATGGACCCGAGCGCGGAGTCCGGCCCGAGCACGAGCACCCGGGAGGGACCGAAGATCGCGTAGCCGATCAGGCACAGGATCGACGTGTAGAGCCCGGTGACCGGCGGAAGGCCCGCCAGCTCGGCGTACGCCATGCCCTGGGGAACGAGCAGCGCGGACAGCACCAGTCCGGCCACGAGGTCCTTGCCCAACCACTCGCGACGATAGCTCGCCATCAGGGCGATGCCGGGAACGAGCGCGTGCCACTGCGGGGCAGCGACACCACCCCGCTCATTCCCACTCACCGGGTGAGCCTAGAGACCGGCCGCACCGGGAGGGATCCCCCGTGACGGGTGAAGCGGCGACACCACCAGGATGACATCATCGCCGGCGGTCACCGGGAAGGGAGATCACGATCATGTACCTGCCGGCCCTGGCCCTGATTCTCGCGGCCGTGTTCGTCTGGGCTCTCGTCTCCAACCGTGCTCGGTCCATCTCCGCGCCGATCTACTTCGTCGCGGTGGGGTTGCTGCTGGCCGAAGGCGTCAAGCTCCTGCGGATTGCTCCGGACCCGCATGTCGTCAAGCTGATGGCCGAGGTGACCCTGGTATGGGTGCTCTTCGCCGACGCCAGCCGCGTGCGGGTCTCGACCCTGCGGCGTGATGCCGGCCGCTACGCCCGCCTGCTGGGCATCGGGTTGCCGCTCACCATCATCCTGGGATCGGTCGCCGGGATGGCCCTGCTCGGCTTGAGCCCGTGGTACGCCCTCCTGCTGGGAGCGGCGCTGGCGCCGACGGACGCTGCTCTGGGCGCGACGGTGATGACGGATGAGCGGGTCCCGTACCGGATCCGGCAGACCCTGAACGTCGAGAGCGGTCTGAACGACGGCATCGCCACGCCAGTCGTCACCACGGCGCTCGCGGTGATCGTCCTCCAGGCCGGCGCCAGCTCCGACTTCGGACTGGCCGGAGCTCTGCTGGGACTGCCGGTCGGCGTCGTCGTCGGACTGGCGATCGGGATCGCCGGGGGGACCTCGCTCCGGATCGCGCATCGACGCGGCTGGAGCTCGGAGGCCATCGCCGGGCCGGCGGTTTTGGCGCTGGCCCTGCTGGCGTTCGTGATCGCGACCCTGCTGCTGGCCAACGGCTACGTCGCGGCGTTCGTGGCCGGCATCGCGTTCGGGGCGAGCGCGGGCCGCGGCGGCCCGGCCGAGGTCTACTACGTGGAGCAGACCTGCGGGCTCGCCTCGATGTTCTGCTGGATGCTGTTCGGTGCCCTGGCGGTGCCCACCCTCGCCGCCGACTGGAGCTGGCGGATCCTGGTGTACGCCGTGGTCAGTCTCACGGTCGTCCGGATGGTCCCGGTTGCACTGGCGCTGATCGGCTCCCGAATCGGGTGGCGATCGGTGATCTTCGTCGGCTGGTTCGGGCCCCGAGGTCTCGCCTCTGTCGTGTTCGCACTGATCGCCGTCGAGGACCTGCACGGTGTCCCCGGCGCCGTCGGCGACGTGGTGGCCACCATCGGTCTCTCGGTCCTGCTGAGCGTGCTGCTGCACGGGCTGACGGCCCGGCCGTTGGTGGCCTGGCTGGCGGCGATGCCCCAGGACGAGGCTGATCTGAGTACGAAGGAGCACGTCCGGGTCCGCCACCTCGTGGAGCCGCCGCCACCGACGAGCTCGACCCGGACGCCCGGCTGAGAGAGGTTCACCCGATCAGGGTGAATCGCGCACTCTGCTTGTCTCATTAGGATCGCGCTCATCCTGAGATCGAGAGGCAACACCATGTCTGAAGCCAAGCACCAACTGCCGGCGCCGGTGGCGCACGGCGTAGCCGTCTTCGCGGGGATCATGCTGATCCTCGGCGGAGCCTTCCAAGCCCTGCAGGCGATAGCCGCCATCGTCAACGACAAGTACATCGTCGTGCTCCCGAACTACGTGTACGCGTTCGATCTCACGGTCTGGGGCTGGATCCACCTGCTCATCGGTCTCGCCCTGGTGGCGATCGGCATCAGCCTGCTGATGGGTCAGAGCTGGGCTCGGACGGCCGGTATCGTGGTGGCCGCCGTGGCCGCAGTGATCAACTTCACCTGGCTGCCCTACTCCCCGTTGTGGGCGATCGTCCTGATCGCGGTCGACGTCCTCGTCATCTGGGCGCTGGTCTCGAGCCGTCAGCAGGCGAAGACCATCACGTGACCGGCGGCCATCGTCGGCCGTCGACACGCGTGGTCACGACCACTGATCCGAGAAGGAGCTGGTCGGCATGACGTCCGGCGCCACGTCGAGCCCGGCGGTCGGTCTGACGGGCCCCGCGTACGGTGCCACGCCCGACGTGGTGATCGACCAGCTCGGCTCTGACCGCGAGCAGGGGCTCTCTCGGGTCGAAGCTGATCACCGCCTCGCCGAGCACGGCCGGAACGAGATCGCTGCGGAGAAGCCGCCGTCGATGGTGGCGGTGGCTCTGGCCCAGCTGCGGGATCCGATGAACCTGATGCTGGTCGTCGTCACGGTGGTCAGCATCGCGATCGGCGAGGTGTCGACCGGTGTGATCGTCGGTCTGCTGATCGTGCTCAACGTGGTCCTCGGATCACGGCAGGAGCTCAAAGCCCGAGCCAGCGTCGATGCGCTCGCCAAGCTCCAGGTGCCGCAGGCACGCGTGGTCCGCGACGGTGAGGCCCGGATGATCTCCGCGACCGACATCGTCCTCGGGGACGTGATCGCGGTCGAGGCGGGAGACATCGTCCCTGCCGACGGCCGAGTACTCCGGTCCGCCACCCTGGAGACGCAGGAGGCGGCGCTGACCGGCGAGAGCGCACCGATCCCCAAGGACGCGCGCGTGCTCGAGTCCGGCGACGTCGGGCTGGGCGACCAGACGAACATGCTGTTCCAGAACACGTCGGTGACCCGTGGCACGGGGTCGATGGTGGTCACCGCTACCGGGATGCAGACGCAGATGGGCCAGATCGCGACGATGCTGACCAAGGTCTCGCGGACCAGGTCGCCGCTGCAGAAGGAGCTGGACACCCTCACCAAGGTCCTGGGCCTGATCGCCTGGAGCGCCGTGGCGGTGATCATCGTGGTCGGGCTGCTGCGCGGGGTACCGGCGCAGGACCTGTTGCTGCTGGGCACCGCCATGGCGATCTCGGCGATACCGACCGGGCTGCCCGCCTTCGTCTCCGGGCTGCTGTCCATGGGGGCGAAGCAGCTCGCCGAGGCGAAGGCCGTGGTGAAGAACCTGACCGACGTGGAGACCCTGGGTGCCACCAGCGCCATCAACACCGACAAGACCGGGACGTTGACGCTGAACGAGATGATGGTCTCGACCTTGTACGCCAGCGGGCGTTGGTTCTCGGTGACCGGGGAGGGTTACAGCAAGACCGGCACGATCACCGCGGTCGCCGCTCAGCCGGTGCCTGACTTCACCCGGCTGGGCCTGGGCCTGGCGCTCGACACGGACGCGGTGGTGGGTGACGACGGGAGCGTGATCGGCGATCCCACCGAGGCCGCGCTGATCGTGCTCGCCGCCAAGATCGGCGTCGACGTCGAGGAGACGCGACGCGCCTACCCGCGGCTCGCCGAGGTGCCCTTCGACTCGGACTACAAGTTCATGGCGACGTTTCACCGGATCACGCTGGAGGGCTCGGAGCACGTCGTCGCGCTGGTCAAGGGCGCCCCCGATGTGGTCCTGGCGCGATGCTCCATGGTCGGCGGTCCGCTGAGCGGGTCCCAGCTGCCGATCGAACGGGCTCGCGCCGACATCGAAGCGGCGAACGAGCGGATGGGTCGTGACGGGCTGCGGGTGCTCGCGTTCGCGCTCCGGCTGATCGATCCGGACTCCCTGGACACCATGATGACCGACCCGATGTCGCTCACCCACGATCTCGCGTTCGTGGCGATGGCCGGCATCATCGACCCGCTGCGAGCCGAGGCCAAGAGCGCGGTGACGGTCGCCCTGGCGGCCGGTATCGACGTCCGGATGATCACCGGCGACCACGCGGTCACCGCCCAGGCCATCGGGGCCTCGCTGGGCCTCGGCCCGGGGGCCATCAGCGGCTCCGAGCTGCGCGCGCTCTCCGACGACGAGCTCCGTGAGCGGCTTCCCGAGCTGCACGTGTTCGGTCGGGTCTCACCCGAGGACAAGCTCCGGCTGGCGCGGACGATGCAGGAGGGCGGGATGATCGTCGCCATGACCGGCGACGCCGTCAACGACGCCGCGGCCCTGAAGCAGGCCGACATCGGGGTCGCGATGGGCAGCGGGAGCGAAGTCACCAAGCAGGCCGCTCGGATGATCTTGACCGACGACAACTTCGGCACCCTGGTGCACGCCGTGGCGATCGGTCGGCGGGTCTACGACAAGATCGTGTCCTACGTGCGCTACCAGATGACCCAGCTGCTCGCCCTGATCTTCCTGTTCCTGGCCGCGACGATCTTGAACGTCAACGAGGGGGTGGCGCTGACGCCGACCATGGTGCTCTACCTGCTCTTCTTCGCGACCGCCGTCGGAGTCGCGATCATCGCCATCGACCCGGGCGATCCCGACGTCATGCGCCGGCCGCCGCGTGACCCGAAGGTGCCCATCACCAACCGGACCGCGGTGCTCACCTGGATCGTCTACGCCGCCGTGCTGTTTCTCGCCGCGCTGCTGCCACTGGTCGCCGGACCGGATGAGCCGAGCACGGAGCACGCCTCGGTCTCGCTGACCATGACCTTCGTCGTGATGGGCATCGGGACCGCGATGAACGCGATCGTCAACCGGCGTGATCCGGGCAGCGGTCTCGAGCCCCCACTCGTCAAGGCCGTGGTGATCGCCCTGGTTCCGGTGATGATGCTGTTCCTGGCCACTCAGCTCCCGACGCTCCAGCAAGCCCTCCTCACCACGAGTCTCAGCCCGGTGCAGTGGTTGATCTGTGTACTCCTCGCCGCCGCCCTGCCCATCGTCGTCGAGATCGGCAAGGCGGTCCGCCGGCGCCGCTTCGCGGTGGCTCCGACACCGGTCGACGTCCAGCGGGCGCTGACCCCGGAGCGGGCGCGGTCGACCAGTCGCGGATAACGACCTGTCTGTCCAGCAGCGCCACGGGATCTGTCGCGTCCGTGCGGACCACGTCCGCGTGAGCGTCGAGCGGGACGTGACTCCGCATCGCCTTCCCTGCAGACCAATGGCCTTCTCGAGCTGACGGTGCAGGGACGGCGTCCATGGTCATGGGCTGTCACAGGAATCGGCACAGCGTCCGTGCCCGGCGCGTCCCGAGGCTGCCGAGGACGGATCGATTCACCCCGGCCGGGTGAAGCACAGACCCGGCGCGTCCGCCAGGATGAGTCCGTGCGGTCACGACGGCTGAGGTCCAACCCGGCGCCGGACAGCTCGAACGACGAGGAGAGCGCGATGGTGCTGGACGGCGTTGATCACCTGGACACCGATTGGCTGTACGAGATCGGGCTGGACGGGGACGTGTCCGAGGCCATGCGCCGGACCCACCCCACGGCGCAGGTGACGACCGCCGAGACGAGCACGATCTTGTGGACTCGTCTTCGTCGACCGGATGATCTGCACGTGCTGCTGGACGCCCTCGCGGACTTCGGTCTGACCCCGGGCGAGGTCCACGAGTCGGCGGTCGGGAGCCATCCCCGTGAACGACTCGGGGCGGATCCGGGTGGGCCCGGGGATCGCCGCCTGCCGTACTGCGAGGTGAGAATTCCCGGCCTGCTGGGCAAGGCCGCCCTCCATCACCTGGGGTGGTCACACCGGGTGGTTCGGACGACCGTGGTCAGGCTGCGCGCGTCCCACCGGGGCCTCCGGGTCGTCCTGGCCCAGATGTCGGCGGTCACCGGCGTGGACTACGTGCTTGCCGTCCGCGGATTGCGGGCCGAGCCGGTCTGACGACGCCGGACGGCCTCAGGACAGACCGGACTTCTCAGCACAGACCCAAGGTCCGGCCCCGGCGGAACGCGTCCGAGCGCCTGGTCACCTCGAGCTTGCGGTAGAGCGACTTCAGATGCGTCTTGACGGTGTTCGGCGAGAGAAAGAGGTCGGCGGCGATCTCCTCGTTCGTGCTCAACGCGCCGAGCCGTTGCAGGATGTCGATCTCACGTTCCGTCAGGACGCAGACCAGCGCGGCGACGGCGGGCGGTCGGAGTGTGCCGTCGACGAAGCCCGACCGGACGTTGCGGATGGACGCCAGGAACGGGCCGTGTCGCTGCAGGAGGACGGTGTCGGAGCCGATCACCTCGAGCAACCAGGGTTTCGCCCAGGCGATGGGTGCACGCAGCTGTTCCCGCTCGGCGATGCGCAGTACCCGGTCGATCAGGGCGCGCTGTCGGACTCGGTCGCCGTGCGTCGGTGCGAGCCAGGCCTCGATCAGATCGACCTGCAGCCGAGGCAGCAGACCCATCGCCTCCGCCGGTCGGGCCCGAAGACAAGAACCGACGGCGGCCAGGTCCCCGAGCTGGATCCAGGCTCGAGCGCGGAGCGCGTGGACCTCGGCGCCGTGCTGAGCCGCCTCGCCGAGGAGCTGGAGAGCGGCCGCCGGCTGGCCGGAGTCGAGCTCGAGCTCGGCGCGGATGAGGTGCAGCTGGTGCTCGTACTGTCGAGCGCTCGGCAGTGACCTGGACACGTTGTCGAACTCGTGACCGACGCCGCCGTGCCCGATGGTGCCGGCCAATCGGGCCCCGACGAGCCCAGTGGCGATGGCGAGCTCGGGCAGAAGTGCTCCGTCCGGCGGAAAAGAGCGTCGAGTGCTGACGCTCTGGAAGCGTTGGACGGCCTGCTCGAGCTCGTCACGCGAGATCTGGCACCAGGTGGTGGCCAGCTGGGCGTAGACCACACCGACTTCATTGCTGTCGGCCGGACGGGCCGTCAGGACTCTCGCCGCGTGCCGAAGTGCGCTCGAGAGCTGACCCGCCACCGCTTCCTGCCAGGCGAGCTGGCCCAAGCATGCAGCGGCTGCGATGGACGCGGCCGCACCGACCGGCGCAGGCTTCGAGCGAAACGCTCGTGCCCCCCGCTCGAGAGCCACTCGCGCACGTTCCGGTGCGTCGTTCATCGCCTCGAAGGCCCCGGCGTGAGACTGCAGCAGGGGCGCCAGCTCCGGCGCCGCTGCTCGCTGAGCCACTGACAGCAGCGGCAGCAGGGCCGACGCCTGCCGCTGGTACGCGAGCCCCGGCTCCGGGTCACCTGCCCACCGGGCCAGGGCCATCCTGACCAGCGCCTCACTCAGCTGCTCAGCAGGGCTGCGCTGATCCGGCTGCGCAGTCGCCTCCGCCACCGCGCGTTCGGCCACCTCCGGCCACGACCGACCCAGGGCGGCGGCCGCCAGCAGCAGCGGCTGCGCGACACCCAGGCTGTCGACGACCTCCGCCCTGTCGAACAGCTGATCACGACCCGACAGCAGCAACCGGGGCACCTGCAGGGACTCGATCAACGCCCCCGCCGCCCAGTCCCAGTCGGTGTCATCGACGGCGATCGCGATCGCTGTCCTGAGGTCTCCCAGCTCTGCCGTCCGCCGGGCCGCACGGCGCGTGGCGGCACGCGCCGATGAGGGCCGACGTCGTAGCTCGTCCCGCAGATGTCGACGCAGCAGCGGATGCACAGTGAACGAGCCGTCCGCCCGTAGCCGTACGAATCCTCGGGTCTGCGTGACGACCGCGTCCGGCAGTCCGCGCTCGTCGCCGATGACGGCGGCCGCGACGTCGGGGGACACGTCGGCGATCATGCTGGTCGCGGTGAGCAGCTCCGTCGACGGCTCGGACACGTCCCTCAGAATCGAGTGTCGGAGGTAGTCGGCGATCCCGAGGTCGGTCTCGCGGAGGGCGGTGGCCACGGTTTCCGACCTGGCCAGCAGCGCTGCGCCCAGGCGGACCCCCCACGCCCAGCCACTCGTCCGATCACCGAGCTCCTTGACGATGGCCGGGGTCGGTTCGACGGCCTCGCGAGCCAGCACAGCGGCGATCTCCACCTGGTTCAACGCCAGATCGGCGGAGGTGACATCGCGGAAGTCCGGGGCGACGCCCAGTCGTTGCAGGTCCAGCACCGGTGGTCCCGAGCACACGAGAACCAGGCCGACACGCTGACCGACCAGCCGCATGAGCCGGTCCAGAGCGGCGGCGACGGCGTCCCCGGGTTCGACCGGGTATCCGTCGAGGACGATGACAGAGCGGTCGCGAGAGGTCGAGCCGACCCGTGCGCCACTCTGCCGCTTGTGGCCGACCACGCGCAGGCTGCGGTCGCTCAGCGGGTCGGCCAGCTCCGCTGGGAGCTGGTCGAGGACCTGGACCAGGTCGGGTTCAGACCCGACGTCGCGCCAGCAGATCCCGGTGACTGGACCGACCTGGTTCGCCCAGGAGGCGACCAACGACGTCTTACCGGAGCCGGCCTCGGACCCGACCACCACGACGCGGGACCTCCGAGTTGCCGCGTCGAGACGTGTCACCAGCCGGGGACGCAGAACGGTCAGCTTGTCCACGACGGGGATGTCGGATGCCGGGGAACGCACGATCTCCGGGTTCGACCGAACCTCTGGCACTCGTCAACACCTCTCACGCCTGGATCTCCATGATCATTCAGCCGCTGTCGGGGGTGAGTTGTCATCCCCTCCGCGACGAATTCACCCGGGTGAGATCGACGGCGTGCAGGGTCAAGAGTCAGGTCGTGCCACCGTTGTGGGGAGGTGTCACGGTTGGGTCAGGCCGGCGCTGATGGTGAGGACCTCTGAGCGGGAATGCGCCCCGAGCTTGCGATACAGCGACAGGGTGAGTGTCTTCACCGTGTTGTGCGACACGTACAGGTCGGCCGCGATCTCGCGCAGGGTCTGGGACCCGTGTAGCCGGTGCAGGATCTCCTCCTCACGGGGAGTCAGCGTCTCCCGGACCCGTGCCTTCATCGCCGGTCGCATGAACCTCTGCCGCACGTCGGCGATCCTGCCTCGGGTACGGCTCATGGACTCGTCGGTCCACGGAGCCAGTTCGTCGACCTCGGCCAGCAGCTCGTCCGCCAAGCACCTGTCACCGGTCTGCGCCGTGACGGACGCGGTCACGATGAGATGGTGGATGAGCGGCCACGGACTGAGGCCCGGCGTGCGGCGGCGTGCTCGAAGGCCGTCGTCCAGGATCTCCCTCGCTTCGGCGAGTCGGCCCGCCGCTGCCAGCGACGCACCGTGCGCGGTGGTGGCGAAGACGACTTGCGGCATGCCATCCATGGCGTGCGCCGTCGCCAGCTCCATCGCCTGGTCCGCGAGTCTCGCACTCGCCGTTGTGTTGCCCTGCTCGGCCTCGCACAGCGACAGCGTGCCGAGGGCCAGGACGCGTACGGTGAGGGGCGCCACCCGCGAACGGGCGGCCTGGCCGAGTCTCGCCCGAGCTGTCGGCACATCGCCGGTGACGAAGCTGGCGTGCCCCAGAGCTGCGCAGGCCACGGCGTGCCAGGGCGTGCTGGTGTCGGGCTCGAGCAGGATCGCTCGTTGAGCGTCGGCCAGCATCGCACTGGGACCGCCGTACCCGAACAGTCCGCGGATGAGCATCAGCGCGGACTGGGCGGACCTGGTGCCGTCGGGCAGTGGTTCGTCCCCGGTCATCGACTCCAGAGCGACCTCGCGCCGCTGCAGCTCCGGTCGATCCCCGGTGAGGGCGGCGAGCCAGGCTGCCGTCACGGTGGCGGGCGCACCATCGTCGGCCGCGGTGCCCTGGAAGGCCCGCAGCCAACCGGACACGGTGCTCGATCGGCCGGCGTCGAAGAAGCTCACCCAGTTCTTCTGGACCAGGGCCGCGGCCCGATCGAGATCTCCGGCCGCCAGGGTGTGGTGAACCGCCTGCTCGACATCATCGCGGGCCACGAACCACAGTGCCCCCCGCCGGTGCAGCTCGGTGACGCGTTCGGGGTGCTCGATCTCCAGCGCGCTCTGAGCGAACGCGCCGAACAGGTGGTGGAACCGGAACCAGCCCCGACCGTGCAGCGGGATCAGCAGCATGTTCGTGCGTTCGAGGTGGAGCAGCAACCGCGCCGCGGAACGAGTCTGTGTGACGTAGTCGGCGAGCGCCGCATCGAACCGGTCGAAGACCGACATGCTGAGGATGAACTCGCGCACCTCCGGGTCCTGCCGGCTGAGCACCTCCTCACTGAGGTAGTCGGCGATGTAGCGGTTGCTCCCGCTCAACCTCGCCACGTAGTCGTCGGGAGACTCTCGACCCGTGAGGGACAGGGCAGCCAGGTAGACCGCGGCCGGCCAGCCCTCCGTCAGCCGGTGCAGCTCCCGCAGCGCCACGTCGGAGAGGTGGACGCCCTGGGTGTTGAGCAGCAGCTGGGCTTCCTGCACGGTGAACGAGAGATCACTGGTTCGGATCTCGGCGAGCCTGCCCTCCACCCGCAGTCGTCCGAGGCGCATCGGGGGGTCCGATCGAGAGACCATCACCACGTGGGCCTGAGCGGGCAGGCCCTCGATCAGGAGGCCGAGCTGGTCGTTGCACTCGGCGGAACGCACCACGTGGCAGTCCTCGAGCACGATGGTGAGCGGACCGAAGTGGACGAGCGCCTCGATCACGCGAGGAATCAGGTGGGTGGTGACGACCGCCGATGAGCTCGTCCCGATGGACTCGGCCACGTTGCCGTCCACCGGGCAGCCGACACGCTCCAAGGCCGCCGCCAGGTCCGCCCAGAGCCTCGTCGGGTCGTTGTCGGCCGGGCCCAGCTGGAGCCAGGCCACCGGGCCTGCTCGGCCACAGGCCACCCACTGCGCCACGAGCGTGCTCTTGCCGTACCCCGCCGGTCCGGCGACGAGCAGGACCGCACGGCTCTGCGCCTCATCGGCCATCCGGGCCACCAGACGCGGACGATCGACCCAGTCCGGCCGGGTCGTGGGCGGGTGCAGCTTGGTCTCGGACGCGGTGTCGAGGGACTGACGCCGATCGTCGACGACCGAGAGCGTCACGGTCGCTCCGACACAGCTACCGTCGTCATCGAATCGAGAGGACACCAGCAGGTCGAAGGTGCGCGGCCGGTCCGGCGCGTCGCAGCGGAAGCGCACGATCCTGGGTGCGGGCAGCTCACCGGCGATCGCGGACCGGATGCACCCGGCGACCTCGGTCGCCGTCACGTCGTGAGCGTTGTCGCAGACGTCCAGGTACGACACGCCGACCCCGGTGGACGCGCCGTCACCACCGTTCTCCGAGGAGAACGCGCGCCATGCGTCGTTGACGGCGACGATCACGCCATGGGTGTCCAGCAACGCCCACTCGATCGCCGGGGACCGGGACACGGTCAGGCCGTTCGGGAGCTGATGGTCCACGGCGCTGCTCATCGGCGAGATCCCGGACCGAGGTGGACTCGTCGGTAGCGCCGACCATCTAAGGGCGGGAACACATGACCCCCAACGTTTCCAGACAAGGCCCGCCGACCCCCTGGGTATCCCGAGGCTATCACCGGGAACGGGGGCCGGCCGTCATGAATCCGCCGAGCGCGCCGACCAGAATTCTGCGTCTCCCCGAGGGTCGGAACGGCGTCAGAGATCATGCGCAGGGTCGATCCGGCCCTGCGCACTCGCTGTGGGCGCCGCGGGAGGGTGCAGGCCGGGCCGCCAGCAGCGGCCGACGGTGATCCACGAAGCAAGCCGTCTGCGTCACCCGGTCCGGGTGAAGCGAGGTCCCCGACCCGTCGCGAGACTGTGCGGATGCCGGAAGATGCGGAGCCGCAGGATCTTCCCGCAGAGGACTTCGCCGCACTGCCGCGCCGCGTGCGTCGCAGGCTGATGGTCAGGTCGTTGGTGCGGGCCATCCTGACCCTGACGGTCCTGACCTTGGCCTACTTCCAGCTGCCGTTCACCTTGATCAGCAAGACGTCCTACCTGACCGCCTTCCTGCTCGGGGCGACGGTGGTGCTCGCCGTCCTGGTCGTTCAGTTCCGCCACATCCTCCGATCGCCGTATCCGCGGCTGCGCGCGGTCGAGGCCCTGATGACGTCGGGGCCGCTCTTCATCGTGCTCTTCGCCGCCCTGCACTACGTGATCGGACAGCTGAGCCCCGCCGGCTACACCCAACCGATGACCCGGCTCGACGCCCTCTACTTCACCGTCGCGACCTTCGCCACCGTCGGCTACGGTGACCTGTCGCCGGTCTCGCAGGCCGCCCGGCTGGCCGCGTTGGTGCAGATGGTCTGTGGGCTGTTCCTGGTCGGGGTGATCGCCAGGCTGCTGCTCAGCATCACCCAGGAGAGTCGCGGTCGGATCAGCCCAGATCCTGGAACCCGGAGCCGATCACCACGGCTGCGACCATCAGGAGAACGATCGCGCTGATCAGCTGCCCGTCCTCCGCGAGCGTGTCCGCGGCCTTGGCGAGTCGGGGCTCCATCCGCTTCGGCGAGATGATCGTCAGGATCACCGGCAGGGTCACGGTCGACGTCGCGATCACCACGTAGATCACGATGACGGCGAGTGGACCGGGATCGGCCCGCGTCGCGGCGTGCACCTGAAGACTCACGACGCAGGCCAGCAGAGCGCTCTTGGGTCGGAGCTCGATGATCAGACCCAGACCGAACGCCCGCAGGGGGCCGACCTTGTCGAGTGCGGACGTGGCCCAGCTCGGCAGCTGGAGGTTCGATCCCGATCGGTGACGGCCTCGCCAGGTGCGGATCCCGACCAGCACCAGGGCCGAACCCAGGGCCAGCTCGAGGACGGCGGCCACTTCGTCACCCCGGCGCTGTCGTGACTCCGGCAGGAACTGGGCCGCGAACGACGCCAGCAGCACGACGATCACGGTGCCGATCACGCAGCCGAGGGCGAACGGAACCGCCGCCACCCGGCGTCGCGGCGACATCATGATCACGAGCAGCAGGGTCACCGGCACCGTGCTGAGAGCCGCGGCGATCCCCACGGGCAGCAGCTGACCGATCGTGTTGAGCAAGCCCACCGTCCTTGTGCCGTCTCACTTGTGCCGTCTCACATGTGCCGTCCCGTCCCGCTCCTGTTGTCCAGTGTGGGGCCAGGGAGACGCGGCCGCCGCACCCGGCGCGGGCGGGTGATCGCCGTTGGCGCACCGACCTGGGTCGGACGCGCTCGCCGGACGCCAGAGTCAGCCCAGGGCGATCCCGTCGACCGACGATGGTGCGGGATCGGGTAGCCGCCTCATCCGCAGGGCGTTCACGAAGCCGACCGCACCCGCGATGATCGGAACGAGCAGGGCGACCTGCAACGCTCGATCCCGCGCCTCGGCGTTGATCCGGATCACCTCGGCCTGGACGTCGAGCGGCTCGTCGACCAGGAGCTCCTCGAGCTGGGTGTTGCTCATCACCTGAGCATCCTCCTCGACGGCCATGGCCACCCGATCCTGGTCCGCCGGCGAGAGAACTGTGCTGTCGTGGGCCAAGGCGCCGCCGAGCACCGAGATCGTGGCCAGCATGATCGCGCCGGCGAACGCGAGTCCGAACGACAGGCCGAAGGACCCGGCCGCCGAGTTGACTCCGGCGGCCTCGCTGACGCTCTTCTCCGAGATCGGCGACAAGGTGTAGTTGTTGAGCTGCGAGACGAGCAGGCCCAGTCCGCAACCGGTCAGCACCAGCGGCACGACCAGGTACCAGCCCGAGTCCGCCCGGGGAACGATCGGCACCAGGACCATCGTCCCGATGGTGGTCAGCGCGAAACCAGCGGCGATGATCACGCTGGGCCGCCGGCGGCCGGCGCGCTTCCCGGCCAGGAGTGCGATCCCGAACATGCTCAACGACAGCGGTGCCATCGACAGGCCGGCGAGCATCGCGTTGTACTCGAAGACCATCTGGAGGTAGATCGGCAACGCGATCATGTGCCCGCCGAGCGCGATCTGCTGCATCATCTGCCCGGAGATGCCCAGCCGGAAGGGTCGGGAGGCGAACAGGTCCGGGTTGATCAGGGTCGAGCGCCCCGAACGCTGGCGGCGCAGCAGCCAGAAGGCCAGCGCCACCAGGGCCGCCAGTCCGATGACCAGGAGCACTCCGACCGCCTCGCCACCCTCCTGCCAGACCAAGATGCTGAGCACCACGCCGCCCATGCCGAGCACCGACAACACGGCTCCGCCGACGTCGAGGACACGAGGACCGGTGTAGAGCGCGTCCCGCACCAGCCTGATGTTCACGAGCACGATGACGATGATCACGGCCTCCAACGCGAACCCGACGCGCCAGGACAGGAAGGTGGTGATGAAGCCACCGAGCAACGGACCGACCGCCGCGGCGATCGCTGCTGCCGCGCCGACCAGCGCGTAGACCTTCGTCTGCGCGGTGCCGGAGAAGTTGCCGTGGATGAGGGACTGCATGGCGGGCAGCAGCATCGAGGCACCCAGACCGCCGATGATCGCCCAGAAGATGATCACAGCCGTGAGCGACTGCGCCAGCGTCATGGCCATGGCACCGACTCCGTACGCGACCAGGCCTATCACGTAGGCCTTCCTGCGCCCGATGAAGTCGCCCACACGGCTGCCGATCAAGATGAAGGCGGCAGAGACGAGCGCCTCGAGCGCGATCGCCGACTGGACTCCGCTCACCGTCGTGTCGAGATCCCGCACCACGGCGGAGATCGACACGTTCATCAACGACGTGTCGACGACCAGGACGAACATCGCCATCGCCAACAGGATGCCCAGGCGGCGTTCCCGCGGGCCGAACTCCGCCGTCGCTTCGCCGGCGGGCGCGCCGGGGATCTGGTCGGGCGACTTGCCCTGGTTGTCGCTCGGCACGTCGTCCGCCCTGCCTCTCAGCGTGCCCCGGCGAAGATCCGGGCCTTCTGCGTAGTGAGCTCGACCGCAAGGTCGTCGATCGGACCGACATCCAGGTCGTCCATCGTCGCCTCCTCCACCGTCGCCGCCCCGACGATTGTCGCCTGCCGATCGGCTGCCGGGTGATGTTGCCACGCCAGCGGGCGCCCGGGAATCACCCGGCACGGGTGACGCTCGCGGCGCCGGGCGGTCTCACCCCAACTGGGTGACGCAGGGCCGATGCCCGTCCGACAGACTCGTGTCTCACACACCGTGCGGACCGCCGTACACCGTTCAAAGGTCATGGGTCATGGGCTTCTCGGACTTCTTCTGGCTCCTGGTGTGGAGCTTCTTCTTCATCGCCTACCTGATGATCCTCTTCCAGGTCCTGGGCGACCTCTTCCGCGACGACATGAGCGGGTGGTTCAAGGCGCTGTGGATCGTCGCGTTGATCGTGGTTCCGTTCCTCTCGCTCTTGATCTACCTGATCGTGCGGGGCCGGGGCATGGCCGAGCGCCAGGCAGGCAGCATCCGGGACATGCGAGCCCAGACGGATGCGCACATCCGTGAGGTTGCCTCGACAGCATCGGCGACCGACCAGATCGCCTCGGCCAAAGCGCTGCTGGACAGTGGCGCCATCACCTCCCAGGAGTTCGAGCAGATCAAGCGGAAGGCGCTGGTCTGACCGACCAGCTGCGACGAGGAGCATGATCACCTACGAAGTCCGCGTCCACGGCGCGATACCGGAAGGACTTGTCCACCAGTTCGGCCAGATCCAGGCCGTGGTACCAGCCGGCACCACGCTCGAGGTGGATGTCGTCGACGCAGCAGCCCTGCTGGGGTTGATCGACGCTCTACGCGCGGCGGGCATCGAGCTGCTGGAGGTCCGACGAGTGAATCCGCAGTCGCCGACGTCTCCTGAGTGAACATGTCACGGGTAGGGGGAGTAGATAGTGGTTCAGAACGGCCCGGAGACGGACCCGCTGTTCGCTCGGGTGGTCGACTCACTCGTGCAGCGCTTCGCGGGGATCCACGACCATGACAGTGTCGCGCGGGTGGTGGAGGAGACGCGGGCCAGACTCGAGCCGGCAGCGCGGGTGACGACGTACCTGCCGATCCTGGTCGCCCGACACGCGGCCGACGTACTGGCCGGGCGTGAGTCAGCTCCCGGCCCCGACCTGCCCTCAGCGATCGTCTACGGCGCGTAAGTGAGGCAGTCGGCCAGATCCGCGCCGGCGCCGATGCGCACGGCATCCGCGGTGCACTCCAGGGACGAGTTGTGCGTGCAGTCGGCACGCTGACAGGCGCCGACGTGTGAGACCACCCGATCCAGCCCTCCCTTGACGTCGAGCGGGATGAAGGTGGCGCAGTTGGCGTCGCTACCGCCGGCGCCGATGGTGACGGCGGCTGCGTTGCAGGCGTGCTCGTGGTTGTAGGAACAGCCGTCCACCGAGCACTCGCTGACTGCTGGCAGATCCATCAGGCTTGTCATCGTGGCCTCCGGGTCATCGAGCTCGACAGCGTCGCTGTGGCGCTGAGAATCCCTGTCACGGTAACTCCACGGCGGCCGGAGGTATAGCCAGTGCAGGCTTGCCTCAACAGGGTCGGGGATCCTCGTCGAGAGGATCTCGGGTCACAATGGACGACGTCGAGATCACCACGTCATCCAGAGGGGGACGGAGCATGGCGCTGCAGGAGCAGGTCCGGTTCGTGGCCGGGTTCTACCGGGAGCGTGCCGTCATGCGCTACGGCGCGCACCTGCGCCGGGACCCCCTGTGCCGCCTGCACCTCCAGTCATCCGGTCGCCGGGACCCGTACCCGATCTACGACGAGGTCCGCCGCCGTGGCCCGCTGATCCGCTCGGTGGCCGGGGCCTGGACGTCGGCCAGCTACCCGGTCTGCGAGCAGGTGCTCAGGGATCGTCGTCTCGGCGTCGAGATGCGTCCGGACGACCAACGGGCCGGGTCACCGCAGCTGTCGTTCCTGGAGCTCGATCCGCCCGACCACACCCGGCTGCGGCGGTTCGTCATGCCGACCTTCTCACCCAAGGCCGTGGCCGGGTTCGGTCCGCAGATCACCGCCACCGTCGGCGGGCTGCTGGACTCGGTGCCGGCGGACGGCTCGTTCGACCTCGTCGGCGGTTATGCCGCGCCGATGCCGATCGCCGTCATCACCCGACTGCTCGGCATCCCGGACGCGGACAGCGAGGAGTTCGAGCGGTACGGGCAGGCGTTCGGGAGTGCGCTGGGCGGACTGCAGTCGCTGCGGCACGCGCGCGAGCTGTTCGACGCGCAGCGCCGGCTGCAGCGGATCTTCGGCGAGCTGATCGAGGCACGCCGGATCGACCCGGGTGACGATGTGATCAGCCGGCTGGCGACCGCTCCCGGCGAGCAGATCCAGGCCGGCGACATGGTGCCGCTGTGCACCCTGCTGCTGATCGCCGGATTCGAGACCACGGTGAACCTGATCGGCAACACGGTCCTGGCGCTGCTGCAACGACCCGAGGTGTGGCGTCGCCTGGCCGAGGACCCGACGCTGGTCGACGCCGCCGTCGAGGAGACGCTGCGCTTCGACCCACCGGTGCAGCGGACCGCCCGGGTCGCGCACGCCGACGTGGAGATCGCTGGGCAGCTGGTCGAGCAGGGTCAGGTGGTCGTGACCCTGATCGGAGGGGCCGGCCGCGACCCGGAGGTGGTGGACCGGCCGAACGAGTTCGACCTGGACCGGCCGAGCCGCGAGCACCTCGCCTTCTCGGCCGGACTGCACTACTGCGTCGGGCAGCCGCTGGCCAAGCTGGAGGCGACCATCGCCGTCCGCGAGCTGATCGCCCGCTTCCCCGATCTGCGCATCGACGGTCGCGGTACGCGCCGAGCCGGCACCTTGATCCGGGGCCTGGCCCGGCTGCCCGTGCGCACATCCATGGCCGACCGACGCAGGTACGTGGCCGTCTGAGAGAGAGTCGTCGCCCGACACCCGGCCGGCCACGGCTGTCAGACGTGCTGGCTACGTTCGCGGGATGGCTCTCATCGCTGACCAGGACGCACGCACCTGGGGTGTGCTCGGTGTTCCGACCAGCGCCGCGGCGCACTGGCCGGGGCTGGAGAAGGGTCCCGCGGCGCTGCGGGACGCGGGACTTGTCGACGCTCTGCGAGGTGCCGGCACCCGGGTGGTCGACCACGGCGACGGGGTTTCGACCCGCTGGCGGGCCGACCGCCCCGACGACCGGCCCAACAACTGGCGCGCGGCCACCGCGGTGGTCGCCGACAGTCGGGTGGCGATCGGGGGCGTGCTGGCAGCCGGCCACCACCCGCTGGTCCTCGGCGGCGACTGCACGCTCGCGGTGGCCCTGGTGGCGGCTGCTCTCGACCACCACCCCGACGTCGGACTGCTCTACGTCGACGGCGGGCAGGACCTGATGATCCCGGTCGACCACCCGAAGGAGCCGATCCTCGATGCGATGGGTGTCGCGCACCTGCTGGATCTGCCCGGCTGCCTGCCGGAGCTCGCCGATGTGGGTCCGCGACGGCCGCTCCTGGACCCGACGAGCGTCGCCTTCGTCGGTTTCGCCGATGACGACGAGGACATCCACGGCCTGGTCGGGTCGGCTGCCCGTGCGCCCGCCCACGAGGTCATCCAGGACCCCGTGGGCACCGCACGTCGCGCCCTGGCCGCGCTGGCGAACGACCGACTGGTGGTGCACCTCGACGTCGACGTGCTCGATGCCCTCGACCTTCCGCTGGCCGACATCGCCACCTACGGCACGGGACTACGCCTCGAGCACCTGACCCCGTTGCTGAGGTCACTCCTCGCTGACCCGCGCGTCGTCGGCATCACCGTGGTCGAGGCCAACCCGGACCACGATCCGGACGGCACCTCGGCGCGCCGACTCGTCACCGCGCTGGTTCAGGCGCTCGGTCCGTTCGACGGCGACGCTGCCGTCAGCGCCTGAGCCAGATCCGCCCACAGGTCCTCGACGTGCTCGACACCGACCGACAGCCGGACCAGCCCCTCCGGGACCGTCGCCAGCTCGGACGCCCACCGCCGCCGACGCTCCAGCATCGACTCGACCCCACCCAGGCTGGTGGCGAACACCCACAGGTCGAGGGCCGCCACGAACGCCGCGGCGGTCGGCCCGTCGGCCAGCTCGATCGACAGCAGTGATCCAGGTCCGCTCATGGTCCGCGCCGCCACTGCGTACCCGGGATCGTCCGGCAGCCCGGGATAACGCACCCGGCCGACGGCCGGATGAGCCGCCAGTCGCTCGGCGAGGACCTGGGCGTTTGCCTCGGAGGTGTTCAGTCGCAGCGGCAGGGTGCGCAGACCCCGGAGCACCAGGTAGGTCTCCATCGTCCCCGGAGCCGCGCCGTGCAGCTTGCGGACGCCTTCCAGGCGACCGAGCAGGGCCGGATCCCGTCCGACCAGCAGTCCCAGCAGGGCGTCCGAGTGGCCGGAGATGAACTTGGTGCCGGAGTGCAGCACGAGGTCGGCACCCAGGTCGAGCGGACGCTGGCGCAGGGGAGTGGCGAAGGTGCTGTCCACGATCGTGGTCACCCGACCACGAAGGGCGCCACAGAGGGCCGGCAGGTCGGCGACCTCCATCATCGGGTTGGTCGGCGACTCCAGCCAGACCAGATCCGCGCCGTCCGCGGCCGCCAGCACCTCGTCGCTGTCGGCCACGTCCACCCGGCGGACCTGCAGTCCGTCGCGGCCCGCCCGTTCGTCGGCGGAGGCGGCTACGCCGAGATAGCAGTGCGTCGGCAGGACCAGCACGCCACCCGCCGGGACCAGCTCCAGCGCGGCGTGCGCCGCAGCCATCCCGCTCGCGTACGCCAGCGCCGCCCCGCCTTCCAGGGCCCCGACGGCGTCTTCCAGAGCCGACCAGGTCGGGTTGCCGTACCGGCCGTAGCCGCGTTCACCCTGACCCGACGGCTCGACCCCGACGTAGGTCGACGCGAACACCACGGGTGGGTTCAGCGGGGCGTCGGGCTCCGGGGCGGGACGCCCTGCGTGGACGGCCACGGTCTCGGGCCGCAGCCCCCGGTCTGCTGGCTTCGACGAAGGGCCGGACGGGGAGGAGCCTTGGGGGGAAGGTGTCGACGAGGTCACCCGACCAGTGTTTCCTACCCCATGCGCGCCTGCCCGGGCGGAGGTGGCCGGACCGGTAGGGTCGGGCGCGATGAACCCCGCACCGCCGGTGAGCGCCCGATGACCGACAGCGCCCCCGGGACCGACAGCCCCACCGGCCGTCCCCGCGTCGCCGTCGTGTTCGGCGGCAGCAGCAGCGAGCACGCGATCTCCTGCCTCACCGCGGGCAGCGTGCTGGCCGCGATCGACCCCGACCGGTATGACGTGGTCGCCATCGGCATCACCCGCTCCGGTCGCTGGGTCGTGGTGCCCGAGGACCTCCACGACCGGCTCCAGATCGTCGATGGCACGCTGCCGGAGATCAGCGAGGATCTGCTCGACGCGATCTGGTTGCGGACCACGACCGGCACCGACCTGGCCGTGCGGGCCGAGCCCGTGGCGGCGACCGATCCCGCCGACAGCGGCGATCTCGTACCGATGCCGCAGAGCTCCGCGCTGGCTCGGCTGGGGTCCCTCGACGTCGCGTTCGCGCTGCTGCACGGACCCTTCGGCGAGGACGGCACCATCCAGGGCATGTTCGAGATGATGGGAACCCGTTACGTCGGCGCCGGGGTGCTGGCCAGCGCCGTCGGCATGGACAAGATCTTCATGAAGCTCGTGCTGGCCGCTTCCGGCTTGCCGATCGGGCCGTTCGTGCCGATCCTGCCCAGGGACTGGGCGCACGACCGGACCGCGTGCCTGGAAGCGGTGGCGGCGCTGCACTACCCGCTGTACGTGAAGCCGGCCCGGGGCGGATCGAGCCTGGGCATCACTCGGGTGAGTGAGCCCGGTGAGCTGGTGGCGGCCATCGAGCACGCGCAGTCGTACGACCCCAAGGTGATCATCGAGGAAGGCTTCGTCGACGCCCGGGAGCTGGAGTGCGGGGTTCTCGGCAGCTTGGGCGGCGAGCCCCCGGAGGCCAGTCAGGTCGCCGAGATCCGAGTGCACACGGAGTCCGGGTTCTACGACTTCGACGCCAAGTACCTTCCGGAGGAGCAGGTCGACCTCGACGTGCCGGCCGACGTGGACGACGAGATAGCCGAGGAGGTGCGCCGGTTGGCGGTGCGGACCTTCGACGCGGTCGGCTGCGAGGGTCTGGCGCGGGTCGACGTGTTCGTCACCCGGGATCGGCGGGTGCACGTGAACGAGATCAACACGATGCCCGGCTTCACCGCCCACTCGATGTTCCCGCGGATGTGGGCGGCGGCCGGTCTGGACTACCCGGAGCTGGTGGACCGGCTGCTCCAGCTGGCCCTGGAACGTCCCGTCGGCCTGCGCTGAGCAGAGCCGCCCGGCCGGCGACACGATGCTGGTTGATCCCCGTCGACGGTGACCAGCCAGCACCAGGCGTCACTAGACACAGGGCTGGATCTCCGGTGTCTTCTTGACCGCCTCGGCGACGTCGACCAGCGCGTTGGCCTCCGGCGCGTACTGGGTGGGGACACCCACCTGGACGTAGGCCGATCGGCCGATCGTGGTGAACAGGTATCCGCCGTCGGCCTCCTCGGCGAACCAGCCGACGCCGTTGACCTCGAAGCACTCGCTGGCGTCACCGAGTCCCGGCGGCTTGTCCACCCCGCACGTCAGCGTGATGGTGGGATCACCCCAGGCGGCGGACAGGGCCCCCGGCTCGACCGTGCGACGTGACTGGTCGAGCACCGTCGCCGGCAGGGCGGCCATCACCGCGGAACAGGCCTCCCGGACCGCTGCCGGCGGATTCGGATCGGTCATCGCGACCGTACGCGAGCAGGCGCCGAGCCCCAGCGCAAGCAGCGCGGCCGACACGGGCACCGCCCAGCGGCCCCAGGCGGACAGGGGGAACAGGTTGCTCAGATGTGGACCACGGGGCAGGTGACCGTGCGGGTGATGCCGGGCACGTTCTGGACCTGGGCGACGACCAGCGCGCCGAGCTCGTCGACACTCGTCGCCTCGGCGCGCACGATCACGTCGTACGGACCCGTGACGTCCTCGGCGAGCGTGACACCCTGGAGCGCGGCGATCGCGTGCGCGACCTCGGCAGCCTTGCCGACAGTGGTCTGCACCAAGATGTAAGCCTGAACGACCATGCTTCTCCTCCGATTCGGGCCCGCTGTCACGAACGTCGCCGTCAACCTATCGCGTCGTCCGGACCGGCATAAGCCCAGCAGAGCAAGAAAGGCCTAACCGTTGCCTGTCGGTTCCACGCCCACCGGACCAACCCTGGGCGAGTCCGGTGAGTTCACCCTGATCGCCCGGATCACTTCTGACCTGCCCACCTCGCCGGAGATCCTGGTCGGTCCCGGCGACGATGCGGCGGTGCTCCGGGTCGACGGCCCGCTGCTGACCTCGGTCGACGTGCTGGTCGAGGGCGTGCACTTCCGGCGGGACTGGTCGAGCGCAGCCGAGGTCGGCCGCAAGTCGGTCGCGGTCAACGTCGCCGACATCGAGGCGATGGGGGGCCGCGCCTTTGCGGTGGTGGTCGGGTTGTCGGCACCGAGCGAGCTGCCGCTGGCCTGGGCCGTGGAGCTGGCCGAGGGCATCCGCGACGAGGGAGAGCGTTCCGGCGTCGTGCTGGTGGGGGGCGACGTCACCCGCTCCCGGGACGTGACCATCGCGGTGACGGTGTTCGGAGCTCTGGACGGCCGCCAGCCGGTGCGCCGATCGGGGGCGCAGCCGGACCAGATCGTCGCCCTGGTCGGCCGGACCGGTTGGGCCGCCGCCGGGATGGCGGTGCTGCAGCGCGGTTTTCGATCGCCGCGGGCGGTGGTCGAGGCGCAGCGGGTGCCCGACGTCCCGTACGGGCAGGGGATCGTGGCCGCCGACGCCGGGGCGACGGCCATGATCGACATCTCCGACGGGCTGCTGGCCGACCTCGGTCACCTGGCCCGCGCCTCCGGGATCACGATCGACCTCGATCTGTCCGCCTTCGAGGTGCCCGACGTGCTGCAGGCGGTCGCCGCGGCTACCGGCAAGGACGCCTACGCCCTGCTGCTCACCGGCGGCGAGGACCATGCCCTGGCGGCCTGCTTCCCGGAGTCGGCGGACGTCCCCCAGGGCTGGCGGGTGATCGGGCGGACCCGGGCCGTCGGTGCGGACGAGGCGGCGGAGGTGCTGGTGGATGGGAGCGTCTGGGAGGGCTCGGCCGGCTGGGACCACTTCGGAGGATCCCGATGACGCTGCCGACCGCGCGGGTGCTCACCGTCGCCGGCTCCGACTCCGGCGGCGGGGCCGGTATCCAGGCCGATCTCAAGACCATGCTCGCCTTCGGGGTGCACGGGATGAGCGCGCTGACCGCCGTCACCGCCCAGAACTCGCTGGGCGTGCAGGGCTGGTGGCCGCTGCCGGAGCAGGCCGTCCGCGCTCAGTTCCGCAGCGTGGTCGACGACATCGGGGTGGACGCGGTCAAGACCGGGATGCTCGGCACGGCCGCTACCACCCGCCTGGTGGCCGAGCTGGTGGCCGGGTTGCCCTCCGGGGTGCCGGTGGTGGTGGATCCGGTCTGCGCGAGCAAGCACGGCGACGCGCTGATCGACGACGACGCGGTGGCGGCGCTGCGGAACGAGCTGCTGCGGGTGGCCACGGTGATCACGCCGAATCTGCCCGAGGCCGAGCTGCTGGCCGGTCGGCCGGGCCTGCCGGCCGAGCTGGCGGAGGCGCTGCTCGCGTTCGGGCCGGCCTGGGTGCTGATCAAGGGTGGGCATGCCGAGGGTGACCCGGTGGACCACCTGTTCGGAGCGGACGGAACGGTGGCGGAGTTCGCCGCCGCACGCTCGGACAACCGACACAGCCACGGCACCGGCTGCACCTTGGCCTCGGCCATCGCCAGCCGGCTGGCCCTCGGCGACGACGTGGTGAGCGCGGTCGGTGCGGCCAAGACCTACATCACCGGCGCCGTGGCCGCCGGCTTCCCGCTCGGCGCCGGCATCGGCCCGACCGATCACCTCTGGCGCCTCCGCCCTCACCTCTGAGTCGAGGGCGCAGGCCGGGTAAACCGTGTCTCAGCCGTCACTCAGGAACCGGCGCGTGACGCAAGTGACGGATGAGGCGATGGCGTAGGCTCACCGTCCATGGCGACCCGCGTGTCTTCCCCACCGCGGTCGCGAGCCAAAGCCAGCACCTCCACGGGTGCTGGTTCGCCGCCGCGGTCGTCCGGAAGCAAGACCAAGTCCAGTACGCCCGCACGCTCCGGCGCCCCGCGGGGTGGGACGAGTGCGCGCGCAGCCAGCGGGAGCCGCGGGCCCGCCAAGAAGACGTCCTCCCGGGCACCGGCGTCCCGCTCGGGTGCGTCCCGCTCGGGGTCGTCGAGGTCGGGCTCGTCCCGCTCCGGCTCTTCCCGGTCGCGCAGCAAGCAGCACCGGCCGTCCCTGCCGGCCCGGATCGGTGGGGGACTGCTCGCCATCTGGCTCGGCCTCGCTCACCTGGTCGGCTCGGCGGCCCGGGCCATCGGCACCGGCGCCCGTGACCTCGATCCGGCCCTGCGACGGGACGGGATGGGTCTGTTCCTGATCGGCAGCGCCATCGTCATCGCCGCCGAGTTCTGGTTCGGTCTGCCCGGTGCGGTGGGCAACGCGATCCACGTCGGTGTCGCCACCCTGATCGGCACCCTCGCGTACGCCGCGCCGCTGCTCCTCCTGCTGATGGCCTGGCGGACGCTGCGGCACCCCGAGCGCAATGGGCCCGGTGGTCGACAGTTCGTCGGCTGGGCGGCCATCATCTTCGGTCTGCTCGGTCTGATCAACATCGCCGACGGCCTGCCGCGCACGAACGACCCGGCGGCGCTGCGTGAGGCGGGTGGCATCGCCGGCTACCTGTCGTCCAGCCTGTTGGCCGACCTGCTCACTCCCTACGTGGCCGTACCTCTGCTGGTTCTGCTGCTCGGCTTCGGTCTGCTCGTCGTGGTCGGCATCCCGCTGCACCAGATCCCCGAGCGGGTACGGGCCCGGGTGGAGCCGTTCCGGCGTCCGCTGGTCATCCGCGGCGAGGTCGAGGACGACTACACCGGCGACGAGGCGTACGAGACGCCGATCATCGAGGAGCGGCCCAAGCGGGGTCGGCGCAAGCAGCCGGCCCTGACCGCCGATGCCGACCTCGAGGACTTCGATCCGGCTGAGGGCATCGCGCTCGAACCGGACCTGGACGCCTCGGCCTTCCTCGAACCGCCCGCCGACCAGAGCGAATCCGCCGATCGCGGCGAGCGGGCCCAGCGCGCCAAGGAGAAGAAGGTCACCGCCGGCCTCCCGCCTGGGGTCGTCGTGCACGGCGAGAACACCGAGCTGGAGCCGCCGCCGCACACCCCGATCCCGCAGCGGGTCGAGCAGCTGCAGCTGTCCGGCGACGTGCAGTACCTGCTGCCCGATTCCGAGCAGCTGCGCCAGGGCAGCGTGCACCGCGCGCGGACCGAGGCCAGCGACTCCGTCGTCGGTCGCCTCACCGGCGTGCTGGAGCAGTTCGAGATCGACGCCAAGGTGACCGGCTACACCCGCGGTCCGACGGTGACCCGCTACGAGGTGGAGCTCGGCTCCGCGGTCAAGGTGGAGAAGGTCACCGCGCTGAGCAAGAACATCTCGTACGCGGTCGCCAGCGCCGACGTCCGGATCCTGTCGCCCATTCCCGGCAAGTCGGCGATCGGCATCGAGATCCCGAACACCGACAAGGAGGTCGTCTCCCTCGGTGACGTGCTCCGCTCGAACCGGGCGCGCAACGACCACCACCCGATGACCGTCGGTCTGGGCAAGGACGTCGAGGGCGGCTTCGTGGTCGCCAACCTGGCCAAGATGCCCCACCTGCTGGTGGCCGGGGCCACGGGCTCCGGCAAGTCCAGCTTCGTCAACTCCATGATCACGTCGGTGATGATGCGAGCGACACCGGACGAGGTGCGGATGCTGCTGGTCGACCCGAAGCGGGTGGAGCTGACGGCGTACGAGGGCATCCCGCACCTGGTGACGCCGATCATCACCCAGCCGAAGAAGGCCGCCGAGGCGCTGCAGTGGGTGGTCCGCGAGATGGACATGCGCTACGACGATCTGGCGGCGTACAACTTCCGGCACGTGGACGACTTCAACAAGGCCGTCCGCGCCGGAGCGGTGAAGCCGTTGGAGGGCTCCGAGCGGGTGCTGACGCCCTACCCGTACCTGCTGGTGATCATCGACGAGCTGGCCGACCTGATGATGGTCGCGCCGCGCGACGTGGAGGACTCGATCGTCCGCATCACCCAGCTCGCCCGTGCGGCCGGCATCCACCTGGTGCTGGCCACCCAGCGGCCGAGCACCGACGTGGTCACCGGTCTGATCAAGGCGAACGTGCCGAGCCGGTTGGCGTTCGCGACGTCGTCGATGACGGACTCCCGGGTCATCCTCGACCAGCCGGGCGCGGAGAAGCTGGTCGGTCAGGGTGATGGTCTGTTCCTGCCGATGGGGCAGAGCAAGCCGATCCGGATCCAGGGGGCCTGGGTGACCGAGGCCGAGGTCCGGACAGTGGTCGGTCACGTCACCGAGCAGCTGAAGCCGGACTACCGCGAGGACCTGGTCGCGCCGGTGGAGTCGGCGACCAAGGTGGCCGAGGACATCGGCGACGACCTCGACCTGGTGCTCCAAGCCGTCGAGCTGGTGGTCACCCTGCAGCTCGGATCGACCTCGATGCTGCAGCGCAAGCTGCGGGTCGGCTTCGCCAAGGCCGGTCGGCTGATGGACATCCTGGAGACCCGCGGTGTGGTCGGACCCTCGGAGGGGTCAAAGCCCCGTGAGGTGCTGGTCAAGCCCGACGAGCTGGACGCGGTGGTCGACAACCTGCGCGCCGGCTGAGGTTGCGGTCTCGGGCTCTGCTCGGCGCCCTGGGGGTTCTGAACTTTCCGTCACTCGACGGCTTACGCGGTCAACGGGGCGGTTCCGGTACGCAAATGCCGTCGACTGACGGAAAGTTCAAGCGCCAGACCGACCGGAGTCAGTGGTCCAACACGGAGATCAGCTGCCGGATCGCGTACGCGTAGCCGTTGATGCCGGCTCCGGCGATCACGACCTCGGCGATCCCGGACACGTACGAGTGGTGCCGGAACTCCTCCCGGCGGTGCACGTTGCTGACGTGCACCTCCGCGACCGGCAGATCCACCCCGGACAGCGCGTCCCGCAGGGCGACCGAGGTGTGGGTGAGACCGCCCGGGTTGATCACGATTCCGGCGCAGTCGGAGCGTGCTGCGTGGATGGCGTCGATCAGCACGCCCTCGTGGTTGCTCTGCACCGCGCGCAGCTCCCAGCCGGCCGCTGCGGCGGTCTCGGTGGCCAGTCGCTCGACGTCGGCGAGGGTGGCGCTGCCGTACACGTCGGGCTCCCGGGTGCCGAGCAGATTGAGGTTCGGTCCGTTCACCAGGAGCAGCCGGCGGGTCAGGGGAGCGTCCACGATCCGTACGCTACCGGCCACGGCCGCCACGCCGAGAGTCCTTGCTCGTCAGATGGGTCCGGCATACTGGTCCGGCTATGACTGCTACGACTGTTCATCTCGTCTCGCTGGGCTGCGCTCGCAACGACGTCGACTCCGAGGAGCTGGCCGCGCGGCTCGAGCTGGGCGGTTTCCAGCTCGTCGCGGACCCGTCCGACGCCGACGCGGTGATGGTGAACACCTGCGGCTTCGTCGAGTCGGCCAAGAAGGACAGCATCGACACCCTGTTGGCGGCCGCGGACCTCAAGGCCGAAGGTCGCCCGCAAGCCGTGGTGGCCGTCGGCTGCCTGGCCGAGCGCTACGGCACCGAGCTGGCCGAGGCGCTGCCGGAGGCCGACGCCGTCTTCGGTTTCGACGACTACGCCGACATGGCCGACCGGCTGCAGACGATCCTCGCCGGAGGCTCCCACGCCACGCACGTCCCGCGCGACCGTCGTCGGCTGCTGCCGCTCGCTCCCGCCGACCGCGCCTCCTCCTCGGTCGGGCTCAGCACTCCCGGCCACGGCATCGCCGACCTGCCCGCCGGGATCGCGCCGGCCAGCGGACCGCGCGTGCTCCGTCGCCGACTGAGCTCCACCCCCTGGGCCCCCCTCAAGCTCGCCTCCGGCTGTGACCGTCGCTGCAGCTTCTGCGCGATCCCGGCGTTCCGGGGCGCCTACCTCTCCCGACCGCCGGCGGAGGTGCTGACCGAAGCCCGTTGGCTCGCCGAGAACGGGGTCAAGGAGGTGCTGCTGGTCAGTGAGAACTCCTCCTCCTACGGCAAGGACCTCGGGGACCTGCGGCTGCTGGAGAAGCTGCTTCCCGAGCTGGCCGCCGTGGACGGCCTGGAACGGGTGCGGGTGACCTACCTGCAGCCGGCCGAGATGCGTCCCGGGCTGATCGAGGTCATCGCAACGACCCCCGGCGTGGTGCCGTACTTCGACCTGTCGTTCCAGCACGCCAGCGGACCCGTGCTCCGGCGGATGCGTCGGTTCGGGGATGCGGACTCGTTCCTGGGGCTGATCGACCAGGTGCGCAGCCAGGTGCCCGACGCCGGTATCCGAAGCAACGTCATCGTCGGGTTCCCCGGGGAGAGCGACGACGACGTCCAGGTGCTCGCCGACTTCCTGGTGGCGGCCCGGATGGACGCGATCGGCGTGTTCGGCTACTCCGACGAAGAGGGCACCGAGGCCGTCCGCCTCGATCATCATCTGGCCGAGGACCTGGTCGAGGATCGCCGCACCCGGATCGCCGACCTGGCCGACGAGCTGGTCGCCCAACGCGCGGAGGAGCGAGTCGGTAGCGTGCTCAGTGTGCTGGTGGACGAGATCGACACGGACAGCGGTGCACCGGTGGCGGTCGGCCGGGCAGATCACCAGGGACCCGAGGTGGACGGGGTGACCCAGCTCGCGCCCGAAGGCCTTGCCGTCGGCGACCTGATCGAGATCGTCGTCAGCGGCACCGAGGGCGTGGATCTGCACGGCGTCGTCTTCGATCCCGTACGGGAGTCGGTGACTGTGCGGTGACCACGCCGACCCCGTCGCCCGAGCCTCCGGGGGAGCCCGCCGAGAGCTCCCCCTGGAATGTGCCGAACGCGTTGACCGCGTTCCGCTGCGTGCTGGTGCCGGTGTTCGCCTGGATGCTGCTGGCCCACCCCGACGAGGCCGGCTGGCGGATCGCCACGGCCGTCGTGTTCGCCATCGCCATCCTGACCGACAGCGTCGACGGCTACCTCGCCCGCAAGTACGACATCGTCACGAAGTTCGGCAAGCTGGCCGACCCGATCGCCGACAAGGCGTTGACCGGAATGGCCTTCATCGGTCTGTCGATCATCGGCGAGCTGCCCTGGTGGGTCACCATCGTCATCCTGGTCCGTGAGTGGGGCATCACGGTGATGCGCTTCATGATGCTCCGGTACGGCGTGATGGCCGCCAATCGGGGCGGCAAGCTCAAGACCGTGCTGCAGGCGGTGGCGCTGATCCTGTACCTGCTGCCGTTGCCGACCACCGGTCCGCTGCACTGGTTCGCCGTGATCGTGATGGCGGCGGCCTTCGTCGTCACGGTGCTGACCGGACTCGACTACGTCCGCGAAGCCGTCAAGCTGCGACGGCAGGCCACCTCCGCCGCCGGATGAGCGGGCCGGACCGGGGCCCCGCGCCGGCGACGGCTGCGCTGGCGGCGTCCGTGGTGGCCGCTCTGCGCGATCGGTCGCAGACCTTGGCGACGGTCGAGTCGCTGACCGGCGGACTGGTCGGGGCCACGATCACCGACGTCCCGGGCGCCTCCGCGGTCTTCCGGGGAGGACTGATCACCTACGCGACGGAGCTGAAGGCCGAGCTCGCGGGCGTCTCGGCGGCCACCCTGGCCGAGGACGGTCCGGTGGCGGCCAGCACGGCCGACCAGCTGGCCCGCGGAACCGCGATGGTGTGCGGGGCCGACTGGGGCCTTGCGACCACTGGGGTGGCCGGACCGGAGCCGCAGGACGGACATCCCGTCGGTCAGGTGTTCGTGGCCGTGGCCGGACCGGTCCCTGGCGGCCTGCCGACGGCTGAGCGCCCGGTCGACGTCCGGGAGCTGTCGCTCTCGGGGGATCGGTCGGGTATCCGTGAGCAGACCACCAGGGCCGTCCTCCAGCTGCTGCTCGACGCTCTCGCGATCGCCCCCGCACCCCGTCTGCCGGAGCCGGGGAGGGCCGAGATCTGAGGAACACGCTGCCCACCGCTCGGTCAGCCCCGGTCCTGTCGGAGCGGCTGGGTACAGTTTCTGCATGCGACTTACCCCCCCGCTGAAGCAGGTGCTCGTTCGTGAGCTCATCGGTGAGTCGCTGCGCGAGGAGCGGATGGCCCAGGCCAAGACCCTCCGGGCGGTCTCGCAGTCCGCGCGGGTCAGTCTCGGCTACTTGTCCGAGGTCGAGCGAGGGCAGAAGGAGGCGTCCAGCGAGCTGCTGGCGGCCATCTGCTCAGCCCTCGACGTCCCGCTGTCGGTGATCTTGAATCTGGTCAGCGAGAAGATGGCTGCGCACGAGCAGCTGCGCCAGCGGGTGGCCGCCCTGCCGACCATCCACGACACGGTGGCCCAGGCCGCTGCCTGATCGATCGGCTCGCCGCTCTACCGTCGGTCGATGACTTCCGGGCTGCCCGGAGTCGGTCGCAGCCGTAGCCCAGAAGGCGTCATCACGAACCCAGCCTCCTGCAGGCTGGTGCTCACCGCCGCCGACCCGAAGACGTGCTGGCCGTCCGCCCGCTCGACCGTCAGCCGTCCGAGCTGTCCCAGCCGCACGGAGCGGGCCAGAGCATCGGCGGCCGGGGCCAGGACCTCGGCGTCCTCGCTGAAGGACAGCAGCGTGCGCCCACCGCGCTCGACGTAGAAGACCAGCCGGCCGCTCACCAGGATCACGAGGGCACCCGGCTTGCGTCCGGGCCGATGGCCCTCCCGCTCCGGCCAGGGGAGCGCGGCACCGTAGGGGTTCGCCGGGTCGCAGGCCGCCAGCACGAGACCACGGGGGTCGCGCGGCTCGCTCTGCTCGGACCGGAGTCGGTCGACGGCGCCCGTGGAGGCGAACTGAGCCGCGCCCAGTCCCTCGATGAAGTAGCCACGACGGCACTGGCTGGACTCCTCCAGCGCGCTGAGCGCACGGTAGGCCGTGCCGAAGCCGCCCTCGACGGACTCGGTCAGCACGCTGCCGCGGGTCACCACGCCGTAGCGGTCGAGCTGGGCGAACATGGCGTCGGCCAGTCTCGCGGCCGGCGGCTGGGACACCGAGGCGACCAGGGACCACCGCCCGACTGTCGTCGGCGAGCTCAGCCGGGTCGGCCGATCTCCTCGGCCGGGTCGAGGGATCCGCGGCCGACCCCGGTAGCTGCGGGGCGCGGGACGCCGAACGGTCTTGTGTGCGCCCCCGGTGGTCAGGTTGCGCACGGCGGCGAAGGTGTCACTGCTGACCAGCCCGGCCCAGACCAGCTGCCACAGCGCACTCACCCAGCCGGACTGCTCCCGGTCGGCATCGGTCGGGAGGAGGGCGTCGAAGAAGTAGGCCCCGCTGGGGGCGAACGACTCGAGCAGCTGACGCGCCTGCGCCGACTCGACGTCCCCCCGTGCCACCGGCGGATCGGCCCCCGGCAGGTGGAAGCGGAGCCAGCCGTCCCGCTCACCGATCGGACCGTCGCCGACCCAGAACACCTCGCCCGCGGTGGTCAGCTCGTCCAGCATCCCCGGCCGGTAGTCCTCCACCCGGGCGGGGAGGATCATCGACTCCACCGCACTGGCCGGCATCGCGTACCCGGCGAGCTGCTCGAGGGTGGACAGCACGGCATCCGTTCCCCGGGAGTGGGAGCCCACACCCTGCCACTCGGTCAGGAACCGCGCGTACGCCACCTGATCGACCGGCTCGACCTCGCGGCGCAGGGCGGCCAGCGAGCGGCGCTTGATCAGGGCGAGCACCTGGGTGTGACAGAACTGCTCGACGTCGGGGGTGCCCGGGGCGGGATCGACGAAGGAGCCGCGGACGACGGTGCCGGCCCGGACCAGGTCCGAGCAGGCCGCCTCGACCACCGCGCGGCCCAGACCGTAGCGCTCGGCGACCACCGCGATGGTGAACGGTCCGTGGGTGCGGGCCCAGCGCTGCACCAGGTCCTGGATGGGATGGCTGCTGGTGTCGCTCTCGAACGCGGCGGCGACACCGGGCGGCACGGGAACACCGAGGCCGTCCCGCAGCCGGGGCACGTCCTCCACCACGGCCACCATCTCCTGGCCCGCGATCCGCAGGCGGACCGCGCGACGGGCGGCGACCAGGTCCCCGAGAGCGGCATCGAGGTCGACCTCGGCCACCCGATCGACGAGCTCGGTCGGCGTGAACGGACCGGCGGTGCGCAGCAGGTCGAACAGCTGCTCGGTGGTGGTGGCGCGGCGCTGCTCGCTGAGACCCTGCAGATCGGCCTGGGTGGCGGCGATGACCTCGGGGTCGAGGAGCTGCCGGAGCCCGTCCTTGCCGAGCAGCTCGGCCAGCAGACCGGCGTCCAGTGACAGCGCGGCGGCCTTCTTCTCCGCCAACGGGACGTCGCCCTCGTAGACGAACGCTCCGACGTAGCCGAACAGCAGGGACTTGGCGAACGGCGAGGGCTCGCGGGTCTCCACCTCGACGAGTCGGATGGTGCGGGCGGCGAGCTGGCGCTGCACCTCGATCAGTCCGTCGAGGTCGAACACGTCGGTCAGGCACTCGCGCATCGTCTCGAGCACGATGGGGAACTCCGGATACTGCGCGGCGACGGTGAGCAGCTGGGCTGAGCGCATCCGCTGCTGCCACAGCGGGGAGCGGGATTTCGGGTCCCGGCGGGGCAGCAGCAGGGCCCGCGCCGCACACTCCCGGAACCGGGCGGCGAACAGCGCCGAGCCGCCCACCTCGTCGGTGACGATGGTCTCCAGCTGTTCGGGATCCACGATCACCAGGTCGGCCCCGGGCGGTTCGGACTCCGTGTCGGGCACCCGGAGCACGATGCCGTCGTTGGTGGCGGTGGCCTGCACCTCCATTCCGTAGCGATCCCGGGCCGCTCGTTCGATGGCCAGCGCCCACGGGGTCAGCACCCCGGAGCCGAGTGGCGAGTGCAGACAGACGCGCCAGTCGCCGAGCTCGTCACGGAACCGCTCGACCACCACTGTGGTGTCGGTGGGCAGAGCGGCGGTGGCCTCGTGCTGCTCGGCCAGATAGCTCAGCAGGTTGCGGGCCGCGAACTCGTCGAGCCCGGCCTCGCGCAACCTCTCGTACGCCACCGGGTGGTCGAGGGTGCCGATCTCACGGACGAAGGCGCCGAAGGCCCGGCCGAGCTCCAGCGGGCGTGGCGGCGAGTCGCCCTTCCAGAACGGGAGACGGCCCGGCACACCCGGGGCGGGGGAGACCAGCACCTGGTCGTGCGTGATCTGCTCGACCCGCCAGCTGGTGGTGCCGAGGGTGAACACGTCGCCGACGCGGGTCTCGTAGACCATCTCCTCGTCCAGCTCGCCGACGCGGCGGCCGGGGTTGTGACGCCCGGAGGCGGACCCCTCGCCGACCAGGAAGACGCCGAAGAGACCGCGGTCGGGGATGGTGCCACCCGAGGTGACCGCGAGCCGCTGGGCGCCCGGGCGACCGGTCAGCACCCCGGTGTCGCGCTGCCAGACGATCCGCGGACGCAGCTCGGCGAAGTCCTCGGAGGGGTATCGCCCGCTGAGCATGTCGAGAGTCGCCTCGAACGCACTGTGCGGCAGCTCCCGGAACCCGTCGGCCCGGCGGACCAGCGCGTACACGTCGTCGGCCTTGATCTCGGTCGGGGTGCCGTCCGGTCCCCCGATCGCGGCCGCGGCCACCACCGCGACGATCTGCTGGGCCAGCACGTCCAGCGGGTTCCGCAGGGTCGCGACCTCCTCGATGGCTCCGACGCGCATCCGCTCCACCACGACGGCGGACTCGATCAGGTCGCCACGGTGATTGGGGAAGAACACCCCGCGCGACGTGGCGCCCACCTGGTGTCCGGCCCGACCGACCCGCTGCAGGCCGCTGGCCACCGACGGCGGTGCCTCGACCTGGACGACGATGTCGACAGCGCCCATGTCGATGCCGAGCTCGAGGGAGGAGGTGGCCACCACGCACGGCAGCTGCCCCGACTTCAGGTCCGCCTCGATCTGGGCCCGTTGCTCCTTGCTCACCGAGCCGTGGTGGGCCCGGGCGACGATGCGAGCAGGTGTGCTGCCGTCGTGGCCGGCGCTCGATCCCGACTGAGCCATGATCTCGGCCGGTGGCGGGTAGGGGGCCGAACCGGGCGGATCGGTGGACTCGTCGTCGGTGGCGAGCTGTTCGCCCTCCTGGTCGCGTTCGGCCTGCAGCTCGTTGAGGTGGGCCGTCAGCCGCTCGGCCAGCCGTCGCGAGTTCGCGAACACGATGGTGGAGTGATGGGCGCCGATCAGGTCGAGGATCTTGTTCTCCACGTGCGGCCAGATCGACGGTCGGGGTGGCGGTGCTCCGTTGCTGTCCAGGTCGAGGGTCGGCGTCGAGGCCGTGGACGCCAGGTCGCCCATGTCCTCCACGGGCACGACCACCGAGAGATCCCAGGCCTTGGACGCCGGCGGGGCCACCACCGTCACCGGGTGGGCTCCGCCGAGATAGCGGGCCACCCGCTCCGGGGGTCGGACAGTCGCCGACAACCCGATCCGCTGGAAGGGTCGGGGACTCGTCCCGTCTTTCGTCGCGGAGCCTGACTCCGACTCGGCCTGTTCGGCGACGAGGGCGTCGAGCCGCTCCAACGACAGCGCCAGATGAGCACCCCGCTTGGTGCCGGCCAGGGCGTGCACCTCGTCCACGATCACGGTCTGCACGTGCCGGAGCACGTCCCGCGCCGCGGAGGTGAGCATCAGGAAGAGCGATTCGGGCGTGGTGATCAGGATGTCCGGGGGGTGGCTGACGATCTTGCGCCGATCACCGGCCGAGGTGTCCCCCGAACGCACACCGACGCTGATCGACGGTGGTGTCTGGCCCAGACGCAGGGCAGTCTGCGTGATGCCCGCCAGCGGAGCGCGCAGGTTGCGCTCGACATCGACGGCGAGTGCCTTGAGCGGGGAGACGTAGAGCACCCGGCAGCGCTGCTTGGCGGGTGGGTGCGGCGCCCTGATCAGCGCGTCGAGGGCCGACAGGAACGCCGCCAGCGTCTTGCCCGATCCGGTCGGCGCGATGACCAGCGCGTTCTGGCCCGACGAGATCGCCTGCCAGGCCCCGGTCTGCGCGGCCGTGGGCGCGGCGAACACCTCGGCGAACCAGGTGGCGGTCGCCGGGCTGAACGCGGCCAGCGCGTCCGGCGTCGTCGAGGTCTGAACAGGCACCCTCACATCCTGCCTGCCCGTACCGACAGTGCTGCCTCGTCGTCAGTTGGGACTTCCGTTCGCTGCCTCTAGTCTCGACCTCCGAGGCACGTGAGCGGACGGGTGGGGCATGAAGGAAACCGAGCTGTGGGCACGGATGGACACCCATCTGGGCCGTGGCTACAGCCGGGTCTGGTCGGCCGAGCACAGCCTGGCCGAGCTCGACAGTCGCACCGTCGACCAGGCGCTGGCCGCCGGCCTGTCGGCCAAGGAGATCTGGCGCGCCGTGTGGACGGCGCTCGAGCTGCCGATCAGGGAGCGCTGACCGCGGCCCGTCCGGGAACGCACGTCGTCACACCGCGGAGTCGCCGGCGGTGAGTTCTGCCGGGTGGCGGGTGACCTTTTGCGGCCGGGGAGTCACGGGCGGTGGGTTCTGGGCGTGTGGCGGGTGACCGTCTGCCGCCGGGAAGTCACGGGCGGGCAGCGAGCGGGCAACGGCTCGCGCGAGTTGGCGCCCGAGAATCGGAGTCGGCGTGTCGGGCTGTTGTTCGAACACGTGTTCGCCTACGGTGGGACCAGCGATATCCACAGGTGAGAGACGACCTCGAGCCCTGTCCACAGATCTGATCGCACCCCGTTCGGATGTCAGTGGTGGTGCTTAGGGTCTTGGCGATCGACAACTCAGGCAGCAAGCAGCCACCCACAGGGGTGAACGAGAGGAACGACCGTGGCGGTAGCAGACCGGGACAAGGCGCTCGAGGCAGCGCTCGCCCAGATCGACAAGCAGTACGGCAAGGGCTCGGTGATGCGTCTCGGGGATGAGGTCCGATCGCCGCTCGAGGTGATCCCGACCGGGTCGATCGCGCTGGACCTGGCGCTGGGCATCGGCGGACTGCCGCGAGGCCGGGTGGTGGAGATCTACGGGCCGGAGTCCAGCGGCAAGACCACTGTGGCCCTGCACGCCATCGCCAACGCCCAGGCCGGCGGGGGGATCTGCGCCTTCATCGACGCCGAGCACGCCCTGGATCCCGACTACGCCGAGAAGCTGGGGGTCGACACCGACGCCTTGTTGGTGAGTCAGCCCGACAACGGCGAGCAGGCGCTGGAGATCGCCGACATGCTGGTGCGCTCCGGTGCGCTCGCGCTGATCGTGATCGACTCCGTCGCGGCCCTGACCCCCCGGGCCGAGATCGAAGGCGAGATGGGCGACAGCCACGTGGGTCTGCAGGCGCGGCTGATGAGCCAGGCGCTGCGCAAGATGACCGGTGCGCTGAGTGGGGCCAACACGACCGCCATCTTCATCAACCAGCTGCGCGAGAAGATCGGTGTCATGTTCGGGTCGCCGGAGACGACGACCGGTGGCCGCGCGCTGAAGTTCTACTCCTCGATCCGACTGGACGTGCGACGGATCGAGACCCTGAAGGACGGCCAGGAGATGGTCGGCAACCGGACGCGGGTCAAGGTCGTCAAGAACAAGGTGGCGCCGCCGTTCAAGCAGGCCGAGTTCGACATCCTGTACGGCCACGGCATCAGCCGCGAGGGCAGCCTGATCGATCTGGGCGTCGAGGTGGGGATCATCCGCAAGGCGGGTGCCTGGTTCACCTACGACACCGATCAGCTGGGTCAGGGCCGGGAGAACGCGCGGAACTACCTGCGCGCCAACCCCGATCTGGCCAACGAGCTGGAGAAGAAGATCAAGGAGCTGATGAACATCGGTCCGCAGCTCGACGTGCCCGCCGGGGTCGACCCGGTGACGGGCGAGGTCGAGTTCTGATCGATGTCCACGTCTGATCCCGTCGACCAGGCACGAGCCTGGCTCGAGGAGAAGACCGGGCAGCGGGTTCCGGTGGAGTCCGCTGCCGGGGACGGCGCCGCTGCGCCGCCACCATCGGGGGGTGGTGGTCGGGGGTCGACGGCCTGGGGCTCGTCGGGATCCGGGTTGTCCGACCAGGAGTCGTTCGGTCGGGACCCGGCGAGCCGCGGGCCGTCCGATCGCCGGTCTCCCTCGGGCCGATCGTCCACGCGCCGATCGTCCACTCGGAGGTCGTTCGGCATGGGCTCATCGGGTCAGGACACCGCCGACCCGGGACCACCCGAACCCGACGCCGACCCCGTGGGGACGGCCCGCACCATCGCGCTACGGAAGCTGACCGCCTCCGCCCGGACGCGGCACGAGCTCGATCAGGCGCTCCAGAAGAAGGACGTGCCCGGCGAGATCGCCGCCACTGTGCTGGACCGCCTGGAGGAGGTCGGTCTGGTCGACGACGAGGCCTTCGCCCAGAGTTGGGTGGACTCGCGTCAACAGCGCCGACACCTGTCACGCTCGGCCCTGCGGCGGGAGCTGCAGTCCAAGGGGGTCGACCGCGACCACGTGGACGCCGCGTTGGCCACGGTCGATGCCGACGACGAGCTGACGGCGGCCCGGGCGCTGGCCACCAAGAAGGCCTCGGCGATGGCCGGGCTCGACCGGGTGGTCCGCGAACGGCGACTGGCCGGGGCGCTGGCCAGGCGAGGGTTCGGATCGGGGATCGTCACGACGGTGCTCGCCGAGTTGCGCGCCGACGACAGTGCTTGACCCCGCCGAAGGTGCGCCCTAACCTGCACTCACGAGGTTTTACGGCAAAGTTGTACGAATAGATGAAGCATGCGGAGTTACCGAGCTCCGGATGAGAAATATCCAAACATTTCACTTTTTGCTGACGCTCAATCCACAACCGCACAGGCAGCGCCCTGGACCTGACCGGCACCCGGTCAGGTGCAGTGGCCTCCTCGCATTTGCCGCAAGGCCTCCTGAAGGCGCGATTCTTGCGCGCAGACAGAGGAGTGCACGATGGTGAATCTAGGGGTTTTCGAGATCGCAGTGCTCGCCGGCATATTCCTGCTGGTTCTCGTTGTTGCTGCGATCGGCTTTCTCATTTACAAGCGCTACAGCAGCAAGTCGACACCGGAGGCCGCTCCGAGCGGGCCCGCGATGGTCGATCCAAACGCCGCCCTGCAGCTGCAGGAGGCCGAGGATGCCGCCCTCAAGGTCCGCGCGGATGCCGAGGTGTACGCCGGCGAGGTGCGGTCCAGGGCAGAAGAGCAGTCAGTGGCCGTCGAAGCGGCGCGTCGCGAGGCTGATGAGGAGACTCGGCAACGCCGCAACGAGCTGCGCGACCAGCGGCTCGAGGTCGAGCGGCGGGAGCAACGTCTCGCCGATCGCGAGGAGCGACTGGACTCCGACAACCGGGCGCTGGAGGAGAAGGCCCGCCATCTCGACGTGGTGAAGGCGGAGCTCAAGGCCCAGCGCCGCACGTTGGCCGAAGCCGAGGCCGATCATCAGCACGCCCTCGAGCGCATCGCCGGTCTGACCGCCGAGCAGGCGAAGGCCGAGCTGGTGGCCGCTGTCGAGCACGACGCGAAGCGGCACGCTGTGATCCTGGCCCGCGACATCGAGCGCGAGGCCACCAAGCAGGCGGAGTCGCGGGCCCAGATGATCGTCGTCGGAGCGATCCAGCGGGTCGCGTCGGACCAGACCTCGGAGTCGGTCGTGTCAGCGGTGCACCTGCCGGGCGACGACATGAAGGGCCGCATCATCGGCCGCGAAGGGCGCAACATCCGCGCCTTCGAGCAGGTGACCGGCGTGAACGTGATGATCGACGACACCCCCGAGTCGGTGCTGCTGTCCTGCTTCGACCCGGTACGCCGTGAGACGGCACGGATGACCCTCACCGAGCTGGTCAAGGACGGCCGCATCCACCCGGCCCGGATCGAGGAGGTGCACGAGCGGAGCAAGGGCCAGATCGAGGCGCAGTGTCTGCGGGCCGCCGAGGACGCGCTCGCCGAGGTCGGCATCTCCGACCTGCATCCGGCGCTGGTGCCGATCCTGGGCAGCTTGCGCTATCGCACGTCGTACGGCCAGAACGTGCTCAAGCACCTGGTCGAGTCGGGTCACATCGCCGGTCTGATGGCCGCCGAGCTCGGACTCGACATCGCGCAGTGCCGACGTGCCGCCTTCCTGCACGACATCGGCAAGGCGCTCACCCATGAGGTGGAGGGGTCGCACGCCATCATCGGGGCTGACCTCGCCCGCAAGTACGGAGAGAACCCCGACATCGTGCACGCCATCGAGGCGCATCACAACGAGGTCGAGGTCCGCACGGTCGAGGCGGTGCTGGTGCAGGCCGCCGACGCCATCAGCGGTAGCCGGCCCGGCGCGCGCCGGGAGAGCATCGAGGCGTACGTGCAGCGGCTGGAGAAGCTGGAGAGCCTGGCCTCCGCGCACATCGGGGTGGACAAGGTGTTCGCCATGCAGGCGGGGCGGGAGATCAGGGTGATGGTCGCCCCGGAGCAGATCGACGACATCGAGGCCCAGGTGATGGCCCGCGACCTGGCCAAGCAGATCGAGGAGGAGCTCACCTACCCGGGGCAGATCAAGGTGGTCGTGGTCCGCGAGTCCCGCGCGACTGAGACGGCCCGGTGAGCTCGACTCTCGATGCGGGCTCGGGATCCCCGGTGGACGCCACCGTGTCGCCCCTGGATGTCCGCGCCATCCGCCGCGACTTCCCGGCACTGAGCTCCGGGCTCGCGTTCTTCGACGCACCCGGTGGCACCCAGACCCCGACCCCGGTGATCGAGGCCATCGCCGGCGCCCTCGGTGCTCCGTTGGCCAACCGGGGCCTGGACAACCCGGCTCAACGCAACGCCGAGCAGATCGTGGGCGAGGCCCGGGCAGCGATGGGGGACTACCTGGGCAGTGACACCTCCGGCATCGTGTTCGGGCGCAGCGCGACCCAGCTGACCCTGGAGTTCGCCCGCACCCTGGCCAGGGGCTGGGCGCCGGGGGACGAGGTCGTGGTCACCCGCCTCGACCACGACGGCAACATCCGGCCCTGGCTGCTGGCCGCCGAGCGGGTCGGGGCGACCGTGCGGTGGGTGGATTTCGATCCGGCCACCGCGGAGCTGGACCTCGATCAGCTCCAAGCCGTCCTCACCTCACGCACCCGGTTGGTCGCCGTCACCGGAGCCAGCAACCTGCTGGGCACGATCCCGGATCACGCGAGGATCGCCGAAGCTGTCCACCGGGTCGGCGCGCTGCTGTGGGTCGACGCCGTCCACCTCGCCGCCCATGTCCGCATCGATCGGGCTGCCCTCGGCGCCGACGTCGTGGTCTGCTCGCCGTACAAGTTCTGCGGACCCCACCTCGGTGTGCTGGCCGCCGACCCGCACCTGCTGTCCGGGCTCCGGCCCGACAAGCTGCTGCCCTCCAGCGACGCCGTACCTGAGCGCTTCGAGCTCGGCACCCTGCCGTACGAGCAGCTGGCCGGGACCACGGCGGCCGTGGACTACCTGGCGGCCCTGGGTGAGGGTGCGGACCGACCGGCCCGCCTCACGGAGGCCTTCGCCCGGCTGGGCGCGAACGAGCACGTCCTCCGGACCGGCTTGGAGGATGGGCTGAGGGAGCGGGGCGCCACGATCTACAGCCGAGCCGCCGTGCGGACGTCGACCGTGCTGTTCGACCTTCCTGGACACACCGCCGGAGAGGTGTCCCTCGGTCTGGCGGCTGCCGGAGTCACCGCGCCGGCCGGTGCCTTCTACGCGATCGAGGCGTCGCGGCACCTCGGACTCGGTGACCACGGTGCCGTCCGCGCCGGGCTGGCTCCCTACACCGACGCCGGCGACGTGGAGCGGCTGCTCACCGCCCTGGACACCCTGCTCTGAGGCCCGACCCACGTCCGGAACCGAACAACCCCGAATCCTCGGCCTCACCGAGTCCCGGCGATCCTTCGCGCAGGAGATCAGCGGGTCTCGCCCGCGGCCGCTTCCTCCTGCCGCTCTTCCTCGACGGCCAGGGCGGGGTTGGCGCCCGCGTTCAGTGGGCCGGGGCGGATGCCTCGTTTGCCGCTGCGCAGTCTCGCCTCCAGAGCCCGCGCGACGCGGGTCAGCCCCCAGTTCATCAGGATGTAGATGACGGCGAGCACGATCAGCGTCGGGATCAGGTTGCCCTCGTAGACCGCCAGGTTCTGGCCTTGGCGCAGCAGCTCCAGGTAGGCGATGTTGTACGCCAGGGCGGAGTCCTTCAAGATCACGACGAGCTGGCTGACGATGGACGGCAGCATGGCGGTGATGGCCTGCGGCAGCAGGACCGCTGTGAGCGTCTGCCCCGAGGTGAGACCGATGGCGTAGCCGGCCTCCCGCTGGCCGCGAGGCAGCGAGTGGACGCCGGAGCGGACCAGCTCGGCGATGACGCAGGAGTTGTAGAACGTGAGCCCGACGACGGCGCCGAACAGAGGCAGGGCGCTGCCGGAGATGTGCAGCGCGAACAGGCCGAAGTAGTAGGCGAAGAACATCATCATCAGCACCGGCACGGCACGGAAGAACTCGACGAAGACCCCGCAGAGGAGTCGCACGAGGGCGATCTGGGACAGCCGCCCGAGACCGAGCAGCACACCGGCGATCACCGAGAGGACCACGCTGATGGCCGCTGCCTGCAGCGTGCCGATCAGTCCCGGGATCAGGTAGTTCTTCCACGACGACCACTCGATGAACGGCACCCACTTGGCGGCGGTCAGCTGGTCGTTCTCCGGGTTCGCCAAGCCCTTGATGACGAAGAAGGCGAGGACGAGCATCAGCACGACGCCGACGGCGGCGATGATGCGGTGACGAACGAGCGCCTTCGGGCCGGGGGCATCGAACAGGACGCTCGTCTCGGCGCTCATCGCTGTACCGCCAGCTTGCGCGACCACCAGGTGAAGAACAGGCCCATCGGCAGGGTCAAGATCACGAAGCCGGCGGCCATGATGAAGAAGATCGCGTACAGCAGCGAGATGTTGAACTCCAGCATGTTGCGCATCATCAGGGCAGGTTCGGCGACCCCGATGGTGGCCAGCACTGTGGTGTTCTTGGTCAGGGCGATCAGGGTGTTACCGAGCGGCGCGATGGCTCCTCGGAAAGCCTGCGGCAGCACGATGGTGGTGATGGTGGGCAGGAACGGGAGCCCGATGGCGCGAGCCGCTTCGGCCTGGCCCTGAGGCACGGTGTTGATCCCACTGCGGATGGCCTCGGCGACGAAGGACGCGTGGTAGACGGACAGCGCGACCACCCCCCAGCGGAAGTTGTTGTCGACGATGAACGTGGGCGAGTCCGTCGGGGCCAGGTTGATCTGCAGGGTGATGGCCAGTCCGAAGGCGCAGAAGAACACCAGCAGGGTCAGCGGCGTGTTGCGGATCAGCGTGACGTACGCGAGGGCGAACTTCTGGAAGACGCTGACCGGCGACACCCGCATGATGGCGATGACGGTGCCGATGATGAAGGCGCCGATCGCGCCGAAGAAGGTGAGCTTGATCGTCATCCAGAACGCGGCGACGACGTCGTACTCATCCAGCAAGGTCTGCAGGCCGTCCATCGGCTCCCACCTTCAGCTCGTTGTCAACAGCGCCGGACATGATGAGTGGGCCGGGAAGGACGTCCGTCCTCCCCGGCCCGATCAGTGGTCAGAGGGTCGGATCAGCTGCAGGCAGCCGGCTTGGGCGGGTTGGTGGCCGCGTCGGGCTTGAAGCCCGATGCGCCGACGGTCTCGTTCAGGGCCTTCTCCCACGCGCCGTCGGACACCATCTTCTCCAGCGCGGTGTTGATCTTGGCGCAGAGCTCGGTGTCGCCCTTCTTGATGCCGACGCCGTACTGCTCCTCGGAGAACGGCTTGCCGACGACCTTGAGCTTGCCCTGGTACTGATCCTGTGCCGCGAACCCGGCGAGGATCACGTTGTCGGTGGTGACGGCGTCGATCGAACCGGCACTCAGAGCCTCCACGCACTTGGAGTAGGTGTCGAACTCCTGGAGCTGCACCCCCGAGGCGTAGTTGTCCTTGATCTTCTTCGCCGAGGTCGAACCCGTCACCGAGCACAGCTTCTTGCCGTTCAGGCTGTCCGGACCGGTGATGTCGGTGTTGTCGGCCTTGACCAACAGGTCCTGGCCGGCGATGAAGTACGGCCCGGCGAAGGAGATCTTCTGCTTGCGGTCGTCGGTGATCGAGTAGGTCGCGAAGATCATCTTGACCTGGTCGCTCTGGATCAGCGTCTCACGCTGGGCCGACGGCGACTCCTTGAACTCGACCTCGGTGTAGCCGAGCTCCTTGGCCACGTAGTTGGCGACCTCGACGTCGAAGCCGGTGTAGGTGTCACCCTCCTTGAGGCCGAGGCCGGGCTGATCGAACTTGACCCCGATGACGACCTTGCCGCCGCTGCCGGGGTCGCCACCGGTGTCGCTGTCGCCACCGCAGGCGGCCAGCGGGAGTGCGAGTAGGAGTCCGGCCCCGATGGCCAGGATCCGCTTGGTCAACTTCATGCATTCCTCCGTTGGTCGGGCTCGTCGTTGAGCTCTGGGGTCGGTACCGATCAGTGGGTCAGGATCTTGCTCAGGAAGTCCTTGGCGCGGTTGCTCTTGGCCGCGGTGAAGAAGGTCTCCGGGTCGGCCTCCTCGACGATCTGTCCCTCGGACATGAACACGACTCGATTGGCGGCCTTGCGGGCGAAGCCCATCTCGTGGGTCACCACGATCATGGTCATGCCCTGGCGGGCCAGACCGACCATCACATCGAGCACCTCGTTGACCATCTCGGGGTCCAGCGCCGAGGTCGGCTCGTCGAACAAGATCACCTTCGGGTCCATGGCCAGCGCGCGGGCGATGGCGACCCGCTGCTGTTGGCCGCCGGAGAGCTGCGCCGGGTACTTGTCGGCCTGACTGTCCACCCCGACGCGCTTCAACAGCTCCATCCCGCGCTTCTTGGCGTCGGCGGCCGACTTCTTCCGCACCTTGATCGGGCCGAGGGTGACGTTCTCCAGGATCGTCTTGTGCGCGAACAGGTTGAACGACTGGAACACCATCCCGACGTCCGCTCGCAGGTGGGCGAGCGCCTTGCCCTCCTCCGGCAGTGCCTCGCCGTCGATGGAGATCGTGCCGCCCTGGATGGTCTCCAGCCGGTTGATCGCCCGACACAGGGTCGACTTGCCGGATCCGGACGGGCCCAGCACGACCACGACCTCACCCTTGTGGACCGTCAGATCGATGTGCTGCAAGACATGTAGGTCCCCGAAGTACTTGTCGACGTCCTTCAGCACGACCAGCGGCTCCCCGATGTCGTTCGGGGCAACCGATGGTCCGTCGGTGGGGTCGTTCAGGTCACCCGGCTCCGCCGCTTCCGCCATGGGCTGACCCTAGACGAGATAATGCGGCAGCGGTGGGAAGCGGATGTTGAGATTCGGTTACTTCGAGGCCTGGGAACCGAAGAATCCAAGGGGCGTCCACCGGTCTCGGTCGCCTCGGTGGCCGCCCTCAGGCGCCGTCGATGCCCCACACGCACGACACCGACCCGCCCGCCGGCAGGACGATCATGCCGTCATGGGTCGGTCCCGGGTTGAAGGCGTTCGGACCGCAGGTCATCGGCTCCACCGCGATGGACAGGTCGCGCCGGTCGTTGCCGGTGAACACCTGGATCCAGTCCAGGCCCTCGCCGGCCCACAGCTCGGCCCAGCGATCGCCCCGCTCCAGTCGGGCCCGCCAGCGCCCGTCGGCGTCGCGGGTCAGACCGGTGAGCGCGGTGTCGAAGCGCCGGTCGCCCAGCTTCTCGGCGGCCCTCATGTCCTCGGGTCGGCCCTCGACCAGGATCAGGTCGACCGGCAGCAACCGGTCGTCCACGGCGAGATAGCGCTCGGCCGGCACGGTCACCACGACATCGTCGACGTCGTCCTCACCGACTGTCAGGTACGGGTGCGCGGCGTAGCCGAACGGCACGGGGCCGGCGCCGATGTTCGTCACGGTCACGTCGGTGACCACGCCGTCGTCACCGACGGTGTGGACGATGACGGCCTCGATCGCGCCCGGCCAGCCGGACTGCGGGTAGACCCGCACCGCCTGCTCGACCCGGTCCTCGGTGTGGGCCACGAGCTCCCAGGGCACGTGACGGACGAGTCCGTGGATGGCGTTGTGGCGATCCGGCTCGGACAGCGACAGCTGCTGGGCGTTGCCCTCGAAGGTGTAGCGGCCGTCCCGGATCCGGTTCGGCCAAGGGAGCAGCTGTTGGCCGCGGCCGCCGTGGATGACCTCGTCGGCGGCGAACCCGCGGACCACGTCCCGCCCGTCCACGGCGTACGAGCGCAGGGTCGCACCCACCTCGGTGATGACCGCGCGGCGCCCCCCGGCCACGATCTCGTACTGGTCTCCGGTCGGGTTCACGGCGTCGGTGGTCGTCACGAAGTCGAACTCTAGTGACCCGCGGGACTATCCTGAGCGGCGCCATGACCCTCTCCTTCGCCACCCCCGACGCGTCGCCCACGACGAGCGCGCGGACGTACCAGATCCGCACCCACGGGTGCCAGATGAACGTGCACGACTCCGAGCGGCTCGCCGGTCTGCTGGAGAACGCCGGCTACGCCAAGGCCGGCGAGACCGAGCAGGCCGACGTGGTCGTGTTCAACACCTGCGCGGTGCGGGAGAACGCCGACAACCGGCTGTACGGCAACCTCGGCCAGCTCGCTCCGGTGAAGAAGGCGAAGCCCGGGATGCAGATCGCCGTAGGCGGCTGCATGGCCCAGAAGGACCGCGGCGCGATCCTGGAGCGGGCCCCCTGGGTCGATGTCGTCTTCGGGACCCACAACATCGGCGCGCTGCCCGCCCTGCTGGAGCGGGCGCGGATCGCCGAGGAGGCCCAGGTCGAGATCGCGGAGTCGCTGGAGCGGTTCCCCTCGACGCTGCCGACCCGACGAGACTCGGCGTACGCGGCCTGGGTCTCGATCAGCGTCGGCTGCAACAACACCTGCACCTTCTGCATCGTGCCCAGCCTGCGCGGCAAGGAGACCGACCGGCGACCCGGCGACGTGCTGGCCGAGGTCGAGGCGCTGGTGGCCGAGGGGGTGCAGGAGATCACCCTGCTCGGCCAGAACGTGAACGCGTACGGGGTCGAGTTCGGCGATCGGCAGGCGTTCGCCAAGCTGCTCCGGGCCTGCGGGGAGATCGACGGTCTGGAGCGGGTTCGCTTCACCTCCCCGCACCCCAAGGACTTCACCGACGACGTGATCGCGGCCATGGCCGAGACCCCCAACGTGATGCCGCAGCTGCACATGCCGTTGCAGTCGGGGTCGGACAGCGTGCTGAAGGCGATGCGCCGCTCGTACCGGAGCAGCCGCTACCTGTCGATCATCGAGAACGTCCGCGCCGCGATGCCGCATGCCGCCATCACCACCGACATCATCGTCGGTTTCCCCGGCGAGACCGAGGACGACTTCGCCGCCACCCTCGACGTGGTGCGGGAGTCGCGGTTCGCGTCGGCCTTCACCTTCCAGTACTCCATCCGGGCCGGGACCCCGGCGGCCACCATGCCGGACCAGGTGCCGAAGGCGGTCGTGCAGGAGCGCTACGAGCGGCTGGTCGAGCTGGTGGGGGAGATCTCCTGGTCGGAGAACCTGGCGCAGGTGGGACGCACGGTCGAGGTGATGTTCGCCGACGGTGAGGGCCGCAAGGACGCCGCGACCTCGCGGCTGTCCGGCCGGGCGCGCGACAACCGGCTGGTGCACGTCGCCGTGCCCGAGGACGCGGCGCTGCGACCACGGCCCGGCGACCTGGCCGAGGTCGAGATCAGCTATGCAGCTCCGCATCACCTGACGGCCGACAAGGGGCTGCTCTCCCTGCGGCGGACCCGTGGCGGGGACGCCTGGCAGGTCCGTCGGGACGGCGCCGGCGCTCCGGTCTCCCCAGGTTCCGTCGGTCTGGGGATGCCGCTGCTCGGCGTACCGACACCGTTGCCGCCGGCCGCGGCCTGCGCCGCCGGCTGAGGCCGCGCGGGGTCAGGCAGCTGACTCGAGCTTGGCGGCGGTCTTCTGCAGCTTGGCCTTCTTCAGGGCCTTCTTGTTGCGGGCGTTGGCGAACAGCTTGCGAGCATCGTCGGGTGCGAGCCTGCCTTCGGCCAGGAGGCGGATGGGGCACCGGTTGCACCGAGGCTTGTCCTCGCAGCACTTCTTCTTCGGTCGTACGGCCACGCAACGACGATAGCAGTTAGGTGAGCCAAGCCTCACATCGCTCGGGCGGTGCTCGGAGCGCGAACCGCGGCCGTGGTCAGATGGGAAGATGACCGATGACTGGCAGTGGTTCTGGGCGGGTGAGGGCGGCCGGGACCGGATCCTGCGCGACGAGGTCGAGGGGCTGCACGCTCGGCTGTCGAGCGCCAGCTCGCAGACGCATCGACTGAGCAGCCAGCTCGCCACCCTGACCGGCTCCATCGAGAGCCGGCTGAACGCGCTGTCGGCAGCCTTCGACGCGTACGTGGAGCTGGGCGACGTGCGCGAGCAGCTGGCGGTGTACCAGGAACCGGCGGCGGTGCGTCGCGCGGTGATGGCGGCGATCGACGCGTTGGCCGGTGGCCGACCGGCGTCTTCCGTGGATCCACGGGGTCTGGACTACTGGCTGCCGTACGCGATGAACGCGGTGATCGGGCTGGTCGAGGGCCGACCCGACCCGGTGGCGCACGACCTGGCCCGGTCGCTGTCTCCGGACGCGGACCTGTTCGTGGTGGCCACCTGCGGCGCGCTGGGCCGCGGCGCGGCGGTCGCGGATCTGCTGCCGGTGGTGCTGGTGAGCGACACCGAGCTGACCGAGCACCAGCAACGGATCTGGCGGGCCGCGACGACCGGGGTGTTCGGCGAGCTGGGCGACGACCTCGGAGAGGTCTGGCGACCCGTGCTGGATCGAGAGCCGGTCACCGGCTGGTCGGCCTGGGTGACGAGCCACGCGGCCTCGCCCTCGGCCGGGGTCTCCTGGCTGCGTGCGGTGGTGACCCCGCCCGCCCCGGTGCCGGCGCCGGTGCCCGTCACCGAGATGCGCACCGGAGCGGATACGCCGCTCGGTCACCTTCCGGCTGAGCGAGCCGACGCCGACTCGCGGGCACGCGACGCCGCGGACGGGATCAGCCCGTCCGTCGAGCTGCGGACCGTGGCGGGCGAGCTCATCGGTCGCGGTCTGCCCGCCGAGGCCGACCTGCTGCAGCGGTCCCGGGAGCTCCGGGGCCTGATCGAGCAGCCCAGCGCGAACCGATCCGCTGGTCCCGAGGCGGCTCCGGTGACCGTGGTCTCGGCGGTGCGAGAGGCGCTGGAGCGACCGTCCACCTCGGAGTCGGTCCGGACCACGCTGCTGTCCTGGGTGTCAGCCCCGCTCGCGGCGGTGGTGGACGAGCGGGTGGCGGCGGCGTCGGCGGTCCCAGCGGCCCAGGAGACGCTGCGCGGCAGCGGTGGGCTGGTCGTGGTGACGTCGGCGGGAGCCGACCCGGCATCGGTGGCCGCCGGTCTCGCTCGGCTGCAGGCGGCGCACCAGGTGTCGACCACCAGGACGGTCGGCTGGGCCATCGGCACCGGGGTCATCGCGCTCCTCACCCTGGTGCTCGCCGTCGCGGGCAGCGGCTGGGCCTGGCTGTTCGCCATCGCCACAGTCGTCGGGGCACTCGCCACGCTCCAGCAGGTCCGCAGCCGACGAGCCACCCGGCAGGCCGGGAACGAGGCCCTGCAGCGGTTCCAGCAGCAGCTGCGGGAGGCGACGGAGCGGGCCGACGCCACCGAGCAGAAGCGCTCGGCGGCGCTGGTGCAGCTGACCGGGGAAGCAGCCGACCTGCGAGGCCGACTGCTCCGGCCGGTCAGCGCGAGCGATCAGGCCGGCGGCTGATCACCTGCGTTGTCCATCGCCTGCTTGGCCTGCTCCGCGGCTTGATCGATCTGCTCGGTGTGCTCGCCGCCGGTCTTCTGGTCGATCAGCTCCGCGGCCTTGTCGATCCCCTGATCGACCTTGTCGTTGTGCTCGTCGAGCAGGTCCTTGGCCTTGTCGAAGATGCCCATGCTGAGGTCCTTTCGTCGATAGGTTCGTGACCTCATGTCTACCCTGCAGCCGTCACCGTCGCCCGTGGACCCCGCTGGCGACCGTACGGTCGTCGTGGTCGGGCCGACCGCCTCCGGCAAGTCGGCTCTGGCCGTCGCTCTGGCCGAGCGGCTGATCGCGACCGGCCGGCCGGCCGAGATCGTCAACGCCGACTCGATGCTGGTCTACCGCGGCATGGACATCGGCACGGCGAAGCCGTCGAGGCACGAACGGGACCGGGTGGTGCACCATCTGGTGGACGTGCTCGAGGTGACCGAGACGGCCACGGTCGCGGAGTTCCAGACCCGGGCCCGAACGGCGATCGCCGACTGCCGGGCTCGGGCGGTGGTGCCGGTCGTGGTCGGCGGCTCGGCCCTCTACATCCGGGCGATCCTCGACGACTTCGTGTTCCCCGGGACGGACCCCGTCGTACGGGGTCGGTTGGAGGCCGAGCTCGCCGCCGGCGGCTCGACGAGCATGCACGAGCGGCTGGCCCGGCTCGATCCGGCGGCCGCGACGGCCATCGAACCCGCCAACGGCCGGCGGGTCGTGCGGGCCCTGGAGGTGATCGAGCTGACCGGGCAGCCGTACGTCGCGCGGCTGCCCGAGCGTCGCTATCTGCTGCCCGGGGTGGTGCAGATCGGGCTGTCCGTCGAACGTCCGGTCCTCGACGTACGGATCGAGCAACGGGTCGCCGCCATGTGGGCCGCAGGGCTGGTGGACGAGGTCGCCAGGTTGGCGGCGCACGGGCTGCGGGACGGGGTGACGGCATCTCGAGCCCTCGGCTACCGGCAGGTCCTCGAGCTCCTCGACGGCCTCGTCGACGAGGCCGAGGCGCAGCGCAGGACGGTCGTCGCGACCCGACGGTTCGCCCGCCGCCAGGACTCCTGGTTCCGCCAGGACCCCCGGATCAGCTGGCTCGGCCACGATCGACCGGACCTGGTCGAGGCGGCCCTGGACGTGGCGGACGGAAGGCGGGTCCGTGCGGTCGCCGTGGAAGACTGAGACGGTGCAGAGCCTGTCGTTCGCGAAGGGTCACGGGACGGAGAACGACTTCGTCCTGCTGGTGGACCGCGACGACCGCGCGCCGCTGACCGTCGACCAGGTCCGCTGGATCTGCGATCGGCGGGCCGGCGTCGGCGCCGACGGCATCCTGCGCGCCGTGCTCGGTCGGCACGTTCCCGAGTGGTCCGGCGACGCGGACGTCTGGTTCATGGACTACCGCAACGCCGACGGATCGATCGCCGAGATGTGCGGCAACGGTGTCCGGGTGTTCGTCCGCCACCTGATCGAGGAGGGTCTCGCCGACGGGCCGACGGTGCCGGTCGGCACCCGGGCCGGGCTGCGCACCGCCGAAGTGCTGCCGGACGGCCGGATCCGGGTGGCCATGGGGCCGGCCCGCGTGTCGACCGCTGAGGTCCGGGTCTCGACAGCCGACTCGCAACAGTTCGCCGCGGTGCCGGTCGATGTCGGCAACCCGCACGCGGTCAGCTTCTGCTCCGACCCGACCGAGATCGACCTACGGAGCGCCCCGACCTGGCACCCGGCCGAAGTCTTCCCCGACGGCGTCAACGCCGAGTTCGTCGGCGAGACCGGGCCGCACCACCTGACGATGCGGGTCTACGAGCGAGGCTCCGGAGAGACGCGGTCCTGCGGCACGGGTACGGTCGCCGCAGCGGCGGCCTGGCATCACCGCCACAGCCCCACCGACCCGGACGAGATCGACGGCGGGGCGCCGGACCGGACCGTGCGTTACCGGGTCGACGTTCCCGGCGGAACCGTCGAGGTCGAGCTGGGGGACCAGACGTTCCTCACCGGACCGGCAGTCATCGTGGCCCGGGGCCAGCTGCTGGTTCCGGACTCCCTGGCCGTGCCGGTCGCCGTCGGCTGACCCACATCCGACGGTCGACAACCAGCAAACAACTCGCCGAGTGTTGGTGCTACGTGCGATTCTTGACCCACGATGAGTTTGCCTGAATCCGAGTACCTGACCGCCTCCGCCCCGGACGTCGACGAGCGTCCCGCTCCGGAAGCCGCAGATCATCCGTCCGGCCCCGAGGCGTACGAGCAGTCGCCGCGCACCGACTACGACGGTCAGCAGCTGGACCGCGAGGAACGCCAGTCCTTGCGCCGCGTGGCCGGCATGTCGACCGAGCTCACCGACATCACCGAGGTCGAGTACCGCCAGCTCCTGCTGGAGCGGGTGGTGCTGGTCAGCGTCTGGACCACGGGCAGCGAGGTCGACGCGGAGAACGCGATGGCCGAGCTGAAGCTGCTCGCCGAGACCGCCGGCTCGGAGGTCCTGGAGGGCGTCGTGCAGCGGCGCCAGCGCCCCGACCCGGCCACCTACATCGGCCGCGGCAAGGTCGAGGAGCTGCGCGAGATCGTGGTCGCCACCGGTGCCGACACGGTGATCTGCGACGGTGAGCTCGCCCCGGCGCAGCTGCGCAACCTGGAGGACAAGGTCAAGGTCAAGGTGATCGACCGGACCTCGCTGATCCTCGACATCTTCGCCTCGCACGCCAAGAGCGCGGAAGGGCAGGCCCAGGTCGAGCTCGCGCAGCTGCAGTACCTGAAGCAGCGGCTCCGCGGCTGGGGTGGCAACCTCTCCCGGCAGGCCGGTGGTCGCGCCAGCGGGGGAGCCGGCATCGGTGGCCGTGGTCCCGGCGAGACCAAGCTGGAGACCGACCGGCGCCGGATCCACGGCCGGATCGCGAAGCTGCGGGCCACCCTCCGGGAGCTCGACGCCAACCGGCAGCTGAAGCGGGCCGAGCGACGCCGTCACCAGGTCCCCTCGGTGGCCATCGTCGGCTACACCAACGCCGGCAAGTCCAGCGTGCTGAACCGCCTCACCGGAGCGGGGGTGCTGGTCGAGGACGCCTTGTTCGCCACCCTGGACCCGACCACCAGGCGCACGCAGACCTCCGACGGCCGGATCTTCACGCTGACCGACACCGTCGGCTTCGTCCGGCACCTGCCGCACGATCTGGTGGAGGCGTTCGCGTCGACCCTGGAGGAGTCCGCGCAGGCCGACCTGCTGGTGCACGTGGTGGACGCCTCCGATCCGGATCCGGTGGGTCAGATCAAGGCCGTGCGCGGCGTGCTGGCCGACATCGGCGCTGGTGACGTGCCGGAGCTGGTGGTGCTGAACAAGGCCGACCGAGCGAGCGCGGAGGCCATCACCACACTGCGGACCGCGGCACCGGGCGCCGTGGTCACCTCTGCCCGCACCGGTGAGGGGATCGAGGAGCTGCGGGCGGTCGTGGAGTCCCGCCTGCCGCATCCCGAGCGCGAAGTCCGGGTGCTGTTGCCGTACGAGCGGGGCGATCTGGTCAACCGGATCCACGTCAGCGGTGAGCTGGTCAGCCTGGAGCACACCGAGCACGGGTCGCTGGTGACCGCTCGGGTCCATCCGGACCTGGCCGGCGAGCTGGCACCGTACGAGCTCGCCGCCTCGAACTGATCACTCCTCGCCGATGACCGCGTCCGATGTCGGCGCCCAGAAGACGTCGGGCGACGCCGAGCGACCCAGCGCCGCCGAGCAGACGGCCGCCGTCCTGGCCGCGGCGGTGGCGGAGATCGGCGGCTCCGAGCGAGGCGGACAGCTGGATCTGGCCGCGGCCGTCGGCGAGGCCTTCGACACCGGCGTCCACCTGCTCGCGCAGGCCGGCACCGGGACCGGGAAGTCGCTGGGTTATCTGGCTCCCACCCTCGTCCGGCTGGCCCGCGGTGACCTCGACCGGGTCGTCGTCACCACCGCGACCCTGGCCCTGCAGAGCCAGCTGGCCAGCAAGGACATCCCGCGCGCGCTGGACGCCGTCGAAGCGGTCACCGGGCGACGACCGAAGCACGCCATCCTCAAGGGTCGGACCAACTACGCGTGTCTGCTCAAGGTGCGCGACGGTGGCGATGACCAGGCGGCCCTGATCCCGGCCTCCGAGCTGGTCGCCTCCCTGCAGGACTCCCCGCGGGCGGCCCCCGAGTCCGCGCTCGGGGCCGAGGTGATCGCCCTGCGCGAGTGGGCCGAGGAGCAGCTGGACGGCAGCCGGCTCGCCGATCGCGACGACGCACCCACGCACACCGAGCGGGGCTGGCAGCAGGTGTCCATCCCGGTCCGCGAGTGCCTGGGCACGCAGCGTTGTCCGCAGGGCGGGCTCTGCTTCGTGGAGAAGTCGCGGGAGGTGGCCCGGGCCGCCGATCTGGTGGTGACCAACCACGCCCTGCTGGCCATCGACGCCATGCACGGGGGGACGGCGCTGCCGGAGCACCAGGCGGTGGTGATCGATGAGGCGCACGAGCTGACGGCTCGGGTGACCGGAGCGGCCTCGGCCGAGCTGAGTCCGGGCATCGTCGACCGGGTGGGTCGGCGGGCCCTGGGCTGGCTGGACGACGACGACCTGGCGACCGAGCTGCTGACCTCGGCCGACACGCTCCGGGATGCGCTCGAGGAGACACCGCTGGAGCGGGTGGAGGATGCCGGTGCCCCGGTGATCGCGGCGTTCGAGGCCGTACGTTCGGTGACCCGGCGGGTGGTCAGTGCCCTGGGGAACGGGACGGACAAGAACGAACCGGAGTGCCGCCAGGCGGCCGCCGCCGTCAAGGAGGTGTTCGACGTCGCCGAACGGATGGCGGCCCTGAGCGAGCACGACGTGGTGTGGGTGGCCGACCGGGAGCGCAGCGGTCGCGAGGCCCGGGTGGCGCCGTTGACGGTGGCCGGCCTGATGCGCTCACGGGTGTTCGGTGAGCACACCACCGTGCTGACGTCGGCCACCCTGAAGCTCGGCGGCGACTTCACCGGGGTGGCCGGATCGGTGGGGCTGAAGGAGGAGGAGCGGGTTCGCGACGGAGCTCCGGCGCCGGAGGTCGGCGAGGACGACGAGCGGCAGCCCTGGCGAGGGATCGACGTCGGTTCGCCCTTCTCCTACGGAAAGCAGGGCATCCTCTACCTGGCCCGCCAGATGCCGCTACCCGGCCGGGACGGGATCAGCGACGCCGTGCTGGCGGAGGTCGCCGAGCTGGTCTGGGCGGCGGGTGGCCGCACGCTGGGGTTGTTCTCGTCGCGGCGGGCGGCGGAGACCGCGGCCGTGCACGTCCGCAAGCAGCTGCCGAAGCAGAAGATCCTCTGCCAGGGCGACGCCCAGCTGTCGGAGCTGACCCGACGGTTCGTCGCCGAGGAGGAGACCTCTCTGTTCGGCACCTTGTCGCTGTGGCAGGGGATCGACGTGCCCGGATCGACCTGCCGACTGGTGATCATCGACCGCATCCCCTTCCCTCGCCCCGACGAGCCGCTCACCGTCGCTCGTCAGCGCGCGGTCGCCGAAGCGGGCGGAAACGGCTTCATGGCTGTGGCCGCCAGTCACGCCGCCCTGCTGCTCGCCCAGGGGTCGGGCCGGCTGATCCGCCGGGTCAGCGACCGTGGGGTGGTGGCGGTGCTCGATCCTCGGCTGGTCACGGCCCGCTACGGGTCGTACCTGCGCTCCTCGATGCCGCCGATGTGGACCACCAGCGACCGGGAGACCGCCATCGGTGCGCTGCGCCGGTTGAACGAGTCCGACTGACTGTCTTTCCTCGCCGAGGGCGACCGGCCGTCCGTGCCGTCGACTGGGCAGGGGTCGTGCTGGCGGCTGTAACAAACGTGTGTGAGGCTGCCCACATGGAGCACTCCTACGATTTCGACCTGGCGGTGATCGGGTCCGGTCCCGGCGGCCAGAAGGCGGCCATCATGGCGGCCAAGCTCGGCAAGCGCGTCTGCGTGATCGACAGCTTGAAGATGGTCGGCGGTGTCTGCGTGAACACCGGCACCATCCCCTCCAAGACCCTGCGCGAGGCCGTGCTCTACCTGACCGGCATGCAGCAGCGCGACATGTACGGGGCCAGCTACCGGGTCAAGAACGAGATCACCATCGCCGACCTGCTGAGCCGGCTGCAGCACGTCATCGGTCGGGAGATCGAGGTCATCCGCAACCAGCTGCTCCGCAACCACATCGAGCTGATGGGCGGCAGCGCCAGCTTCCTGGACCCGCACACCCTCTCGATCGACGGCGACGGCTTGGCGACGATGCGGACGCTGACGGCCGACAAGATCGTCGTCGCCACCGGCACCACCCCGGCCCGGCCGAAGAACATCGACTTCGACGGCGTTCGGGTCCTCGACTCCGACCAGATCCTCACCCTGGAGCGGGTTCCCGACTCGTTGGTGGTCGTCGGTGCGGGGGTGATCGGGGTCGAGTACGCGTCGATCTTCGCCGCTCTGGGCACCCGCGTCACGCTGGTGGAGAAGCGGTCGCAGATGCTCGACTTCTGTGACCCCGAGATCGTGGAGTCGCTGAAGTTCCACCTGCGCGACCTGTCCGTCTCGTTCCGCTTCGGTGAGGAGGTCCGGTCGGTGGAGAGCTCGGGCCAGGGGACCGTCACCACGCTCGCCTCCGGCAAGCGGATCGCGGCCGAGGTGGTGATGTACTCCGCCGGTCGCCAGGGCAACACCGACGTGCTCGATCTGCAGATGGCCGGGCTGGAGGCCGACAACCGGGGCCGCCTCGTGGTCAACGAGACCTACGCCACGGACGTGCCCAACATCTACGCCGTCGGCGACGTGATCGGTTTCCCGGCGCTGGCCGCGACCTCGATGGACCAGGGCCGGCTGGCGGCCGCGTACGCGTTCGGGGAGACGGTGAACGAGCTGCACCATCTGCAGCCGATCGGCATCTACTCCATCCCGGAGATCTCCTACTGCGGGCGCAGCGAGGTGGAGCTGACCAACGAGGCCATTCCGTTCGAGGTCGGCATCTCGCGGTATCGGGAGCTGGCCCGCGGCCAGATCATCGGTGACTCGTACGGGATGCTGAAGCTGATCGTGCACGCCGACACCCGCGAGATCCTCGGCGTGCACGTGTTCGGCACCAACGCCACCGAGCTGGTGCATATCGGGCAGGCCGTGATGGGTTGCGGTGGCACCGTCGACTACCTGGTGAACACGGTCTTCAACTACCCGACCCTGTCGGAGGCGTACAAGGTCGCGGCGCTCGACGTGGCGAACAAGCTCCGCGCCGTGGCCCGCTTCACCAACCAGATGATGACCGGCGAGCCCAGCTTGTTGTAGCCGGTGTTGGTCGTCGCTCGCTCGCGACGGACTAGAGACGCCGCAGGACGGCCACGACCTTGCCGAGGATCGAGGCGTGGTTGCCGTCGATCGGGTCGTACGCGGGGTTGTGCGGCATCAGCCACACCTGCTGGTCGGTCCTCTTGAAGGTCTTCACAGTGGCCTCGTTGTCCAGCAGCGCGGCCACGATGTCGCCGTTGATCGCCGTCGGCTGCTGCCGGACGACGACCCAGTCGCCGTCGCAGATGGCCGCGTCGATCATGGAGTCGCCACGGACCTCGAGCAGGAACACGGTGCCCTCGCCGACCAGCTGGCGGGGGAGTGCGAAGACGTCCTCCACCCGCTCCTCGGCCAGGATCGGCCCACCGGCGGCGATCCGGCCGATCACGGGCACGAGCACCGGCTCCGGGTACGCGTCGTTGATCCCGGTCTCGTCGACCTCGATCTCTGCGGGATGGGGATGCAGTGGCCGCACCTTGGACGAGTCGTTGGCGCCGGGCAGCAACACCTCGAGTGCACGGGGGCGGTTCGGGTCACGGCGCAGGAATCCCTTGCCCTCCAGGACCTTGAGCTGGTGCGCGACACTGGACGAAGAGGCCAGGCCGACGGCGTCTCCCATCTCCCGGATGCTCGGTGGGTAGCCCCGGGTCTCGACGGTGTCCTTGATCATCTCCAGGATCCGGCGCTGACGCAGGGTCAGGCCGTCGGTGCCGGCCGGGCCGTCGGGCAGGGTCGAGACCGGGCTCGCTTCCCCCAGCTGGGCGGCCACCTCGCTGGCCCGGGGCCGCCCGCGCTTGCGCTGCGGCGTCGGGAGCTGCTCGTCCTTCTTGTTCGCCATGCCTGCACTCTAGAGAAGGTTCACCGACCAATCAAACATCTGTTCGAGCGTGTCGTGCGGGGAGTCGAGCGCTGGCAGGTACTGACAGGGCACGGCTCGACAGACCCTCCCGCATCGGCGCCGATCCGGGTTGGATGGACTCAGACCGGAGGGATCCGCCCGCCGGTCTCGACGACGGAGGATCTGTGCTGAAGCGCCTGCTGGTGCCGACATCGGCTCTGATGTGGGGGCTGCAGCTGGCCTTCCTGAGTCCTGCACTCGCGCTGATCCTGGTCAACCTCTACGGCGCGACGACCGCGGAGGTCGGCTGGGTGCTCAGCATCTACAACGCCAGTGGGTTCCTGGCGTCCCTGGTGCTGCCCGCGTACGCCGACCGCAAGGGCGAGTACCTGCGTCTGATGCTGGTGTGCGGCGGCCTGACGGCTCTGCTGGCCGCCGTGCTGGCGATGGCGACGACACTGCCGATGGCCACGATCGCCCTGGTGGTGATCGGTGGCCCCGCGGGGGTCGGCAGCTCGATGCTGTTCGCCCACCTCCGCCACTCCGGGGCGCGCACCGCCGACATCGTGAACACCAGGGCGATCGTCTCGGTCGCCTGGGTCGCCGGTCCACCCCTGGCCGCGTTCATCATCGGCTGGTTCGGCGACCGGGCGATCCTGCTGGCCATCGCCGTGGTGGCGGTCCTCAACATGGGCACCACCGCCGCGCTGATGGCGCAACGCCGGGCGCAACGCGCCGCGGAGGCGGCCGGCACGGCGACGGCTCCGCCGGCCCCGGTCGCGGACGAGTCGCCCGTCGGCCGGTGGGGCATCGGGTTGATCATGGGCGCCTTCATCCTGCTGCAGGCCGCCAACGCGACGGCGATGACGATGATGACCGTCTACGTCACCCAGACGCTGGGGCTCGACGTGCTGTGGGCGGGCATCGCCCTCGGGGTGGCCGCAGCCATCGAGGTTCCGGCCTTGCTGCTGATGGGGCGTCTCAGTGAGCGCCACTCCCATCTCGCGCTGATCGCCGCCGGTTGCCTGGTCGGCATCGCCTACTACGTGGGCCTCGCGCTGGTGTCCGGTCCGGTCCTGCTGATCGCCCTGCAGCTGCTGAACGCCCTGGCCTTCGCCGCCATCGCCGGCATCGGTCTGCCGCTGTTCCAGCAGATGATCCCCCGCCCCGGTCTGGCCACCGGTCTCTACCTGAACACCCGTCGCCTGGGCGCCATCGTGTCCGGTCCGATCATCGCTGTGGGCTCCCTCTCCGTGCTCGGTCAGCGGGGCATCTTCGTGACCTGTGCCGTCGTGACCCTGCTCGGTCTCGTCGTCATCGTCGTCGCCGCCCGCACCACCGGCCGCGTGCGGAGCGACCCGGTCGCCGAGCCGGTCTGACGGTCCCCGCGCGCCTGTTCGGACCCCGGGTCAGCCACCCTGCTCGGTACGGGGGATGGGGACAGCGACCAGGGTGAAGCTGACCGGGACCGCATCGTCGGGCCGCTCCTCGGGGTGACCGACCGGGCGGCGGTTGGCCAGGGGAACCACGATCTCGGCCCAAGCGGCCAGCACCTCCTTCAGCTCGGCGGGCGTCAGGTAGAGCAGACCGGAGCTGGTGCGGGCGGACTCGGCCCAGCCGGGGTCCTCGGTGCTTCTCCGCTGCTGCCACTCGGCGAGCTGCTGCCCAGCTCGCTCGACCACGTGCCGGTCGAGCACGTCGAGAGACTCACGGGCGCCGGGATCGACGCGCTCGAGCTCGTAGCTGGTGGAGGTGACCCGCCAGGGGTGAGCACGGTTGTCGGAGGAGTCGGCGGGTTCGATGAAGCCGTACTTGGCCAGCTGACGGAGGTGGTGGCTGGCCAGGGCGTGACTGATGCCCAGCTGGCGGGCCGCATCGGCTGCGGTCAGGCTCCCTTCCCGGGCCACCAGGCCGTGCAGCTCGACCCGGATGGGGTGGGCGAGGGCCCGCATGGCCAACGGATCGGACACGGTGCGGGTACTGACGTTCGATGCCAAGGGCATGCCGGGAAGCATCGTCGACCCCGCAGGATTGTCAAGCACTGAGGTCGGCGCGACGGCGAGAGCGGGTCGGGGCCTCCCGACCTCGGTCTGGTTTCAGGGTGATCAGGATGCCCACGCCCGCGAGCAGGTAGACGGCTCCCTGGAACGTGATCACCGGCAGCACCCCGAGGTGCTCGGCGAGCAGACCGGCGAGGAACGTGCAGGCCAGCATGGCGAGATTCTGCACCGTCGTCAGCGCGCCGAAGACCCGGCCGCGGACGCGATCGTCGGTGCCGAGCTGGAACACCGTGAGCAGGCCGGCGAACAGGGCCGCTCCCGGCAGCCCCACCGCCGCGATGAGCACCGCGGCCGGCCAGATCTGGTCGGAGACCAGTGGGTAGAGGAACAGGGCGACGTCGCCGAGGCCGAAGAACACCGCTCCCCACCCGAACAGGGCCACCGGTGAGAACCGGTGCCCGATGGCGCTGACCAGCAGCCCGCCGACGATGCCACCGACGGCCTGCGCCGCGAGGATGGTGCCGAAGGCGCGGGCGGTGCCCCCGAGGACGTCGCTGACGAAGGGGGCGAAGAGCGTCCCCATCACCGCTTCCCCGGTGCCGGAGACGGCGAAGAAGGCCAGCACGACCAGCAGCGTGCGACTGTTCCTGATCACGGCCAGACCCTCGAACCAGTCCTCGATCAGCCGCGTGCTGCCGGCGTTCGTGGGAGGTGCGCTGCGGTGCCGGATGAGCCCGATCAGCAACGCGGCCAGGGCGAACGTCGCGACGTCGGCCAGGGCGAGCCAGGTCAGTCCACCGGACGCGACGATCACGCCGCCCAGGGCCGCTCCGACCAGTCGAGCGACGTTGCGGACCTGGGCGTTGACGGCGTTGGCCGTGATCAGGTGCTGGTGCTCGACCAACGCCGGCAACAGCGCCACGTCGGCCGCGACGAAGAACGGCGTCAGGCAGCTGCTGACCGCCACCACGGCGACGATGATCCAGACGTGCGACGCGTCGCGGACCAGCAGCAGCGGTAACAGCGCGATGCTCAGCAGCAGGTTGACCAGGACCATGACGACGCGCCGGTCCCAGCGATCGACGAGCACACCGGCGACGGAGCCGAACAGCACCTGGGGTGCCTGGGTGGCGAACAGCGTCGCGGCGGTCGCCAGCGTGGAGCCGGTGAGGGCGTAGACCTCGAAGCCGATACCGGTGGCCAGCATCCAGTCGCCGGTCTGCGAGACCAGGCCCGCGGTCAACAGCAGGACGAGGTCACGGTTCCGCAGCAGGGCGCGGAAGCGCCCGGGAGGGGAATCCAAAGACATGCTTGGAATCATGCGTCGGGTGCCTGCCAGATGTCAAGCAAGTGCTTGGTATGCGCTCCGGCCAGCTTTCACCGAGGGGGCGTCGACCTGGTCAGAGGGCGCCGAGGGAGAACTGTCAGACCGCCCTGCTTCGGTTCTGGTGAGAGATCGGTACGCCCGGTGCGGGTCGGACTGTCAGTGCCCCCGCCCACACTCGGGACGAGAAAGTTTTCGAAAGGTCTTGCCAATTGCCTGAGGGCGAGGTAAGAATTCAAACAGGCGTTCTATCGAATGTCCGTTCGAGTAGGAGGAAGCGATGACCCAGCTCCTGGTGGACCCGATCACGGTCGGCGAGCACGTCGGCAGTGCGGGAGGCCGCGCTCGCGTGTCACCGACGACCCTCGGGCGGGTGGATGCGCGACCGCTGCCGGATCGGCGACTCCGGCCGCGGCGACCCGGGCGATCGTCCGGTAGGTCGGCATCACCGGCCCTGCGTCCGGCCCCCTTCGGACCGGCTCCGAGTGCCGCGGGCCGCACCGGAGCGCGAGCGCGGTCCTGCGTGATGCCGCAGCCGCAGCTCGCGATACCCACCGTGTCCGCTCCGGCCTGGCAGCTGACCGACCGGGGCGTCGCCGTGCTGCTCGTGGTCGGTCTGATGATCATGGTCGCGGCACTCACGGTGGTCGGCCTCACGGCGGTCACCGTGACGGGTGAGGGCTATCGGGCGACCGTGTCGTCCAGCCTGCCGCGCTGAGCTTCGGGCTCGGTGCCGCTACACCGGATCGGCGTGTGCGAGATGGGACCACGCGTCCGGTTGCGCCCGGAGGAAGTCGGCGAAGGCCTGCGGCCGGCGCCCGGTGACCTGTTCGACCACGCCCGTGACGGTGGCCAGCTCCCCGGTGGCGATGGCCTGGTAGGAGGTCACCCACCCAGTCACTTCGAAGTGCGGGGCACCGTAGTGGGCGCGTGACGCATAGGCCTCTGCCTCCGACTCGGCTTCGTAGCGGACCGGACGCCCGCTGACGGCGGTCAGCTCGGCGGCCACCTCAGTCAACGTGAGTGCCGCCGGACCGGTGACGTCGAGGGTCTGACCATCCCATCGGTCATCGGTGAGCGTCCGAGCCGCAACGGCGGCGACGTCGTCGTGTCCGACCGCGGCTACCCTGCCGTCGCCTGCCGGCCCACGGATGATCCCGTCGGTTCCGGCCATGCCCGTCAGCCCGGACTGGTAGAGCGAGTCCCGCAGGAAGACGTGCCGGAGCCCGGTGCCGACGATCAGCTGCTCGGTGTGGAAGTGATCACGGGCGAACGTGAAGGTCGCCCCCGGAGCCGCGCCCTGGAAGGAGATGTAGACGATCTTCCCGACGCCGGCGGCCGCGGCGGCCTCGATCATGGACCGGTGCTCGGTGACCCGGTCGGCGGACTCCCGGCCGCTGACCAACAGCATCGTGTCGCACCCCGCCAGGCCGCTGCGGGCCGCGTCGCCGTCGGTGTAGTCGGTGATGATCGCGATCTCGGCGTCCACCCGGGGCGCCCGACCGGCGTCGCGGACCAGCAGCCGCAGTGGTCGACCTCGGTCCGCGAGGAGGCGGGTCACCCGAGATCCGAGGGCTCCGGTCGCTCCGGTGACGGCGATCATGCCGTCGGTCCGTACGGGTAGGCGCCCGTCGGGACGAGAATCGGCTGCACCGAGTCGGCCGGCGCCGGCTGATCGAACACGACCGTCTTCATGATCATGTCGGCGAAGGTCTGGCGCTTGGCGTCCCAGAGCGGCCAGAGGTAGCCGAGGTAGGCGGCCCCGTCGAGGATGTGCAAGAGGTCGCGGAGGAAGGCGTTGATCGGGCCGATGGGCTGGCCGTTGACTTCGGCGACGAGCTTGGTCCTGAACACCCGCTTGCCCAACGACTGCCCGGTCCGACCGGCGATCAGCCAGCTGTTGTACCACTGCCACCCGAAAGCGGCCAGCATCAGCACGCAACCGATGACCATCCACACCAGTGCGGGCCTGAGCTCGCCGAACGTGCCTGCCGGCGGTGACGTCGACCCCCCGGAGGTCGCCTGGATGATCCGGACGTAGAACAGCACGTAACCGATCCAGAACGCCGTCATCGCCACGTACGTGGGCGTGAAGTCGATCAGGTACGCGCCCACCCGGCGGCGCCATGGGGTGTACGGATAGGTGGGCACCGGGGCGACCCAGACCGGGGGTCGGCCGTAGCCACCGGCGGGCGGCGCCCCCCAGGTCGTCTGCCCGGATCCGGCCCACGGGCCATCCTGGTGACTGGTGCTCATCCTGGTCCCTCCTGTGGTGACCCGCGAGAGTGTAGGCCAGCCGGGTGGCGCGGGCCCGGGTGCACCACCACGAGGCAGAATGGCCGGGTGACCACCGTCCAGGCGCCGGACCGCCGCACCTTCAGGGCCGTCGGCGGCCTGAAGTGGTTGGTCGGCTACGCCGCGTTCGGGCTCGGCATCAGCACCCTGTACGCCACCACGGGCGTCGGGTTCCCGTGCCCGTTCCGGGCGTTGACCGGCTGGCAGTGCCCGTTCTGCGGCGGCACCCGGCTGGGCTCGGCCTTGCTGCACGGCGATGTCGCGGCGGCCTTCGCGTACAACCCGGTGGTCTTCGTCAGCCTCGTGCTCGGGGTGGTGATCGGAGCACTCTGGATCGTCGAGGCCCTCGGCGGCCCCCGGATCCGCCCCCCGGCGAGCTGGCGGTCGGCGGTCCGCCGGGTACGGCCGACCTTCTGGTGGATCGGCGCCGGCATCCTGGCCGCGGTCTACGTCGTGCTCCGCAACGTCCTCTGAGGCACCCACCGCTCCGCCGTTGGTGACTTCGGGGTGGGAAGCGGTCGTCGGTGACGTGTCCGGGTCGGCCGTTGGTGGCTTCGGGGTGGGAAACGGTCGTCGGTCCCGTGTCCGGGTCCGCCGTTGGTGGCTTCGGGGTGGGAAGCGGTCGTCGTGACGAGGGAAGTCAGAGCCGATGGGCGCGGAGTGAACAGCGAGTGACGAACACACTGTCAGACCCCTTGCGCATACTGGATGTCAGTCGTACGGTATCTACATCTAGTAGTTACACCCGTGTGTTTCGTCCACAACTAGTGGTCAGTTACCCACAGTGATCCACAGCTTCACCCACAAGCTATCCCCAGATCCGTCCCCAGGGTCGATCACCGAGAGGAGTCGAGATGCACTGTCCGTACTGTCGGCACAACGACTCCAAGGTGCTCGATTCACGGGTGGCCGACGAGGGTGCGAGCATCCGCCGGCGACGCCAGTGCCCGGTCTGCGAGCGTCGCTTCACCACCACCGAGCAGATGCAGCTGGTGGTGGTCAAGCGCAGCGGTGTGGTCGAGCCGTTCAACCGGGACAAGGCGGTGTCCGGGGTCCGGAAGGCCTGCAAGGGCCGACCGGTGACCGAGGACCAGCTGGCCCGGTTGGGGCAGCTGGTCGAGGACTCGATCCGCGCCTCCGGTCAGCCCGAGATCCCGGCCGACGAGGTCGGCGTCGCCATTCTCGGACCGTTGCGCGACCTCGATCAGGTGGCGTATCTACGGTTCGCCAGTGTCTACCGGCAGTACGACTCGGTCGACGACTTCGAAGCCGAGATCGCCTTGCTGCGCGCTGAGTCGGAGCCCCTCGGCATCGAGCCACTCGTTCCCGACCGGGTCGGCGACAGCCGGGTCAGCACCTTCGTCCCCCACAAGCGGAGTCCGGGACGGGCCTCCCCGCCCTGACCAGCACCACCCGAGAGCCGGCTTCCCACCACAGCAGCTCTCACACCCCCACAGACCCCGGGACGGGGACCGCGCAGCAGGGGAAGGCTCGCGCGGACCTCGTCCCGGCTCCAGCCGGAATGTAGAAAGGCACTCAATGACCGAGACCACCCGCGCCACCAACGGCCGCTCCGAGAAGCGGAACGGCCGTGGCCGCAGCAGTGCGCTGCGCCTCGCGCCCGTGTTCAGCACCCCCGGTGTCCACCCGTACGACGAGGTGACCTGGGAGCGGCGCGACGTCGTCCAGACCAACTGGAAGACGGGCGAGGTGGTCTTCGAGCAGAAGGCCGTGGAGTTCCCGAGCTCCTGGAGCGTCAACGCCTCCACCATCGTCACCACGAAGTACTTCCGCGGCGCGCTGGGCACCGACGTGCGCGAGACCAGCCTGCGCCAGCTCATCGACCGGGTGGTGAAGACCTACCGCAAGGCCGGTGAGGACTTCGACTACTTCGTCGACGGCGACACCGCCGAGGTGTTCGAGCACGAGCTCACCTGGATGCTGCTGCACCAGTACTTCTCGTTCAACTCGCCGGTCTGGTTCAACGTCGGCACCAAGTCGCCGCAGCAGGTGAGCGCCTGCTTCATCCTCAGCGTCGACGACTCGATGGACTCGATCCTGAACTGGTACAAGGAAGAGGGCTTCATCTTCAAGGGCGGCTCCGGTGCCGGTCTGAACCTCTCCCGGATCCGTTCCTCCAAGGAGCTGTTGAGCTCGGGCGGGACCGCGTCCGGTCCGGTCTCCTTCATGCGCGGTGCCGACGCCAGCGCCGGCACGATCAAGTCCGGCGGCGCCACCCGTCGGGCCGCCAAGATGGTCGTGCTCGACGTCGACCACCCCGACATCGAGGAGTTCGTCGAGACCAAGGCGCGCGAAGAGGACAAGATCCGCGCGCTGCGGGACGCCGGCTTCGACATGGACCTGGGCGGTCGCGACATCACCTCGGTGCAGTACCAGAACGCCAACAACTCGGTTCGGGTCAGCGACACGTTCATGCGGGCCGTGGAGGACGACACCACCTTCGACCTGCGGGCGCGCAACGACAACCGGGTCGTGGAGACGGTCCAGGCCACGGAGCTGTTCGGCAAGATCGCCCAGGCGGCCTGGGCGTGCGCCGATCCCGGCATCCAGTACGACGACACGATCAACGACTGGCACACCAACCCCGAGACCGGCCGGATCACCGCGTCCAACCCGTGCTCGGAGTACATGAGCCTGGACAACAGCTCCTGCAACCTGGCCAGCCTCAACCTGCTGAAGTTCCTGCGCGACGACGACAGCTTCGACGCCGAGCGGTTCGAGCAGGCCGTCGAGCTGATCATCACCGCGATGGACATCTCCATCTGCTTCGCCGACTTCCCGACCGAGTCCATCGGCCAGACCACCCGGGACTACCGCCAGCTGGGCATCGGGTACGCCAACCTCGGCGCCCTGCTGATGGCCACCGGGCACGGGTACGACTCCGACGGTGGTCGGGCCTTCGCGGCGGCGATCACGTCGCTGATGACAGGTGTCTCCTACCGGCGTTCGGCCGAGCTGGCCGCCATCGTCGGTCCGTACGCCGGCTACGCCCGCAACGCCGACGCGCACAAGCGGGTGATGCGCAAGCACCAGGCGGCCAACGACGCGCTGCGGGTCTTCGGCAGCCTGGACGCCGATGTGCACAAGCGGGCCACCGCGGCCTGGGACGGGGTGGTCAAGCTCGGCGAGACCAACGGCTACCGGAACGCGCAGGCCAGCGTGCTCGCACCGACCGGCACCATCGGCTTCATGATGGACTGCGACACCACGGGCATCGAGCCCGACTTCTCCCTGGTGAAGTTCAAGAAGCTGGTCGGCGGCGGCTCGATGCAGATCGTCAACCAGACGATCCCGCGAGCGCTCAAGAAGCTCGGCTACACCGCGGAGACCGCCGAGGCGATCGTCGAGTTCATCGCGGAGAACGGGCACGTCATCGATGCGCCCGGACTGCGCCCGGAGCACTACGAGGTGTTCGACACCGCGATGGGCAAGCGTGCCATCAAGCCGATGGGCCACGTCCGGATGATGGCGGCTGCGCAGCCCTTCCTGTCGGGGGCGATCTCCAAGACGGTCAACCTGCCGGAGACGGCGACGGTCGCCGAGATCGCCGACGTCTACCTGCAGGGCTGGAAGCTCGGGCTCAAGGCGCTGGCGGTCTACCGCGACAACTGCAAGGTCGGACAACCGCTGAGCGATGGCAAGGCCGAGAAGAAGAGCGCTCCGGCCGCCGCCGAGGCCGCCGTGGTCGAGAAGGTCGTCTACCAGCCGACCCGCAAGCGGCTGCCCAAGTCGCGGCCGAGCCGGACCACGTCGTTCTCGGTCGGCGGTGCGGAGGGCTACATGACCTCCGGCTCGTACCCCGATGACGGTCTGGGCGAGGTGTTCCTCAAGCTGGGTAAGCAGGGCTCGACCCTGGCCGGCGTGATGGACGCCTTCTCGATCGCGACCTCGATCGGCCTGCAGTACGGAGTCCCGCTGGAGACGTACGTCCAGAAGTTCACCAACCTGAAGTTCGAGCCGGCCGGTCTGACCGACGACCCGGACATCCGGATGGCGCAGTCGATCATGGACTACATCTTCCGCCGGTTGGCGCTGGACTACCTGACCTTCGACGAGCGGGCCGAGCTCGGCATCTACACCGCCTCCGAGCGGGCTCGTCAGGTCGAGACCGGCTCCTACCTCGCGGAAGAGGTCGAGGAGATCGAGTCGGAGTCGCTGAAGAACGACGCCGGTGACCAGGTCGACACCGACAGCGGCGCCAGCATGTCGGCGATGGTGACTCCCGCCCCGGCCGGCGCCCGGACCACCTCGGAGCTGTTCGAGGCGATCACCGGGACCAGCGTCGACGCGCCGCTGTGCCTCACCTGCGGCACGAAGATGCGGCCGAGCGGCAGCTGCTACGTCTGCGAGGGCTGCGGCTCGACCAGCGGTTGCAGCTGAGTCAGGCAAGCGCGAACGGCCCTGGAGCTCCGGCTCCGGGGCCGTTCGTCGTCCCGGCCGACTCGGGCGTGGCTCACAGAGTGGTGGCCGTGCGGACCAGGGCAGCGAGGGCCAAGGACGTGCTCTGCGGGGGCCAGGCGATCACCGTCGTCACGGTTGCGGCGTCCAGCACCGGCACCACGGCGTGTCCACCGCGCAACGCACCCCGGACCGATTCCGGCAGCACGGCCATGGTCCGGCCGAGACTGATGAGCTGCAGGAGCTGCTCGTGGTTGTGCACCTGGGGACCGGGTCCGTCGGGATAGGTCCCGTCCGAGGAGGGCCAGCGTGGCCGGGGCGGATGGTCGAGCGCGGCGAGGTCGGCCAATCGCAGCTCGTTCCGACCGCTCAGCTGATGGCCAGCGGGGAGCACCGCCACCTGCCCCTCGGTGGACAGCTCCTCGGTGTCGAGTCCGGCGGTCGAGTCGAACGGCAGATGCAGCAGGGCGACATCCGCCCGTCCGTCGCGGAGCATCCGCTCCTGCTCGCCGGGACCGCACAGCAGCACCTCGACGGTGATCGCTCCGGACTCGGCGGCGTACGCGTCGAGCAGCTTGGCCAGCAGCTCGGTCGAGGCGCCGGCCTTGGTGACCAGGACCAGTCGTGGGTCGCCGTCGACAGCACCCGCCCGGCGGGTGCGCCGCTCCGCTGCGGCTACGGCGTCCAGGGCCGCGACCGCCTCCCGCAACAACACCGATCCGGCGGCGGTGAGCTGAACGCCTCGGCCTGAGCGTTCGAGCAGTGTCACCCCGAGCCGACGTTCCAGCTGCTGGATCGCCCTCGACAGGGGCGGCTGCGCGATGCCGAGTTTGGCGGCCGCGCGGCCGAAGTGCAGCTCTTCTGCGACCGCGACGAAGTACCGCAGCTCCCGCGTCTCCACGCCGTTCACAGTAGCCGGGGCACGATGACGTGCTGCGATACCGGCTGGGTATCGCAGCCCACTCGATCGGTACTGGTGATCACGCGGCGCTCGACGCACGATCGTCGGGTGACTGAACAGACCACGAACGAGAAGACCATCGCGCTGGTCACCGGCGCCAACAAGGGCATCGGGTACGAGATCGCGGCCGGACTCGGTGCCCTCGGCTGGAGCGTCGGAGTCGGCGCCCGGGACGAGGCGCGCCGCGACACGGCCGTGGAGAAGCTGCGAGCGATCGGGGTCGACGCGTTCGGCGTACCGCTCGACGTGACCGACGACACGAGCGTCAGTGCCGCCGCGGCTCTCATCGAGGAGCGCGCGGGCCGGCTCGATGTGCTGGTCAACAACGCCGCCGTCACCGGCGGCATGCCACAGGAACCCACGCTGGTCTCGCCCGACCAGGTGCGGCTGGTGGTGGAGACCAACGTCATCGGCCCGATGCGGGTGATCAACGCGATGCTGCCACTGCTCCGGCGATCCGCCTCGCCGCGGATCGTGAACATGTCCAGCGGGGTCGGATCCCTGGCCCGGCAGTCCGCGACCACCCACGAGCGCTCCTCCGGGCCGATCTCCGGCGCCTACTCGCCGTCCAAGACGTTCCTCAACGCGGTGACGCTGCAGTACGCCAAGGAGCTGCGCGACAGCAACATCTTGATCAACCTCGGCTGCCCGGGGTTCGTGGCGACCGACCTCAACGGCTTCCGCGGCGTCCGTTCGCCGGAACAGGGTGCCGCGATCGCGATCAGGCTCGCCACCCTGCCCGACGGCGGACCCACCGGTGGCTACTTCGAGGACGCCGGCACCATCCCCTGGTGATCCCGGCCGCCCCTGAGCCGGACGCCGATCGTCCGCCACCTGGCCGCCGCCGGCCGGCCGGCCGGTCACGCATGGTGCTGGAGGATGTTCAGCACGTTGCCGTCGGGCGCGCGGACGAAGAAGCGTCGCACCCCCCACGACTCGGTGCACAGCTGGTGCACGATCTCGTAGCCGGCCTGCTGGGCCTCCCGGTAGGCCGCCTCGACGTCGTCGACCCGGACCGAGATGACCGGGTTCTCCGGGGCGGCCGCATCGCGGGTGACCACCTGGAGATGGGCTCCCGTCTCCGGTGAGGTGAACCGGGCCACCCAGCCCAGGTTGAACTCCTCGACCCGCAGCCCGAGGTAGTCGGCGTAGAACCCCCGCGCCGCCTCGATGTCGCTCACCTGCAGGTCAGCGATGATGTCCACGACCTGGACCATGATGTCCCTCCCCGTGCGCCGGTTTCCGCGTCTCAGCATGGCACTCGTCCTCGGTCGCCGAGCCGTTCGGGCAGGGCTTACGATCGGAGCGTGCCGTTGACAGGTGAGTACGAGCCCAGCCCGGAGAAGTGGGTGCGGGACCAGGTCGAGACCTACGAGCGGACCGGTGGTCGCGAGGCGAACACGCTGCGGGACACCGGCCTGCCGATCGTGGTGTTCACCACCCGGGGGGCCAAGTCGGGCAAGCTGCGGAAGAACCCGCTGATGCGGGTGGAGCACGAGGGGGCGTACGCACTGGTCGCCTCCAAGGGTGGCGCGCCGCAGCACCCGCAGTGGTACCGCAACCTCCAGGCCGACCCGACGGCCCTCACGGTGCAGGACGGACCCGAGCCGTTCGACGCCGTCGTCCGCGAGCTGTCCGGAGCCGAGCGGGACGAGTGGTGGGCTCGCGCCGTCGAGGCCTACCCGTCCTACGCGGACTACCAGGTGAAGACCGACCGGCTCATCCCGGTCCTGCTGGCCGAACGCGTCGCCGACTAGCTCCCCGGGCCGAGCGGTCCCGGACCGAGCGGTCCCGGACCGAGCGGACCCAGCGTCGGGATGGGTCCGGTCGGCTCGGACGGCATCGCGTACGGGCGCAGGATCTGGGTCCGCGTGATCAGGTCGCCCACCTGCAGCGCCAGCTTCTCCGCCGGTGGTGGCGGCGAGGTCATCACCGTGTCGTGCAGGAACGCCAGCTCGGTCAGCTCGCGCTGGTACGTCTCCATCAGCTGCTGGGCTGGCCGGCCGCCGCGGAGCTTCGCCGATCGCCGTGCGGCGCGTCGGGCGGCCAGACTGCCGGCCAGCGCGACGTCACCGGCTGTCACCCAGCCACGCCGGGCGCAGTCGGCCAGGGCCCGCTGGACGATGACACCTTCCTGCTGGCGCGCCCTGGTGGCGAGCACCACCAGCACGGCCAGGGCCGGCAGCATCACCACCACGTACGCGATCAGGAAGCCCTGGCCGTCGGCCACCATCGTGCTCCCGTTCCAGGTGGCGTGCAGCAGCACGGCGACGAGGTAGCCCAGCAGCGGCGCCAGGACCCTGACCTCGCGGGACCGGGCCGTCACCGACACCCCGATGCCGACGCCGATGGCGGTCGTGAACAGCGGGTGGGCGAAGGGGCTGAAGATGCCCCGCACGATCACCAACGAGGCGAGCTCGGTCGGTCCACCGTCGGTGAGGGCGCTGGAGTAGTAGAGGATGTCCTCGGTGAAGGCGAAGCCGATCCCGGCCAGCCCGGCGTAGACGATCCCGTCCACCACGCCGTGCAGCTGGGACCTCCGCAGCCAGAGGACGAGCACCAGGAACAGGCCCTTGGCGAGCTCCTCGGTGAGCGGCGCGATCACCACCGCGAGCCAGAACTCGGAGTGGATGAACGCCGCGAGGACGAACTCGGCGCCGGCGCTGATCAGCACCGCCGCACTGCCGCCCCAGATGAGTGCCGCCCAGCGATACCGGGTCGGTTCCGGCTCCCACCGGTCCAGCCAGAAGAAGAACCAGATCAACAGCGGGAACGACACCGCGGCGGCCAGCGTCGAGACCAGCAACGGCACCGGCTCGCCGACCACCAGCAGCAGCACGCCCACGACCAGCAGCGACAGACCGAGGCCGACCATGGCGATGATCGTGAGGGTGGAGCGATGCCGACGTGGTTGCAGCACAGCCATGGCGTTCGGGTCGCTCGACCACGGAACCACGGTGCCGGACAAGCGCGCCTCCTCGCTCGGATCCGCGATCCGGGCGACGACCGCGGGATGACGTCACTCTAGGCCGAGGCCCGGCGCCGGTGAGACCGGTCAGTCGTGCGCGGGGCGTCCGGTCATGATGGTGCCCCGAACGAAGCGACGGGGGGAGAGCGGGTCGTGCTCGGAGTCCTCGCCGGCTTCGTGACCATCGGCGCAGTCATCGGCCTCGGGGCCCTCCTCGCGCAGTGGCGGATCCTGGACGGCAACGGGCAGAAGACGCTGGTCCGACTGTCGTTCTTCGTGGCCAGCCCGGCCCTCATCGTCACCGTCCTCGCCGACACCGACGTCAGTCAGATCTTCTCGGCCAACCTGGTCGCCTCCGTGGCCAGCGTCGTGGTGGCGGCCTCGATCTGGGTGCTGCTGGCCCGCCTGGCGTGGAGGCGCTCGGTCGGCGACATCGTGATCGGCGCCTTCGGCTCCGCGTACGTCAACGCCGGCAACCTGGGGCTGCCGATCGCTGCGTACGCGCTGGGCAACGCCTCGCTGATCGTGCCGATGCTGCTGACCCAGATGCTGATCCTGCAGCCCGCCGGGTTGATGGCTCTGGACCTGGCCACCTCCAAGGTGAGCGACCTGTCCCGACGGGCCTGGCTCTGGTACATGCTGACCCGGCCCTTCAAGAACCCGATGACTGTCGGCTCGCTGGTCGGGCTCTTCCTCTCCGTCACCGGGATCCAGATCCCACCTCTGATCGATGACCCGCTCCAGCTGGTCGCCAACATGGCGGTGCCGGGCATGCTGCTGGCGTACGGGGTCTCGCTGCGGCTGGGTCCGCGGTTCGGGGCCGGGGAGGAGCGGCTCCCGGTGGCCACCGTGGTCGCGCTCAAGGTGGTCGGGCAGCCTCTGGTCGCCTTCCTGGTCGCCCGCTACGTGGTCGGGCTGGAACCGGCCGACGTGTTCGCCGTGACGGTGATCGCGGCGCTGCCGACCGCCCAGAACGTGTTCACCCACGCGGTGCGCTACAACCAGGGCGTGGTGCTCGCCCGCGACTCCATCTTCTTGTCCACCGTGCTGGCCGTGCCGGCCCTGATCCTGATCGCCGCCCTCCTCGCCTGACCCGGCGGCTCGCGCGGACCGCTCGGCCGCCCCGCTCGGGCATCCCGGTCCGGCTCTGGGTAGGTTCAGCGGAAAGGGATTGTCCACGGTTCCCGACCGGCAGGAGGTGCGGCTGATGGCCGAGATCGACGACTTCGACCTCGACCGGAGCACGGCCCAGGCCTGGGCCGAGTTCACCGGCCGGCTGGCCGAGGTGATCTCGATGATCGACGACTCGGCCGACCTGACCATCCGCTCCTTCTCGGCGAGTGCGGATCCGCCGTTCGTCCGGCTCTCCAGTCCGTCACGTCTGACCGTCCGGGCCGAGGCGGCCGCCAACCCCAACCTGGGGGCGAGCTATCAGCTGACCCACGCGCAGACCGAGGCCCTGCAGCAAGCGGGCTGGCGGGCGCCCGACGCGGACTGCCCGAACTTCTTCTGCGACTTCTCCCAGGACGAGGCCGACGAGGTCGCCGAGCTGGTCGTCGGAGCGCTCCGCGACGTCTACGGGGTGCAGCACCCGGTCTTCCTCGACCCTGACCAGCTGGCCGAGATCCTCCGGACCGAGCCGTCGGCCATCGAGGGTGTCAACGGCGCCACCACGGTGGCCACCGGGACCCTGCTGGATGCCGAACCGGGAGGTCGGGGGAACGGCCTCGAGCGTGTTCGACCCGGTGGGCGCGGCGTGGCGATGAGCGCCGTCCTGCCGGCCGATCGCGACCACCTCGACGCGCTGGTGGAGTCCGAGCTGGGCGCCGCCCTCGGGCACCCGCCGATCCGCGACGAGGAGGGCGACATCGTCATCCGGGTGGGCTCCACCCTGCTCTTCCTGCGGACCGCCGTCGACGCCCAGGACGTGGTGCTGTTCTCGGCCGTCGTGCACGACGTGGCCGGCGGTCGCTCACGAGCGACCGAGGTGCTGAACGACCTCAACGTGGAGTCGCGCTGGGTGAAGTTCCAGCTGGTCCGCGACCGCGTCTTCGTGATCACGTCGGTGCCCGCCCGGCCGTTCGTCCCGGCTCATCTGCACCAGGCCGTGCAGGTGATGTCCGACGTGGCCGACGGTGTGGACGACGAGCTCGCCGCCAAGCTGGGGGGTCGGACGACCTTCGGCAGCGATTCGTGATCGCCCGCGGACCCGGACGAGCGGTCCGCACCGAGATCCGTTCCAGCAGGACAGGGAGTCCGACCCGCAGGGTCGGGACCTATGGCCCGTGCCGGACGTACCCGCCGCAGAGGAAGATCGATCACTGGGCGAGTCTGCCGACCCGCCGACCGTCAGGAGCCGTGCATGACAAGCCCCATCGAACCGGACACCATCGAACCGGACACCATCGAGCAGACGACCCTGCCGCCAGCCACCGACACCGAGATCGCGTCGATCGATGCCTGGTGGCGGGCGAACAACTACCTCACCATCGGCCAGATCTACCTCAAGGACAACCCGCTGCTGAGCGAGCCGCTGGCCGCGGACCAGATCAAGCCGCGGCTGCTCGGTCACTGGGGCACCAGTCCCGGTCTGTCCTTCGTCTACGCGCACGTCAACCGGTTGATCAGGCACACCGGTCAGGAGTGCATCTACCTCACCGGGCCCGGTCACGGTGGACCCGCCCTGGTCGCCGCCGGCTACCTCGAGGGCAGCTACACCGAGATCTACCCCGCCATCACCCAGGACCGGGACGGCATCAAGCGGCTGTTCCGGCAGTTCTCCGCCCCGGGCGGCATTCCCAGCCACGTCTCGGTGACGACGCCCGGATCGATCCACGAGGGCGGCGAGCTCGGGTACGCCCTGGTGCACGCCTTCGGTGCGGTGATGGACAATCCCGGTGTGCTGGCCATCACGATGGTCGGCGACGGTGAGGCCGAGACCGGCCCGCTGGAAGGGTCCTGGAAGGGCATCTCGTTCATCAACCCGGTCCGGGACGGTGCGGTGCTGCCGATCCTGCACCTCAACGGCGCCAAGATCGCCGGACCCACCGTGCTGGGTCGCAAACCCGACGCGGAGGTCCGCTCGCTGCTGGAGGGCCACGGGTACGAGGTGATCGAGGTGAGCGGCGATGACCTGCCCGGTATGCACCACCGCTTCGCCGAGGCGCTCGGGCAGGCGTACGCGAAGATCACCTCGATCCAGGCCGAGGCCCGGGCGACCGGTCGGATCGAGCACCGGCCGCACTGGCCGATGATCATCTTGCGCTCACCCAAGGGCTGGACCGGCCCGAAGCAGGTCGATGGCGTCACTGTGACGGGCACCTGGCGCAGCCACCAGGTGCCGCTGTCCGGGGTCCGGGAGAACCCGGAGCATCTGATCCTGCTCGAGGAGTGGTTGACGTCGTACCGGCCGGAGGAGCTGTTCGACGCCGACGGTCGCCCGACCGAGCTGGTGCGGGCCGCGAACCCGGACGGTGACCTGCGGATGAGCGCGTCCCCGCACGCCAACGGGGGACTGCTCACCACCGAGCTCGATCTGCCCGACTTCCGCGACTTCGCCGTCGAGCTGACCGATCCGGGCACGGCGGTGGAATCGACCCGGCGGATGGGGGAGATGACGGCGGAGATCTACCGCCGCAATCCCGACAACTTCCGGCTGTTCTGCCCCGACGAGACCAACTCCAACCGGCTGGGTGCGGTGTTCGAGGTGTCGGACCGCGCCTTCATGGAGACCGTCACCGACGAGGACGTGCACCTGTCCTCCGACGGCCGGGTGATGGAGGTGCTCAGCGAGCACAACTGCCACGGCTGGCTGGAGGGCTACACCCTGACGGGACGGCACGGTCTGTTCGCCACCTACGAGGCCTTCGCCATGGTCAGCGCCTCGCAGACCATCCAGCACAGCAAGTGGCTCGAGGAGGCCAACCACCTGCCGTGGCGGGCCAAGGTGCCCAGCCTGAACATCCTGCTGACCTCGACCACCTGGCGCAACGACCACAACGGGTTCTCCCACCAGGGCCCCGGTCTGATCCAGAACGTGATCACCCAGCGGGGTGACGTCTCCCGGGTCTACCTGCCGCCGGACGCCAACACGCTGCTGTCCGTGTGGGACCACTGCCTGCGCTCGAAGAGCTACATCAACCTGATCGTCATCGACAAGCAGCCGCAGCAGCAGTGGCTGACCATCGACGAGGCCGAGGCCCACTGCACGACCGGGGCCGGCATCTGGTCCTGGGCCGGCAACGACGACGGCAGCCGTGACCCGGACATCGTGCTGGCTGCGGCCGGCGACGTGGTCACCATGGAGACCGTGGCGGCCGCCCAGCTGTTGCGGGAGATGCTGCCCGACCTCGTGGTCCGGGTGGTCAACGTCGTCGACCTGATGACCCTGCCTCGGCCCCAGGACCACCCGCACGGGGTGGACAAGACCTTTTTCAGCGAGCTGTTCACTGATCGGGTCGACGTGGTGTTCTCGTTCCACGGGTTCCCCGGTGCCGTGCACCAGCTCGTGCACGGCCGGCCCGACGCCGACCGGTTCCACGTGCGCGGCTTCATCGACCAGGGCACCACGACCACGCCCTTCGACATGGTCGTCCGGAACCGGGCGTCCCGCTATCACCTGGTGATGGACGCGATCAACAACGCCAAACGCACCCCGCCGGGCGCGAGTGCGGTGAAGGCGTGGGCGCAGTCCCAGCTGGACCGGCACCACGCCTACATCGTCGAGCACCTGGAAGACCTGCCCGAGGTCCGCGACTGGACCTGGCAGCGACCGGTTCGGGAGGCCTGACCATGACGTCCTCAGGTGCACCGCAGCGGCGGTTCGCGTCTCTGCCGGCGACCGAGTGCCTCGCCCTGGTGCGGTCGCACACCATCGGTCGGGTCGGCTGGAACTCGCCGGACGGACCCCAGATCCTGCCGGTGACCTACGTGCTGCGGGATGGGGTGATCGTCTTCCGGACCGCACCGTACGGTGCGCTGGCCGAGCTCCGCGACGCCCACCGGGTCGCCTTCGAGGTGGACGAGTTCGATCTGGTGGCCCGCACCGGCTGGACCGTGCTGGTGCGCGGCACGATCGAGGCGGCCGCGAACCCCGAGGAGTTACCCGGGGTGCAGACGCACGAGGAGCTGATCCCCTGGGCGCCCGGCGCCCGCAACCTGGTCCTCGTCATCACGCCCGCCCACGTGACCGGCCGGGTGATCGAGTGAGTCAGTCGTCCGAGGAGGACCCGCGCACCCGGATCTTCCTGCTCGATGACCACGAGATCGTCCGCCACGGCCTGCGCGACCTCTTCGAGTCCGAGGACGACCTGGTCGTGGTGGGCGAGAGCGGGTCGGCGAAGGAGGCCGAGCGGATCATCCCGGCGCTGCGACCGCACGTCGCCGTGCTCGATGCCCGGCTACCGGACGGCAGCGGCATCGACGTGTGTCGGTCCATCCGCTCCCGGGACCCCTCCATCCACGGCATCATCCTCACCTCCTACGACGACGACGAGGCGCTGTTCGCGGCGATCATGGCCGGCGCCTCCGGCTACGTGCTGAAGCAGATCCGCAGCACCGACCTCGTCGACGCCGTCCGTCGGGTCGCCGCCGGCCAGTCGCTGCTCGACCCGGCCGTGACCACCCGGGTGCTGGACCGGCTCCGGCACGCCGACGACGCACCGTCCGAGCTGGCCCAGCTGACCGAGCGGGAGCGCGAGATCCTCGAGCTGATCGCCGAGGGCCTGACCAACCGGCAGATCGGCGAGCGCCTCTTCCTGGCCGAGAAGACGGTGAAGAACTACGTGTCCAGTCTGCTGGCCAAGCTCGGTCTCGAGCGTCGTACGCAGGCGGCCGTGCTCGCGGCCAAGCTCCTGGGCTGACCCGGCGCCGGCTCCCACGGGACCTTCGGCCCGGGAGAGTCCTGACCTGCGACCCTGCCGTTACCCAGCGCGCAGGCGTTGGATGAAGGTATCGGCAAACAGCCGAGAACAGACCCCAGGAGCGCACCATGAGCAACATCACGCAGGAGCCGATCACCTCGGCCCCGACCGTCACCGATCGGCCGATCGTCGGCAGTCTTGCCGCCCGCCGCGTCCTGGCCGTGCTCCGGATCATGTTCGGCTTCTACTTCTCTGTGGGCCTTCCTGGACAAGACCTTCGGGCTCGGCTTCGCGACCCCGGCGGCCAAGGCCTGGATCAACGGCGGCAGTCCCACCAAGGGGTTCCTGAGCGGCTCGGAGGGCCCGTTCTCGGGCTTCTACCACGCCCTGGCCGGCAACGGCTTCGTCAACGTGCTGTTCATGCTCGGCCTGCTCGGCATCGGTCTGGCGCTGATCCTCGGCATCGGTCTCAAGGTCGCCGCCGTCGCGGGCTCCGTGATGTACGTGATGATGTGGTCCGTCGTGCTGCCGCTCACCACCAACCCCATCCTGGACGACCACCTGACCGGAGCGGTCACCCTGATCCTGTTCGCCCTCACGGCGGCCGGGACCACCTGGGGACTCGGCCGCTGGTGGGCCGGCCAGAGCTTCGTGAAGAAGAACCCCTGGCTGGTGTAGCACGCACCGACCAGTCAGCTTGAAGGTCGCAGCGCACCACCGAGCCGCCACCGGCATCCGCCGGCGGCGGCTCGTCGGCGTCCGACATCTGCTGGAATGTGCGCAGCCGCACAGTGACGCGGTCGGCACGCCTACAGGCCGGCGCGGGACCGGGCGTCGAGGACGAGGGAGACGATGAGCGAGCGAGCGGCTGGACCCGACGGCGGGTGGGTCGACGACCCCGTCTCGCGCGCGCTGTTGGACGCCGTGCTGGGGCTGGCCGGCGACCTGGAGCTGCGCGACCTGCTCGCCCGCATCGTCGCGCGTGCCCGCGATCTGACCGGAGCCGCGTACGGCGCCCTCGGCGTGCTGCGACCCGAGTGGGCGAGCACGCCGGGTCCCCGGCTGGTCAGCTTCGATCAGGTGGGACTGACCGCGGAGCAGGTCTCCGAGATCGGCCCGCTGCCGGAAGGCCACGGGATGCTCGGGCTGCTGGTCGAGGATCCCCGGGTGCTGCGACTGACCGACCTCACCGCTCATCCCGCATCGGTGGGGTTCCCCGATCACCATCCGCCGATGCACACCCTGCTCGGGGTGCCGGTGCGGGTGCGTGGTGAGGTGTTCGGCAACCTGTACCTCACCGAGAAGCCGGGCGGCTTCACCGCCGACGACGAACGCTTGGTCCGCGGGCTGGCGGCCGCCGCCGGGGTCGCCATCGAGAACGCACGCCTGTTCGACGAGGCACAGACCCGACAGCGCTGGCTCGCCGCCGCGGCCCGGCTGGCCCCCCAGCTCAGCGCGGACCTTCGGCCGGCCGCCGAGCTGGTGGCCGGGGCAGCGCTCGAGGCGGGCCGCTGTCGCGGTGTGATGGTGTCCCTGCCCGGAGTCGCCGAGGCGGCCGCAGCAGCCGACCCGGCCGGCGATCTGGCCCAGCACGACCCGGCACAGGGTTTCGTCGTCGACGCGGTCGCGGGTGACCTCGGACGACTCACCGGGCAGAGCCTGCCGGCCGGGACCGTGCCCGTGCAGCTGAGCGGGGCGGACCTGCCGTCGTACGGGCTGACATCGGGGCACCTGCTGCTGGTCACCTGCCAGGTGCGCGACAAGCCACTCGGGGTGATCGCCATGCATCGCGAGAACCCCTTCAGCGCCGACGAGAGCGAGATGGTGGTCGCCTTCGCCAGCCACGTGTCGTTGGCCATCGACCATGCCCGCAACGAGCGCAACCGCCGCCGACTGGCGGTCTACACCGATCGCGACCGGATCGCGCGGGATCTCCACGACCACGTCATCCAACGGATCTTCGCCGTCGGCCTCGGCCTGCAGAGCACGGTGCGGCGGATGAGCGATCAGGCCATCTCCGACCGCCTGGTCGGCTACATCAACGCCCTGGACGCGACCATCGTGGACATCCGGTCGACGATCTTCTCCCTGCAGCACGAGGAGAGTGGCGCGGTCCGCAGCCTGCGGACCGAGCTGTTCGGGGTCGTCGCCGAGCTGTCCGAGATGCTCGGCTCCGACCCGCGGATCACGTTCGTGGGACCGCTGGACAGCGTCGTCCCGGACGACCTGCGGGCCGACGTGCTCGCCGTGGTCCGTGAGTCGTTGACCAACGTGGCGAAGCACGCCGAGGCGTCCCGCGTCTCGCTGACCGTCACCGCCGACCTCGACGACCGGGTGCTGCGCGTGCAGGTCGAGGACAACGGGGTGGGGATCGACGAGGACCGCCACCACGGCGACGGGCTGCGCAACGCGGCGGTCCGGGCCGGCTACTCCGGTGGTCTGGCCGAGGCGGTCCGCCGACCCGAGGGTGGCACCCGGTTCGTCTGGCAGGTGCCCCTGCCGGCCTGACGCCGGCTCCGGACGCGGTGACGCTCCTGGGACCAAGGTCCCCGCTTCGCGGGTACGGGGTCCCTGGCGGGCGCCTCGCCGGTCCGCGAGACTGGAGCGAACACGAGGAGAGACCATGACGACTCACGAGGACTACTGGCTGGCGATGTCGCGGGGCGCCAAGATCCTGGACCTTGATCGGGCGGAGTCGCTGCGGCTGCTCGCCGCCAAGAAGGTCGGACGACTGGGGTTCCTGCACGAGGGTGCGCCGATGATCATGCCGATGAACTTCACGTTGGCCGACGATCGCATCGTCTTCCGCACCCTGGCGCACGGGGCGGCAGCCCGGGCCGTCTCCACTGCCGTGGCCTTCGAGGTCGACGACATCGACGACTTCCTCGAGGCCGGTTGGAGTGTGGTGGTCACCGGCACCGCGGAGCTGCTGACCGAGGAGGAGCTGGGCCGGCTGCGCGGGGGTGACGCACCGGATCCGTGGGTCGAGGGTCCACGCACCCTGTTCCTGGCCATCCCGATCGACCAGGTGACCGGTCGCCAGCTCGTTCCCCGCTGACCGGCGGACGAGGATGCGCCAGGTTCTCGTCACCTACGGCTCCGTGATGGGGTCGACGGCGGAGATCGCCGAGTGGATCGGCGAGGAGCTTCGCCGGGCCGGTCTGCAGGTGGTGGTCTGCGACGCCGGTACAGCCCCGTCGCCGAACGGCTTCCAGGCCGTGGTCGTCGGCAGCGCCGTCTACCACGGCCGGTGGCGACCGGAGGCCGTCCGATTCCTGCGCGACCACCGTGCCGTCCTGAGGACCCGCACGGTGTGGCTGTTCCAGAGCGGTCCCTGCGGTGGTCAGGGACGCCGGACCAGACCGTCGCCGCGGATCCGCTGGCTGGCGCACCGGCTGGGCGCGTACGGCCCGATCGTGTTCGGAGGCAACCTCGACCCGGCCCGGGCGGACGACCGACTCCGCCGCTGGGTGACCAGCAGCTCGGTCGCCGCCGACTACCGTGACCGGGATGAGATCGACAGCTGGGCGCGCGGGATCGCGGCCCGATTGGCTCCGATCCTGTGAGGCGCCGGACTCGGCCCATGGGGGCAGACCGTGAGCGGTGAGGAGACCATCTTCACCTGGGGCGCGCCGCCGCTGAAGATCGGCTGGGGCGCCAGCGACGAGATCGGCTTCGACCTGAGCCAGTACGGCGTCCGGCGGGTGCTGATCCTCACCGATGCGGGGCTGGTGGCCACCGGGATACCGCGGCGGATCGCGGACCGGTTGCAGGCGTACGAGATCACCGGCGAGATCTTCGCCGGCGTGCACGTCGAGCCGACCGACGAGAGCATGCAGGCCGCCGTCGAGTACGCAGCCGAGCGCGGACCGTGGGACGCCTTCGTCGCCGTCGGCGGCGGTAGCTCGATCGACACGGCCAAGGCCGTCAACCTGCTGACCACGTTCCCCGGTGAGCTGATGGACTACCTCAACGCGCCGATAGGGCGGGCCCGGATCCCTCCCGGGGAGCTGAAGCCTCTGTTCGCCGTCCCCACCACCGCGGGCACCGGCGCCGAGAGCACCAACGTCTGCATCATGGACGTCCTGTCGATGCGGGTGAAGACCGGGATCAGCCACTGGCGGCTGCGGCCGACGATGGCCGTGATCGACCCGGCCCTGACCATGAGCCTGCCGCCCGAGGTGACCGCCGCGGCCGGGATGGACATCCTCTGCCACGCCGCGGAGTCCTACACCGCCAGGTGGTACGCCGACTTCGAGCCCAAGACCGCCGAGCAGCGGGTCACCTACTGCGGAGCGAACCCGATCTCGGACCTGTGGTCGGAGCAGGCGCTGTCCCTGCTGGCCAGGTCGTTCCGACGGGCCGTGCACGTGGGCGACCGGGAGTCGCGGACGGACATGATGATGGCCGCCGCCTTCGCCGGGATGGGTTTCGGCAACGCCGGCGTGCACCTGCCGCACGCCAACGCGTACCCGATCGCCGGGATGGTCACGGGGTTCCGGCCCGCCGGGTACCCGCAGCACGAGCCGATGGTGCCGCACGGGATGGCGGTCTCGCTGACCGCACCGGAGTCCTTCCGGTTCGGCTTCGACGCCGCGCCCGAGCGCCATCTGAAGGTGGCCGAGCTGCTGGCTCCGGCGGCCGACCGGGTGCCCGATCCGGCCGACCAGCTGCCCGTGGTGCTGGTCGACCTGATGCGGGACATCGGGATCCCCAACGGCATCGGGGGCGTGGGGTACACCGAGGCGGACGTCGCCGACCTCGTCCCGGGCACGATGAAGCAGCAGCGACTGCTCGCCACCTGCGCCAAGACGCCCACCGAGGACGACGTCGCGGCCATCCTGACCCGGTCCCTGACCAACTGGTGAGCCGCGGCCCCGTACCGGATCTGCTCGGGTTCGTCGGTTCTGCTCGATCTATAGACCGAGCAGAACCGACAAACCCGAGCGACTCGGGTCAGGCGCCGGGCTAGCATGGTCGGAATGTCCGATCCGGTGCTGACGTCTGTTCGCGTGCCCGGACTGGCGCACCCGATCACGTACGACCCGGCGCTGCCGATCAGCCTGTGGCGCGAGGAGATCGCCCGGACCATCGCCGAGCATCAGGTGGTGGTGATCGCCGGCGAGACCGGGTCCGGCAAGACCACCCAGATCCCCAAGATCTGCCTCGAGCTCGGGCGCACCTCGATCGGTCACACCCAGCCCCGACGGATCGCGGCTCGCAGCGTGGCCGAGCGGGTCGCCGAGGAGCTGAAGAGCCCGCTGGGTGAGCTGGTCGGCTACCAGGTCCGGTTCACCCGCAAGGCGTCGGCCGAGACCCGGGTCAAGATCATGACCGACGGGGTGCTGCTGGCCGAGATCGGTCATGATCGTGATCTTCGTCGCTACGACACGATCATCATCGACGAGGCGCACGAGCGGAGCCTCAACATCGACTTCCTGCTGGGCTACCTGAGGGTGCTGCTGCCCCGGCGTCCCGACCTGAAGATCATCATCACCTCCGCCACCATCGACACCGACCGGTTCGCCGCCCACTTCGCCGGCGCCGACGGCACCAGCGCACCGATCATCGAGGTGTCCGGGCGCACCTACCCGGTCGAGGTGCGCTACCGCCCGATCCTGGCCGACGGGGAAGCCGACCAGGTCGGCGGCATCTGCGCGGCGATCACCGAGCTGAGTGCGGTGGGGGACGGTGACATCCTCGTGTTCTGCTCCGGGGAAAGGGAGATCCGCGACGCCGCCGACGCGATCACCGCGATGGACCTGCGGCGGACGGAGGTGCTGCCGCTGTACGCCCGGCTGTCGGCCGCCGAGCAGCACCGGGTGTTCAGCTCCCACACCGGCCGGCGGATCGTGCTGGCCACCAACGTGGCCGAGACCTCGCTGACCGTGCCCGGCATCCGCTACGTGGTCGATCCCGGCACCGCGCGGATGTCGCGCTACTCGGCTCGGACGAAGGTGCAGCGGCTGCCGATCGAGCCGATCTCCCAGGCGTCGGCCAACCAGCGCGCCGGTCGCTGCGGTCGGGTGGCGCCCGGGGTCTGCATCCGGCTGTACGACGAGGAGGACTTCGCCGGTCGGCCGGAGTTCACCGAGCCGGAGATCCTGCGCACCAACCTGGCCTCGGTGATCCTGCAGATGACCGCCGCCGACCTCGGCGCCATCGCGACCTTCCCGTTCGTGGAGGCCCCGGACGCGAGCCAGATCAACGACGGTCTGCGGCTGCTGAGCGAGCTCGGGGCGCTGTCGTCCGGACTGGGGGAGCGGCCGAAGCTGACGAGCATCGGCCGTCGGCTGGCCCAGATCCCCGTCGACCCGCGGATGGGACGGATGCTGCTGGCCGGTGAGCGGCTGGGCTGCCTGGCCGAGATCATGATCATCGTCGCCGGCATGTCCATCCAGGATCCCCGCGAGCGCCCGGTCGAGGAGCGGGACAAGGCCGAGGCCCTGCACCGCCGTTTCTGGGCGCCGATGGCCGGAGCCGACGAGGGTGCGGAGCCCGACGGCACGACAGACCCGAAGGTCACGAACGACCCGAAGGTCAGGAACGACCCGAAGGACAAGACCGACGCGCCCGACCCGGACGGCAGCGACTTCCAGGCGTACCTGCGACTCTGGGACTACCTGCGCAGCCAGCAGAGATCCCTGTCCGGCAACGCGTTCCGGCGGATGTGTCGGCAGGAGTACCTGCACTTCCTGCGGATCCGGGAGTGGCAGGACCTGCACGCCCAGCTGCGCGACATCGCCCGGGACCTCAAGCTGCAGCGCAACTCCGCGCCCGCGCCGATCGAGCAGGTGCACACTGCCATCCTCACCGGTCTGCTGTCCCAGGTCGGTTTGGCCGACGTCAAGGAGGAGCCGGGCAAGGGTCAGCGGAAACCTCGCGGTCGGGCCCCGCTGCGGGAGTACATCGGAGCGCGCGGCACCCGGTTCGCGATCAACCCCGGCTCGTCGTTGGCCAGGACCCAACCCCCGTTGGTGATGGCGGGGGAGATCGTGGAGACCACCCGGCTGTGGGCCCGTACGGTCGGTCCGGTCAGCGCCGCTCAGGTGGAGGAGGTCGGCGCGCACGTGATCAAGCGCACGTACGCCGAGCCGCACTGGTCCACCCGGCAGGCCGCCGTGATGGCGTCGGAGACGGTCAGTCTGTTCGGGGTGCCGATCGTGGCCGGCCGCAAGGTTCCGTACGCGCGGGTGAATCCGGTCGAGGCCCGGGAGATCTTCCTCCGGGCAGCCTTGGTCGAGGGACAATGGCGCACCCGGCACCACTTCTTCGAGGACAACCAGCAGCTCCGGGTGGAGGCCGCCGAGCTCGAGGAGCGGACCCGACGCCGGGACCTCGTCGTCGACGACCAGGTCATCTACGACTTCTACGACGCCCGGGTGCCCGCCGACATCACCTCCGGTGCCCACTTCGACCGCTGGTGGCGGTTGACCCGGCCGGAGCAGCCCGACCTGCTCACCCTGACCATGGACGACCTGGTGGTCGCCGACCCGACGGGCGGCGGGGCGGCCTTTCCGGATCACTGGACGGTGACACCGGCTCAGGTGGGCAGCTCGGATCGCGGCGCCGAGCACGAGCTCGCGGTCAGCTACCGGTTCTCACCGGGCGACCCGCGCGACGGCGTGAGCGTGGAGATCCCGCTGGCCGTGCTGAACCAGCTCGACGACACGCCCTTCTCCTGGCAGGTCCCGGGGATGCGCTCCGAGCTGCTCACCGAGATGATCCGCGCGTTGCCCAAGGCGGTCCGCAAGACCCTGGTGCCGGCACCCGAGTACGCGGGTCGCGCGCTCCGCTGGCTGGCGGATCATCCCGCTCCCGAGGGCGGTCGCGAGTCTCTGCCCCAGGCGCTGGCCCGGGCCCTGCGCGGGCTGACCGGCGAGCGGGTCGAGCCGACCGACATCGACCTGGACAAGGTCCCCGGGCACTTGCGGGTGACCTTCGTGATCACCGGCGAGCGGGGCGAGGTAGCGGTCGGCAAGAACCTCACAGCACTCGCCGAGGAGCTCGCCCCCAAGGTGCAGCAGACGCTCACCCGGGCGGCCGCGGCGCACACCCGGGCCGGCGCCACCGACTGGGTGTTCGGCACCATCGCGCCCACCGTCGAGCTGTCCCGGGGTGGGCACCGGGTGATCGGCTACCCCGGGCTGGTCGACGAGGGCAGCACCGTCGGGGTGACCGTGGCCGAGAACGCCGACCGTCAGCGCGCCGGCCATCGCCGCGGGCTGCGCCGCCTCGTCCTGCTGCAGACACCGGACCCGACCAAGTGGGTGATCGGCCACCTCGGCAACACCGACAAGCTCAGCCTGGGCACCAGCCCGTACGCGAGCGTGCCCGCGCTGCTGGCCGACGCCCGGCTGGCCTCGGTCGGTGAGCTGATCCGGCGAGCCGGTGGCGAGGACACGCGGGACGAGGCGTCGTTCCGGCGGCTCTGCGACACCGTACGGGTGGACAACGCCGACCAGATGCGGTCGATCGTCAACGTGGTCGCCCAGACGTTGACCCTGCGACAACGGGGACTGTCCCTGGTGCCGCGGGCCGCTGCCGTCGCCCCGGCCGCCGCCGAGGACGTGGCCGAGCAGCTGGGCAACCTGGTCTTCGCCGGCTTCGTCGCGGCCACCGGCCACGAGCACCTGGTCGACGTGCCCCGCTACCTGTCCGCCGCCGAGCAGCGGCTCACCGCACTGGTGGCCGCGCCGGTCCGCGACCTGCGGGGTGCCGAGGTGATCGGCCGTTGCGAGGACGCGTACGCCGCCGCCTGCGACCTGGCTCCGCCCGGACCGCTGCCCGACGACCTGGACGCGATCGGCTGGCTGCTGGAGGAGCTGCGGGTCAGTCTGTTCGCGCAGAACCTGCGGACCAAGGTGCCGGTGTCGGAGAAACGGGTGATGACCGCGATCGCCGAGGCCCGCCGTCGCCTCGGCGGCTGATCTCTGGATTCGTGCACCAGGACCGCGGCCTTCCCCGGGCTGGGTAGGTTGGGTCCCATGTTGGACCCGCGGCAGCTCTACACGGTGCACGAGGACGTCCTGGCCGGTCTGACCGGGCATCGTCCGGTGCTCGTGCACCAGCTCGACGGCTTCGTCGACGCCGGGCAGGCAGGCCGGCTCCTGACGGCGAACCTGATCGAGCAGCTGGACTCGGAGGTGGTCGCGGTGTTCGACCACGACCAGCTGCACGACTACCGCAGCCGACGGCCCGCGATGATCTTCGACACCAACCAGTGGCGTTCGTACGCCGATCTCCAGCTGCGGCTGCTCAAGATGACCGACGAGCAGGGCGAGGTCTTCTTGTTGTTCAGCGGACCCGAGCCCGATGTGCAGTGGGAGCGGTTGGCGTCCGCGGTGATCGGTCTGATCGAGCAGCTCGATGTCCGGTTGACCATCACGCTGCACGGCATCCCGATGGCCGTGCCCCACAGCCGGCCGATCACGGCAACCGCTCACGCCACCGATCCGGAGCTGGTGCAGAGCTATCGCAGCTGGATCGACCGGGTGGAGGTGCCCGCGAGCTTCGCCGGTCTGCTGGAGTACCGGCTCGGGCAGCTCGACCGCAAGGCCATGGGCTTCGCCGCCCATGTGCCGCACTACCTGGCCCAGGCAGCGTTCCCGGCGGCGGGCCTGGCCCTGACCCGGCAGCTCAGCCAGGCCACGGGTCTCGCCATCCCGCTCGAGCCGCTGGAGGAGGCGTCCACCTCCAACCTGGCCGACATCAACACCGAGATGGCGCAGTCGGGCGAGGTGCAGGAGCTGGTCGCCACGCTGGAGCAGCAGTACGACGCGATGGCCGCCGACTCCAGCCAGCAGGTGCCCAGCGCGGACGAGATCGGCGCGGAGTTCGAACGCTTCCTGGCCGAACGGGACCGCACGGAGGAGTGATCGGGCCTCGGTAGGGTCGCACCCATGCCCTGCCACGTGGTCGCGCTCCGCGCTCCGGGGGCATGAGCTCCGCGGGTTCTCGCTCGTTCGATCGTGTTTCCGAGCGACGAAGAGCGTGTCGCTCAGAAACACTCCTCACTCCCGAGAGGCTCCGCTCATGCCCCAATCTGTCACCGAGCTCGTCGACCTGCTGGACCTCGAGGAGATCGAGGTCGGGCTCTTCCGCGGACGGCAGCCCAAGACCGCGCTGCAGCGCGTGTTCGGTGGCCAGGTGCTCGCTCAGGGCCTGGTGGCGGCGTCGAGGACGGTGCCGGAGGACCGCCGACTGCACTCCATGCACGGCTACTTCATCCGGCCCGGCCGGACCGATCTGCCGATCGTGTTCGACGTGGAGAACATCCGCGACGGTCGCTCCTTCTCGGCGCGCCGGGCGGTCGCCCGGCAGGGCGGCTCGGTGATCTTCTTCGCGTCGTCGTCGTTCCACACCCCCGAGGACGGCGTCGAGCACGAGGACGCGGTCCCGACCGACGTTCCGGACCCGGAGGACTGTCCGACCCTGAGCGAGGTGCTGGCTCAGGCGTCGGGCCGCCCAGCGTCGCTGTGGGAGCAGGAGTGGGGCGCCCTGGAGGTCCGCTACATCGGCGACTCGCGACCACCGGACGGGATCTTGATCGATCCGGCCCATCCCGCCCGGGCGCGGGTCTGGATCCGCACCTCGGGGTCGTTGGGGGACGACCCGCGGCAGCACGAGAGCGCCCTCGCGTACGCCAGCGACCTGACCCTGCTGTCGGCCAGCACCACCCCGCACGGTCTGATCATCGGCCTCAACGTGCAGGCCGCCTCGATCGACCACGCGATGTGGTTCCACCGGCCGTTCCGGGCCGACCAGTGGCTGCTGTACGACCAGGTCTCGCCGTCGGCCTCCTCCGCGCTGGGACTGTCCACGGCGCGGCTGTTCCAGGACGGCGAGCTGGTGTGCACGGTGGCGCAGGAGGGTCTGATCCGGCCGCTCCGGGAGCGCTGACGGTGACGGCGGCGCCCGGTCCGCGTCGTTCGGCCCGGGTCCTGCTCTTCGACGACGACGCTCGGCTGGTGCTGATCCGTCGGACCCGACCCAGCGGCGAGACCTACCTGACCACCCCCGGCGGTGGGGTCGAGTCGGCGGAGAGCTGGCAGGCCGCGGCCGTCCGGGAGTGTGCCGAGGAGCTCGGGGCGGACGTGGTGATCGGCCCCGTCGTCTGGGCCGCGGGGTTGGAGCTGCCGGACGGAGCATCGGTGCTGCAGTTCTTCCTGACCCGGTTGGTCGGCCTCGACGAGCGACGACGGACCGGGCAGGAGCTCTCCGATCCGGCGCGGGGGACGTACGAGACGCTGCGGGTGGCTCTCGACGACCCGGTGCTGGACGAGCTCCGGCCGACGGAGCTGGTGCCGGTGCTGCGGGCGCGCGGCCGAGAGCTCGCCCGGGAAGCGGCCGCGCTCGTGCGCTGACCGCGCCCGCCCCGCGAGGGACGTTCGCCGCCGGCGAGTCACGGACGGCCGGTAGATGCGCCCTTGGTGCGGACCGGATGCCGCCGGCGAGTCACGGACGGTGACACCGACACCCGGCAACGACGAAGCCCGCCCCCGGAATCCCGGGGACGGGCTGCGACGTGGTGCGGGCTGAACGGATCAGGCGGCGAGAACCGTCTTGTTCCGCAGCTTGGCGATGGCGTGCCGCTCGATCTGACGGACCCGCTCGGCGGTGATGCCCCAGACCGCTCCGATGTCGGCGAGCTTGGCCTGCCGACCGTCGAGGAGGCCGTAGCGGCGACGGACCACGTCCGCGGACCGCTCGTCCAGCTCGTCGAGCAGGGACTCCAGGCGCTGGTGCTCCTCGGCGTCCATGTAGACCTCGTCCGGACCCGGCATCGGCTCGCGGGCGATCAGGTCACCGAGGGCGGTGTCGCCACCCTCCTCGACCGGAGCGTCCAGCGAGACGTGCTCGCGGCCGTAGCGGATCAGGTCGAGCACCCGATCGACCTCGATGCCCATCTCGTCGGCGATCTCGAGGACCTCCGGATCACGACCGAGGCGGCGCTCCAGCGTGCGACGCACGGCGCCGACCTGGTTGACCTGCTCGGCCACGTGCACCGGGAGCCGCACGATCCGACCCTGCTGCGCGATGCCCCGGCTGATCGACTGCCGGACCCACCAGGTGCCGTAGGTCGAGAACTTGAAGCCCTTGGTGTAGTCGAACTTCTCGACCGCCCGGATCAGACCGGTGTTGCCCTCCTGGACCAGGTCCAGCAGCGGCATCTGCGAGCGCCCGTACTTCCGGGCCACCGACACCACGAGCCGCAGGTTCGCCGTGACGAACCGCTGCAACGCGCGCTGACCGTCCTCGATCAGGAACTCCAGCTCGTCGGGCGTGGGCCGCTTGGCCTTCCTGCCCCGCTCGGCCGACGTCACCTCACCGGAGAGGATCTTCTCCGCGTACAGGCCGGCCTCGATCGTCTTGGCCAGCTCGACCTCTTCCGCCGCGGTCAGCAGCGGAGTCTTCGCGATGCCCTCCAGGTAGAGGCCCACCGCGTCCTTGCCATCTATGCCTTCAGATACTCGATTGCGTGTGCTCGTAGCCACCACGTCGGCCCCTTTCGTTGCCTATGCAACTTGTCTAACGTCCGGGGGCGCTCGGAGGATTCCTCCAGTGCCCTGAAGATACCCTGAGATCGACCCTGGCTCGTTACTGAACGATTCGTTGCCGCACCGGGGTGCGGATGCGAAGTCGTTGTCGACAGCACCTAACGAAGCAGCAAATTCCTGTGTTCCAGGGCCGACGAGAATCTCACGACCAGGGGGTCACACCAGCATGACGACGTACGAGCGGTATGAGGTCCTGGTCTCCGGTCTCGGCTTCCCCGAGTCCCTCCGCTGGCGCGATGGCGGACTCTGGTACGCCGACTGGGCGGCCGGCACGATCTATCGCCTCGGGTCCGACCTGACCCCGCAGGTGGTGGCCCGGCGGGCGACCTTCCCGCTCTGCTTCGACCTTCTCGCCACCCCGGACGGGCTCCGGCCGCTGCTCGTCTCGACCCCCGACCAGGCTGTGATGCTCGTCACGTCGCCGGACGACGAGCCGACGCCGTACGCGAGCCTGGCCGGCTTCGGTGACGATCCCTGGAACGAGATCGTGCTGACCGCCGACGGCTCGGCGTACCTGAACAACATCGGCTTCGCCTACGGCGGCGCGGTGGATCCGTCCCAGGCCGGCCCGGTCGGCTTCGTCGTCCTGGTCCGCCCGGACGGCACCGTGCAGCGGGTCGCCGACGGGCTGGCGTTCCCCAACGGGATGGCGGTGGTCGACGACGGTCAGACCCTGCTGGTGGCCGAGTCCTGGGGGAGCCGACTGACCGCGTACGCGATCGGCCCGGACGGCCGGCTGTCCGACCGGCAGGTGTGGGCCGAGACCCCCGGGCTGCATCCCGACGGCATCGACGCGCACCCCGACGGCACCGTCTCGCTGGCCGACGTCGGCACCCGCTGCTGCGTCCGAGTCGCCCGCGGCGGGGAGATCCTGGATCGGGTGGATCTGCCGCAGGCCGCGTTCGACTGCGTGGTCGGCGACCTGGGTTCCGGTCCCACGCTCTACGCGGCGGTCAACGACTTCGGTGGCGATCCGTCGGCCGGGCCGGCCGGCCGGATACTGGCGATACCACTCACTGACTAGCCCGCGTCGACCTGGTCGATCAACCAGGCGTACTCGAACGCCTTCTCCCGCCACGCCTTGTAGCGGCCGCTGACCCCGCCGTGCCCGGCCACCATCTCCGTCTTGAGCAGGATCGGCCGGTCCTCGTCGTTCGTCGCGACCTGCCGCAGGGCGGCGACCCACTTGGCGGGTTCGACGTAGTAGACGCGGGTGTCGTTCAGGCTGGTGGTGGCCAGGATCGCCGGGTAGGACTTGGCGCCCACGTTCTCGTACGGCGTGTAGGACTTCATGTACGCGTAGACGGACGGGTCGTGCAGCGGGTCGCCCCACTCCTCCCACTCGATCACCGTCAGCGGCAGCTCGGGGTCGAGGATGGTGGTCAGCGAGTCCACGAACGGCACGGCCGCGTGGATGGCCCGGAACCGCTCCGGCGCCAGGTTGGCCACCGCTCCCATCAGCATCCCGCCGGCGCTGCCACCGGCCGCAACCAGCCGGTCACGCGAGGTGTAACCGCGCTCGACCAGGAAGTCCGCGGCCGCGACGAAGTCGGTGAAGGTGTTCTTCTTGGTCAGCGTCTTGCCGTTCTCGTACCAGGCCCGGCCCATCTCCCCGCCACCACGGATGTGCGCGATCGCGTAGACGAAGCCGCGGTCCAGCAGCGACAGCCGTGGGATGGAGAAGCTCGGATCGATGGAGATCTCGTACGAGCCGTAGCCGTACAGGAAGCCCGGCGCGGAGCCGTCCAGCGGCACGTCGGCGCGCCGGACGATGGAGAGCGGGATCTGGGTGCCGTCCTCGGCCGTCGCCCAGCCGCGCTCCTGCAGGTAGTCGTCGGGGGCGTACGGGCGGCCGTCCGGCCCCGGCAGCACGGGCGTCTGCTTGCGCAGCGTCAGGTCCCCGGTGCCCAGGGCGTAGTCGAAGACGGTGGCCGGCGTGACCATCGACTCGAAGCCGATCCGGATCGAGTCGGTGACGTAGTTCGGGCCGCCCACCGCGTAGACGTCGAACAGCGGCTCGTCGAAGGCGATGTCGTGGCCGCTGGTCAGCTCACCCGTCGCCGACCGGGGGAGCACGTGCACCCCGGTGAGTCCGTTCCGGCGGAGCGAGACGACAGCATGACCGGCGTACGCCGAGACCCCGGTGATCCGCACGCCCGGGGTGTGGGGGAGCACCGGCGTCCACTGCTCGTGGCCGGTCGCGTCCAGCGGTGCCTCGGCGAGCTCGAAGTCCGGTGCGCCGTCGTTGTGCACGATCAGCAGTCGGTCGCCGGCCGGCTCGACGTCGTACTCCACACCCTGCCGGCGGGGGGCCACCAGATGGGGGGTCCCCTCGGGATCGGCGGCGGGAAGCAGCGAGTACTCGCTGGTCAGCTTGCTGCCGACCCCCAGCACGATCCAGTCCTCGTCGCGGCTCGAGCCGACGCCGACCCAGAACCGCTCGTCCGGCTCGGTCAGCACCTCGGCGTCGGTGCCCACCTCGGTGCCGAGCCGGTGCCTGAGCACCACGTACGGCCGCCAGGCCGCGTCGGCCCGGGTGTAGAACAGGTGGGTCTCGCCCGCCCAGGCCACCCCGTACGCGATGTCGGCGATCTCGTCGGCCAGGAGTTCGCCGCTGGTCAGGTCCAGCACCCGCAGCAGGTAGCGCTCGTCACCGGCGACGTCGGTGGCGTAGGCCAGCAGCCGACCGGACGGCGACACGGTGAACGCGCCGATCGAGAAGAACTCCTCGCCCTCCGCCGCGACGTTGGCGTCCAGCAGGATCTGTTCGCCGGCGATCTCGCCCTCGACGTCGGGCGGCGTCGCGGGTCCACCGGCCGCCGGGGTGCGGCAGTAGATCGGGTACTCCGACCCCTCGAGGGTGCGCACGTAGTACCAGAACGCCGTGGTGTCGCCGGTCGAGGGATCTGAGTGCGTGGTGTACGTCGGCACACTCAGGTCGGTCTCCTGGGTCCGGGCCTTGATCTCGCCGAAGACGGCCTCGGTCAGGCCGGACAGGTGGCCGGTGCGGGCCTCCGTGTAGGCGTTCTCGGCCTCCAGGTAGGCGATCACGTCCGCGTCCTGCTTGTCCCGCAGCCACTCGTACGGATCCTCGAACACGTCGCCGTGGTGCTCCCGGCGCACCGGTCGGCGTTCGGCCACGGGCGGCTGCGGGGCCGGCCCGGCGGGGGTGTCGGCGGGTTGGTCGATCAGACGAGGTTCGGACACGTGGACCGAGCGTAGCCGCGATCCCTGGAGGTGCGACAGGATGACGCCATGGGTGCAGAGGTCGACGCCACGCAGTTCAGCCGGGAAGACCGCAAGCGGCACCGGGAGAAGGTCCGCCGCGGGCTGGACGCGTTCGCCCGGATGCTCACCGCGGCGCACTTCGACTTCGAGCGACCGATGACCGGGCTGGAGATCGAGCTCAACCTGGTCGACGGCGAGATGGAACCGGCGATGCGCAACGCCGAGGTGCTGGCCGCCATCGCCGACCCGATGTTCCAGACCGAGCTGGGTCGGTTCAACATCGAGATCAACGTCGCTCCCCGACGGCTGGCCGACGGCGGCTTCGCGTCGTTCGAGGAGTCGGTCCGGCGGGCGTTGAACGCCGCCGACGACAAGGCCGAGGCGATCGGCACGCACCTGGCCATGGTCGGCATCCTGCCGACCCTGATGCCCGAGCACGTCACCCTGGACAGCGTCAGCGAGAACCCGCGCTACTCGCTGCTCGACCAGCAGATCTTCGCCGCTCGCGGGGAGGACCTGGAGATCGTCATCGACGGCGTCGAGCGGCTCCAGATGGTCTCGGACACGATCATGCCGGAGGCGGCCTGCACCTCGACCCAGGTCCACCTCCAGGTGAGCCCGGACGACTTCGCCGGCTACTGGAACGCGGCGCAGGCCGTGGCCGGCATCCAGGTCGCCGTGGGGGCGAACTCCCCGTACCTGTTCGGTCGCGAGCTGGTCGCCGAGTCCCGGATCCCGCTGTTCGAGCAGAGCACCGAGACCCGGGCCGAGGAGCTGAAGACCCAGGGCGTCCGGCCCCGGGTCTGGTTCGGCGAACGCTGGATCACCTCGATCTTCGACCTGTTCGAGGAGAACTCCCGCTACTTCCCCGCGCTGCTGCCGATCAGCACCGACGAGGACCCGATCCAGGTGCTCGACGACGGCGGCGTGCCGACGCTGGACGAGCTCCGGCTGCACAACGGCACGGTCTATCGCTGGAACCGCCCGGTGTACGACATCAGCGGCGGCAAGCCGCACCTGCGGGTGGAGAACCGGGTGCTGCCGGCCGGCCCGACGGTGCTCGACACGATGGCCAACGCCGCCTTCTTCGCCGGCCTGGTGCGGGCCCTGGCCGACGACGACCGGCCGATCTGGAGCCAGATGTCGTTCCAGGCCGCGAACGAGAACTTCACGGCCGGGGTCAGGAACGGCATCAACGCCGACGTGTACTGGCCGCGGATCGGCCAGGTGAAGGTCGCCGAGCTCGTCGTCCGCCGGCTGCTGCCGATGGCGGCCGAAGGTCTCGGGCTGTGGGGCGTGTCCGACGCGGAGGGCGGGCGGTTGCTCGACGTGATCGAGCAGCGCTGCCTGCGTGCGGCCAACGGTGCGACATGGCAAACTGCGGAGGTGTCGCGCCGGGAGCGGGCCGGTGCGTCTCGACCGGAGGCTCTGCGCGGCATGCTCGGTACCTATCTCGAGCTGATGCACAGCAACGAACCCGTCCATCTGTGGGAGATCGCGACATGACCGAGACCGCACCGACCAGTCAGACCGCGGCGAACGGGTCGGCCGGCCCGGACGCCGGGTCGGTCATCGTGGTCGGCTACTCGGCCAAGCCGGAGGGTCGGGCGGCCCTGCGGCGGGCGATCGCCGAGGCGAAGCTGCGCAGCTCCCGGCTGATCGTGGTGCACACGTCACCGGAGATCGAGGTCGCCGAGCTCACCACCGAGCTCACGTCATCGGGGGTTCCGTACGAGGTGGCGGCGCCGGCGGACAACCTCGATCCCGCCGAGGAGCTGATCGCGGCGGCCGACCGGACCGACGCCGAGTTCATCGTGATCGGGCTGCGCCGCCGGTCGCCGGTCGGCAAGCTGCTGCTCGGCAGCAACGCCCAGCGGGTGCTGCTGGACGCGAGCTGCCCCGTGCTGGCGGTCAAGGCCGAGGAGCACTGACCGCTCCGTCGGCTGCGGTTCGGGCGTGTTCACACGTACGCTCCTAGCTGTTCGAGACGCGCCCGAACGGGTGATCTTCGAGCCGGATCTGAGCTTCTGGGGCCCGTCGATCCGTGAAGTCCTTGATCGGCGTGCCAGAATGTCCGGTGGAGCACCTATTGACATCCGATGGGCGCTGCCTGCCCTGAAACCGGTGGGCCTGGATTTCCAGGTCTGCCGCGATCAGGGTCCGCGACACCAGACCAGGGCCGACGACGGAAACCCGCCGGACTCCCGCACCGCCCGACTCGTACGTTTCCGAGAGGTTCTTTGTGACACCCCCCTCCGAAGTCCATCTGTCAGATCCGGCCGTGGAGGCTGCTACCGGGCGAGCGCACCAGGTGAGTGCCCCGGCGACGAAGAAGGCCACCGCCAAGAAGGCGTCCACCCGGTTGAAGGCCGTGGACTCCGACACACCGGGCGACGAAGCGGCGACGGAGACGCCCGCCAAGAAGGCACCGGCCAAGAGGGCAGCCAAGAAGACCCCGGCGAAGAAGGCCGCGGCGAGCCAGGCCGGGGATGCGGTCGCGGCGAGCGGTGACGACACCCCCGAGCTGGAGCCCGAGGCCGTCGATTTGGTGGTCGAGGATCTCGAGCTGGAGGCCGTGGTGGTGGACGGCGACGCCGCCACGCCGAAGCTGACCGTCGAGGTCGACGGGGACGAGGTCGTCGTCACGGTCGGCAAGAAGCGGACCCTCGACGACGTCGACGAGTCCACCTTCGAGCCGGTCGTCGAGGCCAAGCTGGAGACCGAGCTCAAGGAGGACCAGGGCTTCACCCTGTCCGCGGCCGACGACGCCGACGAGCCCGAGCAGCAGGTGATGGTGGCCGGCGCGACCGCCGACCCCGTCAAGGACTACCTGAAGCAGATCGGCAAGGTCGCCCTGCTGAACGCCGAGCAGGAGGTCGAGCTCGCCAAGCGGATCGAAGCCGGCCTGTTCGCCGACGAGATGCTCAACGACGACGGCGCCAAGGTGTCCGCCAAGGAACGCGACGACTTCGCCTGGATCGCCGAGGACGGCCGACGGGCCAAGAACCACCTGCTGGAGGCCAACCTCCGACTCGTGGTGTCGCTGGCCAAGCGGTACACCGGTCGCGGCATGCTGTTCCTGGACCTGATCCAGGAGGGCAACCTCGGTCTGATCCGGGCGGTCGAGAAGTTCGACTACACCAAGGGCTACAAGTTCTCCACGTACGCGACCTGGTGGATCCGCCAGGCCATCACCCGGGCCATGGCCGACCAGGCCCGCACCATCCGGATCCCGGTGCACATGGTCGAGGTCATCAACAAGCTCGCCCGGGTGCAGCGGCAGATGCTGCAGGACCTCGGTCGCGAGCCCACTCCCGAGGAGCTCGCCAAGGAGCTCGACATGACCCCGGAGAAGGTCGTCGAGGTCCAGAAGTACGGTCGCGAGCCGATCTCGCTGCACACCCCGCTCGGTGAGGACGGCGACTCCGAGTTCGGTGACCTGATCGAGGACTCCGAAGCCGTCGTACCGGCGGATGCCGTCAGCTTCACGCTGCTGCAGGAGCAGCTGCACGACGTGCTGGACACCCTCTCGGAGCGTGAGGCCGGTGTGGTCTCGATGCGGTTCGGGCTGACCGACGGCCAGCCCAAGACGCTGGACGAGATCGGCAAGGTCTACGGCGTCACCCGCGAGCGGATCCGCCAGATCGAGTCCAAGACGATGTCGAAGCTGCGTCACCCCTCCCGCTCGCAGGTCCTGCGCGACTACCTGGACTGAGGGTTCTGGCCGGCCCAGGCCCTTCTCGCTCGCACCCTCCGAATCTGCTCGGGTTTGTCGGATCTGCTCGATCTATAGATCGAGCAACACCGACAAACCCGAGCAGATCTGCGTGACGGAGGTACTCGGCCCAAGAGGATCGAGGCAGCGGGGCTCGACAAAGTTATCCCCAGGCGGTGGATAACTGCGACCGACGGCTGGTCTTCGTCGTCCGAGACCGGTGGACTGCGGTCGTGGACGATGCTGTGATCTTTGCCCGTGAGCTTCGACGCGCTGGCGTCACGGGGGACGAAGTGGCGCGGCTGGTCAGCCGTGGGGCGCTCATCCGGTTGCGACGGGGTGCGTACGCGCGGGCACCGGACGGATCGGACGCAGCCGATGATCCGTGGGATCTGCGCGGACCTCACCTGCAGCTGATCTCGGGAACGATGCCGCAGCTGCACCCGCGGGCTGCCCTGAGTCACGGGTCGGCCGCGGCCGTACACGGGCTCCCGCTCTTCCGGTCCATGGTGGAGAGGGTGCACGTCACCAGAGATCGCTACGGAGGCGGCGTGATCCGACCGACGCTGCGCGTGCATGGGTCGCCGTTGCGGGACGTGGATCGGGTCGTCGTCGATGGACACGTCGTCACGTCCCTGTCCCGCACCGTCATCGATCTTGCGCGGACTCTTCCGTACGATCAGGCTGTCGCCGTGGCCGATCGCGGACTGGCGCTCGGTACGGATCCGTCGATGCTGTCCGAGCACCTGGAGCAGGCCAGGTCGTGGCAGGGTGCGCCCCAGGCGCGGCGCGTCGTCGCCTTCGCGGACGGGCGCAGCGAGAGCGTCGGGGAGTCCTTCAGCCGGATCACGATGGTCGGCGTCTTGCCGGTTCCGGTCCTGCAGCACGAGATCTTCGACGAGCACGGGTGCCTGATCGGGCGCTGCGACTTCGCCTGGCCGGAGCGGCGAACGGTGGGGGAATTCGATGGTCTGGTGAAGTACGGACGGTTCCGACGGCCTGGTGAGACCGTCGAGCAGGCCGTCTATCGCGAGAAGCTCCGTGAAGACGCGCTACGAGACCACGGCTGGCAGGTGGCCCGATGGGTCTGGGACGACCTCAGCCGGCCACAGGTGATCACGGACAGGGTCCGGCGAGCGTTCGCCCGATCGGTCTAGTCGACACGTCCGCGACCGCTAGCCCGAATCTGCTCGGGTTCGTCGGATCTGCTCGGTCTATAGACCGAGCAGATCCGACAATCCCGAGCAGATCCACCTGCGCGCACTCCCGAGACGGGTCGGCCCTCCGTACCGGGCGGTACGAAGGGCCGTCGTTGTCTCAGATCGTCTCGCTCAGGTGATGCGTTGGGTCTCGTCGTGGATCTCCAGGGCGACCTGCTTGAGCTTGTCTGCGTGCTCCTTGGAGTGGTGAGCGCAGAAGAGAAGCTCGAAACCGCTGGCCATGGTGACTCGTACATAGGCCTGCGCGCCGCAACGATCGCAACGGTCGGACGCATTCAGTGCTGCGCCCTCGACGACGGTGGTGGTCATGGTGGCCTCTCTTCCTCAACCATGCTGCTGCATGTTCGGAGTGTCCGCACCCCCCGATCGATACACACCAGCCAGTCGTACTGGCTGCACCGATCCAACGGGTACGCCTAGTCAACATCCAACCAGGCTCTGATTGTTCCCTTTTCACATCTCAGGTCCATGACTCTTGTGTAACGAACGGGTCCTGAGGGGCCTCGGCAGTAATGTCGGCTTCGTGCCCACCACCAAGCCTGCCCCATCGGACCAACCGGGCTTGGAGAGCAGAGACTACGAGGCCCGTCACCTGCTCGTGCTGGAGGGCCTGGAGGCCGTCCGCAAGCGCCCGGCGATGTACATCGGGTCCACGGACACGCGCGGGCTGATGCATTGCCTGTGGGAGATCATCGACAACGCCGTGGACGAGGCGCTCGGCGGCTTCGGTCGTGAGATCAAGATCACCCTCCAACGGGACGGCAGCATCTCGGTGCACGACCAGGGTCGGGGCGTCCCGGTGGACATCGAGCCGCGCACCAAGCTGTCGGGCGTCGAGGTGGTCTTCACCAAGCTGCACGCCGGCGGCAAGTTCGGGGCCGGTTCCTACAACGCCACCGGTGGTCTGCACGGCGTCGGGTCCTCGGTGGTCAACGCGCTGTCGACCCGGCTGGACGTCGAGGTCGACCGGGGTGGCATCACGTACGGCATGTCGTTCCGCCGCGGCGCGCCGGGCGTCTTCGACGGCGACGGGCCGACCGCACCCTTCACCGCGGGCGGCAGCCTGCGCAAGGTCGGCCGGACGCGCAAGGGCGTCACCGGCACCCGGGTGCGCTACTGGCCGGACCGGCAGATCTTCCTCAAGGACGCCCAGCTGTCGCTCAAGGACCTGTACGACCGGGCCCGGCAGACCAGCTTCCTGGTGCCGGGGCTCGCGCTGCAGGTGGAGGACGCCCGGACCGCCGAGGTCACCACCGAGCGCTTCCTGCACGAGGGCGGGATCGCGGAGTTCTGCGAGTTCCTGGCGCCCGACGAGGCCGTCACCGAGGTCGTCCGGCTGCAGGGCCAGGACCGGTTCACCGAGACCGTGCCGATGCTGGACGACGCCGGCCACATGACGCCGACCGACGTGGAGCGCGACCTCGACATCGACATCGCCGTGCGCTGGGGAACGGGCTACGAGACGACGGCCCGCTCGTACGTGAACATCATCGCCACGCCGAAGGGCGGCACCCACGTGGCCGGCTTCGAGCGGGCGCTGACCAAGGCGTTCGGCGCGGCCCTGGAGGGCACCCGGCTGCTGAAGGCCGGCGAGGAGGTCGTCAAGGACGACGTGCTGGAGGGGATGACCTCGGTCGTCACCGTACGGTTGGCGGAGCCGCAGTTCGAGGGCCAGACCAAGGAGGTGCTCGGCACCCCACCGGTCGCGGGACTGGTGGCCAAGGCGGTGACCCGCGAGCTGACGGCCTTCCTCACCTCGACCAAGGGCACCACCAAGGTGCAGGCCCGGGCAGCCATGGAGAAGGTGGTGGGGGCGTCCCGCGCGCGGGTCGCGGCGCGTCAGCACCGGGAGGCGCAGCGCCGCAAGAACGCGCTCGAGTCGTCCTCGCTGCCGACCAAGCTGGCCGACTGCCGCAGCACCGACGTCGACCGTACGGAGCTGTTCATCGTGGAGGGCGACTCCGCGATGGGGACGGCCAAGCTGGCCCGGAGCTCGGAGTTCCAGGCGCTGCTGCCGATCCGCGGCAAGATCCTCAACGTGCAGCGGGCGTCGGTGGGCGACATGCTGAAGAACGCCGAGTGCGCCTCGATCATCCAGGTGGTCGGCGCCGGCTCCGGACGGACCTTCGACCTGGATGCCGCCCGCTACGGCAAGATCATCTTCATGGCCGACGCCGACTCCGACGGCGCCCACATCCGCTGCCTGCTGGCCACCCTCTTCTTCCGCTACATGCGGCCGCTGGTCGACGCCGGCCGGATCTTCACCGCGGTCCCGCCGCTGCACCGGTTCGAGCTGACGAACCCGCGCAAGGGCATGGAGAAGTACATCTACACCTACTCCGACGCCGAGTACCAGCGCAAGGCCGCCGAGCTGACCAAGCGCAACCTGAACTTCAAGGAGCCGCAGCGCTACAAGGGGCTGGGGGAGATGGACGCCGACCAGCTGGCCGACACGACCATGAGCCCGCGGCACCGGACCCTGCGACGGATGACCGTTGACGACGGTCTGATCGCCGAGACCACGTTCGAGATGCTGATGGGCAACGACGTCGGACCGCGCAAGACCTTCATCGTCGACGGTGCCTACCAGCTGGACGCCACCGCGATCGACGCCTGAGGCCGCTGCGCCATGACCGGCACCTGCCCCGTGCGCAAGCTGTCACCTCCGGGAACCGAGACGGGGCCTGCGCTCGAGCGGGTCGACGGCGGTACCGAGCCGGTCTGGGTGGTGCGCTCCTTCGAGCTCGCCCGCCAGATCCTGCGCGAGCCCGACGCCACTCGCCAAGCCGGGTTCGGGGCCGACCAGGTCTTCCGAGCGCGCGGGATGCGGCCGCCGATCCTCTACCTTGAGGGCAGCCAGCACCGGTTGCAGCGCCGCGCCGCCGCGCGCTTCTTCGCGCCAGCGGTGATCGAGGGCTACCGACCGATGATGGAGGACCTCGCCGATCAGCTGGTCGTTCGGCTGCGCACCGACCGGGCAACGGACCTGACCGGGCTCGCCATGCGGATGGCGGTCCAGGTGGCCGGGCGGGTGATCGGGTTGACCGACTCGTCGGTGGCCGGCATGAGCCGTCGCCTGGGCGCGTTCTTCGCCAGCAACCCGCTGGCCGCCGGACGCGGTCCGGCCGCCCGTGTCCGTGGGGTGCTGGGCGGTGCCCGCACGGCGCACTTCTACGTCGCCGACGTGAAGCCGGCGATCCGGGCCCGGCGCCGGCACGCCCGAGAGGACATCATCAGCCAGCTGATCGAGCGCGGCTTCAGCGACGTGGAGATCCTGACCGAGTGCATCACGTACGCCGCGGCCGGCATGGCCACCACCCGCGAGCTGATCAGTGCCGCCGCCTGGCACCTGATCGACGATCCCGACCTGCTCGCCCGCTACCGGGCCGGTGGCGTGGCCGAACGGCGGCTGCTGCTGGAGGAGCTGCTGCGGGTCGAGCCCGTGGTCGGCTACCTTCGCCGACGCACGACCCGGGCCTACCCGATCGACGGTCCGACCGGGACCACCACCCTCGACGCCGGCGCTCTGGTGGACGTACGCCTGCGCGTCGTGAACGCCGATCCGGCCGTGGCCGGAGCGGTCGGCACGAGCGTCTGCCCCGGCCGAGCTCTGCCGCCGTCGGTGCCCCCGGCGGTGATGAGCTTCGGCGACGGTCACCACCGCTGTCCGGGCGGTCCGCTGGCGGTGATGGAGACCGAGATCTTCCTCAGCCGGCTGTTCTCGCGTGACCTCGTCGCCGACCATCCTCCGCGGGTGCACTGGAACCCGGTCTCCCAGGGCTACGACCTGAGCCGGTTCCCGGTGCGGTTGGCGCGCTGACCAGCAGCTGCTCGAGCTGGCGGAGCGCCCGGTCGGCGTACCCCCGGCCAGAACCGACCGAAGACGGGCAGCAGCCACCGCGCGGCCGACCGCGGGGTGACCGCCAGGGACCAGGTGATCGTCGTGCCGGCACCGTCCTGAGCGAAGGCCCAACGACCATCGACCGAGGCGATCAGCCCGTCATCGTGACGGCTCCTGCGAGACCTACCCTGACGCGACCCTGAGATCGCGCCGCTATCTGGCGCTGAGAGAGCACTCTCGGTATATTCGTAGACGAATACTCGTACGCGAATAATCTGGCCTGGAAGGCGGAGACATGGCACGCAAAGTGAGCAACCTGCTCGGCCTCGCCGTGCTGGCCGTGCTCGCCGAGCGACCCATGCACCGCTACGAGATGGCGTCGGTCATCCGGTCGAGGGGCAAGGACCGGCAGCTGGCGGTCAAGTGGGGCTCGCTCTACACCGTGGTGGACAACCTGACCCGGCACGGCTTCGTCACCGTGGTGGGCAACGACCGCGCGGGCTCTCGGCCCGAGCGGACCATCTACCGGATCACCGAGGCTGGGGTGGCTGAGCTGCAGGACTGGGCCAGCGAGCTGGTGGCCCAGCCGGCCGGTGACGCCGATCCTTTCGTCGCGGGACTGTCCGTGCTCGCCGCCCTCTCGCCCGATGATGCCGTGGTGCTGCTGGACAAGCGGGCCGAAGCGCTGTCCGCGCGGGTCTGGGAGCTGCGCAACGAGCTGGAGGAGGAGTCGGGGAACGTCGCTCGCCTCTTCTTGATCGAGAACGAGTACGCGCTCTCCCAGCTGGAGGCTCAGCTCGCCTGGGTGCGTGAGTTCAGGGACGAGCTGACCTCGGGGTCGTTCGCCGACCTGGAGGGCTGGCGCCGGGCCCAGGCCATCGGGATCCCTGGGCTGTCAGTCCCGGCGGGGGAGTCGGCGGAGAGCGACGGCCGACCGGTCCATGAGGGGGAATCGTGACCAGCACCTGAACCCCGGAGGGCAGGTGTCCGAGGGGGCCGGCGGTGCGCGAACACCGCCGGCCGACGACCTCGGAACCGTCCGACACGTTCTCGATCGAGTCCGGCTGCGAGGCGGCACTTCACAGTATCCGGATTCGGACCAAGACGGCCGGCCTCGGCCGCTCACTGCGCAGGACCAAGCCCACGAATCCGATCTGAGGAACCATGATGTCTGAGAACAACCCCGCCACGCCTCCGGCAGGAGGCGACCGTAGTCGCGTGCGCACCGCCGTGATCATCGGGGGTGGCATCGCCGGTCCGGTGACTGCCACCGCCATGGCCAAGGCCGGTATCGAGGCCGCCGTGTACGAGGCCTATCCCGAACCCAGCAAGGGCATCGGCGGCAGCCTGGCCCTGGCTCCCAACGGGATGGCCGCGCTGGAGATCATCGGCGCCGCCGACGCGGTCCGTGGCCACGCGTTGCCCATCACCGCGTCAGCGCTGTCGGTCAGCGACCGTCCACTCGGCGCGACACCGAGGCTGCCCGATCTCGAACCGCTCCAGATGATCGAGCGCGGCCCGCTGCACGAGGTCCTGCGGGGGGTGGCGCGGGACGCGGGTGTGCCGCTCTTCCACGGCCGTCGGCTCGTCGGCGTCGACGAGCACGCTGACGGGGTCACCGCCCGGTTCGAGGACGGCTCCACCGCCACGGCGGACGTCCTGATCGGTGCCGACGGTGCCCGATCCACGGTACGAGGGCTGATCGACCCGGAGGCTCCGTCGGCCGACTACACCGGGATGCTGGGTTTCGAGGGGTACGTCCCCGCCGACGCTCTGCCCGCCGGCCTCGACGTGGGTCAGGAGGGGGAGATGGTGTTCGCTTTCGGGCGGCGCGCCTACTACCTCTACTGGCCGGTGCCAGGTGGGGTCAGCTGGGGTGTGAACCTGCCCTCGGAGACCTACCTCTCGCGCAACGACGCCCAGAAGACGACGGCCACCGAGTGGCTCGAGATCATCCGGCAGCGCTACGCCGGCGACCGTCCCGGCGCGGCCCTCGCCGCGGCGACCTCCCCCGAGGCACTCCAGATCACGGGCGCCCTCCACATCATGCCGCCCGTCCCGCACTGGTACCGCGGCCGGATGGTGGTGGTCGGAGACGCTGTGCACGCCCCGTCCAACAGCACCGGCCAAGGCGCGTCACTCGCGATCGAGAGCTCCATCGAGCTGGCCCGCTGCCTCCGGGACCTGCCTGACCCGGCGTCGGCGTTCGCGACGTACGAGAGACTGCGGCGCGAGCGGGTGGAGACGATCACCCGCCGTGGCGCCAGGCTCAACCACGCCAAGACGCCCGGGCCGATCGTCCGCGGGCTGATGCGAGTGATGTTGCCCATGATGCTGAAGCGGACCAGCACGACCGAGGCGCTGGGTCAGGAGCAGCGCTTCCGGATTGACTGGGACGCAGCTGTCGCCGCCGGTCCGGGCCGTGGCGCCAGCGGCGATGCCCGGCTGACCCGGTGACGTCTCGCCGAGGAGAGTCGGCAGCGCTGGTGACTCGCTTCGCCAGGGCATCACAGCCGGGCGTCGACCCAGCCAGGATCACCACCCGCTCAGGTGAGATCGGGACCGTGCCGAGTGCGCGGCCGCCACCTCACGTCAGCGCCGCCGGAGATGGTGCTCGACGATGTAGCCGCCCACGTTGCGGCCGAGCGTCTTGCCTTGTTCGGTTGCGAAGCGGAAGTGGATGCCGGCTCTCACACGGGAATCGGCGTTCTCGTTGGCCGCCTGCGTGAAGGTGGTGAACGAGCGGACGGGATTCGTGGGCAACGCCGTCGACGACTTCATCGAGAACGGCACATGATCAGTCCGGAAAGACCGCTTGAGGACTTCGGCCGCCCCCGCGCCGAGGGTGCTGTGAGTCGAGGGGTAGTCCTGGACCGGCGGGGTCTCGAGGTAGCTCTGCCACGCACCGTCCTTGACGGTGCCTCGGTTGCCGTCGGTGTCGCCGGCCCGGATCGCGGTGTAGGGCCGCCAGGAATCCCAGTGATACTTGGAATCCCAGCCGGCGAGGTAGCTGTCGTAGAGTGTCATGTTCATGAGGGCGAACATTCGGGCAGCACGCCAGAGCTCCAGCTCTTCGCTGTTCGTGGTGACACGGGCGACGCGGGCCCAGCCGATCTCGGAACTCTCGTACCACCAGTTGGCGTAGCCGCTCTGATCCGTGGTGCGGGTCGTGCTGTTGAGGGCTCCGACCGATCTGACTTCGTTGTAGTCCCTCGCATAAGTCCGGCTCGTCAGCGCCGGAGGGGCGGACACCCGGAACTGCTGGGGAGACGTGAGTCCGAACGGAGTCGCGTACCGGAAGTCCTCCGCGAAGGCCAAGTCGTACGGGGGCACGAACTGGTAGTCACCCGGCTGGGTGCCCGGCGTGTAGTCGGGGCTGGAGAGATCGACGTCCGTACCGTCGTCCTGACGAAGGGAGACGATGGCCGCTGCCGACCTGGCTCCCAGGGAGAGGGCCTTGGTCTTGCCGCGGCCGTCGGGAACCCCGGCGAGCCAGGTCGCGAGCTCGGCGTCCAGCGTCGCCTGCTGGGCGGGATAGACCGCTACCAGCACGTCGTGCGCCGCCTTTGCCGCAGCCGCGATCGGGTTCGCGCCCTTCGAACGGCCGAAGTAGGCGTACTGGTCGAACCTCGGGTCGATGGCGTTGAGCGCGTCATGCATGGCGATGTGCATCATGGCCTGGTGTCGCGGCCCCTTGAACGAGACGTAGCCGTCGTCGGTCATCGCCGCTTCGAAGACGATCCGGCTCCAGTCGACGACGACGTAGCTGTTCGTCGCCGCGCGGGTCCTCGAGGCCACGCCCTCCTCCGGGACCCTGTCGCCCATCGCCTCGACGCTGACGCCGAGCGCCAAGAGTGCGGTGACGGCACCGAGGACGGCCAGCCTCCCACTCGCACGGAGTGCCCGCGCCATCCAGCTTCTTCCCACCGAACGTGCCGTCATCGGGTCTCCTCTTCGAGTTCTGACTGCCACGACCTGCTCTGCAGGTAGCGGCGGTCCGCCGGCAAGGTCCATCCGAGCCTTGTTGTTCTAGACGCGTGGCCAGGCACATCGGTTGACACCTACGACACGACGGTGAACGTGATGTCCCGGACCCCGCTGGCCGCGCCGAAACCCGTGAGCGTCGCCCGATATCGTCCAGGTTCGAGGGTGAGCACGGGTTCGAAGTCGACCGGGGCACTCCGGTCAGCCGGCCCGCGCACCTCCTGCTCGTAGGCGATCGCGCCAGTGTCGACATCGACGAGCTGCAGGCGAGCCGTCCGTCCCGCACCCGCCGTGGCGGAGCCGAGCAGCACGAAGGTGCTCGGCACGACGTCCCCGTTGCGTGGGCTGTCGAAGCCGTCCGGCCGGACCACCGGCACCGACTCGTCCCTGGTCAGCGGCTTCGTCGTGTCGATGGCGTAGTACAGCCAGAAGGGCTGGCCCTGGAGCGTGATCAGGACGTCGTCACGAACGCGGAGCGAGTCTTGCAGCGTGCGCACCCAGGCCTGGACCATCACGCGAGCCTCCGGCTCGGTGAACACCTGGCTGCTGAAGGCGTTCAGCTCGACGCGGATCAGGCCACCGGACACCGTGACCGAGGTGATGTCGATCTTCTGCACGATCTTCTGGTCGAGCCAGTTCATGTTCCCGGGTTGGATCGGTGGGGTGTCGATCATGGCCTCCAGGGCGGCCCGGCCGACGTCTGGAGAGTCCGACCGGATCCGCTCCGGCGTGACGGTGTACGCGTGCGCCTCCGGTGAGCCCTGAGACGGATACCGTCCGGCCGTGGTCCGGTACACCACCAGCGTCGGGATCGATGGGTCGTAGCGCGGCACGCTCGTCGCGGCCGGGGCGATCGGTGCCGGGGTCACAGCTCCTGGGCGCCAGCCGAGGACCACGGCCATCACGATCGCTGCTGCGGCGATGCCAGCAGTCAGTCCTCCCAGCACACGTCGTCGCCGCCGAGTCACGCTCGCTGGACTCAGGCGCGCGCCGCGCCAGTCGGACACCAGCAAGCGACTGGCGATGCTGTCCCAGGCATCGCCCACGTCGACGGTGTTCGCTTCCGTCGCCAGGATCTCGGCCAGTCGCTGCCCGACCTGGTCGTCGTCGAAGCCTTCGACTGTCATCGGCTCACCTCCATCGCGGTCCGCAGAGAGCGAAGTCCTCGGAAGCTGTGGGTCTTGACCGCACCTCGACTGATGCCCAACGTGTCCGCGATCTCGGCCTCGGACAGCTGGCCGTAGTACCGCAGGACGAGGACCTCCCGTTGGCGACCCGGGAGGTCGGACAGCACAGACAGAACTCGCTCGTGCTCGATCTGGACCAGCGCCTCCGCCTCCGCACTGCTCGCCGGCAACGGCGCGCTCACCGGTTGTCGATTGACCACCGCGCGATGGCGCAGATGGGAGCGAGTGCCATTCACCACGCACGTGCGCAGGTACGACCCCGCCACCCCCGGGTCGCGGATCGTCTGCCACCGTGCCACGAGATCCACGAACGCGTCCTGGACGATCTCTTCGGCACGACCGACATCGCCGACCAGGAGGGCCGCCAACCGAACCAGTCGCAGGTAGTGGCGCTCGTACAGGTCGCGGACGGTCGTGATCGGAGAAGGCTCCACGAACTGCCCTCGCTGAGTCGCCGACAGGCTCACAGAGTCCACGTGGACCTCCTTCCACCCCTACAGACGCCTCAGTCAGGTCACAGGTTGACCCCGCCATCGATCTCGCCGACACCCGGGGTCTCGAAATCCGCGAGCGGAGAGCCCTCGGACCGGCAGTCACCTGACCGTCAGCATCAACCGTGCGCCCAGAGCGGACGAGGAGACCCGCTGTCAGTGACAACCGATAGACAGGGGACCTACCGAGGCGAGGAGATTCCCCTGATGTACGCACCCGCTCCGCACGACGAGATCACCGGCCTGGTGAGCTATCTCGAGGTCCAGCTGTCCGCCATCCGGGCGGCTCCGCTCGGGCTGACCGAGGAACAGGCCCGCGCCACCCCGTGCCGGAGTGCGCTGTCGGTGGGCGGGATCGTCAAGCACACCGCGTACGGGCTGCGCGGCGCGACCACCACCATCACCGACCAGGGCCGTTCGGAGATCGACGCCGAGGCCTTCGCCACGCATGCGGCGAGCTTCACCGTCACGCCCTCGGAGACCATGGCGGGGGTGCTGGCGGAGTTCGATGCGGCCCGGGAGGCCTGCGTGGCGACGATCGCGGCCGCCGACCCGGACGCGGACTTCCTCGCCCCGCCGGCGCCCTGGTTCGGGATGTTCCAGCCGCAGCCGGCCAAGCTGCGCTACTTCCTGGTGCACCAGATCGAGGAGACCGCGCGACACGCCGGACACGCGGACATCCTGCGCGAGCAGCTCGACGGCGTCGCCGTGCCGAGCCTGGTGATGACGCTGGAGGGGATGCCGGCCAACGACTTCTTCCAGCCGTACGCGCCCGCGCCCGGCACCATCGGCAGCTGACCGCGATGGCGTACGAGCTGGAGGAGACGTTCCCCGGCAGCGAGCTCGACCCCGGCGTCTGGTTTCCGTACTACCTGCCGCACTGGAGCTCGAGGGCGACCTCGCGTGCGGCGTACGAGGTGAGTGATGGCGAGCTGCGGTTGGGCATCGGCGACGACCAGCCGTTCTGGTGCGCCGAGCGGCACAGCGAGCTGATGCGGGTCTCCTGCGTGCAGTCCGGGTCGTACGCCGGCCCGCGGGGCAGCACGATCGGTCAGCAACCCTTCGCCGAGGGCCTGACGGTGACCGAGGAGCAGCCCACGTTCTGGGGGTGCACGCCGCACTTCGGGTCGCTGGAGGTGACGATGCGGGGGATCGTGGGTCCGCGGTCGATGATCGCGTTCTGGCTGTCCGGCATCGAGGACACCCCCGAGCGGTCCGGCGAGATCTGTGTGGCCGAGATCTTCGGCGACGCGATCGTTGACGGGGTGGCTCAGGTCGGCCTGGGGGTGCACCGGTTCCGCGACCCCGATCTGACCGAGGAGTTCGCCACCGAGCCGCTGCGGATCGACGTCGGGGCCGACCACACGTACGCGGTGGACTGGCGTCCGGGCTCGCTGGTCTTCGCCGTCGACGGTGCCGTGGTGCGGGAGCTCGCGCAGGCGCCCGACTACCCGGTCCAGCTGATGCTCGGGGTGTTCGAGTTCCCGCACCGACATCCCGAGCTCCCTGCCGACGGACCTCCGCCGGAGCTGGTGGTCAGCCGGGTGCGGGTCGCTCCCTGGGCGGGGTGAGTGCCCCCGGGATCAGTCAGTGGCGCGGTGAGGAGACCGCGGCGATCGGTTGTCCGGCCGGCACACCCGAGCCGTCCCGCCGCAGATCGGCGGGCGGCAGGTCCACCGGCGCCCCGCTGGCTGCCGCGGCCCAGGCCGGCCCGGGACCGGCCCAGGCGATCAGCAGGGCGTCCTCGCCCTTGAGGAAGCGGTGACACCTGACCCCGCCGGTCGCCCGTCCCTTGCCCGGGTACTCGGTGAAGGACGTGACCTTGATCGCGCCGGGGTCGGTGCCGGGTAGCGCCTTCGACGAGCCGGACACGGTGACGACCTCCGCTGTTGCGCCGGCATCCCCGGTCGGCACGACGCCGAAGAACACCGCGGTCGCGCCGAGCCCCAGCTTGATCCCGGCCATCCCCCCGCCGGAGCGTCCCTGCGGGCGGACGGACAGGGCCGGGAAGTGCAGCAGCTGGGCGTCGTTGGTGATGAAGGTCAGCTCGTGGGACTCGCTGGTCAGCTCGACCGCCCCGACCACGGTGTCGCCGGGCTCGAGCCGGATCACCTCCCAGGCGTCGCGGCCCAGCACCTCTGGGTTGACCCGCTTGACCACCCCGCGCGCCGTGCCGAGGGCGAGCCCGAGCGAGGTCTCGGCCAGCGTGGTCAGGCACAGCACCCGCTCGCCAGCGTCCAGCGTGACCAGCTCGGAGAGGTGGGTGCCGCCCTGCAGGTTGGGCGCACTCGCGGTCGACGGCACCGTGGGCAGGTCCAGGGCGTTGATCTTGATCAGCCGCCCGGCCGAGGTGATCAAGCCGAGATCGCCGCGCGCCGTGCCCAGCACGGCGGAGACGATCACGTCGTGGTTGGCGCGCTGCCCGCCCGCCGGAAGGGGATCGTCGTGGTTGGTCCGGGCCAGCAGGCCCGCCGAGGACAACAGCACCCAGCACGGGTCGTCGGCGATCTCCAACGGCGCGGCGGAGGTGGTCGCGGCCACCCCGCTGGCGGCGAGCAGGATGGTGCGGCGGGGAGTGCCGTGCTGCTTGGCGATCTCGGCCAGCTCGTTACCGACCAGGGTGCGGAGCTGCTCGGGGTTCTCCAGGATCTCGGTGAGCTCGGCGATGGTGGCCTGCAGCGCATCCCGTTCGGTCTCCAGCTCGAGCGTGGAGTACTTGGTCAGCCGGCGCAGCGGCATCTCGAGGATGTAGTTGGCCTGGATCTCGGACAGCTCGAACGCCTCGATCAACCGGGCCCGGGCGTGCGCGGTGTCGTCGCTGCCCCGGATGATCGCGATCACGTCGTCGATGTCCAGGATGGCGATGAGCAGGCCCTCGACCAGGTGCAGTCGATCGCGCGCTCGGGTCCGCTCGAACTCGGTGCGCCGGCGGGTCACCTCGTACCGGTGCTCCAGGTAGACCGTGAGCATCTCCTTGAGCGACAGCGTCCGCGGTTGCCCTTCGACGAGCGCCACCGAGTTGATCGCGAAGGAGTCCTCCAGCTTGGTGCCGCGGAACAGCTGCTCGAGGATCGCCTCGGGGTTGAAGCCGTTCTTGATCTCGATCACCAGTCGGGTGCCGTTGGTCAGGTCGGTGAGGTCCTTGACGTCGGCGATGCCCTGCAGCTTGCGGCTGGTGACCAGGGTCTTGATCTGCTCGATCACCCGTTCCGGGCCGACCATGTACGGCAGCTCGGTGACCACGATGCCCTTGCGCCGCGGGTGCACCTGCTCGATCCGGGTGGTGGCCCGGATCCGGAAGCTGCCCTTGCCGGTCGCGTACGCGTCCCGGATGCCGTCCAACCCGATGATCTTGCCCCCGCCGGGCAGGTCGGGTCCGGGGATGAACCGCATCAACGTGTCGAGGTCGGCGTTCGGGTGCTTGATCAGGTGGCGCAGGGCCTGAATCACCTCGATCAGGTTGTGCGGGGCGCAGTTGGTGGCCATGCCGACCGCGATGCCGGCGGCCCCGTTGACCAGCAGGTTCGGGAAGGCGGCCGGCAGCACCGTTGGCTCGGTGTCCTTGCCGTCGTAGTTGGGTTTGAAGTCGACGGTGTCGGAGTCGAGTCCATCGGTCATGGACAACGCAGCCGGCGCCATCCGGCACTCGGTGTACCGCATCGCCGCCGGACCGGAGTCGGGGGAGCCGAAGTTGCCGTGTCCGTCGACCAGCGGCAGCCGCATCGTCCACCACTGCGCAGTGCGGACCAGGGCGTCGTAGATGGCACCGTCACCGTGCGGGTGGTACTTGCCCATCACCTCGCCGACCACCCGGGCGCACTTCACGTGGCCGCGATCCGGCCGGACGCCCATCTCCTGCATCGAGTAGAGGATCCGCCGCTGCACCGGTTTCAACCCGTCCCGGGCGTCGGGGAGCGCGCGGGAGTAGATGACGGAGTACGCGTACTCCAGGAAGCTGGTCTGCATCTCCGACGACACGTCGATGTCGACGATCCGTTCGGTGAAGTCGTCGTCGACCGGCGGCGGGGTGCGGCGAGCCATGCGGGCGTCGGGCCTCCTTGTCGGGCGGGACGGCTGCCTGCACACGGGTCGTGGCACCGCGTCCCGACCGGTGCCGCAGGGGTGATTCTGCCCGCTCGGTCGCCGCGCTTGCGCATCCGGCGCGTGTCGGAGCACGATCGCCCGATGGTGCTGCAGATCTCGACCGTTCTGGAACCCGTAGGGCCGGCCACGGCTCTCGAGCTCACGGATGCCCAGGTGGCCGAGCTCGGTGGCGGCAAACGGGCGCCGGTCCGGGTCACCATCGGGGATCGTACGGTTCGGCTCCGCCTGGCGGGGATGGGCGGTCGGAACCTGATCGGCCTGTCCCAGGCGGCGCGCAAGGAGCTCGGGGTGGCGATCGGCGATGCGGTGACGGCCTCGGTCGAGCTCGACGACGCCGAGCGGGTGCTCGAGCTGCCCGACGACCTGGCCGTCGCCCTGGATGCCGACCCCCGGGTGCGGGCCGCCTTCGACGCGCTCGCGTACTCCCACCGCAAGGAGCACGTGCGCGCGGTCGTCGAGGCCAAGCGACCCGAGACGCGGGCCCGGCGGGTCTCGGCCGCGGTGGAGAAGGTCCGCTCGGGTCTCAGCTGAGGAAGGGACCGAGCCGTTCGGTGATGGCGGCCCGGCGGGTCAGCTCGCGTCCGTACAGCACTCCATAGGTGAAGCCGTTGTGGCCGGAGCGGAGACCGACCCGGACCCCCTCGTCCCGCAGGAACGCGGCCGCCACGACGCTGTCCTGGTGCTCGCCGAGCACGTCCTGCAGGTCCTTGCGGCCGGCGATGAGCTTGTCGGCCTTGGCGCCCAGCACCGGGGCGGCGAGCTCGACGGCGTAGCGGGCCCGTTTGCCGGCCTTGCGGGCCGAGTGCAGCAGCTGATCGGCCTCGGGGTCGCCGGTCAGCTGGGCCTCGATGGCCCGGTCGAGCCGCTTGTCCAGCTTCTTGCCGGCCCGCTTGACGTATCTCTTCACGTCGGGCGCGGGGGCTTCGGCTTCGGAGGTCAACGGGGTGTCGCTGCGCCAGCGGTGCAGCTCGGCCAGCAGCCGCCGGTAGCGGTCGTCGTCCAACACCGCGATCACGTCCTCCCAGGCCACCTTGCGCCGGGCGGTCAGCTCGGTCTCGATCTCGGCGGCCACGGGTCCGACCACCAGCTCCGGCGGCAGCTCGGCCAGGTCGGCGAGCAACCGCGCCTCCAGCACCTCGAGATCGCGGACCGTGCCGAGCAGACCGGCGAACCAGACCAGCTCGTCCTCCAGGACCCCGGCTCGGGCGTTGTCCACCAGGTCGTCGAAGGTGCGCAGGGTGCTGCGCAGCCGCCGAGCCGCGACCCGGGTCGCGTGGATCACCGGCTCCCGGGCGCGGAGGCTCGGCTCAGCGCCGATCAGCACCGTCGCCTGCTCGGCCAGGTAGGCACGAACCACGTCACCAACGGTCTGGGTGTCATCGGCCACGAAAGGGTTCCTCGTCTTCAGCGGTCGGTGTCGCGGAACTCGGTCGCCGACTGTCCGGCCGCCGCGCCACGAGCGGCCTCCGCGTCGCGCAGCTCGACCCGCCGGATCTTGCCGCTGATCGTCTTCGGCAGGTCGGTGAACTCCAGCCGCCGGATGCGCTTGTACGGGGCCAGGTGCTCCCGGCAGTAGTCCAGGATCGACCGGGCCGTGTCGGCATCAGGTGGGAAGCCCTCCGCCAGCACCACGTACGCCTTCGGCACCGCCAACCGCAGATCGTCCGGTGCCGGCACCACGGCCGCCTCGGCCACGGCCGGGTGCTCGATCAGCACCGACTCCAGCTCGAACGGGCTGATCCGGTAGTCACTGGCCTTGAACACGTCGTCGGCCCGACCCACGAAGGTCAGATAGCCGTCCGCGTCCCGGGTCACCACGTCCCCGGTGTGGTAGACCCCGCCGGCGAACGCCTCCGCGTTGAGCTCGTCGGCCGGTACGCCGGCCCGTTCCGCGTACCCGGTCATCAGGGGCACCGGCCGCGGCTCCAAGGCCAGACACAGCTCACCCTCATCGTCGCGCTGCTCGCCGGTGGCCGGATCCACCAGCACCACCTGGTAGCCGGGCAGCGCCCGTCCCATCGAACCGGCCCGGACCTCCGCGCCCGGCGGGTTGCCGACCTGCGCGGTGGTCTCCGTCTGCCCGTAGCCGTCCCGGATGGTCAGCCCCCAGGCGGCCCTGACCTGCTCGATCACCTCCGGGTTCAGCGGTTCGCCGGCCGACAGCACCTCGCGCAGCGAGTGCCGGGCCGACGCCAGGTCGGTCTGTACCAGCATCCGCCACACCGTGGGCGGCGCGCAGAAGGTGGTCACCTCCGCCCGCTCCAGCACCGCGAGCAGCTCGGCGGGGTCGAACCGCGCATAGCTGTAGACGAGGACTGTCGCACCGGCCAGCCAGGGCGCGAACACGTTGCTCCAGGCGTGCTTGGCCCAGCCGGGGGAGGAGATGTTGAGGTGCACGTCGCCGGGCTGGAGCCCCATCCAGTACATGGTGGACAGGTGCCCGATCGGGTACGAGACGTGCGTGTGCTGCACGAGCTTCGGCAGCGCGGTGGTCCCGGAGGTGAAGTAGAGCAGGGTCAGATCGCCGGCCTTGCTGGCCCCGGGCAGGTGCGCGTCGGCCCCGAGGAACTCGTACGCGCGCCGGTAGTCCACCCAGCCCTCGGGCGTGGCCACCTCCTCCGTGCTGCCCACGGCGACCTTGCCCAGCGGCAGCGACAGGTGCGCGAACCGGTCTGCCTCGGCCCCGGCTGCGACCAGCAGCTTCGCCTCGCCGCGGTCGACCCGGTCGGCCAGATCGGCCGCCGACAGCTGCGGTGTGGCCGGGATGATCACCGCGCCGAGGCGGATGGCGGCGAGCATCAGCTCCCAGAGTGGTACGCAGTTGCCGAGCACCATCAGCATCCGGTCCCCGCGCTTGAGCCCCAGCTCGGCCAACAGGTGAGCGGTGGCGATCGAGCGGGACGACAGCTCGGCGAAGGTCAGCTTGGTCTCCTGCTCGCCGTCGATCACCCACAAGGCGATGCCGCCGGGGTTCTCCGCGGCCAGCCCGTCGAACCACTCGGTGGCGAAGTTGTAGACCGGCGGCTCCGGCCACCTGAACCCGGCGGCGGCCACCTCGTAAGCGGTGCGGTGCTGGAGCAGGAAGTCGCGAGCGGCGCGGACGTGGCAGTTCATCGGCATCGTCGAGACCTCCGGGGTCGGGGCGGGTGACCGCAGCGACAACGGCCTCACGTCCTCGACACCGTACTGCGTCCGAGCCGGCCCGCTCGACCGCGATCACGTGGTCGGGCCCGGGAACCGCCTGCGCCTTGTCCGAGGGTCTTTGCGTCAAACTCAGCCCGACCCGCCGATCAGGACCGCGATCTCGCGCCTTTCGAGCTCGGTCGGGGTGAGTTCGACGCAGGGCGGTCGTGGTCAGCGGGGCGCGGCCGCCTGGTCGAGGCCGAGTCGTGCCTCGGCGAAGGCCAGATGCCAGTCGACGACATCCGGCGGCGAGGACGGCAGGGTCCAGTGCAGCTGGTACAGCAGGCGGTGCGCCCAGTAGCGCCGCAGCGTCTCCACCGGGACGCAAGCCTCCAGGTGCCGGTCGAGGTGTCGGGCGGCGGCGACGGTCTCCGGGTCGGGCGCCGGGGTCTGGAGCTGCCACTGGAGGTCGAACCGGGTCTTCACCAGCGCCAGGGACCGGTCGCCCCGGTAGACCCCGAGGTTCCAGTCCACCACACCGGTCACGGAGCCGGCTTCGTCGAACAGGATGTTGTCCGGGGTGAGGTCGATGTGCAGCAGGTCGTCGCCGACGGCCTCGTCCGGGCCGGCTTGACCGATGGCTCGGATCTCACGGAGAAGCCGCCGGCTGCGCTCGGAGTGACCGGCCAGCACCTCATGGCGTGGGTACGGATCGCCGCTCGCCGTCAGACACAGGGCCAGAGTCGGCACGTCGCGCCTGGACCGGAGCGCGCCGGCGAACTTGTCGTTCAGTCCGATGATGCCGTCGACGACAGCCGGGGTGAGCACACCCGGGGGCCGCCCGGGTAGCCGTTCCTGCACCAGGAAGACGTCCGCGCCGACCTCGACGACCAGATGGTGCTGCGGCACCGGGAGGCCCCGGCGCCGCACGTACGACAGAACCTCCCTGGTGCGCTCGGCCTCCGCGACCGGTCCGAGGAACCGGGTGACCACGCCGGGTCGTCGGTCGGGCAGGGAGATCAGGATGGCTCCGCCCGACGTTCCTCGGTCAGCCCGTCCCTCGAGCGTCAGCTCGATGTCGGCGACCTCGTTGATCGCGTCCAGGACGACCTGGTCGGCATCGATCTCCACGAGCAGGCTCAGCTCGCCCGCGGGCTCAGCTCCGACCGTCCATCCGCACGTCCGGCGCCCCGAGGCGGGCGGCGTCGGCGGACCGGTCGTCGGGCTGGTGCTGCGACTCCCGTTCGGCGTCGACCCGGCCAGCGTAGTGAGCGACCTCCCGAGCGATCTGGGCCTCGTCCCAGCCGAGCACCGGGGCCACCAGGGCGGCCACCTCGGTGGCCGCGGACACGCCACGGTCCCAGGTCTCGATGGAGATCCGGGTCCGGCGAGCCAGGATGTCGTCCAGGTGCAGGGCTCCCTCGTGGCTGGCGGCGTAGAGCGCCTCGACCGCCAGGTAGCCCGGCGCCGAGGTCAGCGGCCGGCCGAGCTCGGGTCGCTCGGCGACCAGGGCGAACAGCTCGGCGGTCAGTGATCCGTACCGGTTGAGCAGGTGCTCGACCCACTCCGTGGACAGGCCCGACTCGCCGGCCAGCCGGGACCGGGTGTTCCAGAGCGCCCGGTAGCCGTCGGCGCCCAGCAGCGGGACCTCCGCCGTCACCGACGGGGTGGCGGCTGCGGCGGGTGCCGCCCCACCGAGCGCCCCGGCCAGCTCGCGTACGGCCACGTCGACCGCGTCGGCGGCCATCACCCGGTAGGTCGTGTACTTGCCGCCGGCGACGGTGACCAGACCCGGCACGGGGGTGGCCACCGCATGCTCCCGGGACAGCTTGGAGGTGGAGTCGGACTCGCCCGCCAGCAGCGGCCGCAGCCCGGCGTACACGCCCATCACGTCGTCCCGGGTCAGTGGTGCCGCCAGCAGCCGGTTGACCTGGCCGAGCAGGTAGTCGATGTCGGCGCTGCTGGCCGCGGGGTGGGCGAGGTCGAGGTCCCAGTCGGTGTCGGTGGTGCCGATGATCCAGTGCTGGTGCCAGGGGATGACGAACAGCAGACTCGACTTGGTCCGGGTGATGAGTCCGCAGCCGGCGTCGATGCGATCCCGCGGGACGAGCAGGTGGACACCCTTGGACGCGCGGACCCGGAACGACTTGGCCGGTTGCAGGCCGGTCGGCGAGAGCATCTGGGCGAGCTGGTCGATCCACACACCGGCGGCGTTGATCACCGTCCGGGCGCGTACCTCGATCTCCCGTCCCGACTCCAGGTCGCGCACCCGGACCCCGGCAACCCGGCCGCCGACCCCGCTCGCCGGACCGCTCCGGTCGGCCAGGAAGCCCACCACCCGGGTGCTGCTGGCCACCGCGGCGCCGAAGTGCGCGGCCGTGCGCGACAGCATCATGGTGTGCCGGGCGTCGTCGACCTGCCCCTCGTAGAAGGCGATCGAGCCACGGATCACCGCCGGGTCGCCGGAGCCGAACAGCTCGATCGTCTTGCGGCGGCCGAGGTGCCGCAGGTGGCTCGGCACGCCACGACCGGCGCCCATCACGTCGTAGACCCCGATGCCGAGACCCGCGTAGGCGCGGTCGAAACCGGTCCGCAGCAGCGGGTAGATGAAGCGGACCGGCTTGGCCAGGTGGGGGGCCAGGGTCTCCAGGGCGAGCTTGCGCTCCTGCAGTGCCTCGAAGACGAGCCGGAAGTCGAACTGCTCCAGGTAGCGCAGCCCGCCGTGGAAGAGCTTCGTCGACCGACTCGAGGTGCCGGACGCGTAGTCGCGCGCCTCGACCAGCCCCACAGTCAACCCGCGGGTCGCCGCGTCCAGCGCCGCACCTGCCCCGGTGACCCCCGCGCCGATGACGAGCACGTCGAACTCGTCGGCGGCCAGCCGCTCCAGCGCTTGCGCCCGAGACGTCGGGGACAGCGGGGTGGTGGGACTGAGCACGTGATCGCCTCCGGTTTCAGTGGTGGGCCGAGCGTAGGGCGCGAGCCCTACTCACCCTCGTCGACCCAGTTCAGGGTCCGTTCGATCGCCTTGTGCCAGGCCCTGGTGCCGGCCTCTCGTGCTTCCTGGTCGATCGAGGAGATCCAGCGACGGTCCTCGTGCCAGTTGGCCCGGAAGTCCTCCGCTGTTTCCCAGACGCCGACGGCCAGGCCGGCCGCGTAGCCGGCGCCGAGCGCGGTCGTCTCGGGCACCACCGGCCGGACCACGTCGATACCGAGGACGTCGGCCTGCAGCTGCATCGCCAGTCCGCTCGCGGTGACCCCGCCGTCGACCTTGAGGGAGGTCATGGCCACGCCGGCGTCGGCCTCCATCGCCTTGACCAGGTCGTAGCTGGAGTAGCAGATCGACTCGAACGTCGCCCTGGCCAGGTGCGCGGCGGTGTGGAAGCGGGTCATGCCGACGATCGCCCCGCGGGCGTCCGGCCGCCAGTAGGGCGCGAACAGCCCCGAGAAGGCCGGCACGAAGTAGAGCCCACCGGTGTCGGGCACCGACGAAGCGAGCCGATCCGCCTCGGCGGCGCTCGCGACGATGCCGAGCTGGTCGCGCAGCCACTGGATGGCGGAGCCGGTGACGGCGATCGAGCCCTCCAGGGCGTACCGGGCGGGCTCGTCCCCGAACTGGTAGCAGACCGTGCTGAGCAAGCCGTGGGTGGAGTGGACGATCTCGGTCCCGGTGTTCATCAGCAGGAAGTTGCCGGTCCCGTACGTGTTCTTGGCGTCGCCCTCATCCAGGCACACCTGACCGACCATCGCGGCGTGCTGGTCGCCGAGCACCCCTCCGATGACCACCTCGCCGCCGAACGCGGTCCGGGTGGTGCCGAACTTCTCCGCGTGCGAGGACGGCACGATCTCCGGCAGCATCACCCGCGGGATGTCGAACAAGGCCAACAGCTCGTCGTCCCAGCTGAGCTCAGCCAGGTTCATCAGCATCGTCCGGCTGGCGTTGGTCACGTCGGTCAGGTGACGGCCGCCGTCGGTGCCGCCGGTCAGGTTCCACAGCAGCCAGGTGTCGATGGTCCCGAACAGGGCGTCCCCGGCCTCGGCCGCCGCCCGCAGACCGTCCACCTCCCGCAGCAGCCAGGCGAGCTTGCCGCCGGCGAAGTAGGTGGCCGGCGGGATACCGGCCCGCTCCCGGATCAGGTCGCCCCGGCCGGACCGGTCCAGCTCACCGACCAGCTGGGCGGTCCGCGTGTCCTGCCACACGAGAGCGTTGTGGTACGGCTGACCGGTCCGCCGGTTCCACACGATGGTGGTCTCGCGCTGGTTGGTGATGCCGACGGCGGCGATGTCGGCGGCTCCGACGCCGCCCGCCGCCATCGACTGCTGGACGACGGTCTCGGTGCGCTGCCAGATCTGCAGCGGATCGTGCTCGACCCAGCCCGCGCGGGGCATGATCTGGTCGTGCTCGATCTGGTGGGAGCTGACCGAGGTGCCCGCCCGGTCGAAGAGGATGCACCGCGTGCTGGTCGTGCCCTGGTCGATCGCCGCGACGAGATCTGCCATGAGGCGAAGCCTCCCACAGCGGATCGGGCCGCACTCAGGGGCTGAGGGCCCGTAGGGTGACCCTCGTGCCCGAGAGCGTGAACCCGCCCGGCTACCCGACGGAGTGGGAGGCCGACGTCCTGCTCGCCGACGGCGGGGTGTCGCGGCTCCGGCCGATTCGGCCCGACGACGCCGAGCTGCTGGTGAAGTTCTACGACCGGGTGTCGCCGGAGTCGAAGTACCTCCGGTTCTTCGCTCCGTACCCCCGGCTCAGCGCCAAGGACGTGGCCCGGTTCACCCAGGTCGACTACATCGACCGCGTCGCCTTGATCATCACCCTCGGTGAGCAGATGATCGGCGTCGGGCGCTACGACCGGCTCGAGAACGACCAGGCCGAGGTGGCCTTCTTGGTGGAGGACGCACACCAGGGTCGGGGCATCGCCCAGCTGCTGCTCGAGCACCTGGCGGAGGCTGCTCGGGAGCGGGGGATCACCAAGTTCGTGGCTGAGGTGCTGCCCCAGAACCGACGGATGGCCCAGGTCTTCGCGGACGCCGGCTACCGGGTGCAGAAGGGCTACGACGACGGCGTGCTGATGGTGGAGTTCGCCATCCTGCCCACCGACACCTCGGTCGGGGTGATGGAGCGCCGCGAGCACCGGGCCGAGAGCCGCTCGATCCGTCGACTGCTGACGCCGGGACGGATGGTCCTGCTCGGACCCGGCAGTCGGGTGCAGGAGCTGGTCGTCTCCACCGTCCGCGGCGGCTTCCGCGGAGAGGTGATCGCCGTGAGCACCGATGACCACCCGGTCTCCGGCGTGCCCAGCGCGAGCTCCATCGCGACCGTCGAGGGGTCGATCGACCTGGCCGTCGTCGCCGTCCCGACCGCCGAGCTGGGCGGCGTGGTGATCGATGCGGCCCACAAGGGCGCGCACGGACTCGTGGTGCTGACCGGTGGCGGCGACGGCGGCCACGACAACAAGACGGTGGTCAACCTGGCCCGGGCCTACGGCGTACGCGCGGTGGGTCCCGACGCGCTCGGGCTGATCAACACGGATTCCGAGGTCGGTCTCAACGCCAGCCCGGCACCGATGCCTCGGGCCGGCGTGGTCGGTCTGTTCTGCCAGTCCGCGGCGATCGGGGTGTCGCTGCTCAACTACACCCTGGACCACGATCTGGGGCTGTCGTCGTTCCTGTCCACCGGCGACTTCGCCGACGTGACCGGCAACGACGTGATGCAGTTCTGGGAGGACGACGACGCCACCAAGGTCTGCCTGCTGTCCCTCGACTCGATCGGCAACCCCCGCAAGTTCTCCCGCATCGTCCGTCGGCTGGCCCGCCGCAAACCGGTCATCGTCTTCTCCCCGGGGCGGGCGGACCGGGCCGACCACTACGGCGTACGTGGTGGTCTCGGGCACGCCGAGGAGGCGGCGATCGACGCCCTGTTCCGGCAGAACGGCGTGATCGTCACCCACCGGCGGCAGGGGATGATCGATGCCGCCCGGGTGGTGTCCCGGCAGCCGCTGCCCACCGGACCGCGGGTGCAGCTGATCACCAACTCCGCGACCCTGGCCCGGCAGATGGCGGCCACCGCCGAGGCGGCCGGTCTGGTGCTCAAGCCGGAGCCGCTGATCCTGGCCAGCAACGCGGGCGCCGACGACTTCCAGGCCGCGGCCGCCGAGGCCCTCGGCGACGACCGGTGCGACTCGGTGATCTGCACCGCGGTGTCCCCGTACGGGCGCGACGACGCCGTCGAAGAGGCGCTGGAGGCGTTGGCGGGGAACACGGAGAAGCCGCTGATCTGCGTGCTGCTGGACTTCCGCGGTCCGATCCCGCCGAGCGACGAACCGGATGGCATGGGCCAGCTGGTCACCTTCTCCTCACCCGGCGACGCGGTGCGGGCCCTCGGCTCGATCACCGAGCACGCCGGGTGGCTGGCCCGCGACCCCGGTGCCGTCCCGCTGCTGGACATCGACGAGCTGGCCGCCAAGCGCCTGGTCAACCGGATCCTGGCCCAGCACCCGGAGGGTCGCGCCCTCACCCAGGACGAGTCGTCGGAGCTGCTCGGGGCGTACGGCATCCAGCTGGTCACCAAGACCGAGGTGCGCACGCTGGAGGAGGCCATCGCCACGGCCGAGGCGCTGGGCTGGAACGTGGTGCTCAAGGCCTCCTCGCCCGAGCTGCGGGCGCGGCCGGACCAGGCGGGCGTCTACCGCAACCTCGACGACCCCGGCGAGATGACCTACGCCTGGCAGGACCTCTCCGACGTGGTGTCGGGCCTGGGCTTCGGCCGCGAGCAGGCCATCGCCGCGGCGGCGCCGGTGGTCCAGAAGATGGCGGCCCCGGGGGTGGCGCTGGTGGTCCGGTCCCGGGAGGACGCGGCCTTCGGCCCGATCCTGTCGCTCGGCCTGGACGGGCTGGCCAGCGAGCTGCTGGGCGACGTCGTGCACCGGGTACCGCCGCTGACCACCGTGGACGCGGCCGGCATGGTCCGGGGCCTGCGGGCGGCTCCGCTGCTCTTCGGCCGCGAGAACTCTCCCGGGGTGAAGGTGGCGGCGGTGGAGGACCTGCTGCACCGGGTCGCGCAGCTGGCCGACGACCTGCCGCAGCTGGCGGCGCTGGCCCTGAGTCCCTGCGTCGCGTCGCTGACCGGGATGGCGGTGCTGGGCGCGTCCATCCGGTTGGCACCGACCGACGACCAGCGCGACCCGATGGCCCGGGTGCTGTGAGGGGAGCGGAGCGGAGGCGACGTGGGTTCCGCATGGCAGGATCTACTCCCATGAGGTTGGACGCCGTACGGCGGGACCTGCGGTCGGAGATCGAGGCGCAAGGCTATTTCCCGGACCTGGTCGAGGACACGGTCGCGCTGGCGCTGGCCGGGGAGGACCTGATCGACTTCGTGGTCCACCACGAGCCGACCTTCAGTCACGACGAGATCCACCGGCACGTGACGGTGCTCGCGCTCACCCAGACCCGCTTGATCGTCGGCCACACCGACGACCAGCCCGCCGAGCCGCCGAACACCGGCTCCTATGCCGCGACCTCGACCGAGTCGGTGTCGCTGGCCAAGATCGGCACCGTGGTGTTGACCCGGGTGGTGGCCGATCCGGAGAAGTTCCGGGCCGGGTCCGGTCGGGTCGAGGAGACCTGGCTGTCGGTCGGCTGGGGCGCGATGCGCCGGATCGACCTCGAGCAGGCCGGCTGCGCGGACCCCGACTGCGAGGCCGACCACGGCTACACCGGGACGATGGCCGGCGACGACCTGACCGTGCGGATGAGTGCGGCTGCCGACGGGGAGGACCGGGTCGCCCGGCTGGTGCGCTTCGCCACCACCCTGCAGCGGGTCACTGCCCGGTGATCATCCCGGCGTACGGGTCGGCCACGATCGCCGACCTGCTGCCGAGCATCGGCGCGCACCTCGGCGTTCCCGGCTGCCGCGAGGACGTGCTCGGGCTGCCGAACGCGGAGCGGTACGTGGTGGTGCTGGTCGACGGACTGGGCTGGCACCTGGTGCGCGGGGCGATCCGTGACGCGCCCTACCTGGCCTCACTGCTCGGGGACGGCAAGCCCATCACCGCAGGGGTGCCCAGCACCACGGTGACCAGCCTGGCCTCGCTGGGCACCGGTCTGCCGCCCGGACAGCACGGGATGGTCGGCTACACGTCGCGTGTGCCCTCGACCGGGGAGATCCTCAACGCCCTGACCTGGGAGTCCGACCTCGTGGCGCGGTCCTACCAGTCGAAGCCGACGCTGTTCGAGCGGGCCGCGCGGGCCGGGGTGACCGTCAGCTCGGTCGCCCTGGAGAGGTTCGAGTTCAGCGGACTGACCGAGGCGGGACTGCGGGGACCGGACTTCGTCGGGTACGCCGACGAGCGGGCCAGCGACCGACGGATCGAGCTGACGGCGGCCGCTGCGCTGCGGGGGGACCGGTCGCTGGTGTACGCGTACGAGCGGGAGCTGGACCACACCGGGCACGTGGAGGGGTGCGGCTCCTTGACCTGGCTGACTCACCTGTCCCGGATCGACACGATGGTCGAACGGCTCCGGGACGAGCTGTCCGACGACGTGGTGCTGATCGTGACCGGGGACCACGGCATGGTCGACGTGCCGCGACAGAACCAGATCGTCGCCGAGGACGAACCGGAGCTGATGGCGGGCGTGGACGCGCTGGCCGGCGAGGGCCGCTTCCGGCAGCTGTACGTCGACCGCGAGCACCCCTCGGCGGTGGCCGCTCGCTGGGCCGACCGGCTGGGTGAGCTGGCCTGGGTGCGGACCCGGGAGGAGGCGATCGAGGAGGGGTGGTTCGGTCCCGTCGATCCCGAGCTGCGCGAGCGGTGGGGCCACGTACTGGTGGCGATGCGCACCGACTGGGCGGTGATGACCCGGCAGTTCCCCCGCGAGCTGTCGCTGGTCGGCATGCACGGCTCGCTGACGGCCGCCGAGATGACGGTGCCCCTGTTCGTCGACTGAGGGCACCGTGGTGTCAGCTGCTCTCGGGACGCGGGATCAGCCGGGCAGCGTGCTCGCGTCGAACCAGGTCGAGCGGTCGCTGGGGTCGGCGGCCGGTCGGAGGTGGGCGAGCGTCGTCGCCACGGTCTGGCGCGACATGTCACGGTTCGGCGCCACCTGGTCGTCCATCTGGAACGCGGACACGCAGAGCGATCGGCTCGGATCCAGACAGCTCACCGTGGTCTCGGACGAGACATCGGCCAGGTCGGCCAGGTCGGGCCCGACGATGACCGCCGCCCAGTAGCTGTCCGCCGGCGGTTCGAGCAGCACCGTGGGTCCCCAGACCACGTCACCGTAGCTGGGGGCGAACGTCTCGCCGACGGTGCGGATCCGGTAGCCCTCGGGCAGGGCGGTGAGCGTGTACGGCAGGGCCTGACGGACGTCGTGGAAGCGGACGGCTTCGGCGATGCCGATCATCGCCTCCCGGCGCAGCGGCACCTGCGAGTCGCACTCGACCGAGGCCCAGGCACCGGGTGCGTACTCCCAGTACACGTTCACCGTGTCACCGGGGCGGGTGGCGATCTTCGCCGGCCGGCCCCGCACCCGGGCCGAGTCGATCCGGGTGCCCGGGAGATCGGGCGGCACGCCGGCCACCCGCACGGTCACGGTGCAGTCGGCCGGGTCGTCGGCACCGGCCGGCACCTGCAGGACGCTCGTCTCCGCCTCGGGCTCGATGGATCGCGACATCAGCTTCCATCCGGTGGCGAGCTTCACCTCGTGGCTGTAGCGCCACTCGCCGGCCCGGCGCACCTGCACCGGAAGATGCGCGAGCACGACCGGGGGGAGGGCCACGGCCGCCACGACGGCGAGCGCCACGGCCACGAGCGCTGCCGTACGCCGACGCCGGGACCGCCTGACCGCACCGGTGGCCCGGGCGAATCCGCCGGAGACCTGGTCGACCGTGGGAGCCAGTCTGCTCAGCTCGGCCAGCTCGGCGTCGTGGTACCCGGTCGGCACGGCGGCCAGCTGCTGGGCGATCCCCCTGCCGGGCCGATCCATGACCGTGGCGATCTCGCCGGTGTTCAGCCGCTCCAGGTCGCGCAGCGCGACCGCTGTGCGGGTGGGGCCGGAGAGCGCATCGAGCCCGGCCGCCGAGCCCGGTGGTGTCGACCGGCCGAGCGGTGAGCCCAGGAAGGTGCGGACCACTGCCGCCCGCAACCGAGGAGTCGGGTCGGGACCGTCCTCGACCGCCAGCCATGACCGGTCGCGGGCGAGGGCGTCGGCCACCAGATCCGAGGCGCCCCGGGTCGATCCGGTCAGCACCGTGGCCAGCCCGAGGGTGGGGCCCAGCTCGCTCAGCAGCCACCCCGGCAGCACGGCTGGCAGGCGAGGCATGAGCGAAGGGTACGTCGGCGGATCACCGGGGGAGGTCGACGGCGTCGAACCAGGAGTTCGGATCGGCTGGGTCGGGGGCCGGCTCGATCCTCTGAGCCACCCGGTCGAGGGACTGCTGCACGATGGCCTGCGCCCCGGGTGCGTCCTCGGCCGACCACCGGGTGCTGAGGCAGACCCGACCAGCCCGGCTGGTGCCCGGGGCCGGATCGCCCAGGCAGCGCTCGGCGGCCTCGGCGCTGCCGTAGCGCACCACGACGGACGGGATCGACGCGCGGTCGACGGGTTGCAGGATGAGACTCACGACCTCGGTCCCGCCGCTGGTGTCCGCGTCCAGGGAGTAGATCCGGTAGCCCGCCGGGAGGGCACTGACGGTGAATGGCAGCCGGACCCGGGCGTCCTCGAAACGCACCGCCTCGGCCACGACCAGCAGGGTCGACGGGGGGATCGCCTGCCGGGTGCAGGTGACCGTGGCCCGACCCTCGGGTGCGTAGTCCCAGGTCAGGTAGGGGTCCCGCGACGGCTCGTCGACGAAGCGGCCGCTCCACCCGTGGATCCGCACGGATCGCCCGGTGTCCGGTGGGATCGGCGCCGGGCCATCGGCCGGGTCCACCGTGGCCCGGGTCAGGTCCACCGTGCACTGTGCGACATCGGCATCGGACCGCAGGATGGTGAGCTCGTGGTCCGTGGTCAGGATCCGTCGGCTGACGGTCATGCCGGCGACCGGCTCGAGGCGGTGGGTGAAGCGCCACTCGCCCGGCTGCCGCAGCTCCGGCGGGTAGAGCCGCACGAGGACGGTCGGCAACAGGATCACGACGCCCACCAGGATCGCCGCCGCCGCGAGGCCGAGTCCCAGCCAGGCCCGGTGTCCCATGAGCGAAGGGTAGTGTCGCGTGACACTGGGTGCGGCCGCGGCGACGTCGGATGGCACGATGCCCCGGTGGCGGAGTTCGTGTTCTTCACCGGGCCGATGGACTGTGGCAAGTCGACACTGGCGTTGCAGTTCGACTACACGCAGTCGGTCGCCGGTCGGCTGGGTCGACTGTTCACCAGCCAGGACCGGGCCGGGGAGGCCACCATCTCCTCCCGTCTCGGGTTGGAGCGCCCGGCGGTCGAGGTCTCGCCGGACTTCGACTTCTGGCTCTACCTGGTCGCGCAGCTGACCGCGGGTGAGCGGATCGACTATCTGGTCTGCGACGAGACCCAGTTCTATCGTCCCCAGCAGATCGACCAGCTCGCACGGATCGTCGACGAGCTCGGGGTCGACGTCTTCGCGGTCGGCATCCTGACCGACTTCCGGACCCTGCTGTTCCCCGGTTCGCGTCGGCTCGTGGAGCTGGCGGATCGGATCGAGACACTGCAGGTGAGGTCCCTGTGCTGGTGCGGCAAGCGGGCCACCCACAACGCCCGCACGGTCGGCGGCCGGATGGTCACCGAGGGTGCCCAGGTCGTGGTGGGGGACACGGTGCCGGACGGTGACGGTGGGCTCGCCGACCAGCCGGCGGTGGCGTACGAGGTCCTCTGCCGTGATCACCACCGCCGAGGTGTCACCCGGGCGGTGGCGCAGACCGGCCGGACGGATCCACTGCCCTTCGAGCGAGAGGACGAGGACCTGTGAGGAACCCGTTGGTGTCGGTCGACCAGCTGGCCGCCGAGCTGGCCGAGGTCGCGGACGCGGGAAAGGCGATCGTGCTGGCCGACGTCCGCTGGACCCTGAACGGTCCTCCGGGTCGGCCCGTGTACGAGGCCGGACATCTCCCGGGCGCCGTCTACGTGGACCTGGAGTCCGAGCTGACCACCCACGGCCCGGTCGGCGGCCGTCACCCGCTGCCCGACCCCGAGGTCTTCCAGCTCGCGGTGCGCCGGATCGGTGTCTCGGCTCAGACCCCGGTCGTCGTCTACGACGGTGCGACCTCCCTCGCCGCGTCCCGGCTGTGGTGGCTGCTGACGGATGCGGGGCACGCCGACGTACGGGTGCTGGACGGTGGCTTCGCCGCCTGGCAGGCTGCCGGGCGGCCGGTGGAGACCGGAGGAACACCGACCCCGGCCGCCGGTGACTTCCTGGTGGTGTCCGGTCACCGCCGGGTCGTCGACGCGGGCGCTGTGGCGGCGCTCAGCCGGACCCCGACCGCTCCGGCGCTGGTGGACGTGCGGGCGGCCGACCGGTACGCGGGGGAGAACGAGACCATGGACCCGATCGCCGGTCACATCCCCGGTGCGGTGAACCGGCCGTCGATGCAGAACCTGACCGAGACGGGTCGGTTCAAGGCGGCCGCGGAGATCGCCCGGCGCTACGCCGACCTCGAGGGTGAGCCGGTGCTCTACTGCGGCTCGGGCATCACCGCCGCGCACACCCTGCTCGCGCTCGAAACCGCCGGTCGGACGGGCGCGATCTACCCGGGGTCGTGGAGTGACTGGATCACCGACCCCGACCGCCCGCGTGCGACGGGACCGATGCCCTAACGGCGGAGGCTACTTCTCCTTCGGCCCGCCGAAGACGATCTCGTCCCAGCTGGGCACTGACGCGCGCTTGCGTCGCACCGGCTTGGGCGCGACCGCGGGGGTCGGCTGATCCGGCACGTCGAGGGGGAGCAGCTGCTCCTCCGGCTCGGTCGGCGCCGGCCGCCGCACGTCGCCGACCGGTCCGGCCTCGACCGGGACCGACTGCACCTCCGGTGCGGCCGCCCCGTTCGTGGTCTCGGTCTGGGAGTCGCCGAACAGCACGGCGTCGATCATGGACGCGGCCTCGTCGCGACGGTCGTCGCCCGCCACGGCCGGCTCGGGGCGACCGGGATCGTCGCTGCCCTCGGGCACCTCGACGTCGGGGTGATCCTCGCTCGGCTCCACCGGGTAATCCACCACGATGGCCGGTTCCCAGGCGTCCGACAGCAGTGAGGGACTGAGCTCCGGCACGGCAGACGCATCACTGGGCACGGCCTCGGCCGCCGAGACGATCGGCGTCGAGACGTCCAGCACGGTCTCCTCGTAGATCGTCTCGACCACGAGCTCATGCGGACCGTCGGCCGACGGGTCCTCATCGGTCTGGTCGTCATCGATCCGGTCCTCATCGACCCCATCCTCATCGACCTCGTCCTCGACCGGAGGGGGCTGATCGGAGGCGACCTCGACGGGCGTGCCCTTCGCCACCCGGCTGAACTGCACCACCTCGGCGATGGTCATCTCCACCTCGGTGACCTCGACCACCGCGGCGGCTCGGCACCGGGCCGCGGCGCCGGCGGAACGTCCTGGATGGCCCGGACCAGCGCCAGCTCGTCACTGAGGTCGATGGTCGGCTCGGTGTCGTCGCCCGGCTCACCCGCCATCGGCGGGAGCCCACCCGGCTGCGCGCCGCGGCTCGGGGAGTCGTCGCCCAGCACCCAGCGGCCCTCGTCGTTGCCCGCCACCGAGTAGCGGCCGGCGACGTCGAAGTAGAACACCGCCTGCCGCGGGGTCTCGCCCGACAGGTAGTCGGCCGTGACGGACCAACGGCCGTCGGCGAGCCGGTAGGAGTCCCAGCTCACGGTGTCGATGTCGACCCCGCGGGGCAGCAGCCGCTCACCGAGTGCGCCGCGCAGCGTGCGGTGCGCCGACGTCTCCCCGCGTCGCCTCGCCGAGGACGTCATCGCGAGACCCGCCACGTGCTCCCGCTCGGCGATCACGGGCGCGGCGAACCGCTCGACCCGGTCCCGGTCGACCCCGGCGACGCGCGCGACGTCCGCCACCGACTCACCCGAACGGATCCGGGTCTGGATCTCGCGCGGGCTGAGTGCGCTTTCCATCTCGATCTCCAGCTTCTCCGACGCGGCCGGTCCCCGGCGTGCGCGTACGGCAGCGCGCAGCCGGTCGTCGGCCACGATGGCCAGTTCCTCACCGGTCTCGGTGGCGACGATCACGAACCGGCCGTCGGGACTCGGTCCCACCAATCGGGCGCCGCGCATCGGATCGTTGCCACTCCTGTCGGTGCAGTGTCCGGCTAAACCTACTCTGCGCGGGCGGCTACGGCGTACGCCACGAGCCACCCGCGAATGGCCTATGGTGGCGAACCGAACTCGGGCGAAGGTGGGGTGATGGGAGTCGTACCGGTCGCGCTCGACCTGATCGGCATCTTCGTCTTCGCGCTGTCGGGCGCACTGCTCGGAATCCGCATCCAGTTCGACATCGTCGGGGTGATCGTCCTCGCTGCCGTCACCGGCCTCGGTGGCGGGATCATGCGTGACGTCCTGATCGGCGACATCCCGCCCGCGTCGTTCACCGACTGGCGCTATCTCGCGGTGCCGTTGGTCGCCGGTCTGGTCGCGTTCCGCTTCCATCCGAAGCTGGCCAGGATCGAGCGCTACGTCGACTGGTTCGACGCCCTGGGGCTCGGGCTCTTCTGCGTGCTCGGCACCGTCAAGTCCCTCGTCTTCGGCCTGGATCCGATCCCGGCGGCCCTGATGGGTGTCCTCACCGCCATCGGCGGCGGCGTCCTGCGAGACCTGCTCGCCAACCGGACACCGGTGGTGCTGCGGGAGGACGTGTACGCCCTCCCGGCCCTGGCCGGCTCCCTCGTGGTGGTGCTGACCTGGGTGGCGGGGGTCTTCCAGGAGTGGATGCTGGTCCCGGCGGCGGGCCTGTGCATCACGCTCCGGTTCCTGGCCATCCACTACCGCTGGCGGGCACCGCGGGCTCCGGACCTCAGGCGAGGTTAGCCCGACCGGACGTGGCGGGGGCCATCGCCGAGGGAGGTGTTTGCGGGCAGTTCTAGGGTCGGTCCATGACCGCCACCCCGCCGGGCCACCCCACCCCGGCCACCCCGCCCTCGGCCAGGACGACGGGTCAGCTGCGTGCCAGCGGCTACCTGTCCCGACCCATCGCCGCCGAGCTGCGAGACAACCTGATGGAACGGCTGCGCAGTGGCGCGACAGCCTTCCCCGGCATCGTCGGTTTCGACGACACCGTCCTGCCCGAGCTGGAGACCGCCCTGCTGGCCGGTCACGATCTCGTCCTGCTCGGCGAACGCGGCCAGGGCAAGACCCGGCTGATGCGCACCCTGACCCAGCTGCTCGACGAGTGGAGCCCCGAGGTCGCCGGTTGCGAGATCCATGACGACCCGTACGAGCCGGTCTGCGTCCGGTGTGTCGGCCTCGCCGCCGAGCTGGGCGAGGACCTGCCGATCACCTGGCGGCACCGCGACGACCGCTACACCGAGAAGCTGGCCACCCCGGACACCAGCGTCGGTGACCTGATCGGCGACGTCGACCCGGTCAAGGTCGCCCAGGGCCGCACCCTCGGCGACCCCGAGACCGTGCACTACGGCCTGGTGCCCCGCGCCAACCGCGGCGTCTTCGGGCTGAACGAGCTGCCCGACCTGGCGGAGCGGATCCAGGTCGCGCTGTTCAACGTGCTCGAGGAGCGCGACATCCAGGTCCGCGGCTACTCGCTGCGGTTGCCCCTCGACGTCGTCCTGGTCGCCACGGCCAACCCCGAGGACTACACCAACCGCGGCCGCATCATCACGCCGCTGAAGGACCGGTTCGGCGCCGAGATCCGGACCCACTACCTGTCGGCGCTGACCGACGAGGTGTCACTGATCCGCCAGGAGGCCGTGCTGGTCGCCGAGGTCGGCGACCACCTGCTGGAGGTGCTGGCCCGGTTCACCGCCAGCCTGCGCGAGTCCGCCTCCATCGACCAGCGCTCCGGTGTCTCGGCCCGCTTCACCATCGCCGCCGCGGAGGCGGTCGCCGGGTCGGCCCTACGACGCGCCGGTCGGACCAACGACACGGAGGCGGTGGCCCGGGTCGGCGACCTCCCGTCCGTGCTGCCCACCCTGCTCGGCAAGGTCGAGTTCGAGATGGGCGAGGAGGGTCGCGAACGGGACGTGCTGGAGCACCTGCTCCGGATGGCCGTCGCGACCACGTTCCGGGAGCGGCTCGGCGGTCTCGACCTGTCCGGGTTCACCATCGTGTTCGCCGAGGGAGCGGTGGTCGAGACGGGCGATCTCGTACCGGCGGCCGACCTGCTGTCCCAGCTCGGCACCGTCACGGGTCTGGCCAAGGTGCTCGACCGACTCGGCTACGCGGACTCGGCCAGTCGCGGCGAGGTCGCGGCCGCGGCCGAGTTCGTCCTCGAGGGCCTGCACCTGACCCGCCGGATCGACAAGGACGCCGTCGGCGGCCGCACCGTCTACGGCGCCCGGTGACCTGCGCATGAGCGCCGAGCGGTACGAGGGTGGCGATCCGCACGGGCGGTTCCGCTACGGTCCCTGGCGCGGCGGCCGCGACCCGCTCGCGCCGCCGTACGACCTGCGGGCGGCCCTGGACAAGATCGGCGAGGACGTGCTGTCCGCCGGCACCGTCAGGGACGCCCTGCGGGAGCTGATGCAGCGTGGACTGGACGGTCGGGGTGGGCTGGACAAGCTCGCCCAGCGACTCCGCAAGCTGCGTGCCGCCGCTCGCAAGCGCGGCGACCTCGGGGGCACCCTGGACCAGATCCGGGCCGCCCTCGACCAGGCACTGGCCGCCGAGCGGGAGCAGCTGGCCGGGATGGAGGGCGACGAGCACCGCCTGGCGGAGCTGGAGCTGGAGACCATCCCCGACGACGTGGCCGGGGCCGTCCGGGCGCTCAGCGACTACCAGTGGCGCTCCGATGAGGCCCGGCAGACGTACCAGGCGATCACCCAGATGCTGCAACGGGAGGTGCTGGACGCCCAGTTCGCCGGCATGAAGCAGGCGCTGGAGGGCCAGGATCCCGAGGCGATGCAGCAGGTCAAGGACATGCTGGCCGACCTCAACGCGCTGCTGGCCAAGCACGCCCGCAACGAGGACACCACCGACGCGTTCGCCGACTTCATGGACAAGCACGGCGAGTTCTTCCCGGAGCAGCCGGAGACCGTCGAGGAGCTGATCGACGCGCTGGCCAGGCGGCAGGCCGCCGCCCAGCGGATGATGAACTCGCTCAGCCCGGAGCAACGCGAGCAGCTCGCCCAGCTGATGCAGCAGGCGATGTCCGACGCCGACCTCGCCTCGGAGATGGCTCAGCTGTCCGACAACCTGCGCGCGCTGCGTCCCGGGCTGGACCGGTCCTCCCCGACCGGGATGGGGCAGGGTGGTCAGCCCCTCGGGTACGGCGAGGCGGTCGAAGCGGTCGCCGAGCTCGCCGACCTGGAGGCGCTGTCCCAGCAGCTGTCCCAGAACAGCCCGGGCTCGACCCTGGACGACGTCGACGTCGACCTGCTGGAGAAGCGACTCGGCCGCGACGCCGTGGCCGACCTGCAGGGGCTGCGCGACCTGGAGCGCGAGCTCGAGCGGCAGGGGTATCTGACCCGCACCGACGAGGGGCTCAAGCTGACCCCAAGAGCACTCCGGCGCCTCGGCCAGACCGCCCTCAAGCGGGTGTTCGCCCAGCTCGAGGCGTCCGGCCACGGGGACCACGACGACCGCCGGACGGGCTCGGCCGACGAGCGCACCGGGCTGACCAGGCCCTGGGTGTTCGGCGACGAGCTGCCGCTGGACGCGCCCCGTACGGTCGCCAACGCGCTCAGGCGCGCAGGTCTGCCCGCCGACGGCGGCGGAGCCGTGCAGCTGGCCGTCGAGGACTTCGAGGTGATCGAGACCGAGCGGCGGACCACGGCCGCGGTGGCGCTCTGCGTCGACCTGTCGTACTCGATGGTGCAGGACGGCCGCTGGGGTCCGATGAAGCAGACCGCCCTGGCGCTGAACCACCTGATCGAGACCCGGTTCCGGCAGGACTCGCTGCAGGTGATCGGCTTCAACCGGTACGCCCGGCGGCTGACCCCGCTGCAGCTGGCCGAGGTCGAGCCGGACTGGATCCAGGGCACCAACCTGCAGCACGCGCTGATCCTGGCGGCCCGGCACCTGCGTCGCCACCCCGACGCCGAGCCGGTGGTGCTGGTGGTCACCGACGGGGAGCCGACCGCCCACCTCGCCGAGGACGGGGAGGCGCAGTTCCAGTGGCCGACCACCTCGGCCACGCTGCGGGCCACCGTGGCGCAGGTCGACGAGCTGTCCCGCTACGGGGCGACCATCAACACGTTCATGCTGGGAGAGGATCCCGGTCTGGCCAGGTTCGTGGACGCCATCGCCCGGCGCTGCGGTGGCCGGGTGTTCACCCCCGACATCGGCCGGCTGGGGGAGTACGTGGTGGCGGACTACCTGGCCGCCCGCAAGGGTCGGCGGTGACGCCGGGCGATCCCGTTGTCGTCGTCGGCGCGGGGTTGGCCGGAGTGGCCTGCGCCCGCACCTTGACGGCTGCTGGGCAGCCGGTGGTGCTGGTCGACCGAGGACGCCGGATCGGTGGCCGGATGGCCAGCCGGCGGATCGACGACCGAGCGGTGGACCTCGGGGCGTCCTACCTCACCGTGTCCGACCCGGCGTTCGGTGCGGTCGTCGAGGACTGGCAGCGCCGCGGACTCGCCAGGCCGTGGACCGACACGTTCGCGGTGGCCGGTGGCGAGCCGAAGGCCGGCCCGCTGCGCTGGGCCGCCCCAGGAGGCCTCCGCTCGCTGGTCGAGGATCTGGCCGCCGGTCTGGACGTGGTCGACGCGACGACGGTCCGCGAGGTGCGTCGCAGCGCGAACGGCTGGTCGGTCGACGACAGGCGGGCGTCCGCCGTGGTGCTGGCCATGCCCGATCCCCAGGCCCACCGGCTGCTGGACGAGTCGCTGCGGGAGGAGCTCCCGGCCGTGGCCGGCTTCGAGCCGGTGCTCGCCCTGGTCGCCACCTGGGCGCAGCGATGCTGGGACTTCGACGGGCTGTTCGTCAACGACCACCCGTCGCTGGCCTGGGTGGCCGACGACGGCCGACGCCGTGGAGACGACGCACCCGTGCTGGTCGCCCACTCCACGTCCTCGTTCGCCGCCGACCACCTGGTGGACCCGGCGGCCGCCGGGCCGGAGCTGAGCAGAGCCCTGCAGGAGCTCCTCGGGGCACCGGCACCGTTCGGCACCCTGGTGCACCGCTGGACGTTCGCCCGGCCGGCGGGCGGACGCCCCGAGCCGTACGCGCTGGCCGAGGGCGGTCTCGGCCTGTGCGGCGACGGCTGGGCCGAGAAGCCGCGGGTCGAGGCGGCGTACCTGTCCGGACGAACCCTGGCCGAGGCCCTGCTCGCCCGCTGACACCGCTCGCCCGCTGACACCGCTCGCCCGCTGACACCGCTCGCCCGCGGACACCGCTCGCCCGCTGACGCACGTCGGGGCCGGCCCTGAGGGCCGACCCCGCCGCGCTGTCGGTTGGACCGACGGTCAGCGTGTCACCGAGTGGTGACGCTCCGCAGACCGCCAGCGCTGGTGCCGAGGCGCACCTTCACCGTCGTGCCCTGCTGTTCCAGCACTCGCAGGGTGACACCGGCGTTCGCGACCTTGACGCTGGACGTCGGCGTCTTCACGTCCTGGTAGGACTTCGTGTCGTCGAACAACGGCTGCCCCGCCTGCCCGCGGATGTAGTTCGCCTGGCCGTTGTTGTGCAACGTGATCGAGTCGGACTTCTGGAGTCCGAACGTCGCGTCGTACATCTGCACCCGGTTGCGCCACACCGCACCACCGCCGTCGAGCCGAACGAGCGCGCGTGGGTTGGCGTCGATCGGCAGGATCTCACCCCCACCCGGGTGCACGCCGATGTTGTTGTCGGCGTACGAGGTGTCCCAGTAGGAGATGAGCAGGCCGTCCTGGTACGGGAAGTGCTCCACCCAGTCCGGCCGGGTGGTGGCCCAGCCGAAGTTGTACGGACCGGTCTTCAGGTACTTGTCGAACGACGTGTAGGTCCGGTTGGAGGCGATGTAGTAGTTGTCGTGCAGGGTGGTCACGCTGGTGGCGACCGACGTGAACCCATCGAGGTCCCAGCCGTTCGGAGAGGTCTCCGCACCATCGGCGAACAGGGTGGCGCCGTTGGCGGTCACCGTGATGGCGTCGACGAAGATGCCCGGTGGCAGCTCACTGTCGTCGTTTCCGGCTGCAGCGCCATCGGTGAAGTAGCGCACTCGAAGTGAGATCGTCTCACCGGCGTACGCCGACAGATCGAAGGTCGCCGGCACCCACGGATCGGCTTCCGGACCGCTGACCCCATCGATGCCGTTGCCCTCGGCGGGGTTGGCGATGCTTCCTGGGATGGCAGCCCAACCGTCACCGTCGTTCACCTCGACGTAGGCGTAGTCGCACGGATCTTCTTCGCAGTCCTCGATGTTGTACGCGGCCTGGAACGACAGACTCGCCGTCCCTGCCGGCAGGGTCAGCGACCGCGCCATGCTGGCATCCAGGTCGTTGCCGGTGCCGCTGTACCAGGTTCGGTCGCCTTCGACCGGGTCGGGTAGATCCGTCACCACCTGCTTCTTGGGCAGCACGACCACCAAGCCCTGCGCGTTCTTGGAGTTGTACTCGTGCGGGCCGAGCTTGAGGGTGCGCTTGTCACCGGCCGCCGCGGTCTCGTAGTCGAACCAGCCGAGCTGCAGCTTCTCCCACGCACCGAGGTCGCCCGGACGTTCGCCGATACCTGCGTCGCCCTTGGCCGACAGCCGGCTCTGCGCCATCAGACTCCACCAGGCGACGGGGGAGTCGGCGTTGGACTCGGTGTCGTAGAGATCCGGCAGACCGAGGTCGTGGCCGTATTCGTGGGCGAACACCGAGAGGCCGCCGTTCTCGGGCTGGATCGTGTAGTCGGCGACCCACAACCCGGTGTTGCCGATCTGAGTGCCCCCGATCTTCTTGTAACCGTCAGGACCGGAGGTGGTGTTCTGGAAGGCGCGCCAGCGATGCGACCAGATGGCGTCCTCGCCCTGCTGCGGATCGCCGTCGGCCTGGTCTCCGCCGGAGTGCACGATCTGGAAGTGGTCGATGTAGCCGTCGGGCTCGTTGAAGTTGCCGTCGCCGTCCTGGTCGTCACGGTCCCAGACGTCGAAGTCGGCCAGCTCGGCCTTGATCTGAGCGTCGGTCTGGCCCGCGGCCTTGCGCTGGGCGACCCAGGTGTTGATGCCGTCCTGCAGCAGGTACCAGGTGTTCGAGCAGACATTGCCGGTACAGGGAAAACCGTTGCTGCGCCCGTAGCGCGCCTCGTTGTACGGCACCTTCACCCAGTCTGTGACCTCACCGTCGACGCTGTAGCGACCCGACGACTGCTTCTCGTAGTACGTCTTGAGCGACTCGCCGTCCTCACCGAAGTACAGGTTGCGGTAGTAGTCGGCCGAGTAGTCCGCCTGCCAGACCGTCGAGTTGTCCTTGCTGCGATCCGGTTCGGGGATGGCGTTGTGCAGCGGGCCGTCGAACGTCGCCGGACCCTGGGTGGCCGGGTCGGTGTCCTGATCGGGATAGCTGGGGTGCCGCTGGTCGCCGAACTCGGCCAACACGACGAAGATCTTGTCGGTCTTCTCCCGCGACAGCTCGACGTACTGGTCGACCTCGCGCTGCTTGACCGACTTGCCGGCCTTGGCGCGCTGCCGCTCGATCTTGGTCGTCGGTGCGGCCTTGGTGCCCACCTTGACCACTGTCGAGCCGTTCTTCCGGATCGCATCGCGGCGTCCCGCCAGCACGTCACTGAGTGCGGACTTCCGCAGCTCGCTGCGCTTGTCCGCGAGCGGATCGGGGAGGTTGTCCGAGACGGCGGACTGGGGTTTGGTGGTCGGCGGGGTGTGCCCGTCGTCCGGTTGGGCCTGGGCTGTCGATCCCAACGCCACCAGAAATCCGGCGGTGAGGGTCAGCCCCAGGGTCCCGACAATGGCTCTGCGCATGCCATTCCCTTCGGGGGTTGGGGAGGGAGGGGAGTCGCGGGCCGACCGTGTGAGCCGCCCACAATTGAGAGACCTTAAGGTGCGTTCTCAGGTTTGGGCAAGAGTCTGTCGTGGATCAATCCACTCAGGGAAGAATCTGCCCCGATGATGACCGGCGCGTAGTGGGACGCCAGATGCCGGGAGGTGACGAGCCACTGCTCTCCGCCCTCGCCCCGCAGCACCCACTCGTCGTTCACCGCGGTCTGGGCACCTTCGAGGGAGGTGATGATCTCTCCTCGGGTGGCCGGTCGTCCGAAGACCTCGCCGACCCTGCGCCAGCGGTCGCCACGGACGTGCTCGTAGGTTCTGCCGAAGACCTCGGGGACCACCGACCAGACCTCGTCCCCGTCGCTCACTCGCCAGTCACCCTCCTCGGCGCGCAGCAGCGCGCCCGAGGAGGTGCGCCAGGTCCACGGCACGGTGGACCGGGTGGCCTGCACCTCGCCGGAGCGGACGAAGCGGCGCCACGTCGCCCCGCTCCGCACCACCGGTGCCGAGTGGTAGCCCAGGGCGCCGAGGGTCGCGACGGCTCCGCGAACGTTGTCGACCGTCCTCACCCGGTCGGCCTCGGCGAGCTGGGGCCAGGACCGGAGGGCAGGGTGCGTCTTTCGGCGGTCGTCCCGGCGCGGTCCCCAGCGCCAGCCGTTCTCGGTCAGGTGCTGCAGCCAGGACTCGTGCTCCATCTCGGCGAGCCGGCTCAGCTCGTCAGCGGTCAGGTCCGGGGCGGACGAGTCGGCGGCACGGTCGGTCGCCGTCTGCGGCAGCCATGAGCGGCCGATCGACTCCATCGAGCTGAGGGTGGTCGTGACCAGGCGGATGTTGGACTCTTGGACAAAGCGTTCCAGCCCGGCCCATGGCCGGTTCGCCGCCGCCTCGGGCGGCGCGTGCCGTCGATACTGCTCGTGCACCACCCGGGCGGCGCGCTCCCAGCTGTCCAGTGGCCAGTCGGCCGGGAGCTCGGTGGTGAGACCGAAGGGCAGCAGACCTTCCATCACGGGGGCCGCGGCCACGCCTCGCGTGGTCGCGGACCGCGCGAACACCGTCCAGCGCGGATGAGTGACCGCCACCTCGGAGCTACCGACCCCGCTGCCGCCGTCGTCGGCGATCACGACCGCCGGCCGCCGAGCACCCGAGAGCACCTGTTCGAGTCCCGACACGACGTCGGCGCCGGCGGAGACCGACAACGGCTGCGAGCTCTGACCGAAGCGCAGCTGCCAGAGATCGTGCAGGCGGGCGACGCGGTGGGCCGAAGGACCGACCAGCACGAGCCCCTCCACCAGCTGACGATCGCGGCCGACCAGAAGCCCTTCCTCCCGTGCAGACTGCACGAGCTCGGCGCAGACCGCGAGGGCCAGAGGGGACGCCCCCACCAGCGCCACCCGGTCATGGAAGCCCTGCTGCAGTCGGTGGACGAGCAGTCGGGCGGTGATCTCGGCCGGGCTGATGGCGTCGCACATCCACGCCACGCCGGCACCTTCCGGCGTGCGCTGGTAGGTGTTCCCTCGGCGCCAGTACTCGGCCTGCCAGGGATCGTCGATCCTGACCAGCAGTCGTGGGGCCAGGCAGGAGGTGGTGCGCTCGCAGCGGGTCGCCAGATCCCGTAGCGCCGACACCCAGCGGAGACCGAGCGCCGTGTCGCCGGCGAGCAAGCGCGCCTCGCTGACCTTGAGTCGGTGTCGTCGGGTGAGCAGGACCTCCAGGGCGGCGGGGTCAGCGGGGTCGGCGGCGACGACCCGGGCGCCTGCTCTCCGGACGGCGCGGATGAGGCCCGACTCGGCAGCATCCGCGACGACCGCGACGACCGTGCCGCGGGGACGATCGAGAGCGAGCCGGCGGATCAGCCCGAGCGTGTCCGGCGCGAGGCCGACGACCAGGACCACCTGGCGCCCCAGGCGCACCGACAGCCGGTCTCGCTGGGAGCGGAACAGGGTCGCCAGCACACCGAGGGCGGTGACCACCAGCAGCAGCGGACCGAGGAGCCGGGCCGTCTGCAGCGCCAGCGGGAACCCGCAGGAGTCGTTCACCCCGCCGACCACCAGGTTGACCGCCCGGGTGAGCGGTGTCCAGAACGGCGCCTGACCCGACGTGCAGGTCCAGTACGACGCGATGCCCAGGACCAGCGTGCTGACGGCCAACGACACCGAGGCGAGCAGGGAGAAGCTGCGCGTCTGGTCGCGGCGGGGCCACCAGTACGCGAGGAAGGCCCCGGTCCCCAACGCCACCTGAGCCGTGATCGGCCACGGGTCGTCCGGCCGGGTGTACGCGGTCAGGGGGCTCGGCAGGTTCACACCCGGCTGCGCGGCCCGAGCGAGCAGGACCAGCCCGACCAGGTAGCCGGCGACCAAGATCACCGCGAGAGCGTCGAACCAGGCGAGGCCGCGGCGACGGCTCACTCGACGCGTGACCACGATCGGCTAGTCGGCTAGTCGGCTAGTCGGCTATTTGGTCTTGCTGATGGTGATCTTGCGACGGATGTCCTGTCGCGGTACTTCCTGGCCTTTGCAGAGGGTGAGCTGACGGTCGTGATCGGTGCCGGAGATGGTGAGCCCGCCATTCTTTTTCGAGGCCTTCGCCTCGAGCGTGCGCTTGTACCGCATCTTGATCTTCGATCCGACAGGCTTACCTGTCTTCGAGTTGACGCACTGGACCTTGTACGTATAGGCCTCCTTCCATGTGCCTTCACTGGTGTTGAGTTCGAAGGATCTACCGTCTGACTCGTTGATCTTGGAGCTGCACTTGGATCCGGCGCACGTGGTGCTCACCGTCCAGTTGATGCGGTAGCGCTCCCCAACGGGTGTGCGCGAGTCGGTCGACTTGGTGACAACTGACTCGTAGCGGTACGTCCCCGTGAACGAGAGCGCCGGGTCGGGCTCGGGTGTCGGCTTCGAACTGGCGCTGCGGGTCGAGGAGGTGGTCGTGGCCTGCGTGGTCGGTGCCGGCTTCGCGCTCTGGCTCGCGTTGACGGCAGCCGTCTCCGGTCCCGCCTGGCGTCCGCTGTCGGGGCGCAACACCGCGACGGCGGCGACCACCATGGCGATCAGGCCCACGGTGGCGCCCGCGATGACCAGACCGGTCCGCCGGCCGTGGACGGCTCCGGACCCGACGGCGCGTCCGGCACCGGCGAGTGCGCCGGACCCCGACGACAGCGCGCCCGCCACGGCGCCCGATCCGCTCGCCGCCACGCCGACGGTGGCGGTCGCGGCGGTCGCCGACGCGGCGGCGACGATCCCCGAGAGCCCGGCGGTGGTCCACCAGCCGGTTCCGTACGCCCGCTCGGCGCGCTCCTCGAGATCGGCGAGGAGGCCGGCCGCGTCGGGATAGCGGGACGCCGGATCCCGAGCCGTCGACCGGGCGACCACGGGTTCCAGATCGTCCGGCACACCTTCGACGGCCAGCAGGCGATCGAGCATCCGACCGACCGAGAAGACGTCAGCGGTGGGGGTGGCTGTGCGCTCTGTAGCGGCTTCCGGACCGGCGAACCCGTCCGCGTCGGCCACCGTCGCGTCGGCGAGGTGGGCGCCGAAACCCACGACCACCGGCTCGCCGTCGGTGTCGATCACAACGCTGCGCGGCGACAGCTCGCCGTGGGCGATCCCGTCCCGGTGAGCCGTGGACAGACCGAGCAGGGCGCCCCGGATGATGCCGAGGGCTTGCGCGCGCGTGAGTGTGTCGGATCCCGCCTGCACGGCGGCCAGGCTGACGCCCTCGACCCAGTCCTCGACCAGCCAGCACTCGTGGGTGCCGGCCGCGGGCGGGTGGCTGCGGACCAGGTGCCGGTCGGAGAGGCCCCGCAATCGGTCGACCTCGGCGCGCACCAGCTCGAACGTGCTCGGCTCGACGCCGAGCATCTGCTTCAGCGCCACCGGAGCCTGGCTGGCGATGTCGACAGCCTGCCAGACAGCCCCGTGGCGTCCACCGGGCAACTGCCGCACAAGGCGGAATCCGTCAACGGTCATGGGCAATCTCCCCCGAGCACCCTCGCAGCATCGTCGCTGCGTCTCGCATGCTAGCGACTGCGAAGGCATCCCGGTGTGACAATCGTCGAACCCACCCGGCCGACGTCAGCGGTCCACGGCGCCGGGCCCTGCCTGCTCCCACCAGCGATGGAGCTGGTCGAACTCGAGGTCTCGGTCGGCGGCGGAGGCCACCACCGCCAGCTCGTCATTGGTCCAGGCGTAGACGCGCAGACCGCCGGCATCGACGTAGCAGACCAGCGTCCCCGTGGCCGGCCGGCCGCCCTGGCTCGCGTACGGGAGCTCGGCCTCGCCTCGGCGGCAGTCGCCGGCCGGCAGCGGCGTCGAGGCGTAGTAGCTCTGGAAGGCCCGCTGAGCCGATGCCATGTCCCGGTAGGCGAAGTAGAAGACGTAATGGGGTGCGCGGGTTCCCTCCGGCGGCGTGCACTGCACCGCCGCCTGCAACGACGGTCGCAGTGCTGACGCCTCCGGTGTCAGCTCCCGACACCCTGCTCGCACGGCGGCGGGGAGGTGTCTCAGCAGCTCGGCGGACGTCCTGATCGAAATGCTGCCGGGGCCCGAGCCGGCGGATGTCGACGGCTGCTCGGCGGGGCCGGGAACCCCGGCGGCGTCCGGTGAGGAGGAGGCGCGTCCGGTGCTGTGGCGGAGGATCAGACCGAGACTGAGGACGAGGGTCACCGCAGCGACAGCGAGGGCCACCCAGATCAGTGCGCGCGGCGCCCGCTGCGAACGCTTCGGGGCGGCCAGGTGGACCTGCACCGCCGGTGGTGCAGGTGTCGTCTCCCAGCGCGGACCGTAGGCGTCTGGGCCGAGATCCTCACCTCTCACCGCGGCCGCCTGCACCGCGGTGATCAGTCGAGCCGTGTCGGCCGAGAACGAGGCGTGCCGCAAGGGCAGGGTCTGTCGCGTGGTCAGGGGGCGCAACGACTCCGGGAGGGTCTCGGGGGCCGGCAGGATCGCGTCGTCGACCAGCACCGGAATCACGCGGACGTCTCGCTGGAGCGCGGTCCGGATCTCCTCGGCGACCCAGTCGGACGGGTCCTCCAGGCGCCGTCGACCGGTGTCGTCGGTGACGCCCGCCCAGTGCTCGCCGATGAAGGCCAGCAAGACGTCACAGCTGCCGACCGCGCGCCGCACGTAGTCGGTGAAGTCGACGCCCGGCGGGATGGTGTCGATGTCCATGAAGACCTGGAAGCGGTCGGCGATCTTGTCGGCGAACCGACCGGCCACGTGCTGGGTGTCGGCCCGGCGGTAGCTCACGAAGACCTTGATCGGATCCACCATCTCACCACCCCAGCGTCATCGACAGGCTTCCTGGACCGAGGATGGCAGGTCATCCGTCCGGGCGCGGGAAGTTCGGTCGACTGTCCGTGCGGAACTCGCCACGTCGCCGGTGGGTCGCGCTGACCCTGGTGCGGACGAGGCGCTAGCCGCGACCGCGCCGGAGCAGATCCAGCAGGTACGTCCCGTAACCCGACTTGGCCAGCGCCGTGGCCCGGCTCTGCAGCTCGTCGTCGGTCAGGAAGCCCTGCCGCCAGGCGGCCTCCTCCGGTGCGCCGACCTTCAGACCCTGCCGGGACTCCAGCGTCCGGACGAAGTTGTTCGCGTCGTTGAGCGAGTCGAAGGTGCCGGTGTCCAGCCAGGCCGTGCCTCGGGGCAGCACCCCCACCTGCAGCCGTCCGGCCGCCAGGTAGTGCTTGTTGACGTCGGTGATCTCGTACTCTCCGCGCGGGGAGGGCTCGAGCTCGCGCGCGATGGTGATCACGTCGTTGTCGTAGAAGTAGAGACCGGGGACCGCGTAGTTGGACTTCGGTACGGCCGGCTTCTCCTCCAGCGAGATCGCCCGACCTCCCTCGTCGAACTCGACGACGCCGTACGCGCTCGGCTCGGCGACCCAGTAGGCGAACACCGCTCCACCGTCGACCTCGCTGAACTTCTTCAGCTGGTTACCGAGACCGGGGCCGTAGAAGATGTTGTCACCGAGCACCAGCGCGACCTTGTCGTCGCCGATGAAGTCGGCCCCGATGACGAAGGCCTGAGCGAGCCCGTCCGGCGAAGGCTGCCGGGCGTAGCTGATCGAGATCCCGAACTGCGAGCCGTCACCCAGCAACCGCTCGAACCCGGCCGCGTCGTGCGGAGTGGTGATGACGAGCACGTCCCGGATCCCGGCGAAGATCAGCGTCGACAGCGGGTAGTAGATCATCGGCTTGTCGTAGACCGGGACCAGCTGCTTGCTGATGCCGAGGGTGACCGGGTGGAGTCGGGTGCCGGAACCGCCGGCCAGGATGATGCCACGCATGGCAGGTGAGTCTCGCATGGATGGCGCCCCGCTCGTCAGGTCCCGAGGGATCAGGCGAGCAGCACGCCGACTCCGCAGGCGACGGCGAGTCCGACCACCAGCACCGGTGCGCCGAACAGGGCGAACTCCTTCGTGGTGTAGCCGATCGGGCCGATCACCATCAGGTTGGTCTGGTGGCTGAACGGGTTGATGAAGGTGAACGAGATGCAGGTGCCGATCAAGGCCAGCAGGATCACCGGGTTCAGACCGACCTCGAGCGCGACGGTGATCGCCACCGGCGTCAGGATGGACGCCGCGGCGGCGTTGGAGATCACGTTGGTCAAGATCACCGTGACCAACCCGAAGACCAGGATGACCAGCACCTCGTTGCCCGACACCAGGTAGCGGATTCCGCTGGCCAGCACGTCGGCCAACCCACTGCTCAGCACGATGGCGCCCAAGCCGACCGAGCCGGCCAGGATGAACAGCACGTTCCAGTCCAGGGCCCGAGCCGCTGAGCGTGGGGTCAGCACCTTGGTCAGCACCATCGCCAGCGCCCCGGCCAGCGCGAGGAACTCGATCGGCGCCAGTCCGAAGGACGCGGGCAGCACGACGGCGGCCAGGATCAGCAGGGCCTTCCACGTGTTGCCCGGTTGAGGGGCACGGCTGGCCGCGTCCTGCCACAGGGCGACGAACTCGCTGGCCTCGACCGTGGCGGCATCGGGAGCGGTGACGTAGCACGTCGCGCCGGGCACCAGCTCGGTGCGGCGGAGCGAGACCGTCGTCCGCGCCGCGATCACCGCGAGGTCGTCGTTCTCCTCGAGGTCGTTGAGGGTCCCGACCTCACCTGTCTTCACCGACACCGCGAACAACCGCTGCGGGGAGAGGCCGAACAGGGGACTGATCCACAGCGCCCGGATGCCGACCTCGGTCGCCTCGAAGATCAGGATGTCGCCGGCTTCCATCGCGATGTCGGGCGCCAGGTACTCACCCTCCCGCTTGACCGCCGACAGCCGGTAGTCACGGGCCACAGCGAGCCCGAGGCGGTCCGCGGTCCGTCCGCGAGCGACGGCGTGCTCACCGATCGGGATCTCCACCCGCCAGTCCAGCGGAGTGGTCTCCGCCGCCTGGGCGCCGCCCAGCATCCGCGGCGCCGTGAAGTAGATCACCACCAGGCCCGCCAGCGCGACCGGCAGGGCGACCGGTGCGAAGGACAGCATGCCCATGTCGATGTCCCTACCGGAGGCGATGCCGGCGATCAGCAGGTTGGAGCTGGTCCCGATCAGGGTGATGGAGCCGGCGAGGGTGGTCAGGTGCGCGATCGGCAGCATCACCTCCCGGGCCGGGATGCTGCGGGTCTGCTCCAGCTGCTTGCTGGCCGGGATCATCATCGCCACGATCGGCGTGGTGTTCATCAACCCCGAAGCCACACCCACGGGCGCAGCCAGTCGGCGCAGGGCCTGCTGGGCACTGGTGACGGTCAGCAGCAGCGCCCGGGTGACCCTGGACACCACTCCGGTCTGCACGATGCCCTTGGCGATCACCAGCATCGCCCCGACAGTGATCACACCACCGTTGCTGAGGCCGCCGAACAGGTCGCGGGCCGGGGCGATCCCCAGCAGCCCGGCGATCACGATGGCGGAGCCCAGGGCCACGACGGGTCGCACCCAGCCGGCCGTCATCACCACCAGGGTCGCCACCACGAGAACTGCGGCCACGACGATCACATGCCACCACCCGCCTCTGCCGAATCTGGCGTTCTGCACGCCGAACGACAAGCTCCGCCGGTAACGTCAGTCGGGCACAAACCGACGTCCTGCGCCGCAGCGTAGCAACGACCCTCTCTCTGACGACTGTCTAGGATCACCGACATGCCTGCCTACCTCGTGACCGGCGGAGCCGGCTTCATCGGCTCGAACTTCGTCCGCCACCTGCTCGAGCACACCGACCACTCGGTGACCGTGCTCGACAAGCTGACCTACGCAGGCAACCGGGCCTCCCTGGACGGGCTCCCGGCCGAGCGCTTCACGTTCGTCCAGGGCGACATCTGCGACGCCGAGCTGGTCTCTCGCCTGGTCGCCGACCACGACGTCGTGGTCCACTTCGCCGCCGAGTCGCACAACGACAACTCGCTGCGCGACCCGTCCCCGTTCCTGCAGACCAACCTGATCGGCACCTACACGCTGCTCGAGGCGGTGCGTCGGCACCAGAAGCGCTACCACCACATCTCCACCGACGAGGTCTACGGGGATCTCGAGCTGGACGACCCAGCGAGGTTCACCGAGCAGACCCCCTACAACCCGTCGAGTCCCTACTCCTCGACCAAGGCCGGCTCCGATCTGCTGGTCCGGGCCTGGGTGCGATCGTTCGGGGTGCAGGCCACCATCAGCAACTGTTCCAACAACTACGGGCCCTATCAGCACGTGGAGAAGTTCATCCCGCGGCAGATCACCAACGTGCTCGACGGCGGCCGACCGAAGCTCTACGGCAAGGGCGAGAACGTCCGCGACTGGATCCACGCCGACGACCACAGCGCCGCGGTGCTGCGCATCATCGACGCCGGCGCGGTCGGCGAGACCTACCTGATCGGTGCCGACGGGGAGAAGAACAACAAGGAGGTCGTCGAGGCGATCCTGGTCGGGCTCGGCCGGCCGAGTGACGCGTACGACCTGGTCACGGATCGGCCCGGGCACGACCTGCGGTACGCGATCGACTCCACCAAGCTGCGCACCGAGCTGGGCTGGGCGCCCCGTTTCTCCGACTTCGAAGCCGGCCTGGCCGCCACCATCGCCTGGTACCGCGACAACCAGGAGTGGTGGCGGCCGCAGAAGGCCGCGACGGAAGCCGCCTACGCGAAGGCCGGCCAGTAGTGGCGGCGCTGAGCGTCAGCAGCACCGCCATCGACGGCCTGATGATCATCCAGCTGGATGTCCGGGCCGACAACCGGGGCTGGTTCAAGGAGAACTGGCAGCGGGCCAAGATGGTCGCGCTCGGGCTGCCGGACTTCGCACCGGTGCAGAACAACGTGTCGTTCAACACCAGCACCGGAGCGACCCGCGGCATCCACGCCGAACCGTGGGACAAGCTCGTGTCGGTGGTCCACGGCCGGGTCTTCGGCGCGTGGGTGGACCTGCGGCCCGGTGACGGTTTCGGCCGGGTGGTGACCGCCGAGCTCGGTCCGGACGCGGCGGTGTTCGTGCCCCGGGGGGTGGGCAACGCGTTCCAGACCCTCGAGGACCACACCGTCTACTCCTACCTGGTCAACGAGCACTGGAGTCCGGCGGCCAAGGACTCCTACACGTTCTGCAACCTGGCCGACGAGACGCTGGCGATCGCCTGGCCGATCCCCTTGGAGCGGGCCGAGCTGTCCGAGGCCGACAGGCGCCACCCGCGGTTGACAGCCGTCACCCCGATGAGTCCACCCCGGCGGCTCGTCCTCGGCGCCGGCGGCCAGCTCGGTCGGGCACTGCTGGCCGCCTGGCCGGACGCCACCGGACTGACCCGCGCCGAGCTGGACGTGGGTGACGCCGACGCGGTGGCCGGGTTCGACTTCAGCGGCTACGGGGTGATCGTCAACGCGGCCGCCTACACCTCGGTCGACGCCGCCGAGACCCCGGCCGGGCGTCGGGACGCCTGGGCCGCCAACGTGACCGGGGTGGGTGCCGTGGCCCAGGCCGCGCGCGAGCACCGGGCGACCCTGGTGCACGTCTCGTCCGACTACGTCTTCGACGGCACCGTCGAGGTCCACACCGAGGACGAGCCGTTCTCGCCGCTGGGCGTCTACGGACAGACCAAGGCGGCCGGCGACGCCGTGGTGGCGACGGTGCCGCGCCACTACCTGCTGCGGACCAGCTGGGTGATCGGGGACGGCAAGAACTTCGTCGCCACCATGGCCTCGCTGGCCGACCGGGGGATCGCGCCGAGTGTGGTGGCCGACCAGTTCGGTCGGCTGACCTTCACCGACGAGATCGTCGCCGCGATCGACCACCTGCTGGCGGCCGATGCGCCGTACGGGACCTACAACGTCTCCAACGGTGGACCGGTGACGAGCTGGGCCGAGGTCGCCAAGGCCGTCTACGCCGGGCGCGGCCAGGATCCGGCCGCGATCGCTGAGGTGACGGCGGAGGTCTACGGTCGCGGCAAGGACCTGGCCCCGCGGCCGCGGCACAGCGCTCTGGACCTGACCAAGATCACCGCGACGGGGTTCGTGTCTCGGCCGGCAGCTGATCGACTGGCGGCGTACCTTCGCGATCTACCGTGACGGTGTCTGCGGTCACGGCCCGGGTCCGAACACACAACGCGGCGATGATCAGAATCAGCCCGGTGCCGATCACGGCGTAGAAACCGGCCTGGGCACCACCGCCGTCGATCACCTGACCGAGGGCGGCTGCGCCGAGCCCGACGCCACCGGCCATGCCCATCGAGGTCCAGCCGAGCGCCTCGGTGAGTCGGTCCGCGGGGACGGCCGACTGGGTGACCGCGACCGAGGCGATCAGCGTGGGGGCGATGAACAGGCCACTCAGGATCAGCAGTCCGGCGGTCGGCAGCGGGTGCATGACGAACGGCAGCGGCAGCAGCGACAGGGCCAGCAGGACCGCACCGATCCGGAACCGCTTGGCCGGGCCGGCCGTCCAGGTGATGGTGCCGGTCACCACGCCGGCGATCAGTGAGCCGCCCGCCCAGGCCATCACGATCACGCCGGCGTACGGCAGGATGCCGGCTTCGTCGGCGAAGGCGATGATGACGACCTCCATCCCACCGAAGAGCATGCCGAGGGCCGCGCAGGCGAGGACGATCGGCACCAGCAGTCGGGCCGACAGCTTGCTGGAGCGGCTGCGCCGTTCCGCCCGGCTGGCCAGGGGCGGCTGGGTGCCTCGCTGGGCCGCGAGGACGAACGCCCCGACGAGGCCGACCACACCGCCGGCGGCGAGCCCCAGGGCGGGATGGATCGCGGTGGCCAGGAAGGTCGCCAGCACCGGACCGACGATGAACACGACCTCGTCCAGCACGGCCTCCCAGGCGAACGCCGTGTTCAGCAGCGGGGTGCCGCGCAGCCGGTGGCTCCAGCGCGCGCGGACGGCAGCACCCGCGGAGGAGAAGCCCAGACCGACGCCGACCGCGGTGAACAGGGTGACGGCGAACGGGGCGTCGAGCAGCACGCTGGTGATCAGGGCACCGGTGCTCAGGTTGTAGATGATCGTCGCGGCGATCAACACCGGCGCCTGCCCGATCCGGTCGATCAGCCGGCCCCAGGCCGGCGCGGCCACGGCGGTGGTGAGGGTGGCGACGGCGGTGACCAGCCCGGCTCGACCGTACGACCCGGACGTGATGGAGATGAACAGCACGATGCCCAACCCCGTCATGGACATCGGCAACCGAGCCGCGAACCCGGCGGCGGTGAACGCCCGCGCCTCCGAGGCGCCGAGCACCTGCCGATAAGCGCCGAACCCGGCGGCCATGCCACTCTCCTGTCGTCCCTGACTTGCTGCCATGCGGCAAGATCACGTTGTGTCTGAATCACCCGCACGAACCGCGTCGCAGACGCTAGCGCCCGCCTCTGACAGGACGTCTCTCGATCCCTACGATGCGGTGCTGCTGCTGTCGTTCGGTGGGCCGGAACGGCCCGAGGACGTGCTGCCCTTCCTGGAGAACGTCACGCGGGGCCGCGGCATTCCCCGTGAGCGGTTGGCCGAGGTGGGTGAGCACTACTTCCTGTTCGGCGGCCGGAGCCCGATCAACGACCAGTGCCGGGAGCTGCTGGCGGCGCTGCGCACCGAGCTCGATCGTCGTGGCGTCGACCTGCCGCTGTTCTGGGGCAACCGCAACTGGGAGCCGTACCTGGGCGACGTGGCCGGGGAGCTCGAAGCGGCCGGTCATCGACGGGTGCTGGTGCTGACCACCAGTGCGTACCCGTCGTACTCCTCCTGCCGTCAGTACCGGGAGAACCTGTACGACGCGTTCGCCGACACCAGCATCGTGGTGGAGCGGATCCGGCACGCCGCCGATCACCCGGGCTTCGTGGCGGCATCGGTGGACGCGACCGTGGCCGCCGTCGATGGGCTCCTCGACGAGCACGGTGCGGAGATCCGACCACGGCTGGTCTTCGTCACCCACTCGATCCCGACCGCGATGGCGGAGACCGCGGGACCGCAGCCGCAGTCGGCCGAGGGCGCCTACGTGGACTGGCACCGTCGGGTGGCCGCCGAGGTCACCCGCCGGGTCGCCGCCGTTCGCGGGGTGGCCGACGACCACGATCTCGTCTACTGCTCGCGCTCCGGTCCGCCGACGCAGCCCTGGCTGGAGCCGGACGTCAACGATCATCTGACCGCCCTCGCCGAGGCGGGCCAGAGCGCGGTCGTCACGGTGCCGATCGGCTTCGTGTCCGATCACATGGAGGTCATCTTCGACCTCGACACCGAGGCAGCGGCCACAGCGCGTGAGCTCGGGCTACCGTTTGCCCGGGCGGCAACCGCAGGAACCCACCCGGCCTTCGTCGGGGCGTTGGTGGATCTGCTGGTCGAACGGGCCACGGTGGCCCGGGAGGAGCTGGTCGATGAGCCGGTCACCCTGCCCGGCGCGGTGGCCGGATCAGGTGTCGCCACCGTCGGTCGTTTCGCCTGTCTGCCGGGCTGCTGTACCAACCTGCGGCAGCCGGACCGACCTTCGCTGTGCCAGCTCTCGGCGGGGCTGTAGGGTACGCGTCTCGCACACGCGAGCATCAACTCAGCGCCGCAGGCGAGCATCAACTCAGGGCAGGTGGAATACCGACGCTCCGCCTGCGTTGTAGCGGCGCGAGCCGAAAGTCTCACCGCCCGCTTGTCCCGTGTGGTATTCATACGCGCGGGCCACGACACATGTCTGGGCCCACCGCCCGGAAAGGTAAAGATGGCGACCGATTACGACGCCCCCCGCAAGACCGAGGAAGAGCTCAACGAGGACTCCATCGAGGAGCTCAAGACTCGCCGCAACGACAAGAACTCCGGCAAGGTCGACGAGGACGAGGCCGAAGCGGCCGAGTCGTTCGAGCTACCCGGAGCCGACCTGTCCCACGAAGAGCTGACCGTCCGGGTGCTGCCGCAGCAGTCCGACGAGTTCACCTGCGCCGGCTGCTTCCTGGTCCGGCACCGCAGCCAGATCGCCGAGCAGCGCGCGAACGGAAACGCGTACTGCTACGACTGCGCCGGCTGAACCGACACGTCGGTACTGATCAGCTCGGGCCGCGCCAGCTTCTTGCCCGCGTAGAACCCGACCCCACCAGCGGCCGCCCAGCTCAGTGCGGTCCACGCCAACGCCGTCCAGCCGCTCCTGCGGTCGGACGGCGTAGTCGTCTTCCCGACCACGAACCGTCGAGCGGCCTCCAGCACCTTGTGGGTCACGAAGACGGCGCCCAAGCCGCCCGCCACCGGGTACACCACCGAGATCACCTTGGTCGACACCGTCACGCTGGAACCGTACCGCCAATGCTCCCGGAGCGTCCGGGTGCTGCCCCGAGCGAGCCATTAGGTTGGTGCCCGTGTCGTACCGGGAGTGGGTCGCGCCGCCGCCGAGCTGGTGGGTGCTGTCGGTCCTGTTCAGCCTCAGCTGGCTCGTCGCCATCGGCTTCTACCTCGGTCCGCTGGCCGGCGTGCTCGGCCTGCTCGGCGCGCAGGCGGCGGTCGCCGCCGTCCTGGTGGGGACCGCGGTCCGGCTCCGGCTGGACGGCACCGAGCTCAGGGTCGGTCGGGCGGTGCTCGACCTCGGCTACGTCTCGGCGGTTCGCGGGCTCGATCCGGAGGAGACCGCGCATCGGACTGGCCCGGGGGCCGACGCCCGGGCCCACCTGGTGCTCCGGCCGTACGCGAAGGAGGCGGTGGAGCTGACCCTGGACGATCCGGCCGACCCGGTGCCGTACTGGATCGTCTCGACCCGCCGCCCGTCGCGGTTGGCCGAGGCGATCACGGCCGTGCTGACCGACGACACCGCGAGGCCGTCGCGGTGACCGGCGACTCACCGGCCGGGATCGACCTGGAGGTCGGCTACGTCGCCCTCGACGACGGGCTGGCCCCGCCGGCCTACGCCCATCACGACGACGCCGGCGCCGACCTGGTCTCCGCCGAGACCTTCGTGCTCGAGCCGGGGGAGCGACGGCTGGTGGGCACCGGGGTGGCCCTCGCGCTACCCGAGGGGTACGCCGGCTTCGTTCACCCGCGGTCCGGACTGGCCGCCCGGCACGGGATCAGCATCGTGAACGCCCCCGGCACGGTGGACGCCGGTTACCGGGGCGAGATCCTGGTCTGCCTGGTCAACACCGACACCGCGACAGCTGTACGGATCTCCCGAGGCGACCGGATCGCCCAGCTCGTGGTGCAGCGGGTCGCCCGGGCCCGATTCGTGGCCGTGCCACAATTGCCCGACTCGACCGACGCCGCCGGCCGATCCAGGGGCTCCGGTGGTCACGGGTCCACCGGTGGCTTGGCCGCCGGTAACACCACCGACGAGGAGCAGCAACCAGCGTGAGTGCGTCATGATCTTCCGACGTCGCCGCAAGGACGACGAGGTTCCCGCCGACGAGGTCGACGAGAGCACCGAGTCCGAGACCACCACCGACCCCGACGAGCCGTCGGAGGAGGAGTCCTCGGACTCGACCCCCGCCGAGATCGACGTCGACGCCCTGGATTCGCGGGACTGGCGCGGCGCCGGACCCTGGGACCTGACCGAGGTCGACCTGGACATCGAGCCGTTGCCCGGACGGGCGCGGATCGACCTGGGCAGCATGATCATCACCGGGTTCGGCGGCGCCGAGCTCCGGCTGCAGGTCGCCGAGGAGACCCAGCAGATCGTCTCGGCGATGCTGATCAAGGGTGACTCGGCCCTGGAGCTGGGCGCGTACGCCGCCCCGCGGAGCGGGGGCCTGTGGCCCGAGCTGCGCGAGGAGATCGTCGAGGCGGCCACCGAGGCCGGCGGCTCGGCCGCCCTGGTCGAGGGTCCGTTCGGGGTCGAGCTGCGCCGGCTGCTGCCGGTCACCACGCCCGACGGCGAGCAGGGCTACCAGCCCTCGCGGATGTGGGTGGTCGAAGGGCCCCGCTGGCTGCTGCGCGGGATCCTGTACGGGCAGGCGGCCCTGGAGGATCATCTGGACCCGCCGGTCGCGGACCTGCTGACCGCCTTCCGTGAGGTGGTCGTACGCCGCGGCGAGGAGGCCAAGTCGCCCGGCGACCTGCTGCCGCTGGTCATCCCACCGGACGTCGAGCCCGGGCTCGAGCAGTCGGACGACCAGCGTCCCTGATCGGCGCGACAGCGAGTCGATGGCGCCCGTCCCGAGGCGGTGACAGCCGGGTGACCAGCGAATTGACAACAGGTGTCATAGTGGAAAGTGCTATGGCGAAGAACTCTCTGTTGCAGCGCGTCATCCACCGACTCGCGACCTCTGATGCCGATCTGGAGTCGGAGGAGATGCAGCGCGCCGTCGAGGCGGAGGCCGCGGTCCCGATCCGGACCTGCGAGGACCGACAGCAGGTCCGACTGCGCGGCACGGTGTCCAATGTGACGATCCACCCCCGGGGCGGGCACCCCGCCCTGGAGGTCGAGTTGCGGGACGGCAGCGGTGCCGCCCGGCTGGTCTGGCTCGGCCGGCGTGAGATCCCCGGCATCGAGCCCGGCCGCACTCTCTCCGTCGAGGGTCGGGTCAGCTGTCGCCGCGGCGAGCGCTTGATGTACAACCCGCGGTACGAGCTGCTCGACGGACCCAGGGCGGTCTGACTCGGTCTAGTGGGCCCGAGGCGTCGCCGTCACGGCCACCGCGACAGTGCCCCGGCGCGGCGCGAGCATCTCGGCGAGCTCCTTCTCGTACGACTGCGCGGTGACGAACAACAGCTCGTCACTCGCCTCCAGCGTGCCGTCGATGTCGGGCGGCTGGGCGTGACCGTCCCGGATCAGCGCCACCAGCACGACGTCGCCGGGGAAGCGGATGTCCCCGATCCGGACACCCACCTGGGGGCTGTCGTCGGGCAGCGTCATCTCGACCAGGTTGGCGTCACCTTCGTGGAAGGTCAGCAGCCGGACCAGGTCACCGACGGTGACCGCCTCCTCCACCAGGGCACACATCAACCGAGGGGTCGAGACCGCGACGTCGACACCCCAGACGTCGTTGAACAGCCACTCGTTCTTCGGGTGGTTCACCCGGGCCACCGTCCGGGGCACCCCGAACTCGGTCTTGGCCAGCAGCGAGGTGACCAGGTTGGCCTTGTCGTCGCCCGTCGCCGCGATCACCACGTCGCAGGAGTCGATGTTGGCTTCCTCCAACGACGACAGCTCGCAGGCGTCGGCCAGCAGCCAGTCGGCCTCGGGCACCGAGTCGGACTTGATGGCGTGCGGATCGCGATCGATCAGCAGGATCTGGTGGCCGTTCTCGATCAGCTCGCTGGCGATGGATCGGCCGACGTTGCCGGCTCCGGCGATGGCGACGCGCATGTCTCAGAGCTCCTTGGGTCGGGCGGCGAGGATGGCCTCGACCTCAGCGAGCCGCTCGTCCGCGACAGCGGCGTAGATCAGGTCGCCGTCCTGGAAGACGGTGCCGCGCTTGGGCACCACCCCGGAACCGAGGCGGAAGACGAACGGGACCTTGGCGCCGGTGGCGGTTTCGATCTGCTCGACCGTGCGGCCGACCCACGAGCGGTCGACGTGCACCTCCATCAACCGGACCGATCCGGACGGGTCCCGCCACTGCGGTTCGGAGCCGGCGGGCAGCAACCGACGCAGCACCTGGTCCGCCGTCCAGCGGACGGTGGCGACGGTCGGGATGCCGAGTCGCTCGTACACCTCCGCCCGGCCCGGGTCGTAGATCCGCGCCACCACGTTGTGGACGTCGAACGTCTCGCGCACCACCCGGGCGGCGAGGATGTTGGAGTTGTCACCGTTCGAGACCGCGGCGAAGGCCTCGGCCCGCTCGATGCCGGCCTCGCTCAGCACCTCCCGGTCGAACCCGACGCCCTTGATGGTCTGGCCGTCGAAGTCGGGACCCAGCCGCCGGAACGCCTCGGTGTTCTGGTCGATCACCGCGACGGTGTGGCCACGCCGCTCCAGGCTCCGGGCCAGGGTGGATCCCACGCGTCCGCAGCCCATGATCACGATGTGCACGGGCACGAGTCTAGGGGTGACGAGGCGGCGCGTAGAGCGGCCCGCCAGAGGTTAGAGTGCCGCACGTGAACCCAGCCGAGGTCGCGAAGCGCCTCATCATCGGCCGGCGGCTCCGCAGCACCCAGCTGGGCGAGACCCTGCTGCCCAAGCGGATCGCTCTGCCGGTCTTCGCCTCGGACGCGCTGTCGTCGGTCGCCTACGCCCCCGACGAGATCCTGCTGACCCTCTCGCTCGCCGGTCTGGTCGCGTACGGCTACTCCTGGAAGATCGCCATCCTGGTCGCGGTGGTGATGCTGGTGGTGGTGGCGTCCTACCGGCAGAACGTGCACGCCTATCCGTCCGGCGGTGGCGACTACGAGGTGGCGACCACCAACCTCGGCTCCAACGCCGGTCTGACCGTGGCGAGCGCCCTGATGGTCGACTACGTGCTCACGGTCGCGGTGTCGATCTCCTCGGGCGTGCTCAACGCGAAGTCGGTGTTCCCCTTCATCGACGGGCACGAGACCTGGTACGCGGCCGGCGCCGCGCTGATCCTGATGGCGCTGAACCTGCGTGGGGTGCGCGAGTCCGGCACCGTGTTCGCCATCCCGGTCTACTGCTTCATGATCGGCATCATCGGGATGGTCCTGTGGGGTCTGTTCCGGATCCTCGTCCTCGGTGACAGCGTCCAGGCGCACAGTGCCCAGTACGGGATCGAGGCCGACCCCAAGTACGCGGCCTTCACCGGCTTCGCCATGGTCGCGCTGCTGGCCCGCGCCTTCTCCTCCGGCTCGGCCGCCCTGACCGGGGTCGAGGCGATCTCCAACGGGGTACCGGCGTTCAGGAAGCCGAAGAGCAAGAACGCGGCGACCACGCTGCTGCTGCTCGGCTCGATCTCGGTGACCATGCTGATCGGGGTCATCACGCTGGCCAACCTCACCGGACTCAAGCTGATCGACGCGCCGTTCTCGCACTACACCCTGAACGGCCAGCCGGTCGACGTGGTGGAGGAGACGGCCATCGGCCAGCTGTCCCGGGCGGTGTTCTCGAACTTCACGCCGGGCTTCTACTTCGTGGTCGCCGCCACCATGCTCATCTTGTTCCTGGCCGCCAACACCGCCTTCAACGGCTTCCCGGTGCTGGGCTCGATCCTGGCCCGGGACGGCTACCTGCCCCGCCAGCTGCACACCCGGGGTGATCGGCTCGCCTACAGCAACGGCATCATCACCCTGGCCGTGCTGGCGATCATCCTGATCATCGCGTTCCGCGCGGACGTGACGGCGCTCATCCAGCTCTACGTGGTCGGGGTGTTCGTCTCCTTCACGGTGAGCCAGCTCGGCATGCTGCGGCACTGGACCCGGCTGTTGAAGACCGAGACCAAGCCCGCGGCGCGGGCACGGATGAAGCGGTCGCGGATCATCAACGGAACCGGCCTGACCATGACCGGCACGGTGCTGATCATCGTGCTGCTGTCCAAGTTCACCCAGGGCGCCTACATCGCGATCATCGCCATGGCCGTCCTGTTCGTGCTGATGAAGTCGATCCGGCGGCACTACGACCGGGTGTCTGCCGAGACGGCGCTGATCGAGGGCGAGGAGCGCACCCTCCCCAGCCGGGTCCGGGCCGTGGTGCTCGTCTCGAAGCTGCACAAACCGACGGCCCGAGCCCTCGCGTTCGCCAAGGCCTCCCGGCCCAGTGTGCTGGAGGCGCTGACGGTGGCCGTCGATCCGGAGGAGACCGATCGGCTGGTGGGGCTCTGGCACGAGACCGGGATCGACATCCCGCTCAAGGTGATCGCCTCGCCCTACCGGGACGTGACCGGCCCGATCCTCGACTACGTACGCAACCTGCGCAAGGACTCCCCGCGGGACGTCGTCACGGTCTTCATCCCGGAGTACGTCGTCGGTCACTGGTGGGAACAGATCCTGCACAACCAGAGCGCGCTCCGCCTGAAGGCGCGGCTGCTGTTCACCCCGGGGGTGATGGTCACCTCGGTGCCGTACCTGCTGCAGTCCTCCGGCAAGGCCGAGGAGCGCCTGGCCCGCGACGACCGTCGGTCGCGCCGCCGGCGGTCCTACCTGGGGTCGTAGGTGGACACCCGTCGGATGGTGCTGGATGTGGTCGAGGTCGGTCCGGTCGCGCACGGCGGCCACTGCGTGGCTCGACTGGACGGTCGGGTGGTGTTCGTCCGGCATGCCCTGCCGGGCGAGCGGGTGCGAATCGCCGTCACGGACACCACTCACGACAGCTTCTGGCGGGCCGACGCCGTCGAGATCCTGGAAGCCAGTCCCGACCGGGTGGAAGCTCACTGTCCGGCCGCCGGGCCGGGCAAGTGCGGGGGCTGCGACTTCCAGCACGTCAGCCTGACCGGGCAGCGGCGCCTCAAGAAGGCCGTCCTGGCCGAGCAGCTGCACCGGCTGGCCGACATCGACTGGGATGGGGAGATGGAGCCGGTCGGCACCGGCGGCACCGAGGACGGACTGCACTGGCGGACCCGGATGCGCTACCAGGTCGACACCGACGGCCGGCCCGGGCTCCGGAAGCACCGGTCACACGAGATCGAGCCGCTGCCGACCGGTGGCTGCCCGATCGCGCACGTCGACGCCCCGTCGGTCACCGGCCACGCCTGGTCCCCCGACACCGAGCTGCTGGCGGTGGCAGCCGACCCGCCCACCCTGCTCGTCGACGGACGGCTCGAGCGGGGGAGCGCCGAGATCACCGAGCACGCGATCGGTCGCGACTGGCGGTTGGCCGCCGATGGCTTCTGGCAGGGCCATCCCGGCGCCGCCGCCACCCTGGTCGAGGCGGTGATCGACGGTCTGCGGCCTCGGGCGGGTGAGCGGGCCTTCGACCTCTACTGCGGGGTCGGTCTGTTCGCCGGCGCCCTGGTCGACGCGGGTGTGCGGACCTGGGGTATCGAGTGGAGCAGGCCGGCCATCGTGCACGCCCGCCGCAACGTCCCGGGAGCCCGGTTCACCGCCGGCAAGGTCGAGCGGGCGGTCCGTACGCTGCCCAAGCGCACCGACCTGGTCGTCCTCGACCCACCCCGGACCGGGGCCGGCAAGGACGTCATCGACGCGATCCTCGCGCGCCGGCCCCGGGCGATCGCGTACGTGGCCTGCGACCCGGCGGCCCTGGCCCGCGACCTGCGGCGGGCGACCTCCGGCGGCTACCGGGTGAGCGGCATCCGGGCGTTCGACCTGTTCCCGATGACCCACCACCTCGAGGCCGTCGCGATCCTCGAGCCGTCCTGACCGTCCGTTTCGGCTCGTGCCCCACCTGGCTAGAGTTCGACCTGAAGACCCCGCGTGATATCTTGACGTCAAGATACTTTTCCATCGACCCCCATGGAGACGCAATGAGTGTCAACAGCTTCGGTTCGCAGTCCACCCTCGCGGTGGGCGACGCGTCGTACGAGATCTTCCGACTCGACGCCGTCGAGGGGCAGCAGACCCTGCCCTACAGCCTGAAGATCCTGCTGGAGAATCTGCTGCGCACCGAGGACGGCGCCAACATCACCGCCGACGACATTCGTGCGCTCGCCGCCTGGGACCCCGCCTCGGAGCCGAACAAGGAGATCCAGTTCACCCCGGCCCGGGTGATCATGCAGGACTTCACCGGCGTCCCCTGTGTGGTCGACCTCGCCACCATGCGCGAGGCGATGGCCGACATGGGTGGCGACCCGGCCAAGATCAACCCGCTGGCTCCGGCCGAGATGGTGATCGACCACTCGGTGATCGCCGACGTGTTCGGCACCTCTGACGCGTTCTCGCGCAACGTCGAGATCGAGTACGGACGCAACCGCGAGCGCTACCAGTTCCTCCGCTGGGGTCAGACCGCGTTCGACGACTTCAAGGTCGTGCCGCCGGGCACCGGCATCGTGCACCAGGTCAACATCGAGCACCTGGCCCGGGTGATCTTCCCGCGCACCGTGGACGGCGTCACGTACGCGTACCCGGACACCTGTGTGGGCACGGATTCCCACACCACCATGGTCAACGGTCTCGGCGTGGTCGGCTGGGGCGTCGGCGGCATCGAGGCCGAGGCGGCCATGCTCGGCCAGCCCGTCTCCATGCTCATCCCGCGGGTCGTCGGCTTCAAGCTGAACGGCGCGCTACCCGAGGGCGCGACGGCCACCGACCTGGTGCTGACCATCACCGAGATGCTCCGTCAGCACAAGGTGGTCGGCAAGTTCGTCGAGTTCTACGGGCCGGGTGTCTCGCAGGTGCCACTGGCCAACCGGGCCACCATCGGCAACATGAGCCCGGAGTACGGCTCCACCATCGCCGTCTTCCCGATCGACTCCAAGACCACCGACTACCTCCGCCTGACCGGCCGCTCCGAGGAGCAGATCGCCCTGGTCGAGACGTACGCCAAGGAGCAGGGGCTGTGGCACGACGATGATCACGAGCCGCGCTACTCGGAGTACCTCGAGCTCGATCTCTCGACCATCGTGCCGAGCATCGCCGGCCCGAAGCGCCCGCAGGACCGGGTCATCCTGGCCCACGCCAAGCAGGGCTTCCGGGAGGCGCTGCGGGACTATGTCGGCGCCGATGACCTGAACGGCTACGACGAGTCGGTGGCGGAGTCCTTCCCGGCCTCGGACGCACCGACCTCCAACGGTGGCAGCACCGCCAGCGAGCCGCACGAGTACGGCGAGGACGTCCCCGCCGACATCGGCCGGCCGACCAAGAAGACGAAGCTCATGCTGGACGGAGCCGAGGTCGAGATCGACCACGGCGCCGTGACCATCGCCGCGATCACGTCCTGCACCAACACCTCCAACCCGAGCGTCATGATCGGTGCGGCGCTGGTGGCGAAGAAGGCGGTCGAGAAGGGCCTCACCCGCAAGCCGTGGGTGAAGACGACGCTGGCTCCCGGGTCGAAGGTGGTCAGCGACTACTACGACCGCTCGGGTCTGACGCCCTACCTGGACAAGCTCGGCTTCAACCTGGTCGGCTACGGGTGCACCACCTGCATCGGCAACTCCGGTCCGCTGATCCCCGAGGTCAGCCGGGCGGTCCAGGAGAATGATCTCGCCGTGGTCTCGGTGCTCTCGGGCAACCGGAACTTCGAGGGACGCATCAACCCCGACATCAAGATGAACTACCTGGCCTCGCCGCCCCTGGTGGTCGCGTACGCCCTCGCCGGCTCGATGGACATCGACATCACCACCGAGCCGCTGGGCACCGACGAGTCCGGGAATCCCGTGTACCTCAAGGACATCTGGCCGACGCAGGCCGAGATCGACGAGATCGTCGCCTCCTCGATCGGGGCGGAGATGTTCAACGACTCCTACGCCGACGTGTTCGCCGGTGACCAGCAGTGGCAGTCGCTGCCCACCCCCGAGGGTGACACCTTCGAGTGGGACGCCACCTCCACCTACGTCCGCAAGCCCCCTTACTTCGAAGGGATGCCGGCCGACCCGGTGCCGGTCGTCGACATCGCCGACGCCCGGGTGCTGCTCAAGCTCGGCGACTCGATCACCACCGACCACATCTCCCCGGCGGGGGCGATCAAGGCCGACGGCCCGGCGGGCACGTACCTGTCGGAGCACGGTGTCGAGCGTCGGGACTTCAACTCGTACGGGTCGCGGCGCGGCAACCACGAGGTGATGATCAGGGGCACGTTCGCCAACATCCGGCTCCGCAACCAGCTGGCTCCCGGCACCGAGGGCGGCTTCAGCCGTGACTTCACGGCCGAGGGTGGTCCGGTGACCTCGGTGTACGAGGCCTCCGAGGCCTACATTGCGGCGGGCATCCCGCTGGTCGTGCTGGCCGGCAAGGAGTACGGCTCGGGCTCCTCCCGGGACTGGGCCGCCAAGGGCACCGCGCTGCTCGGAGTCAAGGCCGTGATCGCGGAGTCGTACGAGCGGATCCACCGCTCCAACCTGATCGGCATGGGCGTTCTCCCGCTGCAGTACCCGGAGGGGCAGAACGCCGAGTCGCTCGGGCTGACGGGGGAGGAGACCTTCCAGTTCACCGGGGTCACCGAGCTCAACTCCGGGACGACGCCGAAGACGGTCAAGGTCACCGCCGGTGACGTCAGCTTCGACGCGGTGGTCCGGATCGACACCCCCGGTGAGGCCGACTACTACCGCAACGGCGGCATCATGCAGTACGTGCTGCGGTCGCTGCTGAAGAAGTAGCGCGTCAGCTCCAGCCGCACCCACGGATCTGCTCGGGATTGTCGGTTCTGCTCGATCTATAGACCGAGCAGAACCGACGAACCCGAGCAGATCTGCGTTCAGGCGCGGGTCGGGTCGAGCCGGTCCAGCACCAGCGCGAAGTGGGCGTCGTAGTCGGCGACCGCGTTGGTCAGGTGGCCGAAGAGCTCCAGGCTGATCGCTCCCAGCAGACCGCCCCAGGCCGTGATCGCTCGCAGGGCCGCCTCGTCGGAGAGGTCGCCGGCGAGCGCACGGAAGTCGTCGAACGTGCTCGTCCGCGGACCGGGGGCGTCGAGGTCGAGGGCCAGGCCGATGAGCACCCCCGTCACCCTGGCCGACGGTGCGATGGTCGCCTCGGGAGCGGCGTAGCCCGGGACGGGCGAGCCGTAGAGGAACGCGTACTCGTGGGGGGCGGCGACCGCCCAGGCGCGCAGGGCCGAGCCCAGCGCACGCCAGCGACCCGTCAGGTCCGTGGGCTCGCACGCCGCGTCGGCCGCGTCGACCAGATCGCCGAGCTCGCCGTAGAGGATGACCAGCAGCTCGGTCAGCAGCTCATCGCGGGACGGGAAGTAGCGGTAGACGGCCGACGACGCCATCCCGAGATCGCGAGCGACCGCGCGGACGGACAGCTGGGCCGGGCCGAGCTCGGCGAGCTGGCGGCGGGCGCTGGCGACGATCGCCGCGGTCAGCTCGCGGCGGGCGATGGCGCGAGCGGTGCGAGGAGCAGAGGTGGGCACGGGGCCAGTCTGGCAGCGAAAAGCGGACAGTGCAAACAAACGAGAGCACTGCTCTTGACTCTGGCGCGGAACCGGAGCATGCTGGACGAAACGAGAGCACCGCTCACACTTCAGATCAGGAGACACACCATGACGAAGACCTACGTGATCGTCGGCGCCGGACCGGTCGGACGACACACGGCCGAGGTGCTGCGCGACCGTGGCGACGAGGTCCGGCTGGTGACCCGCTCGGGTCGCGTCCGGCTCGACGGCGTCGAGTCCGTGGCCGCCGACGCCTCGGATGCCACGGCCCTGACCCGGCTCACCGAGGGCGCCGCAGCCCTGTTCAACTGCGCCAACCCCACCGACTACACCGTCTGGGAGGAGATCTGGCCGCCACTGGCCGAGAGCCTGCTGACGGCGGCCGAGTCGACCGGCGCAACCCTGGTGACCGCGTCCTGCCTCTATCCGTACGGTCCGACCGACGCACCGATGGTCGAGGGCCAGCCGGACGCGGCCACCGACCACAAGGGGCGCCTGCGGGCGGGCATGTGGGCCGAGGCGAAGTCCCGGCACGACGCCGGTCGGCTGCGCGCGGTCGAGGTGCGGGGCGCCGACTACGTGGGGGCCGGCGTCGGCGCCAACGGACACATCACCCGGCACCTGCCCACGGCGACCAAGGGCAAGACCGCCTGGGTGATCGGCAGGGCTGACCTGCCGCACAGCTGGACCGACGTGCTGGACATGGCGCGGACGCTGGCCGCCGTCGCGGACGATCCGGAGGTCTGGGGTCAGGTCTGGCACGCCCCGACCAACGCGCCCCGCACCCAGCGCGAGGCGCTGACCGAGGTGCTCGCCGCCGGTGGGCACGCTCCGGTGGCCGTCCGGTCCCTCCCCCGGCCGGTGCTGCGCGGACTCGCCCTGGTCAACGGGCAGATGCGTGAGGTCGCCGAGCTCTCCTACATGTGGAAGCGGGCGTACGTGCTCGACTCCTCCCGGACGCAGGACGTCCTCGGACTGGCGCCGAGCCCGTGGGACGAGATCTGCCGTCGTACCGCCGAGGGCAACCGGGAGCCGGTCAGCGCCTGACCCGACGGATGATCGCCTGGATACCGGCGGTGATCAGCAGGACCAACGTCGAGAGCACCGTCGCCATCCAAGACGGCACCGCGATGGTGGCGAAGAACATGTGCACCGGGTGCTGGAACAGATCGTGGTCGGCGTGGGCGCCGCCGTGGGTGAGCACCGTGACCAGCTCGCCGAGGTGACCGACCAGCCACCCGAGCACGGCCACCGTGCTCACCCAGGTCAGCACGCGCAGCGTCTTGCTGGAGGTGGCTCGGCGGACCTCGCGGAGCACGATCAGCCCGATCACGCAGAGCGTGATGCCGAGCAGGTGGAAGACGAGGTGGTACCAGCGCGGGCCGTCCTCGCCGAGGAAGAAGAAGGGGAGTGCGATGAAGACGGCGAGGAGGGCCGACAGGACGGCGAGCCGCCGTCCCAGCCGGGCGGGGGCGGTGGCGGGTCCGGTGCTGGTGTCTTCGACGGTCGTGGTCATGGCACGACGCTAGGAGGCCCGGCCGGCCTACGCATCGGCAAGATCGCCTATTCCCTGCGGGGCGGGCATCGGCGACCATGATCAGGTGCGGAGCTCGATGAGGGTGTGGCGGACGGCGGCCACCGCCGTGGCCGGCGTCGGCCTGGTGGCGGTCGGGATCGCCATCGGGTTGCCCTGGCGGCAGGACTACTTCGTGCTCGGGCCGACAGTGCGGGTGATCATGGCGCTGGCCGGCGTCGCGATCCTGATCATCGCCGCCCGGCCCGGTGGACCGCGGCGAACGGCGGTCCGCGCGACCACCGCGCTGCTCGGGATCACCGTGCTCATCTATCCGACGACCCTGAGCCTGTCCGCCGCCGGGGTCGGGGGTCCGCTGGTGGACCTGCTGGCGGACGCCGGCCATCTCGTCCCCCTGGTGGCGATCCAGCTGCTGCCGGTGCTGGCCAGCCGGCAGGTCACCGGACACTCGCGTCGGGGGTGGCTGACGGTGATCATCGGCGTCGCCGTGCTCGGGGTCGTCGCCACCGCACTGGTGCTGAACGGTGCGCCGGGTTCGAACGTGCTCGCCGGATTCGGCACCCTGCTCTGGTTGGGCTCGTTCGCCCTCGCGCCGGTCGCCACCTGGGCGGGAGTGCGGGGGACCAGCGGGGAGACCCGTCGGCGATCGATCGTCGCCGCCTTGTCCTCGGTGGTGCCGGTGGTGATCATCGCGTGGTGCATGACCCTCGGGACCGCCGCCGAGACGCAGGGACTCAGCATGGACGCCTCGGTGACGGCGCTGATGGTGGGCTTCTCGCTCGGCACCTCCGGGACGGCGGCGTTGGTGATGTCGGCGACCGGACCGGAGGAGGCCTGGCTGCTCAGCACCCCGGTGATCGTCCGTCTGTTGGCGGTGCTGCTGGTGGCCGCGACGGCCCTGCTCGCGACCGGAGTCGCGTTGGGGGCGACGGAGGCCGGGTGGGGTGCTCAGGCCGCGCTGCTGGTCGGCATCGGCCTCACCCTGGCCGTGGGCCTGGTGTCGGTCCGGTTGCACGGCTGGGCGGCCCGGGCCGTGGATCCCAGTGCCGAGCTGGCCGCGGAGCTGACGGCGTTGGGGGACCTGCCCGGGGGCGAGCAGCGGCACAGCGTCCAGCAGGTGCTGCGCCGGCTGCTGGCCGACCCCGGGCTGACCTTGCTGGTGCGGGCCGGCGACGGGACCTGGGTCGACCCGGGCGGAGCGGCGGTCGATCCGCCGGCCACCGGCGTCCGGTTGGCCGGCACCGTCGAGGCGGCCCGGGCGATTGCCGTCGGTTCGGAGCCGGAGACGGCCGGGCGGCTCCGTCGGCTGGGTGACTGCAGCCGACTCCTGGACGCGGCCGTGTTGGAGGCCACCGTGCAGCGCGAGTCCGCTCGGGCGGACGACGCGGCCCGCGCCGAACGGGTCCGGCTGAGCCAGGACCTGCACGACGGGTTGCAGGGGCGGCTGCTGGGCATCGCCTTGAACCTGCAGCTGTCGGGCCACGACGTGGACGACCCGGCGGCGCGGCTGCTGGTGGACCAGACCGTCGCCTCGCTGCGGGACGCCGTCGACGACGTACGGTCACTCGCCGGTGGACGGCTGCCCAGCACGCTGGTCGAGGGCGGACTGCGACCCGCCCTGAGTGACCTGGTGCGCCCGCTCCCGACCGTCGTCGACCTGCGGGTGTCGGAGCGTCGGTTCGCGGCGGAGATCGAGGCGACCGGCTACTTCGTGGTGAGCGAGGCGGTGAGCAACGCGATCAAGCACGGGCAGGCCCGGCGGGTGCAGGTCCGGGTCGAACCCACCGGTGCTGAGCGGCTGATGATCATGGTCAGCGACGACGGCACCGGTGGCGCAGATCCCCGCCTGGGCTCGGGCCTGCGCGGTCTGGCCGAGCGGGTGGCCGCCTCGGGCGGGCTGCTGGTGGTCCGCGACGGCGTACCGACCGGCACCGTGGTGGAGGCGAGTCTGCCGTGCGGATCGTGATCGCCGAGGATCAGGTGCTGCTGCGCGACGGGCTGGTCCGGCTGCTCACGGGCGCGGGTCACGCCGTCGTGGGCCAGGTCGGCGACGGCCGTCGCCTGGTGGCCGAGGTCAGCGAGCAACGACCGGACCTGGTGATCGCCGACGTGCGGATGCCGCCCACGTACACCGACGAGGGGGCGGCGGCGGTGCTCTACCTCCGGGACCGGTTCCCCGAGCTCGCCGTGGTGATCTTGTCCCAGGTGGTGGAGCCCTCGGTGGTGGCGACCCTGACCGGAGGTCAGGAGCGGGGCTTCGGCTACCTGCTGAAGGACCGGGTGCTCGACACCCAGGTGTTCCTGGATCAGCTGGCGACGGTGGTCGACGGTGGTACAGCCATCGACCCCGTCGTGGTCGAGCGCTGTCTGCGGCACAGCCGTCCTCGGCTGGAGAGTCTGACCGAACGGGAGATCGAGGTGCTCGGGTTGGTGGCTACCGGACGCAGCAACGTCGGCGTGGCGACCGACCTGGTGATCTCGCGTCGCACCGTGGACGCCCACCTGCGTTCGATCTTCGCCAAGCTGGGGATCGAGGCCGATCCCGACGGCAACCAGCGGGTGCTCGCGGCCCTCGACTGGTTGAGCTCTCAGTCCGAGGTGCCCGGACCGGCTGCCGCGGGTGGTCGGCTGCCGCCGGGATGAGCGGTCACCGCTGCTCCTTCGGGCACCACCAGGTGGTCCGGCCGCCGACGGTGGCGACGGTCATCTCGGTGCCGCAACGCGGGCAGTGCCGACCGGTCCCGCGGAACTCGATGATCTCGCCGGTGTGCACCCCGCCGTGCTCGATGGCGGCCTCGGTGGCCTTCTGCAGGCTCCGGTAGAGCCGGAGCAGCTCGGTTCGGGTCAGCTCGTCGGCGGGGCGTCGCGGCGAGAGCTTGGCCTGCCACAGGGTCTCGTCGGCCAGCAGGTTGCCGACGCCGGCGATCACCGACTGGTCGAGCAGCCGGGCCTTGACCGGAGCCGCGCTGCGGCTCAGCCGACGGATGAACTCGGGTCGATCGACCAGCTGCGCGTCCGGACCCAGGTGACTCAGATCGGGATCGATCCGGACCCGGCCGAGTCGCCGTTTGTCGAACAGGGCCAGGGATCCGCCGTCGGCGAAGGTCAGCGTGAACCGGTCCCACACGGGGTTGCGGTGCGGGTCGTCGAGCGCGTTCGCGTACGGTCCGGCCAGCCGGTCGCCGCCCTCGGTGGGCCGCCCGCCGGGCCGGGTGATCACCATCCGGCCGCTCATGCCGAGGTGGATGCCGAGGGTCGGCCCGGGGGTCCGGGACCGCCCCAGACCCGACGTCTCGCACCACATGGACTTGCCCTGCCGGTGGGCGGCGGTCAGCTTGCGCCCGCGCAGGGCTTGGGCGATCTCACCCGGCGCGTGCGGCCGGCAGACCCAGGTGTCGGTGTCGTCGACCTCGACGATGCGCCGACCGAGGGCGGCGTCCTCGATCGCGGTGCGGGCCCGTTCGACCTCCGGCAGCTCCGGCATCAGCCGAACGCCGGGATCGTCAGATCGGCGAACCGGTGGTCGAGCGGGGGAGCGGGCAGGCGGCCGGTGCCGATCAAGATCACGTCGAGCTGCGCGAGGTCGGTCGGGAAGGCACCGCCGGCCAGCTCCTCGACCGTCTGCCGGGCCAGGTCGAGGGCGGCTGCGGCGGGTGTCTCCGTGATCAGCTCCAGGCCGAGATCGAGGTGGTGGACCGCGAGCTCGACCGCCCAGGTGGCGTAGAAGTCGCCGGTGCCGATCACGTGACCCTGGAAGTCGAGGCTCGTCGCCGGGAGTCTCGTGGCTGCGCGCATGACCGCACTTCCTGTGGCGGACAGGTGACGGATGCCACTCGCCGGCCTCTCGTACGCCGAGCTCAGCAACCGCACGTACCGGATGTGGTCGGTGGCCGACGCGTCGTCGTTGCTGGGTGGAGCCTGCGACCAGTACGTCGCCGCGTCAACGGTCGGCGCGGACTCGGTGGGGGACACGACGCCGAGCAGCATCTCCTGCAACCCGAGGTGGACGTGGGTGAGCACGTCCGCGACCGTCCACCCCCGGCAACGGCTGGCGGCGAGCAGATCGTGATCGCCTAGGCCGTCGGCGATCCCGAGCAGCAGTGTCAGCTCGTCGACGAAGGCGTCCCGGCCGGCGTCGTGGTCGATGTGCACCACGACAGCGTGCCACCCGGCGGTCTCGCCCAGCTCCGGATCTCAGTCCGCTAGGGCCGCCCGGATCCGGTCCGCGTACGCCTCCATCTCACCCTCGGCGTAGCGTGTCCGCGGCCAGAAGAAGCCCTTGAGTCCGTCGCCCTTGGTCCGTGGCACCACATGCAGGTGCAGGTGCGGGACGGACTGGCTGACCACGTTGTTCATGGCCACGAACGTGCCCTGGCAGCCCAGCTCGGTGCCCAGGGCGGCCGCCACCCGCTGGGCGGCGGTCAGCAACGGCGCCATCAGCTCCTGCGGCAGGTCCAGCAACGTGACGACGTGCCGGACGGGCGCGAGGAGCACATGTCCCTTGAACACCGGTCGATGGTCGAGGAAGCCGACCAGGTCCTCGGTCCGCAGCACGACCGCCGCGTCCAGCTCACCGCGAACGATCTGGCAGACGATGTCGTCACTCACGTGGACGATCGTAGATCCCGTCGCTAGAATCGAACACATGAGCGGATCTGCGTATGTTCCGGCCGGCTGGCCGCCCCAGGTGCGGCCTCCAGGCACCCCGGGGTGGGAGCGGACGGCCACGGCGTATCTGCTCGACTGCTGTCCACCGGAGTTCCGCGGCTATCCGGTGCTCCGGCGGCACCCGATCGTGCTGGCCCGCTTCGCCGCACGGTTCGTGGCCGGCCAGTGCACCACCGCGCAGGACGGCGTGGCCGAGATCCGCACCGGGTTACCCCGCAGCGTCCCGCACCAGGTGGTGACCGAGGCGGTGGAAGCCTGGTTGGAGCAGGCGGCCCACCTGCTCCGGGTGCGGCGCGCCGTCGGTCTGGTGGAGGAGGCCTTGCGCGGGAAGGAGTTCGTGGCGCGACTGTGAGTCCGCTCACCGGGGTTCGCGTCCAGGGGGACCCCGGCACGTAAACTCGCGTTCATGCCCCCCGCTTCCGAGGCAGGCGGTTCGCTGCACGAGCCGTACGCCCTGCTTCGCTCCGTCGCCGACCCGACCGACCTCCGTCGGCTGAGTCCCGACCAGCTGGCCACGCTCGCCGCCGAGATCCGCGCCTTCCTGATCGACCAGGTCAGTCAGACCGGCGGCCACCTCGGGCCCAACCTGGGGGTGGTGGAGCTGACCATCGCCCTGCACCGCGTCTTCGAGTCCCCCGACGACCCGATCGTCTTCGACACCGGCCACCAGAGCTACGTGCACAAGATGCTCACCGGTCGCCTGGACGCCTTCCCGACCCTGCGGCAGAAGGGCGGCCTGTCCGGCTACCCGAGTCGGGCGGAGTCCGAGCACGACTGGGTGGAGAGCTCGCACGCGTCGGCGTCGCTCTCGTACGCGGCCGGCATCGCCCGTGGTCTGCAGCTGCGGGGCAAGTCGGGCACCGTGGTGGCACTGGTGGGTGACGGTGCGCTGACCGGCGGCATGGCCTGGGAGGCACTCAACAACATCGCGGCCGACGACGACCTGCCGTTGGTGATCTTGGTCAACGACAACGGCCGGTCCTACACCCCGACCGTCGGCGGTCTGGCCCGGCACCTGTCGGGGCTGCGCACCAACCCCCGGTACGAGCAGGTGCTCGAGCTGGTCCGCAAGCAGGTGAACCGTGCACCGCTGTTCGGTCGAGCCGCCTACGACCTGCTGCACGGCATCAAGAGCGGGCTCAAGGACGTGATCGCCCCGCAGGGGATGTTCTCCGATCTCGGTCTGAAGTACGTCGGTCCGGTCGACGGCCACGACGAGGCGGCCGTGGAACGCGCCCTGCGGCACGCCAAGCAGTTCGGCGGACCGGTCCTGGTGCACTGCCTGACCCGCAAGGGCAACGGCTACTCCGCGGCGGAGAACCACGAAGAGGACCGCTTCCACGCGGTCGGCAAGATCGACGCGAAGACCGGTGTGGCCATCGGCGGGCCCGGTGCGGTGAAGTGGACCGACGTGTTCGCCGAGGAGATCCTCAAGCTCGGAGCGGTGGACGAGCGGGTGGTGGCCATCAGCGCCGCGATGATCCACCCGACCGGTCTCAACCGGTTCGCCGCCGCCTTCCCGGAGCGGGTGATGGACGTCGGCATCGCGGAGCAGCACGCCACCACCTCCGCGGCCGGGCTCGCGATGGCCGGGATGCACCCGGTGGTCGCGGTCTACGCGACCTTCCTGAACCGCGCCTTCGACCAGCTGCTGATGGACGTCGCGCTGCACCGGTGCGGTGTGACCTTCGTCCTGGATCGGGCCGGCGTGACCGGTCCCGACGGCGCCAGCCACCACGGCATGTGGGACATGTCGATCGTGCAGGTGGTGCCGGGTCTGCACCTGGCCGCCCCCCGGGACGGCACCCGCCTCCGCCAGGCCCTGGCCACGGCGCTCACCATCGACGACGCGCCCAGCGTGATCCGCTACTCCAACCAGCAGGTGCCCGCCGATCTCGACGCCCTGGCCACCGACCAGGGAATCGACATCCTGCTGCAGAGCGACCTGCAGCCCAGGGTGCTCGTCGTCGCGTACGGGCAGATGTGCGGCACCGGCGTCGCCGTGGGCCGGCGACTGGCCGACCAGGGGATCGGGGTCACCGTCGTCGACCCGGTGTGGGCGCTGCCGGTGAATCCCGCGCTGCTGGAGCTCGCGGCCCAGCACCAGCTGGTGATCAGCATCGAGGACAACGACGTGGTCGGTGGTTGCGGTGCGCGCCTGGCCCAGGAGCTGCGGTTCGCCGGGGTGGAGGTCCCGATCCGCGAGTTCGGCATCGCCCCGGAGTTCCTCGAGCACGGCACCCGGGACGAGCTCCTCGAGCAGCTGGGACTGACCCCGCAGGAGATCGCCCGCTATGCGGTGGAGGCAGTCGTGAGCGTGCGCGCCACACACGGACAGGGTGCTGACTCCGCGCGACTGTGAGGTCTAGGCTGCCGATCACGAGTTCGGCCTGGATCTTCCCCTCGTGATCGGAGCGGCACCGTGAGCGTCATGCGCACCAAGAGCATCGAGCAGTCCATTGCGGACACCGATGAACCGGATTACAAGCTGAAGAAGACCCTGACCGCCCTGGACCTCACGGTCTTCGGGGTCGGGGTGATCATCGGAGCCGGCATCTTCACGCTGACCGGGCGGGCGGCCAGCACCCTGGCCGGGCCGGCGATCGTGCTCAGCTTCGTGATCTCCGCCGTCGCCTGCGGGCTGGCGGCGCTCTGCTACGCCGAGTTCGCGTCGAGCGTCCCGGTGTCGGGATCGGCGTACACGTTCTCCTACGCGAGCCTGGGCGAGATCATCGCCTGGATCATCGGCTGGGACCTGCTGCTGGAGCTGATGCTCGGGGCCAGCGTCGTCGCGCAGGGCTGGAGCACGTACGCGGTGGTCTTCCTCGGCAACATCGGCATTCCGTGGCCCGAGAACCTGGGACCGGGCGGCAGCATCGACCTGCTCGCCATGCTGTTGGTCGCGGTTCTCGCCACCCTGGTCACCATCGGCATCAAGGAGTCGATGCGGGTCAACATGGTGCTGGTCGGGGTCAAGCTCTTCGTGGTGCTGTTCGTGATCATCGCCGGCATCGGGTTCGTCAACCCGGCCAACTACAACCCGTTCATCCCCCCGAGCGTGCCGGTCAGCTCCGACGTCGCCTGGTTCCATCAGCCGCTGATCCAGGCCGTGCTCGGCTGGGAGCCGAGCGCGTACGGCATCGGTGGCATCTTCGCCGGGGCGGCTCTGGTCTTCTTCGCCTACATCGGATTCGACGTGGTGGCCACCACCGCGGAGGAGGCCAAGAACCCGCAGCGCGACCTGCCGATCGGCATCCTGGCCTCGCTCGTCATCTGCACGATCCTGTACGCCGCGGTGTCCCTGGTGATCACCGGCATGGTGAAGTACGACCAGATCGACTCCTCGGCCGCGCTGGCCACGGCCTTCACCAAGCTCGGCCACCCCGGCTACGCGACCTTGATCGCCGCCGGTGCCGTCGCCGGTCTGACCACCGTGGTGCTGACGTTGATGATCGGTGCCAGCCGGGTGGTGTTCGCGATGTCCCGTGATCATCTGCTGCCGGCGCCGCTGAGCAAGGTGCACCCCAGGTTCCAGACCCCGTGGGTGATCACCATCGTCATCGGCGTGATCGTGATGCTGGTCGCCGGGCTGACCCCGATCGGCAAGCTGGAGGAGATGGTCAACATCGGCACGCTGACCGCCTTCATCCTGGTCTCCATCGGCGTGATCGTGCTGCGCAAGTCCCGGCCCGACCTGCCGCGCTCGTTCAAGGTGCCGTTCGTACCGGTGCTGCCGATCCTCTCCGCGGCCATCTGCTTCTGGCTCACCCTGAACCTCTCCATCGAGACCTGGTTCCGCTTCGTGATCTGGATGGTCCTGGGCTTCGCCGTCTACTTCCTGTACGGCCACAAGCGGTCCCGCCTGGCCACCGGGGAGACGCTGCACGAGATGTCGCACAAGTACGACCTGGAGAAGTAGCACGGCGGCCACGCGGAGTGGGGCCCCGGACAACCACTGGGACCTACGACACCGGGACCGTCCCTGGCCGGGGGTGGTCTCGGCGGTCGGCTACCGCACGCCGCACCTCGAGCAGCCCGTCCACTACGGGTTGCCGTCACCGTGGCTGACGGTGATCTTCAGTCTCGACGACGGCGTCGAGTCGGCGAGTGACCGGGACGCCCTCGCGTCGGCACCACCACTGCCGATCGTCGCCGCCGGACTGCACACCCGGTCGAGCTTCGTGCGGCAGCGACCGGGGCAGTCGGGCGTCCAGCTCGCCGTGCACCCGCTGGCGGCGCGGTCGCTGTTCGGACTGCCCGCCGCCGAGCTGAGTGTCACCGAGTACGACGGGCGTCAGGTGCTCGACCGGCAGGCCACCGTGACCCAGCAGCGACTGACCGCCTGCCTCGACTGGCCGGACGCCTTCGCCCTGCTGGGCGGACACCTGACGCGCTCGCTGGAGCGGCATCACCGTGCCGACGTGCGCAGTGAGCTGCGTCATGCCTGGAGTCTGCTGGAGGCCAGCGGCGGGCAGCGGCCGATTGCCGAGGTGGCCGCCCACGTCGGCCTCACGCCCCGACACCTGGGGACGTTGTTCACCCGCGAGGTCGGCCAGTCACCCAAGGCCATCGCCCAGCTGATCAGGTTCCAACGCTGCGTGGGCCTGATCAGGACCTCGGTCGGCCGGACCGGGCGAGCCGACCTGGCGGGAGTGGCGGCGCGGGCCGGGTACGCCGACCAGTCACACCTCACCCGCGACTTCGTCGAGCGGACCGGGGTGCCGCCGACCCGGTGGATCGTCGAGGAGTTCCGAAATCTCCAAGATCACGGGGCACCACCCGCGGCATGATCTCGGCCATGACCACCACCGAGAACCCCCCTGCCGCCAACCCCCCTGCCGCCAACCCCACCGTCTGGCTCACCCTGCAGGCCCACGATGCGCCGGCCCTGATCGATTTCTACGTGTCCGCCTTCGGCTTCGTCGTCAAGGCCCGGTACGACGAGGAGGGAACCGACCGGGTCTCGCACGCCGAGCTGCACTGGTCCGAGGGCACCGGTGGGCTGATGCTGGGCTCGCACAAGCCGGACGGCGAATGGAGCACCCAACCCGGCACCGCGGCCGCGTACGTGGTGAGCAGCGAGCCCGCCGGCCTGCACCGGCGCATCGTGCAGCACGGGGGAGCACGCCGGGTCTCCGACCTCACCGAGAAGGACTACGGGTCGAGCGAGTTCACGGTCGTCGACCCCGAGGGCAACCAGTGGTCGTTCGGCACCTACCCCGGCGAGTAGTCAGACCGTGCCTCACGGCAGCGTGGCGACGCCCTTCGGCAGGAACCGCTGACCGAGCACCCGCTCGGAGACTCCCTCGCGATCGAGGTACGGGGTGATGCCTCCCAGATGGAACGGCCAACCCGCACCCAGGATCAGACAGAGGTCGATGTCCATCGGGGCGGCCACGACACCCTCGGCGAGCATCAGCCCGATCTCCTCCGCCAGCGCGTCCTGGACCCTGGTCCGCAGCTCCTCGGCGGTGCTGGGGGAGTCGCCCACGGTCATCAGCGCCGCTGTCTCCTCCGACACGTACGGCTTGCCCTCGGGGGTGAAGTCGTAGATGCCGGGCTTGTGCGCGGCCACCAGGGCCTGCAGGTTCGTCGAGACCGGATACCGCTCACCGAACGCGTCGTGCAGGGTCTCGGTGACGTGCAGCGCCACGGCCGGACCGACCAGCTGCAGCAGCACGAACGGCGGCATCGGCAGCCCGAGCGGCCGCAGCGCGGCGTCGGCGACCTCGACCGGGGTGCCGTCGTCGACCGCCTTCGTGATCACCGCTGTGGTGCGGATGAGCAGCCGGTTGACCACGAACGCCGGAGCGTCCTGCACCAGCACGGCGTTCTTCTTCAGTGACGAGGCCACGCTCAGCGCGGTGGCGGTGGTCTCGTCGTCGGTGGCCACGCCCCGGATCACCTCGAGCAGCGGCAGCACCGCGACGGGGTTGAAGAAGTGGAAGCCGACCACCCGCTCGGGATGAGCAAGATCAGCAGCCATCTCCGAGACCGACAACGAGGAGGTGTTGGTGGCCAGCAGACAGGTGTCCGACAGATGCTTCTCCAACGAGGCGAACACCTCCTTCTTGACCGCCAGCTCCTCGAACACGGCCTCGATCACGAAGTCGCAGTCGCCGTAGTCGGCGTGCTCGGTGGTGCCGGTGATCAAGGCCTTGAACCGGTTGGCCTGATCCGAGCTGATCCTTCGCTTCCCCAGCAGCTTGTCGATCTCGGCGTGCACGTAGCCGATGCCCTTGGTGACCCGCTCCGCGTCGAGATCGGAGATGATCACCGGCACCTCGAGCCGGCGCAGGAAGAGCAGGGCGAGCTGACTGGCCATCAGTCCCGCGCCGACCACACCCACCTTGGTGATCGGCCGGGCCAGCGAGCGATCCGGCGCTCCGGCCGGTCTCTTGGCCCGCCGCTGCACGAGGTCGAACGCGTACAGGCTGGAGCGGAGCTCCTGGCTCATGATCAGATCCGCCAGACCCTGGTCCTCGCCGGCGTACGCCGTCGTTCGGTCGGCCGTCTTCGCGGCGGCGATCAGCTCGAGGGCCCGGTACGGCGCGGGGGCCGCCCCGGAGGTCTTGGCGTCGGCGATCTTCCTGCCCCGCCCGACCGCCGCGTCCCAGCTGTCACCCCGGTCGATCTCGGGACGGGTGACGGTGAGCTCGCCGGTCACGACCCGACCGGCCCAGTCGAGGGACTCGGCCAGGAAGTCCGCACCGTCGAACATCGCGTCGGCGATGCCGAGCTTCGCGACCTGCGGCCCGACCAGCATCCTGTTCTGGCTCAGGGCGTTCTCGATGATGACCGTGACCGCGTTGTCGGGTCCGATCAGGTTGGGGAGCAGGTAGGTGCCGCCCCACCCGGGCAGCAGACCCAGGAAGCACTCGGGCAGCGCGATACCGGCCGACGCCTTGGACACCGTTCGGTACTGCGCGTGCAGGGCGATCTCCAGCCCGCCGCCCAGGGCCAACCCGTTGATGAACGCGAAGGTCGGCACGGGCGACGTGTGCAGCTTGTCGAACACCGCGTGACCGATCCGGGCGATGGTGACCGCCTGGTCACGTCCCGAGAGTGCACCCAGGGCCTTGAGATCGGCCCCGGCGGCCAGGATGAAGGGCTTGCCGGTGATCGCGATCGCCGCGACGTCGTCACGAGCCAGGGCGGCGTTCAGGGCGTTGTTGTACGCGGTCAGGCCGCGCGGCCCCAGGGTGTTCGGCTTGGTGTGGTCCTCGCCGTTGTCCAGGGTGATCAACACCGCCGTCCGGCCGGTGTGCGGCAGCGCGACGTCGCGGCTGAGGAAGCGGGTCACCCGCTCATCGGGAGTCAGCTCGGAGGCCTCGGCGAGCAGGGCCTGCAGCTCGTCCTCCGGCATCAAGTTCTCGGGCATCTGGGGGGTGCGGTCGTCGGAGCTCACTTCTCGTCTCCCTCGGTCTGCCGGGCTTCGGTGTGGTGCGGGTTCTCCCAGATGACCGTGCCGCCCATGCCCAACCCGATGCACATGGTGGTGATGCCGTACCGGATCTCGGGGTGCTCCCGGAACTGCCGAGCCAGGTGGATCATCAGCCGCACCCCGGAGCTGGCCAGCGGGTGGCCGAGGGCGATGGCGCCGCCGTACGGGTTGATCCGGTCGCTGGCAGGATCGAGACCGAAATGATCGAGGAAGGCGAGCACCTGGACGGCGAACGCCTCGTTGATCTCGAAGGCGCCGACGTCGGAGATGGTCAGACCGGCGTTGCGGAGCGCGCGCTCGGTGGCGGGAACCGGACCGACCCCCATCACCTCGGGATCCACGCCGGCGAAGCCGTACGACACCAGTCGCATGGCGACCGGCAGGTCCAGCTCCCGCGCGACGTCCTCGGCGGCCAGCAGGCACGCGGTGGCCCCGTCGTTGAGTCCGGCCGCGTTGCCGGCCGTGACCCGGCCGTGGGAGCGGAACGGGGTCCGCAGCTCCGACAAGCCCTCCAGGGTGGTGCCCGGCCGCGGCGGCTCGTCGGCGGTGGCCAGACCCCAGCCCAGCTCTGCGGAACGCGCCGCCACCGGCACCAGCGACTCCTGGATCACCCCGCCCGCGTACGCCGTCGCGACCCGCTGCTGACTCTGCAGGGCGAACTCGTCGGCGCGCTCGCGGGTGATGCCCGGGAACCGGTCGTGCAGGTTCTCCGCGGTCGACCCCATCACCAGGGCGGACGGGTCGACGATCTTCTCGGCCACGATCCTCGGGTTGGGGTCGATGCCCTCACCCATCGGGTGGTGGCCCATGTGCTCGACGCCGCCGGCGATGGCGACGTCGTAGGCGCCGAAGGCGATGCCGGATGCGGTGGTGGTGACGGCGGTCATGGCGCCGGCGCACATCCGGTCGATGGCGTAGCCCGGGACGGAGCGGGGCAGACCGGCCAGCAGGGCAGCGGTCCGACCGATGGTCAGACCCTGGTCACCGATCTGGGTGGTGGCGGCGATCGCCACCTCGTCCACCCGCTCCGGTGGCAGCTCGGGGTGGCGGCGGAGCAGCGCACGGATGCAGCTGACCACGAGATCGTCGGCCCGGGTCTCGCGGTAGAGCGACCCGGCCTTTCCGAAGGGAGTACGGACGCCGTCGACGAAGACGACATCGCGGGACTGACGAGGCATGGCGCACATATTACTCACGAGTAACAACGCGCGCAGCACCTGCAACTCCGCGGAAGATTCGTCCCCCAGGACTATTGGGTCTGACTCGTTGCCGATATATCGTTGACTATCGGCAACACTCGGGAAGGAATTCGGTGATGGGCGCATACGCAATGGGAGCCCCGTGGCTCCGGTTCGGGTTCGACTGCAGTGACAGGCCCGAACGGACACAGGAATGGGCCGACCTGGAACGGCGGCTCCGCGGCAGGTGGGCAGAGATGACCGGCAAGACCCAGACCCGGCGCGGTCCGGGTCCCGCGTGGGGTGGCTTCGGTCCCGGGTTCGGTGCTCCGGGCTTCGGGGGGCCGGGGCACGGCGGACCGCCGTGGGCACGCGGCATGAGAGGTCCGAAGGCTCGGCGTGGTGATGTCCGGGCGGCGATCCTGTCGGTGCTCTCCGACGCGCCGCGCAACGGCTATCAGGTGATCCAGGAGATCGCGGAGCGGACGGGTGGGGCGTGGAAGCCGAGCCCCGGTTCGATCTACCCGACTCTGCAGCAGCTGGAGGACGAGGGTCTGGTCGTGCAGACCGAGGACGCCGGCCGCAAGGCCTACGCCCTGACCGACGAGGGCCGCAGCTACGTCGAGAGTCATCCCGACGAGATGGCCGCACCGTGGGCGGCGATGACCGACACCGAGACCGAAGGTGACCTCAGGCCGATGCTCGGTCAGGTCGCCGCGGCGATGTGGCAGGTGATGGCCGTCGGGACCCCGGAGCAGCAGGCAGAGGCCAGGAACGCCATCGTCGAGCTGCGCAAGACGCTGTACGGGATCCTCGCCGAGGGTGCCGAGGACGCAGCCGGCACCGACGGAGACCGGCGATGAGCAGGGGTTGGCAATCGGGCTGGCAATCGGGTTGGCAGTTCGGCCAGCACCCGGGCCGGCAGGACGGTCCACCCCCGGCGCTGCAGCTGTGGTGGGGTCAGGCGCCGCGACCGGCCGCCGAGGTCGCACCGGCCGCGGCGTCCACGCCGATCCGGATCGGTGATGCCGAGCGCGACGAGGCGGTCTCCGATCTGGGGGATCACTTCGCTGCCGGCCGGCTGAGTCGCGAGGAGTTCGACGATCGGGCCGACCAGGCGATGCAGGCCCGGTTCAGCACCGACCTGGCGCCGCTGTTCGCCGATCTGCCGGCCGCGAAGCCGGTGGCACCCCCGACTCAGTCGGGGCCGGGACGCGCGGGTGGTCCGCCACCCTGGGCGTACGCGATGTGGCTGTTCCCGGTGCTGCTGGTGGCCGCGGTGGCGGGAGCGATCCTGCTGCACGCGCCGTTCATCCTCTGGATCGGGGTCTGGATGCTGGTGATCGCCAAGATCACCGGGCACAAGCACCGCTACCGTCGCGAGCAGCAGCGGCACCTCGGGCAGCCGGGCAGGGTCAGTCGACCAGGGCAACGCTGAGGCTCAGTCGACCAGAGCCTCGCTGAGGCTCAGTCGACCAGAGCCTCGCTGAGGCGGGGCACCGTGAGGCGCCGCTGCCACGGCCGAGCACCCAGCTCGGCCAGGGCGGCGTCCACGGCTTCGGCGCTCAGCGGATCGGGCGGTGCCCAGGCCAGCCGTCGTACGAAGTCCGGGGTGAGCAGGTTCTCTGCCGGCAGCTCGTGCTCGGCGGCGAGGGTGGTGAGCACCTCCCGCACCCGGACGAGTCGCTTGGCGGCGACCGGGTCCTTGGCTGCCCACAACCGGGGCTGCGGCGGGCCGGGGTTCGGGATGTGCATCGGCGGCAGCTCGGCGTCCCCGAGGGTGGCCACCCGCTGCAGCCCGGCGACCCACTCCGGCAGGTAGCGCCGCGCCTGGCGCCGCTGGAACCCGGCGACGCGGTGGATCGTGGACCGATCGGGTCGCTCCACCGCGGCCAGCTCCGCGATCGCGACGTCGGGCAGGATCTTCGACGGTGCCCGGTCGTTGTCCCGGGCGATCTCGTCGCGGACCTGCCAGAGCTCGGCCACGTACGCCAGCCCGCGACGGGTCCGCACCCGGTGGATGCCGGAGGTCCGTCGCCACGGATCCGTCCGCGGCTCGGTGGGCGTACCGGCGCCCGCGGCCAGCGCGGCGAACTCCTCGGCCGCCCACTCGTCCTTGCCGGCGGCGACCAGCTGCTCGGCCAGGATGTCGCGCAGCTCGACCAGCAGCTCCACGTCCAGGGCGGCGTAGGTCAGCCACTCGGTGGGCAGCGGCCGGGTCGACCAGTCCGCGGCCGAGTGCTCCTTCAGCAGCCGCACGTCGAGCAGCTCCTCGAGCATCGTGCCGAGGGCGACCCGCGGGTAGTTGAGCAGTCGGGCGGCGAGCTCGGTGTCGAAGAGGCGCTTCGGGGCCATGCCCACCTCGAACAGGCAGGGCAGGTCCTGGCTCGCCGCGTGGATGATCCACTCGGCGTCGGACATCGCTGCACCCAGCTGGGCCAGGGCCGGGCTGCCGTCCAGGGCGGTCGGATCGATGAGGTGAGTTCCGGCGCCCGCCCGGCGCAGCTGCAGCAGGTACGCCCGCTGGGTGTAACGGAAGCCGTGCGCTCGCTCGGCGTCCACCGCCAGGGGTCCGGTGCCGGCGACCAGGGCCGCGATGGTGGCCTCGATCTGCTCGCTGGTGGACTCGACGTCGGGAGTCCCATCGGACGGTGCGATCAGCAGCCGGGCGTTCGACACCGGCTCCGGGGACCCCGGTTGGGCTGGGACGTCCGACGCGATGGGGACGTCCGTTGTGGCTTGGTTGTCGGTCACCGTCTCCGTGGGCTTCGATTCGGGCTCTTGCGCGCGTGTCGACGGGCGGGAATGGCGACCACCCCGGCCGGCAGCGGGGGCAGACCCGCCGTCGTACACAGTAGTTCACCCCAGGCTTGCACGTGGGCGGCGAGCCCCACGCCCTCGGTGAGCACCGGCGTCCAGGACGCCCGCACCTCCACCTCGGCGCTGGAGTCCTCGTCGGCCATCCCCCCGAACGACTCGCTCGACACCGACGTGACGGTGCCGCTCGGCGCCACGTATTCGGCGCCGTGGCCGGCCAGGGCGTCGAGCAGCCAGGACCAGCCGACCTGAGCCAGCAGCGGGTCGCTGACCATCTCGGGGTCCACCTCGGCCCGAGCGAAGGTCACGCAGCGGAAGGTGCCCTGCCAGGCCGCGTTGCCGGCGGGGTCGTGCAGCAGGACGAGTCGGCCGGCGCCGACGTCCTCCCCGCCCACCAGCACATCGGCGCTGACCGCCGCCGCGAACGGTGCGATCTTCTGGGGCGCGGGGATCTCCTCGACCAACAGCTCGGGACGCCAGGTGGCGTTCAGCAGATCGTGGGCGGCCCGCTGGAAGGGCGTCGGGGCCGCGGCCACGTCGGAGTTGGCTGGCACTGGTCGAGCGTAAGCGGCGGCACCGACAACGACCTGCTGCGACGCGCCGGGAGGATGCCCGGCAGCGGCGTGGAAGGATCGGCACGTGTCACCCGTCGAGTCGATCCCCAGTGCTGTGACGAGTCCTACGATCACCGGCCCTTTCCTGGCCGCCTGTCACCGGCGCCAGGACGACGACCGGGTGCCCGTGTGGTTCATGCGGCAGGCCGGGCGATCGCTGCCGGAGTACAAGCGGCTGCGGGTCGGCATCTCCATGCTGGACAGCTGCGCCCGGCCCGACCTGGTCACCGAGATCACCCTGCAGCCGGTGCGCCGGTACGGCGTCGACGCCGCCATCTTCTACTCCGACATCATGGTGCCGCTCAAGGCGGCCGGCGTCGACCTGGACATCGTGCCCGGCACCGGTCCGGTGATCGCCGAACCTATCCGGTCGGCGGCCGACCTCGAGCGGGTGCGCCCGCTGGCGATCGACCAGATCCCGTACGTGAGCGAAGCCGTCGCCCTGCTGGTGGACGAGCTGGGGGAGCGGCCGTTGATCGGGTTCGCGGGGGCCCCGTTCACGCTGGCCAGCTACCTGGTCGAGGGCGGGCCCAGCAAGGACTACGCCCGGACCAAGGCCCTGATGGTGTCGCGGCCGGACGTCTGGCACGACCTCTGCGAGCGGCTCGCCCAGATCTCGGCGACCTTCCTGACGGCCCAGGTCGAGGCCGGAGCGAGCGCCGTCCAGCTGTTCGACTCCTGGGTCGGCAGCCTGAGCGCGGCGGACTACACGAAGTTCGTCCAGCCGCACTCGGCCCACGTGCTGGAAGCGGTCGGGCGGCTCGGGGTGCCGCGGATCCACTTCGGGGTCGGTACCGGCGAGCTGCTGCCTGCGATGGCCGCGGCCGGCGCCGACGTGGTCGGGGTGGACTGGCGGATTCCGCTGGACGAGGCGGACCGCCGGCTCGGTCACCGCTACGCGGTGCAGGGCAACCTCGATCCGGCCCTCCTCGGGGCCCCGTGGCCGGTGGTGGCTGAGCGCACCCGCGCGGTGATCACGGCCGGCGCCTCAGCGCCCGGTCACGTGTTCAACCTCGGTCACGGGGTGCCGCCGGACACCGATCCGGCGGTGCTGCAGCGCATCGTCGACCTGGTGCACGAGGAGGGCGGCGACCTTCGCCGGGTGGCCCGGGCGTGATCGATGTCGTCGTGGTCGGGGGCGGCATCTCCGGTCTCGCGGCCGCCCGGCGCCTGACGCTGACCGGGCTGTCGGTGCTGCTGGTCGAGGGCTCGCCCCGACTCGGCGGCAAGATCGCGGGCGTCCGGCTCGGGGACCTGGAGGTGGACGGCGGTGCCGAGTCGGTGCTGGTCCGTCGTCCCGAAGCGGTGTCGTTGATCGACGAGCTCGGACTCCACGAGCTGCTGGTGCATCCCACGGACGCCAAACCGCGGGTGTACGTGGACGGCCGGGCCGTCGAGCTGCCGCCCTCCGCGATGGGCGTGCCCGCCGACCTCGACGCGCTGAGCGTCCTGCTGACCCCGGAAGGCTTCGCGCGGGCCTTGCAGGAGCCGTTCCTGCCCGCTCCGGCGCTGACCGAGGACGTGCCGATCGGTCTGCTGCTCGACGAGCGGTTCGGCCCGGAGGTGACCGACCGGCTGCTGGAACCGCTGCTGGGTGGTGTGTACGCCGGGCAGTCCCGCCGGCTCTCGTTCCAGGCCGTCAACGCCGCCCTGTTCGCGAAGGTCCGGGCCGGCGGACCCCTCAGCGGGCACGCGGCGCAGCTCCGCCGACCCGGGGACGGCCCGGTGTTCGGCGGACTGGACGGCGGGATCGTCACCCTGGTGGACACTCTGGTTCGCAGTCTGACCGTCCGGGGGGTGCAGATACGGACGTCGACCACCGTCCGGGAGCTGGCCGCGACCGTCGACGGGTACCGGCTGACGGTCGGCTCGACCCGGGACCCGCAGCAGGTCGCCGCGCGCGCGGTCGTGCTGGCCACACCCGCCGCCGCCAGCGGACGACTGCTGACCGGGCTGGCCGCATCGGCGGAGCGGTTCGCGGCGATCCCGTACGCCTCGATGGCCGTGGTCGCCCTCGCGCTCCGGGGCGTGGAGCCGCTGGGCTCGGGACTGCTGGTGCCGCCGGGGCAGCTGCCGACCGTCAAGGCGGTGACGCACTCCTCGACCAAGTGGGGCTGGCTGCGCGGGCGGGTCACCGACGCCTGGGGCGACGACGTGCACGCGGTGCGAGCCAGTGTCGGTCGGATCGGGGAGGAGCAGCTGCTGCAGGTCGACGATCCAGCGCTGATCGATCGCACGGTGGCCGAGTTGCGCGGGTTGCCGGGCTGGTCAGGTGTCGAGGTGGTGGAGAGCACGGTGCAGCGCTGGGGCGGCGGGCTGCCACAGTACGAGGTCGGTCACCCCGAGCTGGTCGGGCGACTCCGCTCCGAGCTGGTCGGGCGCCGCGGCCTGGCGGTCTGCGGGGCGGCGTACGACGGTGTGGGGATCGCGGCCTGCCTCGGTTCGGCGGACGTGGCCGTGAACAAGATCACCCGGGATCTGGGGGCAGGCGAGGAGCCGGCGGTGGTAGGAGTGGGTGCATGAAGGCGCGGCAGATCAACGACACGATCAGGTACACGATGTGGTCGGTGTTCCAGCAGAGTGGAGCGCTGACCGAGGCGCCGGAGGAGGTGGCGCTGACGGCGTTGACCGAGGTGGCAGCGTCGACCGAGGGCGGTGACCTGGAGATCCGCGGCTGGTACGACGTCGCCGGTCTGCGAGCCGATGCTGACCTGATGGTGTGGTGGCACGCGCCGACCTCGGAGACATTGCAGGACGCCTACCACGCGGTACGCCGCTCCGCCCTCGGAAAGTCACTCACCCCGGTGTGGTCTCAGCTGGGCCTGCACCGTCCGGCCGAGTTCAACAAGGGTCACGTGCCGGCGTTCATGGCGGGCGAGGAGCCACAGGCGCACCTCTGCGTCTACCCGTTCGTGCGCTCGTACGAGTGGTACCTGCTGCCCGAGGATGAGCGCCGCGCGATGCTCGCCGAGCACGGGATGATGGCGCGGCCGTACCCGGATGTGCGGGCCAACACGGTGTCGTCGTTCGCGCTGGGTGACTACGAGTGGCTGCTGGCGTTCGAAGCGGACGACCTGCACCGGATCGTCGACCTGATGCGGGCGCTGCGCGCTGCGGCAGCTCGCCGACACACCCGCGAGGAGCTGCCCTTCTACACCGGTCGTCGCCGGGAGCTGAAGGAGATCCTCGGCTCCTGGTGAGCCGCGAGGGAGACCTCAGCGGCGCCACTCGTACGGCGTCGTCGTCGACACCTTGACGAGACCGGACCGCTCCAGGATCGGCCGGGAGAACTCGGTGGAATCGCTGTGCAGGAACGACCTCCCCAGGGCCAGGGCGGAGCGAGCCCGAGCGGCGGTGAGCGCGCGGTAGACCCCACGGCGACGCCACTGCGGCAGGGTGGCGCCGCCCCACAGACCGGCGAACTCGGTGCCGGCCACCGGCTCGAGGCGTCCCGCGCTGATCATCTGGCCGTCCGCCTCGGCGACCCAGAGCTCCATCCCGTCGTCGAGGCCGAGGCGGTCCAGGAGGGCCCGCGTCATCTCCTCGGAGTCGTCGTCGCCGAACGCGATGCTCTCCATCACGCACATGGCCCGGACGTCGGTCTCACGGGTCACCCGGCGCAGGCTCACGCCCGCGGGGAGGGCCACGTCGACGGCCAGCAGGCGAGCCTCGCCGATCATGATCGACTCCGGTTCCTCCGGTACGAATCCTCGCTCCAGCAGGGATTCGTGGAGTCCGGGGGCGATGTCGTGTCCCCGTGTCTTCCACTCCACCCGGGTGATCTCGGGCTGCTCGCGGAAGTAGCCGAGCGCCTCGGCGACCCAACCACTGATGGTCGTGGCGTCGGCACCGCCCAGATCGGCGTACGTGATGAAGCCCCGTCCGCCGGCGAACGTGACCAGCCGCAGCGGTCCGAGCTCATCGACCCGGACGGCGCTCGGGGTCTCCGCATCGGTCCGGAGCTGGGCGTCGTACGCGGCGAGCAGGTCGTCAGCGGAAGGCATCCGACCAGGTTGGCACGGCCGCGGTCAGACGTCGACGCGATAGCCGAGTTCGAGGTCGGCGGCGTTGCGGCCGCGGATGCCCCAGTTGACCCGCGGAGTCTCGGTGATGGTGATCTCCACACTGTGCGGATCGATCCCGACCTCCTGCTGCAGCCGGTCGAAGAGCTCGGCGATCAAGCGCCGTCTCGCTTCCTCGCTGCGGCCGGCGAAGATCGAGATCTCGATGATCGTGTAGTCGGTGCCCCGGTCGGGCGGGTGGACGAAGTCCTCGGGGCCGAGGCCCACGAAGCGGTGGAATCGCTTGTCGGGCGGGTAGTCGAACGCCGCCATCACCGCCCCGTGGATCGCGTCCGACAGTGCCGGTCGATGCCGGTCCAGATGCTCACGCCGAGCCCACACCACCACCTGTGCCATGGTCGGCGAGCCTAGAGCATCGCTGGCGTCTGTCCGCTCAGAGCGGGCCGAGCATGTCCGGCACGGTCGCATCCAGGTCGAGGGTGGCCAGCACCGTGAGCAGCTGTCGTTCCTCGTACCGGAAGTGCGACTCCATGATCGCGGCCAGGCCTTCCAGGTGACGACCGATCGCCTCGGGCGGCGCCTGCGACCGGATGGCCTTCTCCAGTCCACTGAGCAGGTGCGCGATCATCGAGTGGTCCTGCTTCAGGTAGGCGATGGTCTCGTCCAGCTCGGGGTGGCGCCCGACGAGCTCGGGAAAGAGCCCGGCATCCTCGCTGCGATGGTGGCCGCCGAGTGCGGAGCAGAAGCCGAGGCAGTAGAGCAGCAGGTCACGACTGGCGGCGTGCGGGTCGCTGAGCTGCGGATCGGTGAGCGAGTCCTGCGCCAGCTCCAGTGCGGCGCGGAGACGGGCGTGCGCCGCGGAAAGCTCACGGTGCCAGGCGATCAGCCTGCTGGTGTCTCCCGGGCTCACGCGAGGGAAAGAGAGGAAAGAGTCATGACGACACCCTTCCGGTTCGGCGCCTCCATGCCTGACGCAGTCCGCCAGCGCACGCGACGCTGACGCCGATCTTACGACAGCGCAGCCTTCGACGGCGCCTTGCCGGCGGTGCGCCAGAGGTGATGGGTGTAGGCGGAGCCGCCGAGCACAAGGGTCAGCCCGAGCGAGCATGTTCCCGGCACTCGGCCGCGAACATGATCAGCTCGCCCAGCCACACGGCATCCGCGACCGCCAGGCGAGCGGCTTCCCGCACCGGGAAGAGCCTCACTTCCTCGACGCGCTCGCCGTCGTCGGGGAGTGACGGCGGGCCGACGATCTCGGCGTCCGCCCAGCCCCACAGCCACGCCTTCTCGGGATGCGGCAGGTGCGGTCGGTAGGGCCCATCGGCATCGGAGACCCCCACGTGGGCGCCGATCGGGTGGAAGTCCCCGAGCAGGCGGGCACCGGCCTCCTCGAGTAGCTCGCGGGCGAGCGAGTCGGGAACTGATTCATCCGGTTCCCGGGTCCCGCCCGGCAGGAACCAGATGCCCGGACGCTCGTCCCGGCACAAGATCACCTGCTCGCCCACGAAGGCAACCGCGTGGGTGCTCGACACCAGCCGATCGGCCGGGAGCCGGGTCTGGAACTGCATGGTGATCGAGGCCCAGTCCCACCTGTCGGGCCGGTGCAGCGCGGGATACCTCTCGGCGAGCTCCATCAGTATCCATCCCCGTCGATCATGATCATCGCGGCGACGGCCTCGACGTCGACCGGGCCCTCGGTGTCGACCTCGACCAGTCCCCCGACACCGAGCGGAGCCACCGGGTTGCCCCACAGCTCAACTTCTGTCCGCTGATCATCCAGGTGACCCGAGCCTCGGTGCCGGGCCGCGTACCGGGCTCGAGCCGTCTCGATGCCCACCAGACAACGCAGCTCGACGATTCGACCCGGTAGCTGCGCCACCAGCGGTCGGGTGTAGTCGTACCAGGTGCTGTCGATCACCGCACCCGGGCAGTCGCGGGCCAGCCGCAGCAGCACGCGTACCGCGGCCTCGCCCAACCGGCGCGAGTCCTCGACCGACGTCGGTGCGCCGAACTGCTCCCAGAGCGACTCCTTGAGATCGTCCTTGCTCAGGTAGGCGAGGCCGAGCCGGGTGGCCAGAGCTCGGGCGAGCGTGGTCTTGCCCGACCCCGGCCAACCGCCGACCAGCACGTACGGACCGTCGACGCCGCTCACGAGTAGCCGCTCATAATCCGCAAGTCTGCCAAGCGGCAACCGTGTCACGATGAGGTGTGCCTGCACCACCCGCCACCGGCCAGAGGATCAGCTGGACGGATCTGCCCACCGACGTCCGGCGGGGGATCGAGGCGGTCCTCGGTGGCCGGGTGATCAGTGCCGAGAGTCAGGCCGGCGGATTCTCCCCGGGAACAGCCGACCGGGTGCGCACCGAGACTGGACGACGGGCTTTCGTCAAGGCGGTCAGCCCGGACCAGAATCCGGACTCACCCGATCTCCTCCGGCGGGAAGCCGACTACCTCGACGCGCTGGCCCGGAGTCCGCGCGTGCCCCGACCGATCGGGCGGTACGACGACGGCCACTGGATCGTCCTGGCCATGGAGGAGATCGACGGCGACTGTCCGCCGGTCCCGTGGAGTGCTGAGCACGTCGACGCCGCCATGGGCGGGCTCGCGGCGCTCGCGCTCGACCTCACCCCGAGCCCGATCTCCGGTCTGCGTCCGGTGGCGGAGGGCCTGGCTTCGATCTTCGGCGGCTGGGAGCGGCTTCGGGATCAGCCGCACCCCGGCCTCGATCAGTGGGTCGCGGGTCGGCTCGACGAGCTGATCGAGCTGTCGGCCGGCACCCTGCGTCGGCTGGAAGGCGACACAGTCGTGCACTGCGACATCCGGGCCGACAACCTGCTGGTCCGCCCCGACGGCTCCGTGGTCGTCGTCGACTGGCCGTGGGCGCTGATCGGGCCGGACTGGCTGGACCGGTTCCTGCTGCTGATCAACATCGACCTGTACGGCGGTCACGACCCCGAGGACCTGATCGCCCGCTACCTGCCGAGCGTGGACCCGTCGCTGATCACCGGGTGCCTCGCCGGGATGTGCGCGTTCTTCACCGATGCCGGTCGGCAGCCGGGTGCCCCGGGTCTGCCGACGCTGCGCGCGTTCCAGCAGGCGCAGGCGGACTCGACCACTGCCTGGCTGCGTCGGCGGATGGACGGCCCAGGATGAGCGGGTCGGTGAGTATTCGACTCGTGTCGGTCGATGACGTGGACGAGATCACCGCGCTGGTCGTGCGGAACCGCGAGTTCCTCGCGCCCTGGGATCCCGCCCGCGACGCGGACTACGCGACCGAGCGCGTTCAACGCCGGTTGATCACCGAGTCGCTCGCCCGCCATGCCGCCGGCTCGACCGTACCCCTGGTCATCACCGACGGCGATCGGATCGTCGGCCGCATCAACGTCAACGACATCGTGCGTGGCGCCTTCCAGTCCGCGCACCTCGGCTACTGGGTGAGCCAGGAGAGCACCGGCCGGGGAGTCGCCACCGCGGCGGTGGCCAGCACGGCCGAGCTGGCGTTCGGGACGTGCGGCCTGCACCGTCTGCAGGCCGCCACCCTCGTGCACAACCTCGGCTCGCAGCGGGTGCTCCAGCGCAACGGCTTCACCCCGATCGGGCTGGCGCCGCGCTACCTGCAGATCGCGGGACGCTGGCAGGACCACCTGCTGTTCCAGCGGGTGGCCCCGTCGTAGCGCCGGCCGGACCGCTGGCTCAGGCCTTCTTCTCCAACGTCAAGGACACCGAGTTGATGCAGTAGCGCTGGTCGGTCGGGGTGTCGTACCCCTCACCGGAGAAGACGTGACCCAGGTGGCTGTCGCAGGTGCCGCAGCGGACCTCGACGCGCTTCATGAAGAGGCTGCCGTCCTCGATGTAGCGGACCCGGTCCTCGGCCAACGGAGCGAAGAACGAGGGCCAGCCGCAGTGTGAGGAGAACTTCTGGTCGCTGCGGAACAGCTCCGCGTTGCACGCCCGACAGCGGTACACGCCCTCGGTCGTGGTGTCGGTGTACTCGCCGGTGAACGCGCGCTCGGTGCCGGCCTCGCGAAGCACCTTGTACTCCATCGGGGTCAGCTGGGCACGCCACTCGGCCTCGGACTTGACGACCTTGCCTACCGTGGCTGCCGGGTTGGGGGTCGCGCGATTCGTGTCTGTCATGGTTCCTCCTTGGATGGCCTCCACTCAACACCCCTCGGTCAAGCCCTGTTCCCCGGTGCGGCACGCTGGGCTCCATGGCGAAGACTCCGGCAGCGGTCGTGGCGGTAGGGGAGCGCGAGGTACGGGTCAGCAGCCCCGACCGGGTGGTCTACGAGGCCACGGACCGTACGCCGGCGATCACCAAGCTCGACGTCTGCCGGTACTTCGCCTCGGTCGGCGAACCGCTGATGCGGGCGCTCGGCGACCGGCCGACGGCGATGGAGCGCTGGCCGGACGGGTGGCGGGAGGGAATGCGACTCGCCACCGGTCCGCAGGACCGGGAGGGGGACGGCTTCTACCAGAAGCGGCTGCCCAGAGGAGCGCCCGACTTCGTCGAGTCCGTCGAGATCACCTTTCCCAGCGGCCGCACGGCCGGCGAGCTCTGCCCGACCGAGCCCGCGTCGCTGGTCTGGGCTGCGCAGATGGGCGCGCTGACCTTCCATCCGTGGCCCGTGCGGCGGCCGGAGGTCGACCATCCCGACGAGCTGCGGCTCGACCTGGACCCGCAACCGGGCACGTCCTTCGCCGATGCGCGTCGGGTCGCCGACGTCGCCCGGGAGCTGCTGGAGGAGCTCGGACTCCGCGGCTACGCGAAGACCAGCGGCAACCGGGGCGTGCACATCTACGTCCGGATCCAGCCGACCCACACCTTCGAGGACGTCCGACACGCCGCCATCGGGTTCGGCCGCGCGCTCGAGCGTCGCGATGACGGCGTGACCACCGCGTGGTGGAAGGAGGAGCGCGGCGAGCGGATCTTCCTGGACTTCAACCAGAACAACCGGGACCGGACCATCGCCAGCGCCTGGAGTCTGCGGGCCCGCCCTGGGGCGCCGGTGAGCACGCCACTGACCTGGGCCGCGCTCGCCGAGGTCAGCGATCCGGCGGAGCTCAACTTGACCACGGTGCCGGACTACCTGGCCGGGGGTGACCCGTGGGCCGACATGGACGACGAGGCCTTCCCGCTGGCGCCCCTGCTCGAGCTGTGGGAGACGCTTCCCGGCGGCGAGCTGAACTTCCCCCCGGACTACCCGAAGATGCCCGGCGAGCCGCCCCGCGTCCAGCCGAGCAAGAAGGTCGCCGAGCACTGGGACGAGCAGGGCAACCGGATCGAGCAGTAGGCAAGGACTCCGCTACCGGCGACGCCGATAGCTCGTGAACAGCGTCTGATCGTCGCCCAGCAGCACGAAGGCCAGCTCGAAGTCGGCCCGCTCGGTCAGCGCCGCCCCGGACGTGGAGCGGTGCCCGACGCCACCGACCGCACTGGGCGCCAGCGTCAGCGACAGCTCGTCCAGCAGTCCGTCCGCGATCAGGTCGCGGTGCAGACGTGGTCCGCCCTCGCACAGCACCCGGGTCAGTCCCGCCGTCGCCAGCTGATCGAGCATCCAGGCGAGCTCGATCGTGCCACCTGGGGAGCGGAGCACCTCGGCACCCCGGTCCTGGAAGGGCCGTACGGCCGCTTCGTCGTGCTCCGACGAGGTCACCACGACCACCGGTCCGTGCTCGTACGCCGGGTCGGCGAAGGCCGGGTCGAGTCGCAGCGAGCCGGTGATCACGACCAGCGTCGGATACGGCGCGAGGCCCTCGGTCGAACGCAGAGAAGTCTGCCAGGGCTGGAGATCGACGGCCCGGTAGCCCTCGTCTCGAACGGTCCCGGCGCCCACCAAGATCACGTCCGCCAGCCCGCGATGCAGGGCGAACACCTCATGGTCACTCTCGGTGTTGATCGATCCGGACCGGCCGTCAAGACCCTGCACCGAACCGTCCAGGGTGGCGACGAAGTTGCTGCGCACGTGCGGGACCCCACCGCCTCCGGGCCAGCGGTAGAGGGTGATGAGGTCATCCCTGGTCAGCGCACCGGCGGGTCGGCCGTCGACGTGGTGGAGGAGGCGCACCCCACCATCCTGACAGCCCGGTCCCTCCGACGACCCGGGTGCCGTGCGGCACAATGCCGCCATGGGCTCGAAGAAGAAGTCGAAGAAGAGCAGCGCCGACGCGGAGGTGCCGGTCCGGCAGCCGACCCTCACCGAGACGCTTCGGCTGCCGCCCGGACCGGTGGACGTCGACGCCCTCGACAGCCGGGCCACACCGGGCTTCCCGGGCGCCGACAAGGACGACGCGCCGGCCCTGATGGACCAGCTCGGCGTCGACCTCGCCGACCGCCAGGAGTGCCTGTTCGCCAACGGTCGGGCCGACGACACCCGGCGCAACGTGCTGGTGATCCTGCAGGGCATGGACACCTCCGGCAAGGGCGGCATCATCCGCAAGGCCATCGGTCTGGTCGATCCGCAGGGCGTCAAGATCACCTCGTTCAAGGCGCCGACCGCCGAGGAGCGTAGCCACCCCTTCCTCTGGCGGATCACCAACGCCCTACCGGATCCCGGCATGATCGGGATCTTCGATCGCTCGCAGTACGAGGACGTGCTCATCGCGAGGGTCGACCAGCTGGTCAGCAAGCGGGTGTGGTCGCGGCGCTACAGCCAGATCAACGCCTGGGAGGCCAAGCTGGTGGCCGCCGGCACGGTGGTGATCAAGTGCTACCTGCACGTCACCCCTGATGATCAGCGGGAGCGGTTGCAGGAGCGACTGGACGACCCGACCAAGCACTGGAAGTACAACCCCGGTGACCTCGACGTGCGCGCGAAGTGGCCGGACTACCAGGCCGCGTACGCCGACGCCCTGCAGCGGTGCAACACTGACGCAGCCCCGTGGTTCGTGATCCCGGCCGGTCGGAAGTGGTACCGCAACTGGGCCGTGGCCGCCTTGATCAACGAGCAGCTCGGCGCCCTGGGACTGACCTGGCCTCAGGCCGATTTCGATGTGGAAGCCGAGAAGCAGCGCCTCGCGGCCCTGTGATGCGGACTGATCTCTGAGGAGGAGACATGCCCGACAAGACCACGCCGCTGTTCCTGGTGGTGACGATCTACCCCAAGATCGACAAGCTCGCCGAGGCCGAGGCCCAGCTGCATCGGATGCGCGCCGCCTCCATGCAGGAGGAGGGCTGCGACTTCATGCACCTGGTGGAGGGCTCCGACGACGACAGCTGGGTCATGATCGAGAAGTTCGCCTCCCGGGCGGCCTGGGACGACCACATGGCCTCCGAGCACAACCAGCGCGGCAACCGTGAGCTCGAGCCGCTGCTGCGCCGGCCGTCCGACCTCAATCTGTTCCACGAGAAGCTGCCCGGCTGATTTCTCCGAGTCGCATGCCAAGGTCTGGCGCGGGAAACCGTTCCAGACTAGGTTCGAACTCCGAGACCTGCGCCGGACTCCCGCGATGACCGCGGCGAGTTCTTCCCCGTGTGCAGGCAAGAAGGGACAATCATGACCTCCGAAACGACGGATCATCACAAGGAGGAGTTCGAGACCGTCCACGACGCTCTCGTCTACCCCAGCCTGAAGGTCCCGTTCATCCTGCTCGTGGCCTGTTTCGCCGCCTGGGGGTCGGCGGCCAACCTCTCCGAGGTGATGGTCGGCGTCTTCCGCAAGATCTTCGACATGACCAACTTCCAGTCGGCGCTGGTCACCTTCGCCTACTACGGCGCGTACTTCCTGCTGGCCATTCCGGCGGCCTTCATCAACAAGCGGTTCGGCTACAAGACCGGTGTGCTCACCGGCCTCGGCCTGGCCGCCATCGGTGGCTTCCTGTTCCTGCCGGCCAGCTGGACGCTCACCTACGGCGTGTTCTTGATGGCCCTGTTCGTGCTCGCCGCCGGTCTGTCCATCCTGGAGACCTCGGCCAACCCGTTCGTCATCGCCATGGGTCCGGAGGAGACAGGGACCCGGCGCCTCAACCTGGCGCAGTCGTTCAACCCGGTCGGCGCCAACATCGGCGTGCTGCTGGGCACGGCGCTGATCCTGCCGAGGCTGACCAAAGACGCGGACCGGGCCGGGCTGAGCGGGCAGGCGCTGGTCGACTCCCAGGAGCACGACCTCTCCCTGGTGCTCGGCCCGTACCTGGGGATCGCCGCCGTTCTGGTGCTGATCTGGATCCTGATCTTCTTCAGCAAGATGGAGAACCCGCTGGAGGTGCACGAGCACGAGGTCGGCGGCGCCCATCCGCACGCCCAGAAGGGCGTCTTCCCGCGGCTGATGAAGAACCGGCACTACAGCTTCGGCGTGGTCGCCCAGTTCTTCAACATCGCCGCGCAGGTGGCGACCTGGTCGTTCACGATCCTGTACGCCGAAGAGGTGCTGGGCTACGCGCCACGGACCGCCGGCTACTTCCTGCAAGCCAGCCTGATCCTGTTCCTGATCTCCAGGTTCGTGATGTTCTGGCTGCTGGGCAAGTTCCGGCCCACCCGCCTGCTGATGGTGATGGCCACCACGGGTGTGGTGCTGGCCCTGATCGGTGTGTTCAGCCAGAACATCGTGGGTCTGCTCGCCATCGTCTGCATCTCGGCGTCGCTGTCACTGATGTTCCCGACCATCTACGGGGTGGCCCTGCACGGTCTCGGCGACGACACCAAGTTCGGTGCGGCCGGCCTGGTGATGGCCATTCTCGGTGGCGCGCTGATCCCGCCGGTCCAGGGCCTGGTGGCGGACGCCACCGGCAGCCAGGCGATCGGCTTCCTGATCGTCGCGTTCTGCCTCGCCGTCGTGGCGGCTTATGCGTTCTTCGACCTGAAGACCAACCGGAACGCGAACGTGACGGTCGGTCCGGCCAGCCACTGACCGCCCGACTTGTCAGCGTGAGTGGTGGCCAGAGCGACCACTCACGCTGACAACTCGGCGTCCGTCAGGCGCTGACCACGCTGAGGTGCCGGACCGGGGCGTCCTCGGTCTCGACCGCGACCTCCGACTCCAGATCCACCAGCTCCATCGCCGCCACCACGTAGCGGCTCAACACCACCTCGGCGAGCTCGGGTCCGGCCCCCAGGGGGTCGGAGACGGCTACCGCGCCGGCGGCCAGGGCCGCGGTCTCTTCGCGGACGAACAGCGGGGTCGGAGCCAGGAACCAGCTGCCGACGGCCACGTGCCGGCGGCCCTGGCTGCGCAGCGTACGGACCGCCTCGGCCGCCGTCGGGCCGGACACCGCACCGAACGCGGTGACGCAGGGCAGTCGGTGGTGGGTCGCCCACTGCCGGGCGCGGCGGGTCACGATGGCGTTGCTGCGGACGTCGGTGCTGCCGACCGCGGCGAAGACCAGACCGTCAAGCTCGCTGACGCGCCGGGCTCGCAGCGAATCGCGCAACCGGCGGTCGACCACGGACAGCAGCTGCGCCTCCGGGCCGATCGGCCGGGAAGCGGTCGCCTTCAGTCCGGACGTCGTGGCCGCGATCTGGGCGATCAGGGCCGGGAACTCCGCGTGCGCGTGGAACGCGTCGGAGAGCAGCAGCGGCACGATCACCGCCTCGTCGACGCCCCGCTTGGCGAGCTTGGTCGCCACCTGCACACCGTTGGGCTGGCCGTCGCCGACGAAGGCGATGTGCACGTCGAGCTCGGGGCGGATGGCCAGCACGCCGGCCCGGATGTCGTGGCTGACCTGGGCGACCCGCGGGTCGCGGCTGCCGTAGCCGACCAGGATGAGCGAGGGTGCGGTCATGAGGGGAGCCTCTCGGTCTCGAACTCGTCGAACTCGTCGGGCGCGTGTCGGTGCTCGACGGTGAAAGCGGGTGGGCCGGCCATGCCGGCGCCGAGCGTCCAGCCGTCAGCGGCGTCGACCAGGATGAAGGCCCCGGTGCTGCGGTACTCGTTGTAGGCGTCGATCGGCAGCGGGCTGGCGAAAGCGATCCGGATCCGGGCCAGGTCGTTCAGCGCCAACCGGTCGCTGTCCACCCAGACCGGGTGCTCGCCGTCGCCGCCGAGGTCCAGCTTGGCCTCGATGGAGCGGATCAGACCCTTGGTCAGCGACGTGCCGTGCTGGACCAGCACCCGGGCGCCGACCATGAGCTCGCGGTCGGCCAGCCAGGACACCGTGGCGGCGACCTCGCGTACGGGGGCCGGCGGCGCGTCGGTGGACGCGATCAGGTCACCGCGCGACACGTCGATGTCTCCTGCCAGCCGCAGGATCACCGACTGACCGGCGACCGCGAGATCCAGCGGACCGTCGGGGGTGTCGATGCCGACCACTGTGGTGTGGGAGCCGCGGGGGAGGACGACGACCTCGTCACCCACCCGGACCCGGCCGGTCGCGATCTGGCCGGCGTAGCCGCGGTAGTCGGCGGTCAGATCGGGCGTCCGGGAGGCCCAGGGGGCCAGCTCGGCCGTCTGCGGCCGCACCACCTGCTGCACCGGGAAGCGCAGCTCGGCGAAGGTCGTGAGCGGGGTGGCGTCGACCGTCTCCAGGTAGCCCAGGACGGTTGGTCCGTCGTACCAGGGCATCCGCGTCGACCGGAGCGCCACGTTGTCCCCCTCGGTGGCCGACACCGGGATGCAGTGGGTGTCGGGCACATTGAGGCTGCGCGCCAGCTGTGCGAACTCGGTCGCGATCTCGGTGAACCGCTGCTCGGAGTAGTCGACGAGGTCGATCTTGTTGACCGCGAGCACCACGTGCGGCACCCGGAGCAGCGAGGCCACGGCCAGGTGTCGGCGGGTCTGCTCGATCACGCCGTTGCGGGCGTCCACCAGCAGCAGGATCACGTCGGCGGTGGAGGAGCCGGTGACGGTGTTGCGGGTGTACTGCACGTGGCCGGGGCAGTCGGCCAGGATGAACTTGCGGGCCGGGGTGGCGAAGTAGCGGTAGGCGACGTCGATGGTGATGCCCTGCTCACGCTCGGCCCGCAGACCGTCGGTCAGCAGCGCGAGGTCGGCACTGGCCAGACCCTTGCGCTTGCTGACCTTCTCGACGTGGTCGAGGGTGTCGGTGAGCACCGAGTTGGTGTCGTAGAGCAGTCGCCCGACCAGGGTGGACTTGCCGTCGTCGACCGAGCCCGCCGTGGCCAGCCGGAGCAGCGTGCGGCGACCGGTCTTGGTGGACGTCAGCGTGGGTGCCATCAGAAGTACCCCTCTCGTTTGCGGTCTTCCATGGCGGCCTCGCTCATCCGGTCGTCGGCACGGGTCGCACCACGCTCGGTGAGGGTGCTGAGCCCGACCTCGGTGATCACGTCGGCCACCGTGGTGGCGTCCGACAGCACCGCGGCCGTGCAGGACATGTCGCCGACCGTGCGGTAGCGCACGGAGCGCCGCTCCACGAGATCGCCGTCCCGGGACGGCGTCACCGGCGTGACGGCGATCCACATGCCGTCGCGCTCGACCACGTCGCGCTCGTGGGCGTAGTAGATCGACGGCAGCTCGATCTTCTCGGCCTCGATGTAGTCCCAGATGTCCAGCTCGGTCCAGTTGGAGAGCGGGAAGACGCGGACGTGCTCGCCGGGCAGGTGCCGGCCGTTGTAGAGCGACCAGAGCTCGGGGCGCTGGTTGCGCGGGTCCCACTGGCCGAACTCGTCGCGCAGGCTGAACACGCGCTCCTTGGCCCGGGCACGCTCCTCGTCCCGTCGCCCACCACCGAACACGGCGTCGTGCTTGCCGTTGGTGATGGCGTCCAGCAGGGGGACGGTCTGCAGCGGGTTGCGCTGGCCGTCCGGTCGCTCCCGCAGTCGGCCGTCGTCGATGTAGTCCTGCACCTTGGCCACCGTGAGCGGGGCGCCGTAGAACGTCACGGCCTCGTCGCGGTAGGTGAGCACCTCGGGGAAGTTGTGTCCGGTGTCGACGTGCAGCACGCCGAACGGAACCGGGGCCGGCCAGAACGCCTTCGCGGCGAGATGCAGCATGACGACGGAGTCCTTGCCGCCGGAGAACAGCATCACCGGGGTGCGGAAGGTGGCAGCCACCTCACGGAAGATGTGGATCGACTCCGACTCCAGGGCCTGGAGCTCGGACAGCGGTCGGATCGCCTCACTCATGCGGTCGTCCCTCCTTGGTCGGATTGAGCAGACGGTTCAGCAGCGCGTACGCCTGCGCGACGGACTGCTCCAGTGGCACGACGGCGGTGTCGATGGTCAGCTCGGCGGTCGTGGGGTGCTCGTACGGGTCGTCGACCCCGGTCATGCCGGTGATCTCCCCGGCGCGGGCCTTGGCGTACAGACCCTTCACGTCGCGGTCCTCGGCGACCTGCAGGGAGGTGGCCACGAAGACCTCGGCGAACGGCACGCCGGCTTCGGCGTGGTCGTCACGGACCTGCTGGCGGGCGTCGGCGTACGGGGCGATCACCGGAACCAGGACGACGACGCCGTGGCTGGCGAGCAGCCGGGCCACCCAGCCGATCCGGGTGACGTTGATGTCGCGGTCGGTTCGACTGAAGCCGAGCCCGGCCGACAGGTGCGGCCGGACGGCGTCGCCGTCGAGGACCTGGACGCGGACCCCGTCGGCGGTCAGCCGGTCCTCCAGCGCGTGGGCGATGGTCGACTTGCCCGCCGACGGCAGTCCCGTGAACCAGAGCGTGGCGCCCTGGGTGATCTGGGTGCTCATAGGTGGATCCCGCACTCCGTCTTCGCCAGCCCGGCCCACCGGCCGCCCCGGGGGTCGTCGGCGGAGGCCCGGGAGGTGCAGGGCTCGCAGCCGATCGAGGGATAGCCGTCCTCGAGCAGCGGGTTGACCATCAGGCTGTTGGCTTCGATGTAGTCCGCGACGTCGTCGTCGGTCCAGGTCGCGATCGGGGCGATCTTGATGATCTTGCGCCGCAGGTCCCAGGACACGATCGGTGTCTTCGCGCGGGCGGCCGAGTCGGCCCGCCGGACGCCGCTGGCCCAGGCCGTGTAGCCCGCGAGGGCCTCGTCCAGGGGTGCGGTCTTGCGCAGGGCGCAGCACTGGTCGGGGTTGGTCGAGAACAGGTCCTTGCCCCAGGTGGCGTCCTGCTCGGCGACGGTCTGCGCCGGGGTCAGGGTGATCAGGTTGACGTCGTGCACCGCCGCGACGGCGTCCCGGGTGCCGATCGTCTCCACGAAGTGGTAGCCGGTGTCGAGGAACAGCACGTCGATGCCGGGAGCGACCTGCTCGGCCAGGTGGATCATCACCGTGTCCGCCAGCGAGGAGGTCAGCATCAGACCGGCACCGAAGGTGTCGTGTGCCCAGCTGAGGATCTCGGTGGCCGTCGCCCCCTCGAGCTCCTCGTTGGCCCGCCGGGCCAGCTGGCTGAGATCGTCGCCCGGCTGGGGGTGGCGAAGCTTCTGATCGAGTGCCGTCATGGTCGAACCTGCCCTCCGTGACCCCGGGCTGGTCTCAGCCCGAGGAACCTCACGGTGAACGCGCGGAGGCAGCTGCGGCATTCCCAGCCGCCTTCCTCCAGCGGGAACAGGGTCTCCTCGGCGCAGTACGGGCAGTACAGCACCGCCTGCCGGTTGGCATGCCCCGATGAAGGTCCCGAGTCCGGGGTGCTCATACGAGTGCGGTCTCATCGGCCCTCGCCACCCACTGAGCGAATCGCTCCCCGTCGGTGCGCGCGGCCAGGAAGTTCCGGGCGACCCGCTCGACGTAGTCGGGGAGATCCTGAGCGGTGACCTTGTGGCCCCGGAGCTTCCGGCCGAAGCCGGCGTCCAGGGCGAGCCCGCCGCCCAGGTGCACCTGGTAACCCTCGACCTGGTCACCGTCCGGTCCGGGCACCAGCTGCCCCTTCAACCCGATGTCGGCGACCTGGATGCGCGCGCACGAGTTGGGGCAGCCGTTGAGGTGGACGGTGATCGGGGTGTCGATCTCGCCGAGCCGCGTCTCCAGCTCGTCGACCACCCGGGCCGCCTGGGCCTTGGTCTCGACGATGGCGAGCTTGCAGAACTCGATCCCGGTGCAGGCCATCACGGAGCGGCGCCAGGCGTTCGGCCGGGCCGACAGACCGATCTCCTCGGCTCCGGCGACCAGGGCGTCGACCCGGTCCGGTGCCACGTCGAGCACCAGGATCTTCTGCATCGGCGTGGTGCGCAACCGGTACGACCCGTGCGCCTCGGCGAGGTCGGCGAGGTCGATCAGCTTCTGGCCGCCCGTCCGGCCGGCGATGGGGGAGAGACCGACGAAGAAGTTGCCGTCCTTCTGCTGGTTGACGCCCACGTGGTCGCCCGGCCGCTCCGGGGTGAGCGGTGCCGGGCCGTCGATCAGCTTGCGCTTCAGGTACTCGTTCTCCAGCACGTCGCGGAACTTCTCCGGGCCCCAGTCGGCGATCAGGAACTTGATCCGGGCCCGGGTACGCAGCCGGCGGTAGCCGTAGTCACGGAAGACGCCGCAGACACCCGCCCACGCCTCGGCGACCTCCTCGCTCGGCACCCAGGCCCCGAGTCGCTGGGCCAGCATCGGGTTGGTGGACAGACCGCCACCGACCCACAGGTCGAAGCCGGGACCGTACTCGGGGTGCTCGACGCCGACGAACGCGACGTCGTTGATCTCGGGGACCACGTCCTGCAGCGGGTGACCGGTGATGGCGGTCTTGAACTTGCGCGGCAGGTTGGAGTACTGCGGGTCGCCGATGTAGCGGTCGACGATGTCGGCGATGGCCGACGTCGGGTCGATGATCTCGTCGGCGGCGATGCCGGCCACCGGCGAGCCGAGGATGACGCGTGGGCAGTCGCCGCAGGCTTCCGTGGTGGACAGCCCGACGGCTTCCAGCCGGCGCCAGATCTCCGGCACGTCCTCGACCCGGATCCAGTGCAGCTGCACGTTCTGTCGGTCGGTGATGTCGGCCGAGTCGCGGGCGAAGTCCACGCTGATCTGCCCGATCACCCGCAGCTGCTCGCTGGTCAGTGCGCCGCCGTCGATACGGATCCGGAGCATGAAGTACTCGTCGTCCAGCTCGTGCGGCTCCAGCGTGGCGGTCTTGCCGCCGTCGATACCGGGCTTGCGCTGGGTGTACAGCCCGTACCAGCGGAAGCGCCCGCGCAGGTCACCGGGGTCGATGCTGGCGAAGCCACGGTGCGCGTAGATGTTCTCGATCCGGGCCCGGACGTTGAGTGGGTTGTCGTCCTTCTTGGACTGCTCGTTGGGGTTGAGCGGCTCCCGGTAGCCGAGCGCCCACTGACCCTCGCCGCGCGGCTTCCGCGCCCGGGGCGCGGGTCGGGCGGGCCGTTCGCCGGCCGCCGCCCGAGGCGTGGCCGGACGGGCGGGGCGGTCGGTGGGGGTCTGGGTCATCGGGGTCCTCGGTCGCGGGGTGTGCCGCTGGGGGTGGCGGCACGTTGTCGATGGTCGATCAGCGCGAGGCTGGATGACACATCGACGACTTGGTCCGCCCGAGGTCGACGAAGCGACGCACGGTCAGCTCCGCCGCCCAGCCGCCCACGACCACCGCACCCACGAGGGTCCGGGAGAAGGGCAGGGGAGCGTGACGCATACAGACACCTTTCGTCACCGAGGAACCGATCGCAAGTTGAAATTCCAACAGGTGAGAAGCGTGTCCAAGATATGAGACAACGAGCGGCGTGTCGGACTCAGGTCGGGGAATCGGAGCCGGTACGCGGCTGCTCGCGCGCCTCCGCCCGTGCCTCGACGGGGCTGTCGGCGGTCTCGTCGGCCAGCACCTCGGTGAGTCGGGGCGAGCTCGGCGGGACGCTGCTGTCGGCGTACTCGGTCTGGGCGTGGTCGATGCCCGACAGCCGCGGCCAGACGTAGTCGATGGCGGCGTTGAAGGCGGCGCCGATGAGCACGGCCAGGCACGTGACGAACAGCCAGATCAGCACCGCGATGGGGGCGGCCAGCGGACCGTAGATGGTGGTCGAGCCGGCGGAGGCGACCAGGATCACCCGGAGCAGCCAGCTGCCGCCGAGCCAGATCAGCAGGGTCAGGGCAGCGCCCGGAATCTCCGACAGCCAGCGGGTCCGGACCGGGACGGAGAGGTGATAGAGCCCGGCCAGGAAGCAGGCGGTGCCGACCAGCACCACCGGCCAGTAGAGCAGCGCGATGGCGGAGAAGCGGTCCGGCAGCAGGGCGTCCACCACGCCCGGACCGGCCAGCACCAGCGGCAGCACGATGATGCCGACCACCATGAAGACCAGATAGAGCACGAAGGACAGGGCCCGGGTCCGGAGCAGACCGCGCTGCCCGCTGAGGCCGTACATGATCGTGATGGTGTCCACGAACACGTTCAGCGACCGCGATCCCGACCACAGGGCCAGCAGGAACCCGATCGAGATGATCTCGAACCGACCACCGGAGAGCACGTCGTCGAGGGTGGGTTCGATCACCGTCGCGACCGCATCGGGGGTCAGGGCTCGGCTCGACAGGGCGAGGGCCTGCTCGCGGAAGCCGGCCAGCGTTTTGACGTCGTAGCGCTGGGCCACGAAGCCGACGGCGCCGACCAGACCGAAGATCAGCGGCGGCAGCGACAGGATCGCGAAGAAGGCCCCTTCCGCGGCCAGGCCGGTGACCCGGTAGCGGACGCAGATGCCGACCGTGCGGCTGATCAGCTCCCAGACCTGGGACAGAGCCGACCGCAGCGGGCGGGGCAGCCGTTGCCACAGACGGGACAGGACCCGCTTGACGTCCTTCGGGCCGGCCACGCGCACAGCGTAGGTGGATAGTGTCGCCGGACGTCCGCGACGACCCGAGGAGCGAGGGGCCGGTTCTCGGCCGGTGCGCCGATGCCGGTCGGGCCGAGAGACGCTCGACCAGGTCAGTACGGTGCGGGGATGGACTGGCTGACGGCGATCGCGCTGCCCGTGGGCGGCATCATCGGTGGTCTGGTCGGTGCCTGGTGGGCCCGACGGTCCAGCAAGACCGCCGAGATCGGGACGTTGCTGAATGCTCAGCTGGAGGCGCTCTACTCCGATCACCCGCAGCAACGGCAGGCCGCGCGCGACATCCTCCGCGGGCTGATGGAGCACGGCAGCCTGAGCGCCGAACAGCTCGAGGCGGCCAGTACGGCCCTGAGACACTGGGCTGCCGTGAGCTGGGACGCGCCCGACGAGGCCAGGCGTACGCTGGAGGCAGTGGAAGAGACCGTGCGGAAGGAGGGATCAGATGGTTGAGATCCTGGACAGCGGGCACGTGGTCACCGACGAGGACGTGGACACGGCCCGCTTGATCATCGAGCTGGACCGGGCCCTGGGCCGACCGACGGACTCACTGACGCGCCGGGTGGCCGAGACCCCCGCCGGTCGGGTGCGGCCGGTGCTCCCCGAGTCTTCTGTCGATCAAACGGCGTCCGGCACGAACGGCCATCACCTGCTGGCTGCCGACGCCCTCGCCCGCACGCTGACCTCGCCGGAGAACACCGCCGAGCTCGCCCGTGAGGTGGGGGAGCAGCTGCCTCCCGACATGGACCCGGCCGAGCAGGCACGCGTGGTCTCCAAGGTCGAGGACGTCATCCGGCGCCGGATGATCGCGCTGGTGGCGAGGACCGACCCCGGGCACTGACCCGATCGAGACCCGGGTCTGGCCGAGTCAGAAGCGCTCTGATCAGGGGTGGTGCTGGTGGGCGATACTGGGTTCGAACCAGTGACCTCTTCCGTGTCAGGGAAGCGCGCTACCGCTGCGCCAATCGCCCGAGGTGGAGACGGGATTTGAACCCGTGTACACGGATTTGCAGTCCGTTGCCTCGCCTCTCGGCCACTCCACCCTGAGAAGCCTCGCTCCTCCCGGATGGACTGGAGAACACTCCTCCCCATGCGGGATGGGCGAGACTCGCTCCGAGCGGACGACGGGATTCGAACCCGCGACCCTCACCTTGGCAAGGTGATGCTCTACCAACTGAGCCACGTCCGCGTGCGCCGACCGGAGTCGGGCGCGGATAGGAACCTTAGCCGAGGTCACGGGTGGAGTCCAAACCGTCTCAGCCACTCGCGAGGGTCCGGACTAGGCTCGCGGCATGACCACCGTCACACCCTCTGCGCCCGCCGCGACCCCCACCGCCTCGACCAGGACGATCTGGTTCGACGGCCGCCTCTACGGGCCGGACGAGACGCCGTCGGTCCCGGTCACCGACCACGGGTTCGTGGTGGGGGACGGCGTGTTCGAGGCGCTCAAGATCACCGCCGCCGGTCCGTTCGCGGTCCAGCGGCACCTCGACCGGATGACCAGATCGGCCGCCTCCCTGGAGCTCCCGCCGCCCGACCACGCAGTGGTCCGCGGCGCGATCGAGGCCGTCTGCGCCGACCAGGTGTGGGAGTTCGGGAAGATCCGGATCACGTACACCGGCGGGGTGGGGCCGCTCGGGTCCCAGGCCGCGTACGGGCCGCCGACCCTGGTGGTGATCGCCGAGCCGACCGCGCCGCCGGCCCCCACCGTGGAGATCGTGACGGCGCCCTGGCGACGCAACGAGCACGGGGCGCTGACGGGGGTGAAGTCGACGTCGTACGGGGAGAACGTCCGCGGACTCGCGTACGCGCACGCCCGGGATGCCTCGGAGACGATCTTCCTGAACACCGCCGGCGACGTCTGCGAGGGCACCGGCACCAACATCTTCTGCGTCTTCGGCAACCGGATCCTCACCCCGCCGCTGGTGTCGGGCCCGCTGGCCGGGGTGACGCGGGATGTGCTGCTGGAGTGGTGCGACATCGTCGAGGAGGACTTCACGCTGGCGACGGCCGCCGGGGCCGACGAGGTGTTCATCACCTCGTCCTTGCGGGACGTGCAGGGCGTCACCCGGTGGGACGCCGTGGACTACCCGGCGCCGGGTCCCCGGACCTCCGAGATCGCCGCGCAGTTCCTGGCCACGAGCACCGAGCTCGTCGATCCGTGAGCCCGGGCGGCCGGCTGTGGGGCCCGAGTTCAGGATGTGAAACCGATGCCTCCCATGGGATATGGTGGGCGTCGCCCTCCGGGGCTAGGGCGATTGGCGCAGTGGTAGCGCGCTTCGTTCACACCGAAGAGGTCACTGGTTCGAACCCAGTATCGCCCACCCTCTACACCTCCGAAGGGGCGAAAGTGCCCGCGTGCCAACCCGTCGAAAGCCCGGCGGCTTAGTCGCTCGACACCGCCTCACCCGCTCGCGGGCACGGCGGTATCCAGCGGGAAGAAGTGAACATCAGCGTGACCAACGATCGCGAAGCCCTGTTCCGAGGCCGTGTCTACCGGGTGACCGGTGAGCCGGTCGTCGCCAACACCGTGACGAACTCCGACGCCGCGCGCGAGCTGCATCTCGCGACGTGCCGTCGGATCAAGAAGTTCTCGCCGGAGGGGCCCGAGCTGGTCGCGCTGACCGAGGCCGAGGTCGACGAGGCCTGGATCCGTGCGGTCGAGGAGGACACGGCGACCGACTCGCTGGCAACCGAGTGGCCGCTCAGCGCCGAGACGGCGTGGTGCCCCTCCTGCATCGTCAAGGTGCTGACCCGTGACGACAAGGGCAACTACAAGCACCCGCGCGCCCGTTCCACCAGGTGGCGTCCGGGGATCCCGTTGGCCTGCCGTTTCCCGAACGTCCACGACGAGCGCGGACTCTGCGGCTGCAAGGTCGACAGCCCGGCGTAGGTCTCTGGTCACTAGGCTGAGCCCAGGGGCTGTCGCCCCGTTCGGCAAAGCAACCAGGCCAGGAGGTGGCGGATGGCGATCGTCAGCCGCGGATTCCGATCACGGCGGCGAGAGCCGGACCAGCGGGTGCCGCCCGGTCAGTACGTGACCGACGACTTCCCGGTCCTCTCGGCCGGACCGACACCGCGGATCGACACCGACCGCTGGTCGTTCGAGCTGGTCTCCGAGCACGGCGAGCGCGTCGCCTGGTCCTGGCGTGAGCTGATGGCGCTGCCGATCGACACCGTCACCGTCGACATCCACTGCGTGACGCGCTGGTCCAAGCTGGCCACCCGCTGGCGCGGGGTGTCGCTGGACCACCTGCTCACCGGGGTCGACACGAGTGCTCTGTACGCGATGGTGCACTCCTACGGCGGCTACACGACCAACGTCCCGTTGGCCGATCTGCGCGGGGGCAAGGCCTGGATCGCGTACGAGTTCGACGGTCGACCGCTGCGGGCCGAGCACGGCGGTCCGGCCCGGCTGCTCATCCCGCACCTCTACTTCTGGAAGTCGGCCAAGTGGGTGCGCGGGCTGCACTTGCAGGTGACCGACGAGCCGGGCTTCTGGGAGCGCAACGGCTACAGCCTGTACGGCGACCCGTGGACCGAGGACCGGTACTCCTGATGGCCACCGGCTCGCGCTCACGGGTCTCGGACTGGCTGGTCGCCAAGGTCGTCTCCGCGACAGCGGCCACGGATCACGCCCGGCTGATCGTCCTCGACGTGCCCGGCTGGCCGGGAAACCAACCGGGTCAGCACCTGGATCTGCGACTGACGGCCGACGACGGCTATCAGGCGGTCCGGTCCTACTCGATCGCCTCGTACGGTCCGGAGCCGGTCGTCGAGCTCGGCGTGGACGAGTACGTCGAGGGAGAGGTCTCGCCCTACCTCGTCCGCGAGATCCGGCCCGGTGACCTGGTCGAGGTGCGCGGTCCGATCGGGCGCTACTTCGTCTGGTCCGGCACCCAGCTGGGCCCGGTGCAGCTGATCGCGGGCGGATCCGGCATCGTGCCGCTGATGTCGATCGTGCGCGCCCACCACGCCACCGCCGAGCCCGAGCCGATGCGGCTGCTGTACTCGGTCCGGACGACAGCGGACGCGCTGTACGCCGACGAGCTGGCCGGGCTGGTCGACAGCACCTTCACCCTCGACTGGGTCCACACGCGCCAGGCGCCGGCCGGCACCGGTCGGCGGGTCGGGCGCATCGACGCCGCGACCATCGCCGAGCTCGCCCTTCCCCCCGACGTCGACCCGCTGGTCTACGTGTGCGGGCCGACCGGCTTCGTGGAGACGGTGGCCAGCATTCTGGTGCAGCGCGGCCACCGGGCGGATCGGATCCGCACCGAACGCTTCGGAGGTCTGTGATCATGACACCAACCCACCCGCCGACCATCGGCTCGCCGATCGCGCGGCTGGACGGCAACGCGGCCGGCGGTCCGTTGAGCGAGGTCTTCGGCGTCGATCTCACCGACGCGACCATCGACTGCCGGCACTGCCGGCATCGGGGGACCCTGGCGGAGGCGGTCGTCGAGCTCGACGCCGACGGACTCGTGCTCCTCTGTCGCGGGTGCGAGCACCAGCTGCTCAGCTACGTCTGGTCGAGCGGCGTCCGTGCCGTCACGTTCCGGCACCTGGGCGGCATCGTCTTCGACAGCCCCTGATCACGGCGGGTCGATTCGAGACGTTGGCCCGACAGCCCCTCGCGAGGATATCTTCGGCCCGTGAAAGTAGTGCGCGACCCCGGAGCCGTTCCGCGGTCGGTCACGGTCGCGGTGGCCGTGCTGCTGATCAGCCTGCTGGTCGGCACCGGGTTCGCCGTGGCGGCCGCCATCAGCCCCGAGCTCGCGGCCTCCTCGCTCCTCGCCGTGCTGGTGTGGTTGCCGCGGGCCGGGTTCGTCGCCTCGGCGGCCGCGCTGTTGGCGTACGAACCGCATCACCGACGGCGGATCAGACGGTTCGTCGCTCGCCCGGGGTGGACGGCCGAACCGGCGGTCGAACGCGCCTTCGGGGCCGTGCGATCCGGGGCCACCCTGCTGGTGCGAGCGGTCGGCGAGATCGGCGACTTCCCCGAGGAGCTGCTCGTCAACGCCGACCTCGCGCGGGCCGGCGGGACCGTGCACGTGGCGATCCCGTCGCCGCCCGGGAAACGGATCGGGATCGCCCGCGCGTCGGGCCGACACCTGGCCGTGGGCTACGTGTGGCTGGAGCTGCCGGTCCAGCCACCACCGGTGGTGATCGCGCGCCGGTCGGTGACCAGCCGTCACGTCAGTGGGATCGACCACCGGGTGCTCGACGAGCGGTTCGTCTTCGATCCGCCGGGGCGGGCCGTCGGCTGGGCGGGCGCTGCCGATGACTCCCACGAGCGGGCCTACGACGCGAAGCTGCGAGAGCTGTTCGGTCCGGCGACCGGCATCCTCGTCGACGCGCCCCCGGTGTTCTTCCGCCTCGGCATCGTCGACCACCGGCTGTTCGCCCTCACCGAGGTGGACGCGCCGGCGATCGAGGCCGCCGCCGACCTGCTGCTGCGGTTGCGGGCGGCCATACCCGACGGCGCTCTGCGACGCTACCGCCCGGCACCGCGCTAGCGAACTTCGCTCACCCGAACCGGACGGTGCTCGGTCAGCGACCGTACGCAGGCCTCGGCGATCCAGCTCGACTCCAGACCGTCGGCCATGGTGCACGGAGAGGGCACCCGTCCGGCCGCCACGTCGAGGAAGGCGGCGACCTCGATCCGGAACGCCGCGGCCAGCCGATCCATGAAGAACGTGTGGGCCGGCCCGACCGGGAAGGTGACCGACGGCTCGGCCGATCTGATCGGCAGCCCGTCGTCCAGACCGGCGGCCATCGACCCCTCCGAGCCGTGCAGCTCGAGCCGGACGTCGTAGCCGGCACCGTTGTAGCGGGTGTTGCTGACCACCCCGATCGTGCCGTCGTCGAAGGTGAGCAGGGCCGACGCGGTGTCGACGTCACCGACAGCGGTGAACTCGGGGTCGCCCTTGTTCGCCCCGGTGGCGTACACCTCGACGACCTCCCGGCCGGTCACCCAGCGCACCGCGTCGAGGTCGTGGATCGCGCAGTCGCGGAAGATCCCTCCCGAGCCGGCGATGTAGGCCATCGGTGGCGGGGCCGGATCCATCGTGGTGGACCTGACGGTGGTGAGGAAGCCGAGCTCGCCGGACGCCAGGGCGGTCTTGGCCGCGACGAACGCGGGGTCGAAGCGCCGCGGGAAACCGATCTGCACCGGGACCCCGGAGGCCTCGACCCAGGCGAGGAGATCCCTGGCCGCGTACGGGTCCTCAGCCACCGGCTTCTCGCAGAACGTCGGCAGCCCGGCCGCCACGCACTGCTGGATCAGGGCCAGGTGCAACGAGGTCGGGGCCGTGATCATGACCGCGTCGACGGCGCCGAGCAGATCCTTGACCGAGTTGACGGCGGTGGCACCGAAGCGCTCCACCGCCGACGCGACTGCCACGGGCACGGCGTCGGTGACCACCAGCTCCTCGACCTCGTCCAGCGTGACCAGGTTGGCGGCGTGGTAGCTGCCGATCCGGCCGAGGCCGATCAGTCCGATCTTCATCTGCGTCCTTCTGTCGTCATGATCATCAGTCGTGGGCGCCCGGCACATTCTGGTCCCAGTCGATGATCGACCCGGTGACCACCCCGCTGGCGTCGGACAACAGGAGTACCGCGAGTCGGGCCACATCGTCCACCTGACCCAGTTGTCCCATCGGCAACGACGCCCCGGCCTTTTCCAGCCAGTCGTCGCCCGCGCCGTGGAACCGTCGTTGGATCTCGTCCTCGCCCATGGTCTCGGTCCAGCCGATGTTGATCCCGTTGATCCTGATCTTGTCCCAGCGGTGGGCGTGGGCGGCGTTCTTGGTCAGTCCGACCAGGCCGGCCTTGGAGGCCACGTACGGCGCCAGATAGGGCTGGCCGCCGTGGGCCGACATGGTGATCACGTTGACGATCGAGCCCGGGGCGCCTCTGTTGATCATGTCGGCGACCGCCGCCTGCATCAGGAAGAACGGGGCCTTGAGGTTGATCGCCACGTGCTGGTCGAAGAGCTCCGGAGTCGTGTCCAGCAACGTGCCCCGAGTGGTCAGCCCGGCGGCGTTGACCAGACCGTCGATCCGGCCGTACCTCTCGACGACTGCGGCGACGCTCGTCTGGGCAGCCGAGATGTCGGCTACGTCGGCCTGGACGAACGACGCCTCGGCGCCGGTGTCGGTCAGCTCGACGACGAACGCCTCGCCCACGTCCGCGCGGCGGCCGCTGACGACCACTGTCGCCCCCTCGCGGGCCGCCGCTCGGGCGATGCCCGCCCCGACACCCTGGGTGCCGCCGCTGACCAAGATGATCTTGTCGGCCAGTGCGGCCATCAGATCGCATCCGTACGGTGCCGGTCGTCGTACGCGGTCAGCTCCCGGTCCAGCCGCTCGTCGCTCCAACCGTCGTCCAGACCCTGCTGGACGACCTGGGCCTGCGATCGCGGGGTGAGCCCGTCGACGTTGGCGTCCAGGTCCAGGTTGCTGGGGAAGGGATAGCCCTCGGCGGCGCAGGCCAGCGCGCGACTCAGGGACCCGGCCTCGGTGTCGGCCTCCCGACGGGCCTTCAGCACCGGGTAGATCGCCCGGGACACCTTGCCCCGGTCGACGGTCTCCATGGCCCGACCGAAGGCCGAGGACACCTGCAGCAGGTTGGCCATCCGCTGCACGTCGGCGGACACGTTGGTGCCGGCGCCGTGGAACAGGGCCGGGTTGAAGAAGACGGCATCGCCCTTGACCAGCGGCAGCTGAACGTACCGGTCGGCGAAGAACTCGCGGAACTCGGGCAGCCGCCAGGCCAGGTAGCCGGGCTCGTAGGCGTGCGAGTACGGCAAGTACATGGTCGGGCCGGACTCGATCGGCATGTCGGAGTGGGCGACCGCACCCTGCAAGGTCAGCACCGGTGACAGCAGGTGCACGTGGGCGGGGTAGCGGGCCGCGGTCTCGTTGGACAGGAAGCCCAGGTGGTAGTCGCGGTGCGGGTCCTGGGCCTGGCCGCCGGGCCGGACCACGTTGACCTGCGACGTCATCTGGTAGGCCGGACCGAGCCAGGCCGTGCTGATCAGGGCCAGGATGTCGTTGCCGTAGTAGTCCACGAAGGTGCCCGGGTCGCGCACGGCCAGCTTCTCCAGCGCGTTCCAGATCCGGTCGTTGGCGCCGGCCTTGGCGAAGTGGTCGTTGTGACCTCCACCCGCCGCGCGCTCGGCGGCGACGATCTCGTCGAACGCCGCCGTGGCCCGGTCGACGACCGTGTGGTCGGCGAAGGCTCCCTGGAAGGCCACCACACCCGGGCCTGCGGTCAGGGCCCGCACCAACTCGGCCTCGACCTCGAGTCGGCCGGCATCGGAGGTGATCACCCGGCGCAGCGCCGCCGCGTCGTACACCAGCACGTTCTTCTCCACAGCTGTCGCATGCGGGAAGTCGGCCAGCTCGGTGGTCCGGTCGACGAGCGCTGCGAAGTCGGTCAGCGAGCAGTCGGCCTCGGCGAAACGGCCCGGCGTACGGGTGGTGGTGGGGCGGGCGGTCACGGTCATCGTGGTCTCCTCGGGCGAGTGACGTGGGGAGCGGGTGAGGCTGACGCTAGTCGTCCGGGCCCGCCACCAACCGACCGGAAACCCGTCAAAAAACCCTCAGCTCGGCCGGACGTGCGAGAGTTCTGGAGCAGCAGCACGAACAGCTGTGGATGGCGGCACAGAAAGCGGAAGGGGGCGCGATGGCGGTGGGCAGGCGGAACCAGCGGCATCCGTACCGGGTCCGGGAGATCGCGCAGCAGGCCGGGTTGAGCGAGGCGACCGTGGACCGGGTGCTGCACGACCGGGCCGGCGTACGGGCGAGCACGCGGGCCGAGGTCCGGCAGGCCATCGCCGACCTCGATCGGCAGGCCGACCAGGTGCGGCTGGCCGGGCAGACCTTCCTGGTCGACCTGGTGATGCTGGCCCCACGACGATTCAGCGACGGGGTCCGGGCGGCGCTGGAGGCCGAGCTGCCGCAGCTGCGCCCGGCTGTGCTGCGGGCCCGCTTCCACCTCAAGGAGGAGGGTGACCCCGCCGACGTCGTGGCCACGTTGGACCGGATCCGACGCCGCGGCAGCCACGGGATCCTGCTCAAGGCCCCCGACCACCCCCTGGTTTCCCACGCGGTCGACGAGCTGGCCGCCGCCGGCATCCCCACGGTCACCCTGGTCACCGACGTGCCCGACAGCCGGCGGGTCGCGTACGTGGGCATCGACAACCGCGCCGCCGGAGCCACCGCGGCCTATCTGGTCACCCGCACGTCCGGATCCGATCCGGGCAGTGTCTTGATGTCGTTGTCCAGCAGCACGTTCCATGGCGAGGGGGAGCGTGAAGCCGGCTTCCGGCGGGCCATGGCCGAGCTGGCTCCGGACCGAGGTCTGGTCGAGGTGACCGAGACGGACGGGCTGCACCGCAGCACCCTCGCCGCGGTGGCGAGCGCGCTGGACGAGGACCGCAGCATCGACGCCGTCTACTCCATCGGCGGCGGCAACACCGCCATCCTGGAGGCGTTCCACGCGGTCGGACGCACCCCGACCAGCTTCGTCGCCCACGACCTGGACGGTGACAACGTGACCATGCTGCGGCGCCGCCAGCTGACCGCGGTGCTGCACCACGACCTGCGCAGCGATCTGCAGGAGGCGGCCCGGCTGATCCTGCACGCGCGGGGAGCCCTGCCCGGCCGGCCGTGGTCACGGACCTCGCAGATCCAGGTCATCACCCCGTACAACGAGCCCGGGCGCTGACCGCCCGCGCCGGAATGGCGGGGCGACGCCCGGCCTCGAAGGACTAGGCTGGCCGCCGACTTCCCAACGCCCGACGCACGGGCCCAGACCAGAAGAGTGGAGCGCAGAAGAGTGTCCAGCCTGTCGATCACCGTTGCCGGCGTCGAGCAGCCGCAGGTGAGCGACACCACCACCGGGCTGGACCTGTACGGCGACGACAAGACGATCGTCGCGGTGCGCGTGAACGGTGAGCTCCGCGATCTCGGTCGCCCGCTCCTCGACGGCCTCGAGGGTGCCGAGCTCCAGGTGGAGCCGGTCAGCAACGCCGAACCCGACGGGCTGGCCATCCTCCGGCACTCCGCCGCCCACGTCGCCGCGCAGGCCGTGCAGGCCGCCCACCCGGACGCCAAGCTCGGCATCGGGCCGCCCATCACCGACGGCTTCTACTACGACTTCGACCTGGCCGAACCGTTCACCCCCGAGGATCTCAAGGACCTCGAGAAGAGGATGGTGCGGATCGTCAAGGAGCGGCAGCGGTTCGTCCGCCGTGAGGTGTCCGACGACGAGGCCCGGATCGAGCTGGCCGACGAGCCGTACAAGCTCGAGCTGATCGCGGACAAGGGGAGCGCGAGCGAGGACGACGGCGCCAGCGCCGAGGTCGGCGCCGGCCAGCTGACCATCTACGACAACCTCCGCCGGGACGGATCGGTGGCCTGGAAGGACCTGTGCCGCGGGCCCCACGTGCCGCACACCGGCTATCTCCCGGCGTACGCCCTGATGCGCACCTCCGCCGCCTACTGGCGGGGTGACCAGGCCAACCCGCAGCTGCAGCGGCTGTACGGCACGGCCTGGCCGAGCCGCGACGAGCTCAAGGCGTACCAGACCCGGCTGGAGGAGGCCGCCAAGCGGGACCACCGCCGCCTCGGTCGGGAGCTGGACCTCTTCTCCTTCCCCGACGAGATCGGCTCGGGGCTTGCCGTCTTCCATCCCAAGGGCGGCATCCTCCGGATGGCGATGGAGGAGTACTCCCGCCAACGCCACGTCGACGCCGGCTACGAGTTCGTCTACTCCCCGCACATCACCAAGGGCGAGCTGTTCGAGATCTCCGGCCACCTCGGTTTCTACAAGGACGGCATGTTCCCGCCCATGCACGTGGACGAGGAGCTCAACGACGACGGCAGTGTCCGCAAGCCCGGCCAGGACTACTACCTGAAGCCGATGAACTGCCCGATGCACTGCCTGATCTTCCGGTCCCGTGGCCGCTCCTACCGCGAGCTGCCGCTGCGGTTGTTCGAGTTCGGGTCGGTCTACCGGTACGAGATGTCGGGCGTGGTGCACGGTCTGACGCGGGTGCGGGGGATGACGCAGGACGACGCGCACATCTACTGCACCGAGGACCAGATGCAGGACGAGCTGAAGTCGCTGCTGCAGTTCGTGCTCGACCTGCTCAAGGACTACGGTCTGGACGACTTCTACCTGGAGCTCTCCACCCGCGACCCGGAGAAGTCGATCGGCTCCGACGAGGAGTGGGAGCGGGCCACTCACGCGCTGGAGCAGGCCGCCGCGGCGTCCGGTCTCGATCTGGTGCTGGATCCCGGCGGCGCCGCCTTCTACGCACCGAAGATCTCGGTGCAGGCCCGCGACGCCATCGGCCGCACCTGGCAGATGTCCACCATCCAGGTCGACCTGATGCTGCCGGAACGGTTCGGGCTGGAGTTCACCTCACCTGACGGGACGCGCCAGCGGCCCGTGATGATCCACCGCGCCCTGTTCGGCTCGGTCGAGCGGTTCGTCGGGGTGCTGACCGAGCACTACGCCGGCGCCTTCCCGCCCTGGCTGTCGCCGGTCCAGGTGATCGGCATCCCGGTGGCCGCCGACTACAACGACTACCTGGCCGGCGTCGCCGACCGGCTCCGGGCGGCCGGCGTGCGGATCGAGGTCGACACCTCCGACGACCGGATGCAGAAGAAGATCCGCACCGCGCAGCAGTCGAAGGTGCCGTTCATGCTGATCGCCGGTGGTGAGGATGCCGAGGCGGGGGCGGTCTCCTTCCGCTTCCGTGACGGGCGGCAGCAGAACAAGGTCCCCGTCGACGAGGCCATCGCGATCATCACGGATGCGATCCGCGACCGCGTGCAGGTCTAGGGGTTCGAGATGGTGGAGGTCGAGGACCCGGGTGCGCGACCGGGGGTGCCGGACGCGTTCCAGCGTCTGTGGACCCCGCACCGGATGGTCTACATCGGGGGTCAGGACAAGCCGGCCACGGCCGAGGAGAAGGACTGCCCGTTCTGCACCATCCCGGGGAAGAGCGACCGCGACGGGCTGATCGTGCACCGCGGCGACCTGGCGTACGTGGTGCTGAACCTCTACCCGTACTCGCCGGGACACCTGCTCGTCTGCCCGTACCGGCACGTGGCCGACCTGACCGACGTCACCACCGAGGAGCTGGCCGAGATCGGCGCGCTCACCCAGCGGGCCATGCGGGTCACCCGGTCGGTGAGCGGTCCGGACGGCTTCAACCTCGGGGTCAACCAGGGGCCGGTGGCGGGGGCCGGGATCGCCGCCCACCTGCACCAGCACGTGGTCCCGCGCTGGAGCGGCGACGCGAACTTCCTGCCGGTCGTCGCCCAGACCAAGGCGGTGCCCCAGCTGCTCGACCAGGCCTGGGAGCTGCTGCACGCCGCCTGGTCGGGCGTCTGATGCTGGAGCGCTTCCGAGCGGGGGCTTCCCGGCTGATCGCCCCGCTGGCCCTGTTCCTCAACCGCCTCGGGGTCTCGCCGGATCTGGTCACGGCGGTCGGCACCCTGGGCGTGATGCTCGGCGCGCTGATCTGCTACCCGTTGGGCTGGTTGTGGCAGGGAACGCTGATCGTCACCTTCTTCGTGCTCTCCGACATGCTCGACGGTCAGATGGCCAAGCTGAGCGGTACGGCGTCGAAGTGGGGAGCCTTCCTGGACTCCAGTCTCGACCGGCTCGGCGACGGTGCCGTGTTCGGCGGTCTGCTGCTCTACTTCGCCTACCAGCAACAGGAACCGGTGTGGGCGGGCTTCACCCTGGCCGCGCTGATCCTGGGGCAGCTGACCTCGTACGTCCGCGCCCGGGCCGAGAGTCTCGGTTTCGAGGCGAACGGGGGGATCGCGGCCCGCGCCGACCGGTTGCTGATCATCCTGGCCGGCGCCCTGCTGGCCGGCTTCGGGGTGCCGTACGTGCTGGAGATCGCCGTCGTCTTCCTGGCCGTGGCCGGTCTGATCACCGTCGGACAGCGTGGGCGCTCGGTCTACCGCCAGGCCAAGGCGCCCGGCGTCGAGCCCGCGTGAGCGACTGGCGGGACCGGGCCGTCCGCGGCATCTACCGGGCCGGCTGGAGCACGTTGGGCGCTGTCCCGCCGGGTCTGCTGCGCGGGCCGATCGCGGTCGGCGCGGTGTTCGGCGCGCGCACCCACGGCCGCCACCTGACCAACCTGCGCCACAACCTGGGCACCGCCGCGGGTCGTCCGGCCGACGACGCGCTGGTGGCGGCGGCCCTGCGTTCGTACCTGCGCACGCTGACCGAGGTGCTCGCCCTGCCGCGCTGGCGACCCGACGAGATCGTGGCTCGGGTGTCGGTGCCGGAGGCGCCACGGCTGCGCCGACGGCAGGCGGAGTCGGGGGCGATCGTGGTGCTGCCGCACAGCGGCAACTGGGACCTCGCCGGAGCCTGGGCCTGCCTGAGCGGCTTCCCGGTCACCACAGTGGTCGAGGTGCTCGACCCGGACGCGTACGCCGACTTCCTCGCCTTCCGGAGGGGGCTGGGGATGGAGCCGATCGGCCACACCGAGCCGGACGTGATGCGGCGGCTGGCCGATGCGCTGTACCGGGGTCGGACCATCTGCCTGATCGGCGACCGGGACCTGTCCCGGGCCGGGGTCATGGTCGACTGGCTCGGCCAGCCCGTACGGATGCCCGCCGGCCCGGCGCTGCTGGCCCGCCGTACCGGTGCGGCGCTCATCCCAGGGGTCTGCCAGTTCGTCGACGACACCCGGATGGTGATCGACCTCGGACCCGAGGTCGTCCACGGCGACGGACCGGACGGGCTGCGGGCGATGACCCAGCAGACCGCGGACCACTTCGCCACCACGATCCGCCGGCAACCCCAGGACTGGCCGATGCTGCAGCGGTTCTTCGCCAGTCCGGAGCTCGCCTCATGACCGGCCTGCGGATCGGGCTGGTCTGTCCCTATTCCTTCGACCGTCCCGGCGGGGTGCAGAACCACGTGCTGGGCCTGGCCGAGGCGCTGCGCGGCCTCGGCCACCACCCGGCGGTGCTCGCGCCCGGTGACCTGCCCGCCGCCGATCCCGAGCTGTCGTTCACCTCCGCGGGTCCGGCGCTGCCGGTGCCGTACAACGGCTCCATCGCCCGGGTCAGCTTCGGTCCGGTGACCGCCGGTCGGGTCAGGCGCTGGCTGCGGGACGGCGGGTTCGACCTGGTCCACCTGCACGAGCCGATCACCCCGTCGATCTCGCTCCAGGCGCTCCGGTTCGCGGAGGTGCCCGTGGTGGCGACGTACCACACGGCCACCCCACGCTCCCGGACCATGCAGGTCGCCGGGGACGCGCTGCGGCGTCTGATCGAGAAGGTCGACGCCGGCATCGCGGTGTCCGAGCCCGCGCGCGACGTCGTGATCCGGCACCTCGGCCGCGACCCGGTGGTCATCCCGAACGGCTTCGACCACGCGTCCTTCCGGCCCGCGGCGGAAGCGTCGGCGACGTCGCGTCGGTGGCGCGGCGGCGACCGACCGCGGATCACCTTCCTCGGTCGCCTCGACGAGCCTCGCAAGGGTCTACCGGTGCTGCTCGCCGCCCTGCCGGCCATCCGAGCGGCCCTCGGAGACATCGAGATCTGCCTCGCCGGCCACGGAACGCCACCCGCCCCGCCACGATCTGCCGGGGCCGCGGCGCTGCAGGGCTGCCGGGTCCTCGGCGGCATCGACGAGACCGAGAAGCGCGACCTGCTGGCCCACACCGACGTGTTCGTCGCGCCCCAGGTGGCCCGGGAGAGCTTCGGCATCGTCGTGCTCGAGGCGCTCGCCGCGGGCGCGGAGGTGGTGGCGTCCGACCTGCCGGCTTTCGTCGACCTGCTCGAACCCCCGGACGGACCCGTCCTGGGCGGTCTCTTCCGGCGCGGCGACCCGGCCCATCTCGCGGCCGCGATCAGCGCGGTGCTGCGCGACGACGTACGGCGGCAGCCCCTCGCCGGTCCCCGGTCGATCCGGTACGACTGGGCGCGGGTAGCTCCGGCCATCGCTCAGGTGTACGCCGCCGTCGCCCCCGGCCCCGCCGACACCGTGCCGCCCGGGCAGCTCGAGCGCGTCCGGCGCACCTGGACGGCGTTGGACGACGCGTTGATCCGGCGGGCCCGGCGGGCGATCGAGCTGGCCGGCGCCGACGTCCGGGACCCGCGCACGCGACGGGTGCACCAGGCTGCCGTGGTGGCGCTGGCCGCCGCGACAGCCGGCGCACCGCAGCCTGATCGTGAGTGGGCCGAGAGTGATCTGAGCCGTCGGCTGGCTCGTGCCGACCTGGCCGGTCTGCGGGCCGACCACGACGGAGCCACCCTGGCCCGGCGGTTGCACAACGACGCGGTGGCCGCCGCGGTGCGCACCCGACGCCCGGGAGCTGTCCAGGTGCGCGCCTTCGAGATGGCCGAGTCCTGAGGGTCACGCTGGGCGCCGAGAACTACCCTGGCCTCGTGGAGACGAGCGGAGCGAGCCTGGCGAGCACCGACTCCGCGAGCTACGACGTGGACCGGGTCTGGACAGTCCCCAACGCCCTGAGCTTCCTGCGGCTGCTCGGCGTGCCGCTGGTCGTCTGGCTGATCCTCGGCCCGCAGGCCGACCTGCTGGCCGCGGCCGTGCTCGTCGTCGCCGGTTTCACCGACTGGCTGGACGGCTACCTGGCCCGGGCCTGGAACCAGCGCTCCCGGGTCGGCCAGCTGCTCGACCCGGTCGCCGATCGGCTCTACATCCTGGCCATCATCGGCAGCCTCGCGATCCGGGGCATCATCCCGTGGTGGCTGGTGATCGTGCTCGCGGCCCGGGACGTGATGATCGCCCTGCTCGTGCCGTTGCTGAAGACCCGCGGTTATGCGGCGCTGCCGGTCCACTTCCTGGGCAAGGCCGCGACGTTCTGTCTGCTGTACGCCTTCCCGCTGGTGCTGCTCGGCGCCGCCGACGGCGCCGCGGCGCTGATCGCCCGAGTTGTCGGCTGGGCCTTCGTGCTGTGGGGGACCGGGCTCTACTGGTGGGCCGGGATCCTCTATGTGCGGCAGACAGTCGATCTGCTCCGCGGTCAGCGGTCTCGGGCGTGAGCGCGCCGTCCGTGAGTCCGCCCGCGAGCCGCCGGCGGCCCGACGCCAGCATGGATCTGCTCCGACAGATCACCGAGCAGCCCATCGACCCCGACTACGCCGCGGTCGCTGCTCGGCGGCAAGCAGGCGACGCCGGGCCACCGGAGACCGCCGGTCGTCCACCCGGTCGACGGCGTCCGCTGCGTTGGGCCCTGACCCTGGCCGCGGTCCTCGCCGGGACCCTGTTCGCCATCGGCGCCGTCCAGACCACCCAGCGCGCTCCGCTGGTGGCGACCGAGCGGCAGGAGCTGATCGCGCGGATCACGGCGGCCGAGACCGCTCAGGATGATCAGCGGTCCCAGGTGGCGGCCCTCGACGCCGAGATCAACGCGTTGCGCACGACTGCCGCCGGTGGCGATACAGCGGCCGAGGCACGGCTGGCCGACATCGAGCGACTCGGGATGGGAGTCGGCACCGTGGCCGTCACCGGGGAAGGGGTGCTGATCACTGTCGACGACGCCCCCGGGTCCCAGACCGATGCCCGGGATCGCGTTCTCGACCTCGATCTGCAGATCCTGGTCAACGGGCTCTGGGAGGCCGGTGCCGAGGCGATCTCGGTGAACGGCCACCGCCTGTCCACGCTGACCGCCATCCGCGGCGCGGGCGAGGCGATCACCGTGGACTACCGCTCCCTGACCCGGCCGTACCGGATCGAGGCGATCGGCGACCAGCGCACGCTGCCCGCGTCGTTCTCGCAGACCGACGCCGGCGCCTGGTGGAACGACCTGGCCCGTAACCGGGGGATGACGTTCTCGATCACCGGCGTGGAGGAGTTGACCCTCGCCGCCGATCCCGGCATGGTGCTCCGGTACGCGCGCCCGTTGCGATGACGGGGGCGGCCTGATGCTCGAGGGCGACCAGCCGAGGATGGAGGACCGATGCTTCCGCTGATCGGTCTGCTGATCGGCATCGCCATCGGCCTGCTGCTCGAGCCGACCCTGCCGCTGGTGCTGCAGCCGTACCTGCCGATCGCCATCGTGGCGGCGATGGATGCGCTGTTCGGCGCCTTCCGGGCGTATCTGGAAGGCATCTTCTCCGACCGGGTCTTCGTCACCTCCTTCATCTCCAACGTGCTGATCGCCGCACTCATCGTCTGGGTGGGCGATCAGATCGGCGTCGGCTCCCAGCTGTCCACCGCCGTCGTGGTGGTGCTCGGCATCCGCATCTTCACCAATGCGGCAGCGATCCGGCGGGCGCTCTTCCATGCCTGAGTCCGCGCCGAAACCGCGGCGGGCCGCCGAGGAGCCCGAACCGGCCGGGAAACCGGAGGACACCGCGCCGGCCGCGCCGAGGCCGGAGACCGGAGCGAGTCGGCTCTGGCGGGCGCTGGCCCATCCCGGCCGCGGACAGGTGATCGCCGCCGTCATCTTGTTCGTCGTCGGGGTCGGCGGCGCCATGCAGATCCGGCTGAATGCGGCCGACGACGCGTACACCAACGCCCGCCGCGAGGACCTGATCCAGATCCTGGACGGCCTGGGCGCGGAGTCGCGCCGGTTGGAGAGCGAGATCAGCGAGCTGCAGCAGACCAAGACCACTCTGCAGAGTGGCGCCGACTCCCGGCGGGTGGCCCAGGAGGAGTCCGAGCAGCGGCTCGACGAGCTGTCGATCCTGGCCGGCACGGCCCCGGCCCGGGGACCGGGCATCTCGATGCGGATCTCCGACCCGGGCCAGAAGGTGACCGCCAGCGTGCTGCTGGACGCCGTGCAGGAGATGCGCGACGCCGGTGCCGAGGTGATCGAGTTCAACAACCAGGTACGCGTCGTCGCCTCGACCTGGTTCGCCACCGACGGAACCGACCTGATCGTGGACGGCCAGCGGCTCCAGCGGCCGATCACCATGGAGGCGATCGGAGACTCCCACAGCCTGGAGGAGGCGGCCCGGTTCCGGGGCGGCCTGGTCAGCGAGATCACCGGTCCCCGGATCGGGGGCACCGTGTCGATCGAGCGCCTCGACGACCTCGAGGTCAGGTCCTTGCACAGCCCGGAGGAGAATCAGTACGCTCGGCCAGCGTCTGCCGCGCCCACCCCGCGGTGATCGACGATCGGTCGACGCGACCAGTCCCCGCCACTCCAGGAGCGCGTTGTGCCTGACTACCCCGAAGACCTGAAGTACACGATCGAGCACGAGTGGGTGCGCAGCGGCAACGGCACGACCGTCCGGGTCGGCATCACCGAGTACGCGGCCGAGCAGCTCGGCGACATCGTGTTCGTGACGGCACCGTCGCTGGGTGAGGACGTGGCCGCGGGTGACGCCTGCGGCGAGCTGGAGTCGACCAAGAGCGTCTCCGACATCTTCTGCCCGGTGACCGGGGTGGTGTCGGCGATCAACCCGTTGCTGGAGGCCAACCCGGAGACCATCAACTCCGACCCGTACGGCGACGGCTGGCTGTTCGAGCTCGAGATCGCCTCCGAGGCCGACCTCGACGACCTGCTCGACGCCGACGCCTACGCCGAGCAAGTCGAAGCCTGACCGTGAGTAGGAGAGTTGCACCCTAGACTCTCCACTACACGTTGAGATCCAACCCGGTACGAGGTGTTCCGGGTCGCCCCGGTGAGGAGGACGAAGGACATGCCGTACTGCAGGAACTGCGGTCACGACAACCCGGATGGCAGCAACTTCTGCGGTCAGTGCGGCTCGGCACTGCGCCCGGACTCCGCCGACTCCCCGGTCAGCGCCTCGCCGTCCAGTCCGAGCTCGGCGCCACGGGTGCCGACCGGCGACACGACCAGGACCATCCCGGCCGTGGTGGTCGAGACCGATGTGGAGGGACTGTCCGCCGAGGACGAGGCAGCGGTCAACGCACTGCCCCGCGGCTCGGCGTTGCTGATCGTGCAGCGGGGTCCCAACGCCGGCAGCCGCTTCCTGCTGAACACCGACCAGGTCTCCGCCGGTCGGCACCAGGACTCCGACATCTTCCTCGACGACATCTCGGTCTCGCGCCGACACGCCACCTTCACCCGGACCCCGGACGGCACCGTGCTCACCGATCGGGGCAGCCTGAACGGAACGTACGTGAACAAGGACCTGGTGGACTCCACCCTGCTGCGGCACGGCGACGAGGTGCAGATCGGGAAGTTCCGACTCATCTTCTTCGCCAGTCCCCAGGGCGGCGGATAGGACAGGTTCGATGACGGTCAGCCCCGACGACCACGGCCGCCCGGCTCCCGAGCCCGGAGCGCGGCCTCCCGCGTCCAGGACCGACGTGCCCAAGACCCAGGTGCCGCGGAACCAGGTGCGCAGCATCGGGCAGGTGCTGGCCGCCCTGAAGGGTGACTTCCCGGACATCTCCATCTCCAAGATCCGGTTCCTGGAGACCGAGGGCCTGGTCACCCCGGAACGGGCACCGTCCGGCTACCGACGCTACGTGGAGTCCGACATCGAGCGGCTGCGTTACGTGCTGACGGTGCAGCGGGACCACTATCTGCCACTGAAGGTGATCCGGGAGCACCTGAGCCTGATCGACCGGGGGGAGGCGCCGCCCGGCCGAGCCGGTGTGCTGCCGGCCGGGGCGACACCCGTCGACGCCCCGGCGGCTGCTGGAGCCGACCCGGCCGCCGGCGACACGGCGACAGCGGGTCAGGCTCCGCCACCGGCACCGCCGGTGCCGCCGTCCCGGCAGCCGCTGCGACTCTCCCGCAAGGACCTGCTGGAGGCGAGCGGTCTGACCGAGTCAGCGCTGATGGAGCTCGAACGCAACAGCATCGTGGTGCCCCGGCGGGGGACCGCCTACTACGGCCGCGACGCCTTGACGCTGGCGACCGCGGCCAAGCGACTCTCCGACTACGGCATGGACGGCCGACACCTCCGCGCCTTCAAGATGGCGGCCGATCGGGAGATCGGCATGGTCGAGCAGGCGATCGCGCCGTACCTGCGACGCTCCGAGGGGCGCGGCGACGTCGTCGCCGAGGTGCTCTCGCTGGTGATCAACTTCCATGCCGCGCTGGTACGCAGCGGTCTGGAGAGGTAGTCCCTCCTCGCGGCGCGAGTCGCCGATCGGCCCGCTCTTGTGGCGCTGAGCTCGGGAAGTAGGGTGGGCGCATGCGGGAACTCGACGTGGTCGGCGTCCGCGTGGAGATGCCGTCAAACAACCCCATGGTGCTGCTGCGTGAGGTCGGCGGCGTGCGTTATCTGCCGATCTGGATCGGCGCCGGTGAGGCCTCGGCCATCGCGAACGCCCAGGAGGGCGTGGTGCCGCCGCGCCCCCTGACCCACGACCTGATGGTCGACACCTTGACCACGATGGGTCATCGGCTGACCGAGATCCGCATCACCGAGCTCACCGGGGGCACCTTCTACGCGGTGCTGCTGGTGGACGGGGTGGAGATCAGCGCCCGACCCTCCGACGCGATCGCCCTGGCGCTCCGCGTCGGCTCCGACATCTACTGCGCGGAGGAGGTCCTGGACGAGGCCGGCATCGAGATGCCGGAGCAGGAGGAGGACGAGGTGGAGAAGTTCCGGGAGTTCCTCGACCAGGTCAACCCCGACGACTTCGTCACCGGGGACGAACCCAAGGCCTGAGTGATGGGGTGAGTCCACCCCCTGGACTCTCACTTGAGGGTTGGTCACCGATGCCCACGGCGTGCGGCGTGTCGTTGACCCCACGTCGGGGGCGGTCGTAGCGTCTCCGGTGCGAGCAAATCTCCTGGACGGAATTCCATCGTTCGGGTTCGGCGAATGGAGGCGTACGTGGGCACCAGCGACATGCCGAAGGCTCGGCCGGGCGACAGCGCCGAGGTCGAGGGACCGGACGCGATGGCCGGCGCTCAGGGTCTGCTGTTCGACGGGGACTTCTCCCCGATGCCCGCCAACATCGGCTTCCGCGGCCCGATCGCCTGCAACGCGGCCGGGATCACCTACCGCCAGCTCGACTACTGGGCCCGCACGGGCCTGGTCGTGCCGGAGGTCCGGGGCGCCTCGGGATCGGGTTCGCAGCGGCTCTACAGCTTCCGCGACGTCCTGCTCCTGAAGGTCATCAAGCGCCTGCTGGATGCGGGCATCTCGCTGAACCAGATCCGGACCGCGATCGAGCACCTGCGGGCCCGGGGGGTCCAGGACCTCACCGAGGTCACGTTGATGAGCGACGGGGTGTCGGTCTTCGAGTGCACCTCCGACGACGAGGTCATCGACCTGCTGCGCGGGGGTCAGGGTGTGTTCGGTATCGCGCTGGGCGGCGTCTGGCGCGACATCGAAGGCACTCTGCTGGATCTGCCGGCCGAGCGGGCCGAGACCCCCGAGTCCGAGACGACGCCAGCGGCGCCGGGCTCGGCCGAGGACGAGCTGACGCGACGGCGGCGAGCCCGCGTGGCGGGCTGAACCACCGCCCGGACTGGGTAGGGTGGGACGCTGCCGGCCGCAGCGTAGAAGAGAGACCTTGCTTTGGACACGGAGACCTTCGCCTCCCGCCACATCGGACCCCGCGCGCACGAGCGAGACGCGATGCTCGCCGTGGTCGGTGCCGCCGATCTCGATGACCTGGTGGCGCAGTCGCTGCCCGCGGCCATCACCGAGACCGAGTCCCTGCACCTCCCGCCGCCGCTGACCGAGTCACAGGCTCTGGGGCGACTCCGGCGGCTGGCGGCGGAGAACCGACCCGGTCGGGCGATGATCGGGCTCGGCTACCACGGGACCATCACACCCGCGGTGATCCGACGGAACGTGCTCGAGGATCCCGCCTGGTACACCGCCTACACGCCGTACCAGCCCGAGATCAGCCAGGGTCGACTGGAGGCCCTGCTCAACTTCCAGACCCTGATCGCCGACCTCACCGGTCTGCCGATCGCCGGCGCCAGTCTGCTGGACGAGGCGACCGCGGTCGCCGAGGCCATGACCCTGGCGCGACGAAGCACGAAGACCGGTAGCTGCCTGCTGCTGGACGCCGACACGCTGCCGCAGACCATCGCCGTGGTGTCGACCCGGGCCGAGGCGCTGGGCCTGGCCGTCGAGGTGGCCGGTGACGACTTGCTGACCAGCATCGAGGCGACCGACCCGTTCGCCGTGGTCGTGCAGACGCCTGGTGCCAGCGGTCGCCTGGCCGGCACCGACGAGCTCCGGGCGGTGGCCGACGCGGCCCACGCCAAGGGCGCGGAGGTGATCGCGGCATGTGACCTGCTGGCGCTCACCGCGGTGACGCCGCCGGGGGAGTGGGGCGCCGACATCGCTGTGGGGTCCAGCCAGCGCTTCGGGGTGCCGCTGTTCTACGGCGGTCCACACGCCGGTTTCATCTCCGTCCGAGCCAAGCTCGAGCGCTCCCTGCCGGGACGGTTGGTCGGGGTCTCCCGGGACGCACACGGCACGCAGGCGTACCGGCTCGCCCTGCAGACCCGCGAACAGCACATCCGCCGGGAGAAGGCGACGTCCAACATCTGCACCGCCCAGGTGCTGCTGGCGGTCACCGCCGGGATGTACGCGGTCTACCACGGTCCCCGTGGACTGGCCGCCATCGCGACCGCCGTGCACGGCGCCGCGTCCGCGTTGGCCGACGACCTGACGGCCGGTGGCGTCGAGGTGGTGCACGACGCGTTCTTCGACACCGTGTTGGCTCGCGTGCCTGGACGCGCCGCCGACGTCGTCCGGGCGGCCCGGGAGTCCGAGGTGCACCTGCGGCTGGTCGACGCCGACCACGTCGGCATCTCGATCGGCCAGGACGCGACGGTGGCGGATCTGACCGCGGTCCGCGCCGCGTTCCCCGTGGGTGGCGACCCGACTGCGATCGGCCCGTCCCGGCTCGGGGAGCGCAGCCGTACGTCGGCGTACCTGAGTCATCCGGTGTTCAACACCCACCACAGCGAGACCGCGATGCTGCGCTATCTGCGGGCGCTGTCGGACCGCGACTTCGCCCTTGACCGGGGCATGATCCCGCTCGGCTCCTGCACCATGAAGCTGAACGCGACCACCGAGATGGAGCCGATCTCCTACCCGGGCTTCGCCGACCTGCATCCGTTCGTGCCGGCCGAGGCCGCCGCCGGCTACGCCACCCTGATCGGCGAGCTGGAGGAGTGGCTGGCCGAGCTGACCGGCTACGCCCAGGTGTCCATCCAGCCCAACGCCGGCAGTCAGGGCGAGTTGGCCGGCCTGCTGGCCATCCGCGCGTACCACCGGGCGAACGGTGACGAGCAGCGGACGGTCTGTCTGATCCCCTCATCGGCGCACGGCACCAACGCCGCGTCGGCGGTGATGGCCGGGATGACCGTGGTGGTGGTCAAGGCCACCGACGACGGATCGGTCGATCTCGACGACCTCAAGGTCAAGGTCGAGACCCATCACGACCGGTTGGCCGGGATCATGGTCACCTACCCGTCCACCCACGGCGTGTTCGAGGAAGGGATCACCGATCTCTGCGCTCTGGTGCACGACGCGGGCGGCCAGGTGTACGTCGACGGCGCGAACCTGAACGCGCTGCTGGGGTTGGCCCGACCGGGTCGGTTCGGGGCGGACGTCAGCCACCTCAACCTCCACAAGACCTTCTGCATCCCGCACGGTGGGGGCGGTCCCGGCGTGGGACCCGTGGCCGTGGGCGCGCACCTGGCGCCGTACCTGCCAGGTCATCCTCTGGTCGAGGTCCAGGGTGAGAGTGGGCCGGTGTCGGCGGCACCGTACGGCTCGGCGGGCATCCTGCCCATCAGCTGGGCCTACATCGCGATGATGGGCGCGGACGGGCTGCGCAGCGCGACTCAGCACGCCCTGCTCGCGGCCAACTACGTCGCCACCCGGCTGGCCGAGCACTACCCGGTGCTCTACACCGGCCGCAACGGCCGGGTGGCGCACGAGTGCATCCTCGATCTGCGTCCGCTGACCAGGTCCAGCGGGGTCACCGTCGACGACGTGGCCAAGCGCTTGATCGACTACGGCTTCCACGCGCCGACGATGAGCTTTCCGGTGCCCGGCACCTTGATGGTGGAGCCGACCGAGTCGGAGAACCTCGAGGAGCTGGACCGCTTCTGTGAGGCCATGATCGGCATCCGCAACGAGATCGCCCAGGTGCAGAGCGGCGACTGGCCGGCCGACGACAACCCGCTGGTCCATGCGCCGCACACCCAGGCCGAGGTGGTCAGCGACGACTGGAGCCACCCGTACCCGCGTCGGGTCGGCGCCTTCCCGGCCGGGCTGCACGCCGGCCCGATCTCGGCGCAGGGGTTCGACAAGTACTGGCCGCCGGTGGGTCGCATCGACGGTGCGTTCGGCGACCGGAACCTGGTCTGCACCTGCCCCCCGCCGGAGGCGTTCGAGGACTAGCTCTCGTCGCTGCCGGGCGTGTCGTCGATCCCGGCGATGTCGTCGATCCGTTGCGCCAGCTCCAGGTCGGCCCGGGTGAGGCCGCCCTCGGAGTGGCTCGACAGCACCAGCGTCACGGTGTTCCAACGGATGTCGATGTCGGGGTGGTGACCGCGTTGCTCGGCTTCGTGCCCGATCAGGTTGACCAGGTCGAGCGCCGCGACGAAGTCGATCAGCTCGATCGAGGTGGAGATCGAGGTCTTGTCCTCGCTCAGGGTCCAGGTGGAGAGGGTGCTCAGACCAGCGCTGATCTCGGACTCGGTGAGAAGACTCATGCCTCCAGCCAACGATGCTGTCCGTACGGTGTCAATGCCGCTGCCGTCCTCGTTCCGGCCACTAGCCTCGCTCCGTGACCACCGCTACCGTCAGCCGCCGCGTCGGTGTGCTGCTGTGCGGCCTGTCGGCGATCGCCTTCGCGCTGCTCGGTCCCTTCGGCATCCCGGCCTTCGCCACGGGGGCGAGTGTCAACACCGTCATCGGCTGGCGGTTCCTGCTCGCCGCGGCGGCGGTCTGGGTCATCGTCGCCATCGGTCGCCGGCCGATCGGACGCGGGCGCGCGCTGTGGCAGCCGCTGCTGATGGGATCGGTGCTGTACGCGACCCAGAGCGGCCTCTACTTCCTCGCCCTGCAGCGGCTGACGGTCGGGCTCACCTCGCTGTTGCTCTACACGATGCCGGTGATGGTCGTGCTGGTCGGCGTGGCCACCCGACGCGAACCGCCGAGCGTACGGATGTTCGCCGCTCTCGCGCTCGCCGTCGGCGGAGTCGGCCTGACCCTGCTCGGCCCCGGAGTGGGGGCGGTCTCCGGTATCGGGGTGCTGTTCGGACTCGGCTCGGCAGTGGTCTACACGATCTACTTCTTCGCCATGGACACGTTGCCCGCTCGGACCGACCGGATCGCGGCCATCGCGCTGATCTGCTCCGGCGCGGCCGCTGCGCACATCCTGGTCGGGAGCATCCGGGGTGCGTTCGACTGGCGACCGCCCGCCGACCTGTTCGTCTGGGTGATCGCGATGGCCGGCGTCAGCACCGTGCTGGCGATGATGCTGCTGCTGACGGGGATCCGGGGATCCGGCGCCTCGATCGCCTCGGTGGTCTCCTGCCTGGAGCCGATCACCGCTGTGCTGCTCGGGGCCACGCTGTTCGGCGACCCGTTCGGGCCGGTGCAGTGGCTGGGCACGGCGGGAGTGGTGGCCGCGGTGGTGCTGCTGGGCATCCGGTCCGGCCCGACCGCGGCGGTCGTGGCGGAGCCCGAGTCCATGATCGTTCGATAGATTTCTCCCCGACGACGCTGCGAGAGGAGGTGGGCGTGGCGGTCACAGAACGCATGCGGGATCGAGCCGAGGACGTCCGCATCCGGGCCCGGAAGGTACGTGTCCGGGCCGAGCACGTGCAGACCCGGGTCGAGCGGATCCTGCTGATCGGCTGGATCGCTCACATCCAGCGCGCCATCCAGCGTTACAACGGCCGGTTCGGCTTCCAGTTCGGGGCGGGCGTGGCCTACTTCTCGGTGCTGGCGATCGTGCCGGTCCTGATGGTGGCTTTCTCGATCCTGGGCTTCTTCCTGGTCGAGCTGCGGCCGGATCTCCTCACCCAGGTGTCGGAACTCATCGTCGCCCAGTTCAAGAACGTGGATCCGAAGACTCTCGCCACCATCGAGTCCGCCATCCTGAAGACGTTGGAGAACTACACCTCGATCGGCGTCATCGGCCTGGTCACCGGCCTCTACAGCGCGGCTGCGTGGATGGGTCATCTGCGCAACGCGATCGACGCCCAGTGGCGGACCGATTTCGACGCGCAGCGGGACCTCCAGTTCTACCCGATCAAGGTCGCCATCAACCTGGTCCGGATGTCCGGGCTGCTGGTCGCCATCGCGGTGACCTTCGGACTGGCCACGATCTCCACCACCTTCGCCCAGAACGTAGCGACCTGGCTCGGCCTCGCCGACACCTGGATGACCTCGGTGATGCTGCGAGTGCTGGCGCCCGTGCTGTCGCTGTTCGCGGGCTGGCTCACGTTCTGCTACATCTACGTCGTCATCCCCCGCCAGCGAGAGAGCTGGCGGATCATCATGATCGCCTCGCTGCTGGGCGCCGTCGGGCTGGCCGTCCTGCAGTACGGGGGCTCGCTGCTGATCCGGGCCTTCAACGGCAACCAGGCCGCCGCCATCTTCGGCCCGGTGATCGTCGTGATGCTGTTCTTCAACCTGTTCGCGCAGCTGATCTTGATCCTGGCTGCCTGGATCGCGACCTGGGACGAACCTGCGTTCGCGCCGGCCGACGAGGGCGTGGTCCGGTTCGCGCTGCGGCCGCCGACGCCGGCGCCGGTGGAGCACCCGATGGTGCCCGAGGAGACGGCGGTCCGCACGGTCCGGATCGGTCTCGGCGCCGGGTGGGTGACCGGCGCCGCGACCGGCCTCGGATTCGGGGCGATCCTGGCGGGGATCGCCGCCGTGATCAGTGGGCGGCGACCCTCGCGGTGACCGGCTGACCGATGCCGGCGAGCAGGTCGGTGAACCACGGCTGGTCGATGTCGAACGGCTTGCCGCCCTTGATCCGGGAGAACTCGATCGCCCGGAGCTCGTCGCCGGCCTCCTCGTCGTGGCCGATCACACCGGGCTCACCGCGCAGAGCGGAGTCGACGGCGAGGTCGGTCATCGACTTGATCAGGTCAAGATCACGCTGGTTGGCGGCCGCGGCCCGGGAGTAGTAGCCGGACTTCTGCACCATCACCTTCTCCGCACCCAGTCGCTCGGCGAACTTGCTGGCGAACCAGGCACCCGGGTTGATCTTGTCGATCTTGACGTGACCGAACGGGTCGCGGGCCACCTCTTCGCCGGAGGCCTCGATCTCGGCGACGATGCTGTCCAGCCCGGCACCCTCGGAGACGAACAGGTTGACCGAACCGACCTCGTCCATCACCGTCTTCAGCCGGTCCGACTCGGCGGCCAGGTCGAAGTGGGCCTCGGGCACGTACACGCCGTGGACGTCCCACCCGGCCCGGCCGAGGCCGATCTCCGGCAGCCACTCCTGGGTGTCGAGCCACTCCCGGTACGCCTGCGCGGTGGCCGCGGTCAGCCAGCCGCAGTGCCGACCCATCACCTCGTGCACGATCAGCATCCGGGAGCCGGAGTTGTGTTCGCCGAGGACGTTCTGGGCGAACCGGGCGCCCTGCTCGGCGGCGGTCCAGGCCCCGAGGGACTGACGGATCGGGATCACGTCGTTGTCGATGGTCTTGGGAAGTCCGACCACTGTGAGCTCGTAGTCGTTGTCGTGCAGGTAGGCCGCCAGATCCGCGGCCGTGGTGTTGGTGTCGTCGCCGCCGATGGTGTGCAGCACGTCCACGCCGTCGGCGGTGAGCCGGTCGGCGGCGGCCTTGAGGGGGTCCACGCCCTCGGCCACCAGCCCTCGCTTGACCAGATCGGCGGCGTTGGTGAGCTTCACCCGGGAGTTGCCGATCGGGGAGCCACCGAACCGGTGCAGGATCGCGGCGTTCGCGCGGACCTCGGGGGTGACGGTGAGGTAGTCGCCGGCCAGCAGCCCCTGGTAGCCGTACTTGTAAGCGATGATCTCGACCTCGGGGGCGAGCGCGGTGTAGCGCTCGATCAGCCCCCCCACGGCCGAGGAGAGGCACGGGGCGAAGCCTCCGGCGGTGAGCAGTGCGACCTTGGAAACCATGGCCGTAACCTATCGGGGTGGCGCGCTACTTCGACGTACACCCTGACAACCCGCAGCCCCGCACGATCAGCAAGGTCGTCGATCTGCTCCGCGACGACGCCTTGATCGCGTACCCGACCGACTCCTGCTTCGCCCTCGGCTGCCAGCTCGGCAACGCTGACGGGATCGAGCGCATCCGCGGGGTTCGCGACCTCGACAAGAACCACCACTTCACCCTGGTCTGCGGGGACTTCGCCCAGCTGGGGCAGTTCGTGCAGCTCGACACGGCCGTCTTCCGAGCCGTCCGCTCGGCGACGCCCGGGCCGTACACCTTCATCCTGCCGGCGACCCGCGAGGTGCCGCGTCGGATGCTGCATCCCAAGAAGCGGACGGTCGGCGTACGGATTCCCGACCACCGGACCACCCGAGCCCTGGTCGAGGCGATGGGCGAGCCGCTGCTGTCCAGCACGCTGTTGCTGCCGGGGGACGACGAGGCGCTGACCCAGGGCTGGGAGATCAAGGAGCGCCTCGACCACGTGCTGGACGCGGTGCTGGACTCCGGGGACTGCGGAGAGGTGCCGACCACTGTGGTCGACTTCTCCTCTGGCGCACCCGAGATCGTCCGGGTCGGCGCGGGGGACCCGTCCCGGTTCGAGTAGCTCACCCCTTGTCGAGGGTGGACTCCTTGTGCGCGGCCTTGGCGCCGGTCTTGTCGGACTCCACGATCCAGTACGGCTCGTCGTCGGAGGCCTTGAACTTCTGGTCCGCGAAGGTGAACTCCCGCACCCGCTTCTCCACCGCTGTGCCGTGTGTCATGCCCTGCGAGGTGTTCCAGGACACGCTGTCGCCCTTGCTGATCGCCATGCTTACAGCGTAAACGTGGCCCGACTCGGCTCAGCGGACGGTCTTGGTCGCCCCGCTCTTGGTGATCGTCACCTGGTCGAGCACCTGGCCGACCGTCTTCGCGGTGGTGGAACCCTGGCCCTTGTAGCCGACCACTGCCTGGTAGACGAGGGTGTTCTTGCTGACGGTCACCCGCTGGTAGGTCGAGGTGTGCGACGCGCTGACCACGCGGGTGGCCCCGCCCCGGGTCCAGTCGTTCGTCGAGGCCTCGTAGAACTTCGGCCCGGAGTCCGACACCGCGTACACCGTCGAGTTCTTGTTCCCGTCGTAGCCACGGTTGTAGGAGTGGTCGTGGCCCGACATCACCAGGTCGACCTTGTACTTCGCGTACAGCGGCAGGAAGGCCGCGCGGATGGCGGTGTTGTTGCGGTCCGCTCGCGAGGCGAACGGGCCGGCGTGCTGCAGCACCACCGTCCACCGTTGGCGGTTGCTCTTCAGGGCCGTCTCGAGGAAGGCCGACTGTCGCTTCAGATCCCCGCCGAAGGTGTCCAGCACGATGAAACGGACACCCTGGTAGTCGGTGTAGTACCAGGTCTCGCCCTGGCCGGGGTAGCCGTTGCGCGGCCAGGAGTAGTAGGAGCGGAACGCCTGTCCGTTGCCGGAGCTGCACGTCTTCAACAGCACGCACTGCTCGTGGTTGCCGACCGAGATCAGCCAGTTGCGGTTGGTGCGGGTCGGGTAGGTGGCGGTCATGAACTGGCGCCACTCGGTGATGCTGTTCGGCTTGTTGACCACATCGCCGGCATGCAGCAACAAGGGGGCCGAGGGGTTTCGAGCGATGGCGGTGTCGATCAGGTCCTCGGGAACGCCGGTGTTCGCGACCTGGGTGTCACCGAACGCCAGGAAGGTCCACGGTCGATCCAGCCCGGCGCGCGCCGTGCCGAAGGACGCCCACGCCGTCGACCCGCCGGAGGTGACGATCCGGTAGGCGTAGCGGGTGCCCGGCGCCAGTCCGGTGGCGGTGGCCGTGAAGGCGTACGCGTTCACGCCCGAGTACTTCTTCTGCACCCGCACCTTGTACCGCGCCGGCGCCGTGACCACCCTGCCGTTCGGAGCCTTGACCTGGACGACCTGGCCCGACCGCTTCTTGGTCATCCGCCAGGTGAAGGTCTGCGAGTGAGCCGGGTCGGCGGTCGGCGACAGCGTCACCGAGGTGGGCCGCTTGGTGGCGGCATCCGCGGGAGCGGAGCCGTTGATCAGCAGACCGGCAACCAGCAGCAGCGCACCGAGGCACGCCGCAAGACGTCGGGGGAAGGAGTGCGGCACCGGACCAGCGTGAACCGGAAATCGTCGGTTGTCACGTCAATCCGGCCGTTTCGATCCGGTGAGTGACGGCGGCTGACCTCCGTACGCTGCCACCAGCCGGACCGGGGCGGTCAGCCGCCAGGCCTCGAAGACCAGCTCGGAGAGCTCGGTCGGCTCGACCAGATCGAGACGCACGACGACCCAGCCGAACTGACCGGCGACGAACTGCGTCTCGAACACGTCGGGTCGCTCCGTGACCAGGGCGATCTGTTCCTGGCGCTCCTGCTTCAGGCCGGCCGTCGAGGTGAGGGGCCAGTGGTAGCCGAAGCCCTTGCCCCGCACCTTCAGCGCGGTGTAGGTCGAACCCTCGACCGGCGTCACCTCCGGCAGCTGGTCGACGAGATCCCAGAAGTCGTCGTTCGAGCAGGCCATGGCCTGGATTCAAGCAGGAGGTTCCGACAGGTCCTCCATGGCCCGGTCGAGGGCGACCAGCCCCTGGACGAGGGCGCCGAGATCGTCGTCCGACAGGCGCTCCAGCACCTGCGGGGGCATGGTGTTACCGCTGCTGATCAGGGCGCGCAGGGTCGCGCTGCCCAGCTCGGTGACCGAGAGTCGCCGGATCCGTCGGTCGCCGGGGTCGTCGCGGCGTTGGACCATGCCGTGCTCCGCCAGTCGGTCGACCAGACCCGACATGGTGGCGACCGACACGTGCAGGACGTCGGCCAGATCATGACCGGTGGCCTGGTCCCGCCCCGCGGCGATCACCGTCAGCACCTTCAGCTGCTGCATGGTCAGCGGGATCGAGAGCAGTGGCTCGGCCCAGGTCGACAGGGCTCGACGGTCGAAGGAGGCGTGCAGCTCGTCGAGGCGGCGCAGCAGGGCTGCCCGATCGACGTCCTGCCTGATCGTCATGTGTTCCTTCGCGCCCATCGGTCCCAGGGTTAACCCTTGGATGCCCTGACTATACGGCTGATGCTAACGATTCGCTGTCTCCGACGTATCGTGATGCTGTGACGTCCTTGACCCGGCTCAGTTTGGCCAACCGATTGATCGTCGCCCTGATCTCGATCGCGATCGTCGTGTTCGGTGTCTTGGCGACGCGTTCGCTCAAGCAGGAGCTGCTGCCCTCGACCCAGGTGCCCACCGCGGTCGTCACCGCGATCTACCCCGGCGCGACCCCGCAGATCGTGGCGGACAACGTCTCGACCCCGATCGAGCGCGCGGTCAGCGGCGTCGCCGGAGTCACCGACGTCACCTCCACCTCGTCCAACGGTCAGGCGACGATCAGCGTCAACTGGGAGTACGGCCTGGACAGCGACAAGGTCGTCAGCAACATCCGCAACGCCGTCGACTCCGCTTCGCAGGCCCTGCCCGCCGATGTCGAGACCGACGTCATCACCGGCAGCACCGACGACATCCCGGTGCTGCTGCTGGCCGCCTCCACCGATCTGCCGCTCGCGGCGTCGGGTGAGCTCGTGCAGAACGTGGCTGTCCCGGCCTTGACCGCGATCGAGGGCGTACGCCAGGTGCAGGTGACCGGCGAGGACACCACCCAGCTGACCATCACCCTGCGCCCCGACGACCTGACCGAGCGCGATCTGACGGCCGCTGCCGTCACCCAGGCGGTCCAGTCGCAGCTGACGGTGGTCCCGGCCGGGACCGCGTACGACAAGACCCTGGAGCTCGCCGTCCAGGTGGGTGACTCCACCAACTCGGTCAAGCAGGTCAAGGCCCTCTCGATCCCCACCAGCGACGGTCCGGTGACCCTGTCGAAGATCGCCGACGTCGAGGTCGAGTCGATCTCGTCGTCGTCGCTCGCCCGGGCCAACGGGCGACCGGCGCTGAGCGTCTCGGTGCTCAAGGAGGCCGACGGTGACTCGGTGTCCATCTCGCACGCCGTCGCGGACGCACTTCCCGGGCTGCAGAAGACGATGGGCAACAACGCCACGTTCAGCATCGTGTTCGACCAGGCCCCGCTGATCGAGCAGTCGATCCACGACCTCACGGTCGAGGGTGCCCTGGGGCTCGGGTTCGCGGTCCTGGTGATCCTGTTCTTCCTGATGTCTGTGCGCTCGACGCTGATCACGGCGATCTCCATCCCGCTGTCGCTGCTGGTCGCCATGATCGGACTGCAGGTCGGCGGGTTCTCGCTGAACATCTTCACGCTGGCCGCCCTCACCGTGGCGGTCGGGCGCGTGGTGGACGACTCGATCGTGGTGCTGGAGAACATCAAGCGCCGCGACACCGGGCACGCCGCGCTGACCCCGGCCGACATCGTCGCCTCGGTCAAGGAAGTGGCGGGTGCCGTCACGGCGTCCACTGCCACCACGGTGGCGGTGTTCCTGCCGGTGGCCGTGGTCTCCGGGGTCACGGGCGAGCTGTTCCGTCCCTTCGCGGTCACCGTGGCCATCGCGCTGGTCGCCTCGCTCTTCGTCTCGATGACTGTGGTGCCGGTGCTGGCCTTCTGGTTCCTGCGCGGCGGCAAGCGCAGGAAGGCGGTCGGCGCGGCCGCGGCTGCCACGGGCGCCGGGGTGGTCGCGGCCGGAACCGCACCGGCGGCGGCCGCTGGCATCCTGGCCCCCGAGACGACCGACTTCGAGACCACCAGCGGCCACACCGACGACGAGACGAAGATCACCCGGCTGCAGAAGGGCTATCTGCCGGTGCTGAACTTCGGCCTCGCTCATCCGGTGATCACGCTCGCGATGGCCCTGGTGATCTTCGTGGGCACCCTCGGAGCCTCGACGCTGTTGAAGACCGACTTCCTCGGCTCGGTCAGCGACGACAGCTCCCTGACCATCAAGCAGGAGCTGCCGGCCGGCACGGGGCTGGACACCATGAGCGCCGCCGCCGAGAAGGTGGAGGCCATCCTGGCCGCCGACCCGGACGTCAAGGACTACCTGACCACCATCGGTGGCAGCATCTACGCGGTGGCCGGCACCGGGGCCAACACCGCGGAGATCACGGTCAACCTGAACGAGGGCGCGACCGCCGACGTCGTGAAGCCGAAGCTGGAGTCGGAGTTCGCCGAGCTCGGCGACACCGCCGGTGAGCTCACCATCACCCAGGCCGCCAACGGCTCGACCAGCACCGACATCTCGGTGACGGTCAAGGGCGAGAACAGCGAGTCGCTGCGCAAGGGCGCCGAGCAGGTGCAGACGGCACTGAAGGGCATACCGGGCCTCACGAACGTGACCAGCAACCTGGCCGATCAGCGCAAGGTTCTCGAGGTCCAGGTCGACCACAAGAAGGCCGCCGACCTCGGCTTCACCCAGGCCGAGATCGGTCAGGCGGTGGCGAACGCGCTGCGCGGTACCAAGGTCGGCGACGTGACGTTGTCCGGCGAGCAGCGGGAGGTCTGGGTCCGTACGCAGGACGCGACCGACCCGAGCCCCGCCGACATCGGCAACCTGCTGCTCCCGGTCAGCCAGATCCAACAGGCCAAGGCCCAGAAGAAAGCCTCCGACGATTTGGAGAAGCGCGGCAACAAGCTGTCCGATCGTCAGGACGCGTTGGGCGATCGCCAGCAGGCAGTGGGTGACGAGGCACAGGCCAAGCAGGACAAGGCGACCGCTGACTCGCTGGACAAGCTCAAGAACTCGCGGGCGGACGCGGTGGACTCCCGTGCGGACCTGCGCGACGACCTGAGCAAGGCACGCAAGAAGCTGGGCCCGGCGAAGAACCAGCTCGACGACGCCAACGACAGCCTGAAAAAGGCCCAGAAGGCGCTGGCGGCTGTTCAGCCACCGGTCGTCGGCAATCCGCTGGACCCCACCGATCCGCGAGCGTCAGCCAAGTGGGTGGGTGCCAAGGCCGCACTGGACGGCGCAGTTCAGCAGGTCGCCGGAGCCTCCGGTCAGGTGGGTCAGATCGAGGCCGGCATCAAGCAGCTCGAGTCCGGGATCGAGCAGTCCGACAAGGCCATCGACCAGCTCGATGAGCAGATCACCCAGGTCACCGACCAGCAGTCCGAGACGGTCGAGTCCCGCCAGACCCAGCAGGAGCTCACCGACGAGCAGAAGTCGATCGCCGACGGCCAGAAGGAGCTCGCCGAGGATCAGCAGGACCTGGCCGACCTGCGCGCCGGGGCCATCCGGGTCAAGCGCGTGGCCGACATCAAGCAGGTGCTGGCGCCGACCACGGTGACCCAGATCGAAGGCGACCCGTCGGTGACCATCACCGCGACCCCGGACACCACCGACCTCGGTGCGCTGAGCGCCACGGTGACGACGACCATCGCCGGGATCCCCGACCTGCCGGCGGGGGTCAGCGCCGAGCTCGGCGGCGCGGCGACCGATCAGCAGGAGGCCTTCGCCCAGCTCGGGTTGGCCATGCTGGTGGCCATCGCCCTGGTGTTCTTGATCATGGTCGGCACGTTCCGCAGCCTGGTCCAACCGCTCATCTTGATGGTGGCCATCCCGTTCGCGGCCACCGGAGCCATCGCCGGTCTGCTGATCACCGACACCCCGCTCGGGGTGCCCTCCATGGTGGGTCTGCTGATGCTGATCGGCATCGTGGTGACCAACGCCATCGTGCTGATCGACCTGATCAACCAGTACCGGGCCAAGGGTGAGGACCTGAAGACTGCCATCGTCGACGGGGCCCGGCTGCGCCTCCGGCCGATCATCATGACCGCCACGGCGACGATCTTCGCCCTGATCCCGATGGGTCTGGGTCTGACCGGCGGAGGCGCGTTCATCTCGCAGCCGCTGGCCATCGTGGTGATCGGCGGTCTGGTGTCCTCGACCGTCCTGACGCTGCTGCTGGTCCCGGTGCTCTACTCGCTGGTCGAGCGACGGAGCGAGAAGAAGCGGTTGCGCGCGCTGCCGGCAACCGACCCGGACGCCACCCAGCCGCAGCCCGCGGTCTGAGTCGGCCACGAAACCCGGTGGCGTGACCTCCGGTCCTGACGGTCTACTGGCCCGATGATCCCGAGCGCCTGGCTGCCACATTTCCGGGAACGAGACGGGGAACTTGCCGGTTACCTGGACGGCAGTGACCCGACCGTCGTACCGCGGACGCTCTTCGGCTACCCGCTGGCCGAAGCCGGTTCCGTCGATGCAGCGGTCCGGGTGCTGGAGGAGCGCGGTCTCGCCTGCCTGGGTGACCGCTGGGACCTGGTTCTGGACTCGGGCGAGCAGGTGCCGGTGCTGATCATGTCGGCGTACGCGGACCGGGTCGAGGTGGTCGAGACCGAGTACGGCTACTACGGGCCGGACAGTCCGCGCCACACCCTGACCGCGCCGACCGGGGATCGGCTGACGCGAGCGAAGTGAACAGCGATCATGCCCGGCTACGGTGTCGGAGATGAGCGAGACCGACGTCGTCGAGCGCACCGTACGACCCCACACCCGTGACTCCTTGGCGGCCGACCTGCGCCGGATCGGGCTTGCCGCGGGGGACGTGGTGATCCTGCACAGCAGCTTGTCGGCGATCGGCTGGGTGGCCGGAGGACCGGTCGCGGTGCTGCTGGCGCTCCAGGATGTCCTCACCGCTGACGGAACGCTCGTCGTCCCGACCCACACGGCCGACCGCACCGACCCCGCCGGGTGGCAACGCCCACCCGTGCCGGCGGACTGGGTCCCGGTCATCCGGGCCGACACTCCTGCCTTCGATCCCGCGTTGACGCCCACCCGGAGCATGGGGGTGATCGCCGAGACCTTCCGGAGTTGGCCGGGTGTGCTGCGCAGTGCCCACCCGCACGTCTCGTTCGCTGCCTGGGGCCGGCACGCCGACGCGGTCACGCGTGACCATGCACTGGCCTGGTCGATGGGCGAGGAATCGCCCTTGGCCCGTGCCTACGACCTGGGGGCGTCGACGCTGCTGCTGGGCACCCGCAGCTGCACCAGCCTGCACCTCGCCGAGGCACGCAGCGGGAGGGCCGATCGCTGTGTGCAGGGGGCGACGGTCAGGCGCGAGAACGCGGCGAGCTGGGTGACCTTCGACGACTGGGACTACGACACCGCCGGGTTCGACGAAGCGTTGGAGTCCTTCTGTCGTCGGGAGGGCATCGTCCCCGCTCACGTCGGTGACGCTGACTGTCTGCTGCTCGACCAGCGCGCGTTGGTCGATCATGCGACCGAGGTCTTCCGGGTTCGTTAGTCGCTGCCTCTCACGGCCCGAGCGACTGGGTGCCTTGGTTGGTGCAGAGGAACCAGTAGCCGTGGGGTGAACGCCAGAGTAAGACGCCGGGGTGCGGGGACGTGACTGTCCACCGGCCGTGCGTCTTGGCGTTGTGCTCGCCGCGGGTGAGGGGTCCGAGGTTGGTGGGTCCGGTCTGACCGCGGGTGCCGTCCCAGCGGAACGGGTCGGTGTGGTCGAGATCCATCCCCACGCCGGTGGCGGAGGAGTAGGGGAAGACGGAGGCGACGTGGCGGAGCCGGACGGCCACGCGAACCCGATGCGGGATCTCGTACGCGTCGACCGACGGGATCCGATCGAGGTCGAGCACGGGTCGTAGTGTGATGCGGCAGGCGTGGGTGGTCAGGAACTCCCGTAGCTGGGCGGCGAGCATGGGTCCGAGGTCGGTGTGGTCGGTGCGCACGACACCCTCGCCCGTGCGAAGGGTCTCGTCGGTGAGGTGGACGTTGAGCACGACGCGGGGGCGGGCAGCGCGGAGGCCCCGCTCGGTGAGCAGGTCGGCGAGTCCGGGCAGGTCGAGAAGGAGTCCGGACTTGCCTGGTGGGTCGGGATCGTCGCGGTCGTCGGGTTCTCGTTGCCAGCCGGGGGCGGCCGGCTCCGGTGCAGGTCGGGGTCGGAAGCGTTGTTGCCAGTAGTCGGGAACGTTGGGGTGATCGACGGGTGACGGGTCGGGTGGTTCGTCGTAGTCCTGGGCCGTCCACGGTGGCGGTTCGGCACTCAGGTCGGTCGGTGGCGTCGGCGCCGTGGGGGTCGGCGCCGCTGCACCATCCGGCCTCGAGGCGCTCCTCTCGCTGGCCGTCGCTGTGCCGTCGTCAGAGTTCCTGATCAACATCTGCAAGATCATCGCCGGCTGGGCCAAGAGCCCGAAGGCAGTTGCCCGTCGTTCGTCTGCGGGCTCGGCGCTGCCCTCCAGCGCGAGGATGTCGGCCAAGCGGTCGACGAGGGCGTAGACCATGACGAGATCACCCTGGTCGGCGCGGACGATCATGGTGTTGATGCCGTCCTCGGACCGGCACAGCTGCACGAAGCGGGCCGACTTCGCCTGCTGACGCTTCTTCTCCGCGAGCGCCGGGTCGGCGTCCAAGATCGCTGCGCTCAGCACGGTGAGGATCCGACTCCACGGCAGCCCGGACGAGATGGCCGCCAGCTGGTCATCCACCAGACCCGCGGCCTCCTTCGACAAGTCCCGGCACGCGGCGGCGATCTTGCGGGCCTGCCACACCGGGACGGTCAGCGCCATCATGGCCGTCCAGAGCTGGGGGAATCGGTGCTCCAGATCGGCAACGTCGGTGAGGAACGCGCGTGCGGTCGGCTCTGACTGCTGGCGGAGGGCGGCGTACTCCCGGACCGCGAACTCGTCCACCATGGGCGTGCCGTCCGACCCGGCCCGCCGACCGGCACCGCCGGCGATCCCCTTCGCCAGCGGATCCGTGGGATCGACATCGTGAAGGTCCAGCCAGGCCTTCAGATCCAGGACGGTGCCGACGTCCTCGGCCCTGATCCGCGCTTCCCGCGCGACGATCTGATCGGCCAGGACACGACCCGCTGTCCGGCCACCGCCGGGAGCCGCGCCCTCCAGCCGTCCACGATCGAACATGTAGTCGATTCTAGGGACGGCCACTGACCCGGCAGGCCACTGACACTAGCCTCGGCTGACCGTCGTGCTCGGCTCCCGCTAGGTTCTCCGATCATGACGAGCATCCGCTGGGGGAACGCGCAGATCGGTGTCGTGATCGGGACCGGCCCTGAACGACCGGTGACGATCGACAGCCTGGACGTGGCCGGGCACGAGCGGACCACGCCGGCCCGCCAGCCGCTGGTCGAGCTGCTGGTGCTGGGTGACGGCCGAACCCTCAACAACACGCGCTTCACCAGCACCGGGGTCGGCGAACGGCTCCGCTACGTCTCGCACAGGACCCTCGTCGACGACCGCACGATGCGGTTGATCATCGAGCAGCGCGATGACGCGACCGGCCTCGCGACCAGCACCTCGCTCACCGCGTACGCCGACGTGGCTGCCGTGCAGGCCCGCACCACGGTCCGCAACGGCGGCGACGTCGAGCAGATCGTGCAGATGGTCAGCTCGCTCGCCCTGGGCTGCGTCCTCGACGACGGCGAGACGCTCGACGACCTGGTGCTGCACTCGGCCCAGAACAGCTGGTGCGCGGAGAGTCGGTGGAGCAGCGTGCGGCTGCGGGACGACGACGGTCTCGGCCGGATAGCGCCACCGGACTGGGACATCGAGTCGCGCACCTACCGGTCTGCGGTCAGCACCTCCACCTGGTCCACCGGTCAGCACCTGCCCACGGCCATGATCGACAACACCGCCACCGGTCGCGCGCTGGCCTGGCAGATCGAGCACAACGGCGCCTGGCGCTGGGAGGTCGACGGTCGCTGGATCGGCCTCGACGAGGTCGCGGTGATCGCCGGTGGGCCCAACGACGTCGATCACCACTGGACGGTCCGGCTGGCTCCCGGCGAGGAGCTCGAGACCGTCCCGGTCTCGGTCGCCGTTGCCCGCGATGGCTGGCAGGGCGCGATCGGCGCGTTGACCGCCCACCGCCGGGCCATTCGTCGCCCCCTCGTCCGGCCGGACCTGCCGGTGATCGTCAACGACTACATGAACGCCCTGATGGGAGATCCGACGACCGAGAAGCTGATCCCGCTGATCGACGCCGCGGCCGAGACCGGTGCTGAGTACTTCTGCATCGACGCCGGCTGGTACGACGACGGCGGTCACTGGTGGCCGAGCGTGGGGGACTGGCAACCTTCGACGACGCGCTTCCCCGACGGTGGTCTGCAGCGGGTCCTCGACCACATCCGCGATCGCGGCATGCTGCCGGGACTGTGGGTCGAGCCCGAGGTGATCGGCGTCCGGTCACCCGCGGCCGACCGGCTGCCCGACGCGGCGTTCTTGCAGCGGTACGGACGGCGGATCGTCGAGCAGGAACGCTACTTCCTGGATCTGCGGCACCCCGCCGCCCGCGCCCACCTCGACGAGGTCGTCGATCGTCTCGTCGACGGCTACGGCGTCCGGTTCTTCAAGCTCGACTACAACGTGACACCCGGGGCCGGCACCGATCGCGACGCGTTCAGTGTCGGCGACGGGCTGCTGCAGCAGAACCGCGCCCAGCTCGACTGGCTGGGCGGCGTCCGCGACCGGCATCCCGAGCTGCTGATCGAGAACTGCTCGTCCGGCGCGATGCGGATGGACTACGCCCTGATGTCGCTGCTGGAGCTGCAGTCGACCTCGGACCAGATGGACCCGGCCCTGTACGCGCCGATCGCCGCCGCCGCGCCGGCCTCGCTGACCCCTGAGCAGGCGGGCAACTGGGCGTACCCGCAGCCGGGCATGCCGCCGGAGGAGATCGCCTTCTGCCTGGTCACCGGACTGGCCGGACGGCTCTACCTGTCCGGCCACCTGAACCGGATGAGTGCCGACGAGCTCGCGCTGGTCCGGGAGGGCGTGACGGCCTACGAGGCACTGCGGGGCGATCTCGCGCAGGCCGTGCCGTTCTGGCCGCTGGGGCTGCCGACCAGTCGTGACGACGTGGTGGTGCTGGGCTTGCGGGCGCCGGCAGCCAGCTATCTCTACGTGTGGTTCACCCGGAGCGGGGAGCACGCGCCGGTCTCCTTGGACCTGTCGACGATCGACGGCTGGTCGGGCGGCGTGGAGACGGTCTATCCCACGACGCTGCCGGCCTGGGGCGGACTGGAGGTGGCCGCGGGCGGGACCGTCATCCTGGACCCGAAGATCGCGGGGCTCACCGCCCGCGTGCTCCGCTCGAGCTGAGCGCTGACGTGTCCTCGTCCGCCGAGACGAGCGCGTAGTCGACGTCCTTGGTCTCCTTGCTGAGCAGCAGCGCGATCAGGGTCAGCACACCGGCTCCGGCCAGGTAGACCCCGACCGGCCAGACGGCGCCACCGGCCCGCGCCCACAGAGCCACCGCGATGAGCGGCGCTACGGCCGCACCGAGGATGCTGGCCACGTTGTAGGCGATGGCCGATCCGGTGTACCGCACATTGGTCGGGAAGAGCTCGGGCAGCAGCGCGCCCATCGGACCGAACGTGGTGCCCATCAGCATGAAGCCGAAGATCAGGAAAGCCTGGGTGAGAGCCCCGCTGAAGGCGAGATCGGCGCGGGGCTGCAGGAACAGCTGGAAGCTCAAGCCGAAGAGGATGATCGCGACGGTGGTCCAGATCAGCAGCCGGCGGCGCCCGATCACGTCGGCCACGGGCCCGGAGATCAGCGTGAACAGACCGAAGAACAACACGCCGATGATCTGCATGGACACGAAGTCGGTGTAGCTGAAGCCCAGACCGCCGGGTGTGGCGTCCGTCTTCGCGGTCCCGAAGGTCAACGTGAAGCTCGACATCAGGTAGAAGAGCACGTACGTGGCCAGCATGATGAAGGTACCCAGGACGACTTCGCGCCAGTTGTAGCGAAAGGTCGTCGAGAGCGGCAGCTTGCGGATCGCGCCGCGCGACGCCGCGGTCCGGAAGGCCTCGGACTCGACCAGCCGCAGCCGCACCCAGAGCCCGACGATGACCATCACGGCCGAGAACAGGAACGGCACCCGCCAGCCCCAGGTCAAGAAGGCCTCGGAGCGCTGGGCGGGGCCGTCCGGGTGCGGCAGGGCGAAGTTGATGATCAAGAACAGCCCGTTCGCGATGATGAACCCGAGCGGAGCCCCGAGCTGGGGGAAGGTGCCGTAGAGGGCGCGCTTGCCGGCCGGGGCGTTCTCGGTCGCCACCAGGGCCGCCCCGGACCACTCGCCGCCGAGTGCGAAGCCCTGGGTGAGACGCAGCACCAGCAGCAGGACGGGTGCCAGCACGCCGACCGAGGAGTACGTCGGCAGGCAACCGATCAGGAACGTCGCGATGCCCATCACGAGCAGGCTGATCACCAGCGTGGTCTTCCGTCCCCGCCGATCGCCGAGGTGACCGAAGAAGATCGCGCCGATCGGTCGGGCCACCATGGCCGCACCGAAGACCGCGAACGAGGCCAGCAGGGCGGTGGTCGGGTTTCCCGTCTTGAAGAACAGCTGGGGGAAGACGAGCACGGCCGCCGTGGCGTACACGTAGAAGTCGTAGAACTCGATGGTGGTGCCGATCATGCTCGCGGTGATGACCCGGCCGGGCGAGTTCAGCGGTGCGGACGTCGTCGTGGTCTTCGCCATGGGGAGACTCTTTCACCCCAGCCCTGGCAAACGCGCGAGCCGTGCCGCTAGGTTTCGACCATGGTCGTCGCCGCTTTCGTCGCACCGTACCTGTTGGAGGCCACGTCGAGGTTCGTGCTGTCGGCGGCCCGGCTGCCGGACGTCCGGCTGGCGGTGATCACCACGTCGCCGTGGGACGGGCTCTCACCGGAGCTGAAGGAGTCCCTGGTCGGGCACTGGCAGGTCGCGGATGCGCTCGACCCGCAGCAGATCGTCGATGCGGTCCGCGGGCTGTCGCATCAGATCGGGCCGGTGGAGCGGTTGATCGGTGCGCTGGAGCAGCTGCAGGTGCCGTTGGCCCAGGCCCGGGACGCGCTCGGCATCGAGGGGATGTCGGCCGACGTCGCGACCAACGTCCGCGACAAGTCGCAGATGAAGACGGTGCTGGCCGCGGCCGGAGTGCCCTGTGCGCGTCATCAGCTGGTGCGCCGGACCGAGGAGGCGCTCGCCTTCCGAGACCTGGTCGGTTACCCGATGGTGGCCAAGCCGCCGGACGGCGCCGGAGCCAAGGCGACCTTCCGGCTCGATTCAGCCACGGACTTCGACTCGTGGCTGGTCGCGGCCCAGCACGACCCCGGCGAGGTCTGGCTGCTGGAGGAGTTCCTGACCGGCAAGGAGCACACCTTCGACTCCGTGACGATCGGCGGGGAGACCATCTGGGCCTCGATCTCGGACTACCGGCCGCCGCCGCTGGAGGTGCTGCGGACCCCGTGGGTGCAGTGGACCGTGCTGCTGCCGCGGGACCTCTCCGGGCCCGCGTACGACGCGATCCGCTCCATCGGTCCGGCTGCCCTGCGAGCCCTGGGGGTGCGGGACGCGTTCTCGCACATGGAGTGGTTCCAGCGGCCCGACGGATCGGTCGCGGTGTCGGAGGTGGGTGCCCGCCCGCCCGGGGCCCAGCTGGCCTCCATGATCGGCTTCAGTCACGACATCGACTTCTACGCGACCTGGGCGGAGCTGGTGATCACGGGCAGCTTCACGCCGAGCGAGCGTACGTACGCCTCCGGCACCGCGTACCTGCGCGGGATGGGGCGCGGCCAGGTCCGTACGGTGCACGGCATCGACCAGCTCGAGCAGGAGATCGGGCACCTGGTGGTCGACTCGCGGCTGCCCCAGCCCGGGACTCCGGCCAACAGCTCGTACGAGGGGGAGGGCTTCATCACCGTGCGGCATCCCGACACAGCCGTGGTGGAGGACGCCCTGGCCCGGATCGTCGCCACGGCCCGGGTCGAGCTGATCGAGGGTCAATGATCGAGGAGGACGACTGATCATGCCCAACGTCGTGATGCTGTCCCCGGGTTTCCCGCTGGAGATGGCCTACTTCACCCGCGCCCTGGCCGAGGTCGGGGCCACCGTGATCGGGGTCGGCGATCAGCCGGTGGACGTGCTGCCGGCGGAGGCCCGTGCCGCGCTGGCGCACTACGAGCACGTCTCGCTGGCCGACGAGGACGCGGTGATCGCGGCGCTGCAAGGTCTGTCGCGGCACGCCCGGATCGACCAGGTGGAGTGTCTGTGGGAGCCCTACATGGTGCTCGCGGCCCGGCTCCGGGAGGTGTTGGGTCTGCCCGGGATGACGGTGGCCCAGACCATCCCCTTCCGGGACAAGGAGCTGATGAAGCAGGTGCTGGACACCGCCGGCATCCGCACGCCCCGGCACGCGAGCACCAGCACGAACGCCGGCATCTACGCCGCCGCCGAGCAGATCGGCTACCCGCTGATCATCAAGCCGATCGCGGGGGCGGGGTCGGCCGACACCTACCGGGTGGACTCCCTGGCCGAGCTGGAGACCGTGCTGCCGATGATCGGCCATGTGGAGACGGTCAGCGTGGAGGAGTTCATCGAGGCCGAGGAGTTCACCTACGACACGATCTGCGGGGCGGGGGACATCCTGTACGAGAACGTGTCCTGGTATCGCCCGCGACCCTTGCAGGCGCGCTCCCACGAGTGGATCAGCCCGCAGACCGTCGCCCTCCGCGATCTCGGTCGACCCGAGCTGGCCGGCGGCATCGAGATGGGCCACCAGGTGATCAGCGCCCTCGGGTTCACCGCCGGCTTCACCCACATGGAGTGGTATCGCAAGTCCGACGGCGAAGTCGTGTTCGGCGAGATCGGCGCCCGGCCTCCGGGCGCCCGCACGGTCGACGTGATGAACTACGCCTGTGACGCCGACCTGTTCCGGATTTGGGCGGCGGCGGTGATCACCGGGCAGGCCGAGCCCGTCGCCCGGCCCTACAACGCGGTCAGCATCTTCAAGCGGGCCAGGGGATCGGGGCACATCAGCCGGATCGAAGGGCTGGACCGGCTGCTCGCCGACCACGGCGACAGCGTCTGCGTCCTCGATCTGCTGCCGGTCGGTGCCCATCGCCGGGACTGGCGGGCCACGCTGATCTCCGACGGCATGATCATCCTGCGGGACCCCGACCTCGATCGGCTGGTGACCATCGCCGACCGGTTCGGCAGCGAGCTGCAGCTGTACGCGCAGTGACCGGCGGCGGTCGGGACCGGGTCACGCTGGACGACGTGGCCGAACGGGCCGGGGTGTCGCGGGCCCTGGTGTCGATCGTGATGCGCGAGGCGCCCGGGGCCAGCGCGGCCACCCGGACGCGGGTGCTCGCGGCGGCGCAGGAGCTGGGGTATCGCCCCGACGCCCGCGCCCGGTCGCTGGCCGGTCGAGCCTCGAACCTGATCGGGGTGATGTTCGGCGTGGGGGTGGGGGCTTTCCACTTCGACCTGCTGGAGGGCCTCTACGCGGCGGCCGAGGACCACGGTTACAACCTGATCCTGAGTCCGGTGACCCGGGGTCGGGACGAGGCCAAGGCGGCAGAGTCGCTGCAGGACTTCCGCTTCGACGGGCTGATCATGCTGGGTCCGCCGACCGCCGTGCCGCTGCTGGCCGGCCGGTTGCCGGTGGCCGTGGTGGGCTGGCACGTCGACCACCCGCGGGTCGACGTGATCCGCACCTCCGACGAGACCGGGATGGCCGTCGCGGTGGATCACCTGGTGCGGCTGGGTCATCGCCGGATCACCCACCTCGACGGCGGGGAGACGCTGATCGGAACGTCCCGTCGCGCGGCGTTCGTCGCCGCGATGCGCCGGCACGGCCTGGAGGCCTCGATGTCGGTGGTGCCGGGTGGCCAGGCCCAGGTGGACGGCCAGCGCGCCGCTCGCCAGCTGCTCGGGCACGACCGGCTGCCCACAGCCCTGATCGCCTACAACGACGACACCGCGACGGCGGTGATGGGCGTGCTGGCGCAGCAGGGTATCGCGGTCCCCGCCGACGTCTCGGTGATCGGCTGGGACGACAGCGAGGCCGCCGCGCTGTCACTGGTCGGGTTGACCAGCGTCGTGCAGCAGCCGGCCGAGCTGGCCCGGCTCGCTGTGGCTCGGGTCGTGGACCGGATCAACCGCCGTCGGGTGACGGAGCGGGAGATCGTGCTCGAGCCCGAGCTCCGGGTGCGCGACAGCACCGGAGCACCCCCGGCTCGAATGTCTTGACAATGTCGACGCGTCCGTCGTAGCGTTCTGACCAGGAACTAGACCGGTCTAGTGACGTGAGTCACAGGCCAAGAGGAAGGTCGCTGATGACTCTCGGTGTCGCTGTCATCGGGGCCGGTATGGCGGGGCGGGCTCACGCCGCCGCCTACCGGGCCGCTCCGACGCTGTACGCCTCGACGCTGCCGCCGTTGCGGTACGTCTCGATCGCCGATGTCAGTCCGGAGCTGGGAGAGCTGGCGGCCCGGCGATTCGGCTACGAGCGCAACGACACGTCCTGGCAGGCGCTCGCCGAGGACCCCAGCATCGACGTGGTCAGTGTCGTGGTGGCCAACCGGCTGCACCGGGAGATGGTCGAGGGTCTGCTGGCGGCCGGCAAGCACGTGCTGTGCGAGAAGCCGCTGAGCGACACCCTCGCCGACGCCCGCGCGATGGTCGACGCGGCCGACGCGGCCGACACCGTGGCGCGGATCGGCTTCACCTACCGCCGGGCCCCGGGAGTCGCCGCACTCCGTGACCTGGTGCAGAACGGCACCCTGGGCAACATCCTGCACATCGACGCGCGCTACTGGTGCGACTACGCCGCCGACCCGCAGGGTCCGATGGCCTGGCGCTACAAGGGCGCTCCCGGCTCCGGTGCCCTCGCCGACATCGGCAGCCACACCGCGTACCTGGCGGAGTTCCTGGCCGGGGACATCACCGAGGTGAGCGGCGGTCGGTTCATCACCGCCATCGCCCAGCGGCCGGTGGCCCTGGGGGCCGTCGTTGGCCACGGCAAGGTCGAGGTCAGCGACACCTACGAGCCGGTGGAGAACGACGACTACGCCGCGTTCGGCGCCTCCTTCGCCCACGGCGCCGGGGTGATCCAGGTCTCCCGGGTGGCCGCGGGTCACCCGAACGGGTTGGAGCTGGAGGTCTTCGGTGATCGTGGTGCGGCCACCTGGGCGCAGGAGCGCCCGGCCGAGTTCCAGCTGATGCTCAACGAGGGCAGCGTCGTCGGCACCAACGGCTACCGCCGGGTGATCATCGGCCCCGACCACCCGTACGTCGCCGGTGGTCTGGCGATGGACGCCCCCGGGGTCGGTCTCGGTCAGAACGACGGCTTCGTCTACCAGGCCCGCGCCTTCCTGGAGGAGGTCGCCGGCCTCGACGAGGCGGATTCCCTGCCGCGCTGCGCCTCGTTCTCCGAGGGTGTCCACAACTTGGAGGTCCTGGCGGCTGTCGCCGAGTCCGCCGCCAACCGCGGCTCCGCCGTGACCGTGCCCGCCCAGCGCTCCACCCAGCTCGAGGAGATCCCGGCATGAAGTTCGGCCTCTACAACGCGATCCTGCACGACCGCCCGCTGCCCGAGGCGCTGAAGGTCATCGGCGGGCTGGGGCTCGGCGGCATCGAGCTCAACTCCGGCGGGTTCCTGCCGGCCGTGCACATCCCCACCTTCGACGACATCCTCACCTCCGATGCCGCCCGGGACGACTTCCTGGGCCTGTTCGAGGGCACCGGGGTGGAGATCGCCGGGCTGAACTGCAACGGCAACCCCCTGCACCCGGACCGGGTCATCGGAGACAAGCACACCGACGACATCCGGCGCAGCCTCCGGTTGGCGAACCGGCTCGGTCAGACCCGGGTGGTGACCATGTCGGGTCTGCCCGGTGGCGAGCCCGGGGCGACGCGGCCCAACTGGATCGTGAACGCCTGGAACTCCGCCGCGCTGGACGTGCTCGACTACCAGTGGCGGGTCGCCGAGGAGCTCTGGCGCGAGATCGACCGGGAGGCCGCCGATCTCGGGGTGAAGGTGGCCCTGGAGCTGCACCCACAGAACCTGGTGTTCAACCCGGCCGGGATCCGCGAGCTGGTGGAGCGCACCGGCGCCACCCACGTCGGCGTGGAGCTGGACGCCTCGCACCTGTTCTGGCAGTGGATGGATCCGGTCGCCGTGGTCCAGGACCTCGGCCCGCTGACCTTCCACGCCGCCGCCAAGGACGTCAAGATCAACCCGGCGGCCGCCGTGTACGGCGTGCTGGACAACCGCTTCCGCAAGCTGTCACCCGACGAAACACGTACGAACCTCGGCGGCGACGAGTGGGCCAACGAGTGGCCGAAGGACGCCGCCTGGGACTTCGTCGCGCTGGGTCGCGGCCACGACGCCGTCTACTGGTCGACCTGGTTGTCCGCGCTCTACGCCGTCGACCCGGACATGTGGGTCAACATCGAGCACGAGGACGTGTCGCTGGGCCGGATCGAGGGCATCGAGGTCGCCGCCGGTGTCCTCCTCGATGCCGCGCGCCGGGCCGGGATCCCTGCCTGAGCAGAAGTTCCGATCCGCGGTCAGTGACCGCCGGCCGACCAGCCCTCCCCGCACGGACCACCGTCGGGGGAGACCTGGATGGTGACCTCCCGCCCGTCCGGGGTGATCAGCGGCTGGAAGAACGTCGACACCTCGACGCTGGCCTGAGGGATGTAGTGGAAGATCAGCGACCGCCGGAAGCGATCGGTGGTGCTGTTGGGTCGGGAGCCGTGCACCACGCTGCCGTGGAAGAACAGCACGTCACCGGCCTTCATCTCGGTCTGCACGACCTCGATGCCCTCGGGGACGGGCACGGTGACGTTGGTGAACGAGACCTCGGGATCGGCTTCCTCCGGGCACATCACCTGGATGACGTGGGAGCCGGGGACGACGGCCAGTCCGCCGTTGGCGGCGTCGCAGTCGTCCACCGCGATCCAGGCGGCGATGCAGGTCTCGGGATGGGCCTGCAGGTAGAGGTTGTCCTGGTGCAGGGCCTGGCCGCGGGCCGTCGGTGGCTTGAAGTAGAACATCGACTGCGCGGCCAATGCCGGCCCGATGAGCTCGGTGACCACATCGAGGATGCGCTCGTCCAGCATCAGGGCCAGGGCGATCTCGCCGACCTCGGAGTCGGGCCGCCGGTGCGGGTGCACGATCCGCGGATACCGGGCCAGGATGTCGTCCGCCGGCAGCCCGTCGTCGAACCCGAGCGAGCGGTCGGTCTCGATCTGGGTGGTGTAGACGTCACGGACCCGGTCCACCTCCGCCGGAGTCAGCAGCTGGGGCACCAGCACCACGCCCGTCTCGGCGTAGCGCTGGGCGATGTCGGTGCGTTCGACCGCGAGATGACTCATACCGAGAAGTCTCGCCCCTCCTCGCCGGACTGACCAAGGCGCAACCGGTCGGGAACGACCTGCTCAGCGCTGCGGATCGACCAGCGTCTTCGGTCCCGGACCCACCCCACCGTGTCCGGACAACCGCGCCGGCACGTCGTCCAGACCGACCGTCTCGCCCACGATCGGGGTCGGATCGAGACCGGCGGCGTACGCGCGGAGGGTGTCCGCGAGGGCAGGAGAGGCCGACAGGATGCCGACAGCGGTGACATCGGCGAGGACCAGGTCGCGGGTGTCGAGCTGGCTCGGCGCTGCGGCCAGGCCGATCAGGGCCAGCCGACCACCGGGTCGGACCAACGACAGCGCGGTGGCCGGGGACGAGGCGTCGGAGGTGGCATCGAGGACGGCGTCGTACGGTGCGGCCGTCCACTCGGTCACGGCGTCGGCGCCCAGGGTGCGATGGGCACCGAGTCGGCCGGCCAGGGCCAACCGCTCGGGCAGCAGACCACTGACCGTGACCTCGGCGCCCGCCTCGACCGCGAACAGGGTCGCCAGCAGGCCGATGGTGCCGTCGCCCATGATCAGCAGCCGCCCGCGGGGACCGACGGCTGCGGCCCGCACGGCCCGCAAGGCGTTGGCGCCCGGCTCCACCAGCGCGGCCGCGTCGACCCCCACCGCCTCCGGCACGTAGTGGGCGAACCGGGTGGGGATGAGGGCGTACTCGGCCAGCATCCCCGGCCAGCCGTCGGTCACGCCGACCTCGCGGCGATCGGCACAGACGTGCTGTCGGCCGCCCCGGCAGTCCGCACAGCTGCCGCAGCCGAGCATGGTGTCGCCGATCACCCGGCGACCCAGCCAGAGCCCTTCGGACGCCGAACCGGTCGCGACCACGGTGCCGGTCCACTCGTGCCCCAGCCGGAGCGGGTGGTGGGTCCGCCCCCTGGCGTAGTAGGCCATCTCGCCGGTGAACAGCTCGATGTCGGTTCCGCAGATACCGGCCCGGTCGACCCGCACCAGCAGCTCGCCGGCCGCCGGTGCGGGCACCGGCACGTCGTCCACCCGGGCGTCGTGCGGTCCGTGGACGACGAGGGCGCGCATGGTCTCGACGGTCATGCCGGCATCATCCCGCCGCCGCGAGCAGCTGGCGGCCGAGCTCGCGGGCGGCCTGCCGCACCTCGTCGCCGCTGATGATCTGGAACGGGTACGGCACCAGCACCAGCTGCTGCGCGTACCAGTGGGGGTTGCTGGTGGTCCCGGTCAGCCGGGTTCGCTGGTCGTCGACCGGCTCGAGGGTGCCGATGGCTGGTGTGATCCAGCGACGCACCCCCTCGTACGCCCCGGCGAAGACCACCTCGGTCGAGAACTCCCAGCCCACCGCCAGATGCTGTTCCAGCATGGCGACGGGATCGAGGTCGACCGGCCGTTCCGCGGGCAGGTCCAGCACCGTCGCCGTCTGGATCCGATCCACCCGGAAGGCGCGCCGGTCCGCCGCGGAGCGCGACCAGCAGAGCAGGTACCAGCGGGCGTGCCGGACCACGACCGCCCAGGGATCGACCTCGCTGGACCACGCCTTGCCGCTCTCGCTGCGGTAGTCGATCCGGACCCGCCGCGAGGTCGAGCAGGCCTGCACCAGTGAGCTCGTGATCGCCGGGTCCGGCCGGACCGCGCCCCGGTCCGGCACCGCCGCCGCGGTCCGCCGCACCGCCTCGGCCGGTTCCGCGATCGGCTCGGGCAGGGCTCGGATGATCTTGCTCAGGGCACTGGACACCGGGTCGCCCGGGTCGCTGCCGTCATGGTGACCGTCGAGCACCGCCATCACCAAACCGAGCGCCTCGGTGGCACTGAACGTCAGCGGGGGCAGCTTCAGCCCCCGCCCGACCCGGTAGCCCCCGTACGGTCCCCGGACCGAGATGATCGGGATGCCGGTCTCGCGCAGGATGGCGACGTACCGCCGCACGGCGCGCTCGGTCACCCCGAGTCGCTCGGCCAGTCTCTCTGCGGTGATGCCGGGCGTGGTCTGGACGAGCTCCAGCGTGCTCAGTGCGCGTGCGGTGGGGCTCAGGTCGGCACTCACTGCTGCGGCCTCATTCCGGAGGGGGATCGTCCGCAACTCAGGCTAGCGTTTCGCTGTCGGAGCCGGTCCCTACAGTGTGCGGATGCCCAACAGCGAGTCTGCCCACCCCGCCGACAGTCATGCCGCGATCCGGGTCCGCGGTGCTCGGGAGAACAACCTGCGCGCGGTCGACGTGGACATCCCGAAGCGTCGACTGACGGTGTTCACCGGCGTGTCCGGCTCCGGCAAGAGCTCGCTGGTCTTCGGCACCATCGCCGCGGAGTCGCAGCGGCTGATCAACGAGACCTACAGCGCGTTCGTCCAGGGCTTCATGCCCAGTCTGGCCCGGCCCGACGTGGACGTGCTGGAAGGCGTCAGCGCCGCGATCATCGTGGACCAGGAGCGGATGGGGGCCAACTCCCGCTCCACCGTGGGCACGGCCACGGACGCGCACGCCCTGCTGCGGATCGTGTTCAGTCGGCTGGGGCAGCCGTCGGCCGGTCCCGCCTTCCACTACAGCTTCAACACCCCGGCCGGTGCCTGTCCGAACTGCGAGGGCCGCGGATCGGTCACCGACATCGATCTGGACGAGCTGTTCGACGCCGACAAGTCGCTGAACGGCGGCGCCATCACGGTCCCGGGCTACACCCCGGACGGCTGGCTGGTGCGGGTCTTCAGCGAGTCCGGTCTGCTGGACGGCGACAAGGCGATCCGGGACTACACCGCGGACGAACGGCAGACCTTCCTGTACTCCGAGCCGGTCAAGGTGAAGATCGCGACCATCAACATGACGTACGAGGGGTTGGTGCCCCGGGTGCGGAAGTCCTTCCTGGCCAAGGACAAGGAGAGCCTGCAGCCGCACCTGCGCGCCTTCGTGGACCGAGCCGTCACCTTCACCGACTGCCCCGAGTGCGGCGGGGCCCGACTGAACCAGGCGGCACTGGCCTCCCGGATCGGCGAGCTGAACATCGCCGACGCCGCGCGGCTGCAGATCAGCGATCTGGCCGACTGGGTCCGGACCACTCTCGACCAGTCTTCGGTCGCACCGCTGGTGCAGACCCTGCAGCAGACGCTGGACTCGTTCGTCGAGATCGGTCTCGGCTACCTGAGTCTGGACCGTCCCTCGGGCACGCTCTCCGGTGGTGAGGCCCAGCGGACCAAGATGATCCGCCACCTGGGCTCCAGCCTGACCGACGTCAGCTACGTGTTCGACGAACCGACCATCGGGCTGCACCCGCACGACATCCAGCGGATGAACGGTCTGCTGGTTCGCCTGCGGGACAAGGGCAACACCGTGCTGGTGGTGGAGCACAAGCCCGAGGCGATCCAGATCGCCGACTACGTCGTCGACCTCGGGCCGCGGGCCGGGGTGAACGGCGGACAGGTCTGTTACACGGGGACGGTCGAGGGGCTGCGGACCAGCGGGACGCTGACGGGTCGGCACCTCGACGACCGCGCCCGACTCAAGACGACGGTCCGCACGGCGACCGGCAGTCTGGCCATCCGCGGCGCCCATCGCCACAATCTGCGGGACGTCGACGTGGACATCCCACTCGGGGTGCTGACCGTGGTCACCGGGGTGGCCGGCTCGGGGAAGAGCTCGCTGATCCACTCCTCGATGCCGCGGGACGCGGGGGTGATCTCCGTCGACCAGGCCGCGATCAGGGGATCCCGTCGCAGCAACCCGGCCACCTACACCGGCCTGCTGGACAGCGTCCGATCGGCGTTCGCCAAGGCGAACAAGGTGAAGCCAGGACTGTTCAGCGCCAACTCCGAGGGTGCCTGCCCGAACTGCAACGGGCTCGGCGTGGTCTACACGGATCTGGCCATGATGGCCGGGGTGGCCACGACCTGTGAGGAGTGCGACGGTCGACGGTTCACCGACGCGGTGCTGCAGTACACGCTCGACGGCCGGACCATCGCCGACGTGTTCGCGATGTCGGTCGACGACGCGCACGCCTTCTTCACCAAGGGTCCCGCCCACGCCATCCTGTCCCGGATGAGGGACGTCGGACTCGGCTACCTCGGCATCGGTCAGCCGTTGACCACCCTGTCCGGCGGCGAGCGTCAGCGGCTCAAGCTGGCCATCCACATGGCCGACAAGGGTGGCATCTACGTGCTGGACGAGCCGACCACGGGGCTGCACCTGGCCGATGTGCAGCAGCTGCTCGGACTGCTGGACGGTCTGGTCGACGCGGGCAAGACGGTCATCGTGATCGAGCACCACCAGGCGGTGATGGCGCACGCGGACTGGATCATCGACCTCGGCCCCGGGGCCGGGCACGACGGTGGTCGGATCGTCTTCGAGGGCACCCCTGCCGCCCTGGTGGTCGACGGCTCGACCCTGACCGGCAGGCACCTGGCGGCGTACACGGCTTAGGGTCAGCGCTCGGCGCGGTCGATCACGTGATCGACCGGGAACCAGAACAGGAACTGTCGACCGTACTCGGTGACGGTGACGTACCGGCGGCGCCGGTGATCGACGTAGACCGACTCGAGGTTCTCCTTCGGCATGGAGAACCGACCCACCGGTCGGCCCCGCCTGGTGACGACCAGGTTGTCGCCGTAGCGCCTGCCGTCGAGCTTCAGCGACGACGAGTTGATCAGGGCGTACGGCCCGTAGGAGGCGATTCCCTGGAAGTTGCTGCCCACGACGACCCGGGAACGCGCGCTCCGTACCCCGGCCGGACTGGGCCCGTACCGGCCGACGAGGCTCAGCGGCCGATCGGCGGCCGTCCCCTCGGTCCGGAGGAGGCCCCCGCGGTCCAGCTGGAAGGTCTGAGACCAGGAAGTCTGCGTCTGCGTGAAGTTGATCGAGGTGAGTGTCCGGGGATTCGTGGTCGGATCGACGCTGATGCTGGAGAAGCCACCCGTTCCCCGTGCCCTCCAGTGGGCGACCGCCGGCAGGACGAAGTGCCCGTCGATCTCCATCAGGTCGTCGGCGTTGTACATCCACAGGTGCCTGAGGCTCGAGGAGTACAGGTACTGGCCGACCCAGACGACACCGCTGCCGTGGGAGTCGAGCGCCGAGAAGCCGTCAGCGCCGACCAGTCGCACCAGCTCCACCTGGTTGTAGACACGTCGGTCGAGGTCGATGACGGTCAGCCTGGTGGCGTCGGTGGTGCCCGGCTTGTTCGCAAACAGCAGTCCCTTCTCCTCCTCCCGGGAGTACGAGCTGATCGCGATGATGTTGCGGTCGGCCGCCGCCCGCCCGCCGATCAGGTAGTCGCGGGCGGTGGACGTGCCGCCGAGGCCTTGAGGGTGGAAGCCGTTGCCCTTGAGCTGGTCGAGGCAGAGGAAGGAGGCCTTCCTCCAGTCCAAAGCCTTGTCACGACTGGTGGACTTCCAGTCCGCGCGACATCCCGCAGTCACGGCAGGCAGCGGCCGGCCACGGGCCAGCAGCTCGTCCCAGCCGACGAAGCGGCCGGTGTACCGAGCCCGGTAGCGGTCGTCGACGTGCACGGTGCCGACCGGCGGTCCGGGGGACCCCGCGGTCGGTTTCGAGGTGCCGGGTGCGGTGCTGGCGGAGGAGACCGGTGTCGCTGTCGACGTGGGAGGCGCCGAGATCTCCGGGGCGCTGGCACCCTGCACGGACTGGGCTCGGACGATGACGACCAGACCGCCGGCCAGAGATGTCGCCACCACCAGCACGGCCAGCGCGATGTACCAGCGCTTGGTCACGCGTTCCACCCCCGTCGCCGCCGCCGTCGAAGAGCCAGTATGACCGGCACCCGAAGCCGAGGTCGGTCATCCGCGAACGGTCAGGTCGGGCGGTCAGGCGGTCACGGAGAAGGTGGTGGCGAGCTCCACGGTCGAGTCGGTGCCGATCCCGAGGTCGTACGTGGTCGCGTCCTGCACCCAGTCCCGGGTGGCCGCACTCCAGTAGCGGAGCTCGTCCGGCCCGAGGGTGAACTCGACGGTCGCCGACGCGCCGGCGGCCACCGCCACCCGCTCGAAGCCCTTGAGCTCGCGGACCGGCCGCGACGAGGTGCCGTACCGCTGGTGCAGGTAGAGCTGGACGACCTCCTCGGCTGGTCGAACGCCGGTGTTGGTGACGGTGACCGAGACGGCCAGCGTCTCGCCGACAGCGATGCTCTCGGCGCCCAGCGTCGGCGCGCTGTAGGAGAAGGAGCCGTAGCTCAGGCCGTGGCCGAAGGGGTAGAGGGGAGTGGACTCCTCATCCCAGTAGCGCTGCCACTGCTTGTCCGGGTCATGGCTGCGGGTGTGGCTGTAGCTGATCGGCACCTGGCCGACCGTGCGAGGCCAGGAGAACGGCAGCCTGCCGGCGGGGGAGTCGTCGCCGAACAGCAGTGCCGCGACGGCGTGTCCTCCCTGACTGCCCGGATACCAGACGTCCAGGATGGCCGGGACGTTCTCCGCCGGCCAGCGCAGATCCAGCGGCCGCCCGTTCATCACCAGCAGCACCACCGGCGTCCCGCTGGCCACCACTGCCCGGATCAGCTCCAGCTGACGGCCGGGCAGCTCCAGGGACGAGCGCGAGGCGCCCTCCCCGATCATGTTCTGCCATTCACCGGCCACTACGATCGCGACGTCGCTGTTCCCGGCCAGCTCTGCTGCCGAGGCGATCTCGGCGTCGTCGTCGAAGTCCTCCGGGTCTTCCGGGGTGTTGCCCGGCCACATGTCGAACATGGACGGGAACGTGCGGAAGGACGGACGGACACCAGGGGCGTGGCGCACCTCGACGTCGTCGCCCACCCGGACCCTGATGCCATCCAGGATGGTGACGGTCTCGGTGAGGTCGTAGTCGAAGATCCACGGCCCCAAGGTGTCGCGCTGCGAGTCGGCCAGCGGACCGATGACGGCGATCGAGGACAGGCTGTCGGCGGACAGGGGGAGGACGTCGCCCTCGTTGCGGAGCAGCACGGCGGCGCGCTGGGCCGCGGCCTTGGCGACCTCACGGTGGGCCGGATCGGCGAGCACCTCGATCGCGTGCGCCTCGTCGACGTACGGGTCCTCGAACAGGCCGAGCCGCATCTTGGCCTCCAGCACCCGTCGGACGGCGGTGTCGAGGGTCTCGGTCGAGACCTGGCCCGCGTCCACGGCGGCCACGAGGTGGTCGAAGGCCGGATCGACGAACGTCATCTCCATGTCGTTGCCGGCGTTGAGGGCGCGAGCGGCCGCATCGGTCAGGTCGGCGGCGAAGTGGTGGGTGACCAGGTCGTGCACCGCCTGGGCGTCGGAGACGACGAAGCCGTCGAAGCCCAGGCTGTCGCGCAGGACCTCGTCGAGCAGCCACCGGTTGCCCGCCGCCGGCACGCCGTTGAGATCCATGTAGGCACTCATGACGTTACCGGCCCCGGCCTCGATGGCGGCCTTGAACGGTGGGAAGTAGACGTTCCACAGCTCGGCCTCGGAGATGTTCGACTCGTCGTAGTCGCGTCCACCCTGGGCCGCACCGTAGCCGGCGAAGTGCTTCGGGCCGGCGATGACCCGTTCCGGAGTGCCGAGGCGGCTGCCCTGGAAGCCGCGGACCTGGGCGGCCGCGACCGCCCCGCCGAGGTAGGGGTCCTCGCCCGCGCCCTCGATGATGCGCCCCCACCGCGGATCCCGGGCGATGTCGACCATCGGCGCGAACGCCCAGTGGATGCCGACGGCCCGAGCCTCGCGGGCGGCGACGGCCTGGCCCTGCTCGATGACGTGTGGATCCCAGGAAGCGGCCATGGCGATCGGTACCGGCATGATCGTGCGCAGGCCGTGGATGACGTCGAAACCGATCAGCGCGGGGATGCCGAGCCGGTTGCCGTCGATGGTCGCCTTCTGCAACCGGTTGATCTCGGCCGGATCGGTCAAGAACAGCAACGAGCCGACGCCGCTGCGGGCGATGGCCGCGTCCACCAGCTCGGGCTGGCTCGGTGCGCCGTCGCCCGCCTGGTCGCGCATGAAGCCCATGTAGAAGTACTGGGTCAGCTGCCCCGCCTTCTCCTCGGGTGTCAGCTGGGCCAGGAGGGCGTCGACGCGTGCGCGGACGTCCTCGTCGCTGGTCATGGTGATCTGCTGGGTCACCCCTGCTCCTTCGTTGGTGTCGGGTGGTCTGGTCGATCCGGGTCGAGCGGGACGGTGAGCGCTGCGGTGAGGCGATGGCGCAGCACGGCGACCATGTCGATCTCGTCGGGGGCGAGCACCCACTGCACCTGCAGGCCGTCCATCAACGCGATGATCTCCACGGCCAGTGTCCGCGGGTCGTTCCCGCGCACCAGCTCACCTCTGGCGGCGAGCTGGGTCAGCGCCCGTTCCAGATCGGCCCGCAGCCGGGCGTACCGCTCGGAGAAGTAGTCGTGCGCGGGATGGGATCTGTCTCCCGCTTCGGCCGACAGCACGGAGAACAGGTTGACGATCTGTGGCTGGGTCGCGTTGTGCTCGACCACCGACAGCAGCCGGCGGAGCATCGCGCGACCGTCGTCCGAGTCCTTCCGGAGGACGTCGGTGTCGGTCGGACCGCGGTCACGGCGAGCCAGCACGGCCTCGAGCAGGCTCTCCTTGGTGGGGAAGTGGTGCAGCAACCCGGTCCGCGAGATGCCGCATGCCGCGGCGATCTGCAGCATGGTGGCGGCCCGGAAACCCTGGGTGCCGAAGATGTCGGACGCGACGTCGACGATCAGCTCACGCCGCGCGTCGCCCTTGGCGTAACCGCCACGAGTCGTGCCCGAGCCGCCGATCGACGGTGTGGGCTGGCCCATGGAGTCCTCTCCTGAATACCGACAGATATGTCGGTATTGACAACCTAGCGCAGATCCGTCGAGTTGCGCCAGTCCAGCGCTCGTGATGATCGGCGGGGGATGGGATCAGGCGGGCGTGAGAGGCAAGGTCAACGGCGAGTCCACGCCGGTCCGCCGTCCACTTCGCGGTGATGGACCACCAGCTTCTCGCCGGTGCCGTCGGCATCCATCACGAACATGTCCGGTTCGCCCAGGCGAGCGCTGCGGAAGACGATGCGACGACCGTCCGGCGACCAGCTCGGATCCTGGTCGTCACCGGGTGCAGTGGTCAACCGCTCGAGTCCGGTGCCGTCTCTCTTCACCGACCAGACGTTGAAACCGTCCTCGTCCCGGCGCCGGAAGGCCAGCTCGGTCCCGTCCGGGGACCAGGCCGGATCGGCGTCCTGGCCGGGCTTCCCGGGCAGGAACTCCGTCGGAGGACCACTGCCGTCCGCCGGGACCATCATCAGCGTGCCGCCATCCACGTCGGTTCGCTGGCTCGCCCAGTAGGTCACCGACCGGCCGTCGCGGGTGAAGCTGGGGTCACTCAGGATCGGGGCCTGCGCGACCGTCCGACGGCTTCTCCCGTCCACGGTCAGCACGACGAGCTGGTCGGGTTTCCCGGGCACGCGTGAGCGACTCGCGAGCAGCGTGCCGTCCCGACTCCACCCCGGGCGTCCGAGGTCGAGCTTCGCCGCCGGTCCGTCGGTGAAGAGCCGCCGGTCGCCGGTCCCGTCGACAGCCATCACCCGTAGACCGTCGACGTCGGGGTCGGGTCCCGCCTCCGGGTTCTCGGTCTGGCCCTTCTCCGCGGCTTCGTGCAGGTAGATGAAGGACCGGCGGTCCTGCGAGAGCACGGATCGGGTGTCAGACCCTGCACCGAGGGTGAGCCGCTTCGTGGCCACACCTGCGATCGTCATCCTCCAGATGTCCCAGTCGACCTCTCCGTTCCTGGTCAGCAGCATCTCGTCGGCGGGTAGCGGCTCGGCCGCCCGCGGCACGACCGTCGGCGGGGTCACGGCGGTGCTGGTCGTGACCCGCGGTGTCGGTGTCCGCTGGTCCGGGCTCGGTGCTGCCGTGCTCCGATCCTGGGACGGTGTGGCGCCGACGGGGTCATCCGGTGCGCCGCGGGACTGGATCACGGCGGTGGTGATCAGCACAGCGGCGAGGGCGGCCGCCACTCCGGCGGCGATCGGCCACCGAGGTCGCGGGGCGCGGACGGGTAGCGGTGCTGCCGCGGGACGCGGCACGAGTGGTCCCTTCGCCACCGGAGGTGAGTCGCCGAGGCGTACGGCTCCGAGCGCCACATCGTGCTTCGGATGCGTGTCGAGGGCAGGCTGGAGGCCGAACTCGCGCTGGAGCATCTCGCCGACGAGGGGGATTCTGGAGCTGCCGCCGATGAGCACGATGGCGGTCACCTCGGCCGGATCGAGCGACGCTGAGCGCAGTCCGCGTCGCATGGCAGCGATCGTCACCTCCAGTGGAGGTCGAACCAACGCCTCGAACTCGCTGCGAGTCACCCGCACGGTCGTGGTGAGACCGGGGAGTGACACCGGCACGACGGTGGCGGTGTCGGTGGACAAGGCCTCCTTGGCTTCGACGCAGTCGCGCCGCAGCCGACTCAGGCCGGTCGTCACGGCGGGATCGTCAGGGTTCAGCTCGCCGGTGCGATCTCGTAAGCCGGCCATCACCTGGGTGAACAGCGCGTGATCGAGGTCGGTGCCACCGAGGTGCTCGGCACCCTCCGGGGTGCCGAGCACGGTGAAACCGTCATCCGTCTTCTCCACGACGCAAACGTCGAACGTCCCACCGCCGAGGTCGTAGATGGCCAGCTTGTCGCCCACCTCGACGCGGGCCCGGGAGGCGTACTGCGCGGCGGCGGCCACGGGTTCGGGAACCAGTCGAGCGTCGTGGACGTCCGCCAGTGCCATCACCTGGGCGAAGACCTCCATCTTGAACGGTCCCCAGTTCGCCGGGTGCGTGACGACGAGCCCGGACGGGGCCTCGCCCATCCGTTCGGTGGAGGCTGCCACCACCCACTCCAACAGGCGTGCGGTCAAGATCTCGGCCGAGAAGGGCGAACCTCCCACCAGGAGGGGGACGTGGTCGCCGAGGCGGCGCTTGAACTCGCGAACGACCCGCCCAGGGTCGACGCTGCCACGACGCTCCGCCCCTTCACCGACGACGAAGTCTCCGTCGTCGGTGAGATAGAGGACCGACGGAATCTGCAGCGCCCGGTTGCCCAGCCCGAGCATGGTCGGGCCGGAGCCGTCTGAGACCGCCGCAGCGGTGAAGGTGGTGCCGAGGTCGACACCGAGTCGATACGACACGTCACCTCCCGCCTCGCAGTGCGGTCCATCCTAGAGAAACGGGCGTCGGCGCCGGCGGTCGACCTCCCCGGGGAAAGGGCCTCTATCGCCCTCGGCTCGCTGGACTGATCCCGGGACGGCGATCCGGTGTGAGGAGACTCACCAGGGGGTGGCGGGAACGGTCCACGGTCTCAGGGAGTTGTCCCATCGATGTCCTTTCTCACCTTGAACCGTCCCGCCACTTCTCACGTCTGCTGTGACTCCTGATATGACTGCTGCCAAACCCGCCCGTCCCGGACACTTCCGACGCCTGCGCGCCGGCGGGTTGTTCCTGGTGGTCAGCGCTCTGTGCGGGTTGCTGATCGCCGTCGTCGCGCTGCCCGCCGTGGGTGCCGCGGTGTTCACCGGCAGGGCCGCACAGGGGACGCTCGACGATCTTCCGGCCGCCTTCGACCAGCCGGCTCAGAGCCAGCGCTCCCAGGTGCTGGACGTGAACGGTGATGTGCTCGCGTACTTCTACGACGAGAACCGTGTCTACGTGCCGCTGGCCGACATCGCCCCGGTGATGCAGCAGGCGATCATCTCGATCGAGGACCACCGGTTCTACGAGCACGGGCCGCTGGACGCCGTCGGCACCCTGCGCGCCTTCTTCAGCAACGTGGTCGCCGGTGGGGTCACCCAGGGCGGCTCCACCCTGACGCAGCAGTACGTCAAGATGGTCCAGATCGAGGAAGCCAAGAGGGCCGGCGACGACGCGGGCGTCAAGGCCGCGCAGGACGACAGCTACGGGCGCAAGATCCGCGAGCTGCGCTATGCGATCTCGGTGGAGAAGACGCTGAGCAAGGACCAGATCCTCGAGCGCTATCTGAACATCGCCTACTACGGCGACGGCGCGTACGGCATCCAGGTCGCCGCCCAGCACTACTTCGGCACCACCGCGGCGAAGCTCACGTTGCCGCAGGCGGCCCTGCTGGCCGGGTTGGTCCAGAACCCGACCGCCAACAACCCGGTGCAGAACCCGACCGCCGGCCTGCAGCGACGCAACGTGGTGATCAACCGGATGGCCGCACTCGACGTGGTCACCGACGCCGCAGCGGCCAAGGCGGTCAAGACGAAGTTCAGCAAGAAGAAGGTCACCAGCACGATCAACGGCTGCCAGGGCACCGACTACCCGTTCCTGTGCGACTACGTCTACCGCTCGCTGGAGCAGACCCCGAGCCTGGGCGACACCGTCGAGACCCGCCAGCAGACGATCAAGCGCGGCGGTCTGGTGATCAAGACCAAGATCGACCCCGACACCCAGGAGCAGACCCAGAAGGCGGTCAGCAAGGTCGTCGGCCCGACCGATCCGGTGATCTCGGCGATGGACATGATCGAACCCGGCACGGGCCTGATCGTGGCGATGGCCCAGAGCCGGCCGGTGATGGGCGACAACGCCAAGAAGGGCCAGACCTACTGGAACTACTCGGTGACCCCGGAGATGGGTGGCGCCCAGGGCTTCCAGGCCGGTTCGACGTTCAAGGCGTTCACGGCGGCGGCCGCACTCGAGGAGGGGATCCCGTTGTCCAAGCGCTACAACGCAGCACGGACGATGGACTTCTCGGGACGCAGCTTCGAGACCTGTGACGGCCCCAGCCAGGTGACCGGCAGCTGGCGGGTCAGCAACTCCACCGGTGTCAACGGGACGATGGACATGTATCGGGCCGCGGAGTACTCGGTGAACACCTACTTCGTCCAGCTCGCTCTGGACGTGGGCATGTGCAAGGTCACCCAGATGGCCGAGAAGCTGGGCATCGAGTCGAGCACCAAGGACGCACCGGTCAGCTCCTACGACGACAAGCCGTCGTTCACGCTGGGCACCCTGGAGGTCAGCCCGCTCTCGGTGGCCGAGGCGTACGCCACCTTCGCCTCAGGTGGCATCCACTGCGACCCGATCATCCTCGAGTCGATCACCGACAGCACCGGCCAGGCCCGCGAGGTGCCGAGCGCCAACTGCGAGCGGGTGATCAGCGAGGACGTCGCCAACGCCATGAGCTCGCTGCTGTCCTCGGTGATGACCAAGGGCACCGGTCGGCGAGTGCTGACCGCTGACGGTCGGCCGCAGGCGGGCAAGACCGGCACCATCGACAGCAACGCGGCGGTCTGGTTCGCCGGCTACACCCCGCAGGTCGCCGGTGCCGCGATGATCAGCATCGACAACACCCGTGCGCCGTTCCTGAAGGGCGAGGACGGCTACCGGTCCACCGGGCTGAAGGGGTACACGGTTCCGTCCACGCGCCTGCTGCTCGAGGGCTCGGGCAGTGGTGATGCCGGTCAGGACATCTGGAAACCGGCGATGGAGGCGTACCTGGAGGGCAAGGCGATGCAGAGCTTCAACGCCCCGCCCGCCGACCTGGTCAGCAGTCGCGACTACTCCGACTTCCGCAACGGTCTGCCGGGTGGTCGACCGGGCGAGGAGAACGGGCGAGGTCCTCGCTGACCGCTCGGGCCATCAGCAGCAAGCACGAAGCCGGCCGCACCCTCGCGGGTGCGACCGGCTTCGTCGGTTCTCAGTCCGGGTCGGCGATCACAGCACGCTGATCACAGGATCGCGAGACCGGTCCGGCCCACCGACCACGGCACCTTCTTCATCCGCTTGGTCGCCTTGCCACGGATGTAGGCGAAGTTCGTCTCGTACGCCGTCGTGACCTTGGGATCGATGATCCGGAGCACCAGGTCGGTGTTGGTCAGGGTGCCGGGACCGGTGAAGTTCTGCGATCCGGTCCAGGTGATCTTGACGTCCTTGCCGGCCATCCGACCGTTGATCGTCATCATCTTGTGGTGCACGTACAGCCGGGCGAAACCGTCGCCGTCGCCGTCCTTCCAGGCGTCGTAGACCGGGATCTGACCGCGCTTGGTCTTGGTCAGCAGCGTCTTGAGCACCGGCTTGGTGATCCGTCCGCGGTTGACCATCACCTGCACGTTGCAGCCCTGCGCCTTCAGCTGGACGAGCTTCTTGGCCACGTCGATCCGCGGGCTCGACCAGCCCCAGTTGGCGACCCTGATCATGGTCCGCCCGTCGGCGGCCCCGTAGCCCCTGGTCGTCTTGCAGGTGACCTGGTTCAGGGCGTTGATCCAGACGATGTCGTTGGGCTTCTTGGGCGTCTGCGGGTAGAGGAAGATCTTGTACTTGCCGCTGGTGGTGGTGCGGTGGTACTTGCGGTTCGACTTGTCCTTGATCATGTCGTGGAAGTAGCGGTTCAAGGAGTCGTAGATCACCTTGTCCGCGACGATCACGTGGTTGTTGTTCCAGCTCAGCGACGTGTTGCCGGTGTACGGGTTCGCCGAGCTGATCATGGACACGTACTTGCGCTGGCCGGCCACCGAGAACAGGTAGTACTTGGCGTGGATGACCGAGGCGGCCTTGGACAGGCAGCTGTGCGCGCAGGTGGCGACGAACGAGCGGCTCTTCTTGTTCTTGCCCAGGGCTCGCTTCACCTTGCGGATGTGCTTGTTCGTCTCCTCGCCGTCGATCACGATCTGAACGCTCACCCCACGCTTGTCGGCGGCGATCAGGCTGTTCGCGACGCTCTTGATGTCGAACAGGTACATCGCCATCCGGATCGAGCCCCCGGCGGGCACCGAGTTGATGGCCTTGTTGAAGTCGGTGATGATCCGGTAGCGCTTGGCCTTCGAGCCCTTCGGGTTGTTGAAGGTCATGTAGTCGTGCGGTGCCCAGCTCGCGTTCGGACCGGCCGCCTTCTTGGTGGCCGCGGCCGTGCGGGTCGCCTTCGCGGCGGCCGCCTTGGCCGACTTGGCGGTGGCCGAGGTCCGGACAGCGGTCGACCGTGCCTTGGCGCTCGCCTTGGCCGACGCCCGGAAGCGGGCGGTCGCCGCGTTGGCCGCCGAGACCGGAGCACGTCCGGCCGCGACCGCTGCCGCGTAGGCAGTCCCGGTGGCGGCCGAACGAGCGGCCGTCGCCTTGGCTGCGGCCGTGGTGGCCGCCACCCTGACTGCGGCGGCCCGGGCCCGCGCGGCCGCCGCGGCCTTGGTCTTCTTCGACTTCTTCTTGGCCTTCTTGACGGCCTTGTTCGCGGCCTTCAGCTCCTTGTTCGCGGCCTTCGCGGCGGCGGCGGCGGTGTTCGCCTGCGCCTTGGCCGCCGCGGCGACGGCACCGGTGGCGGCGATCTTCTTCCGGTGGGGCGCCGCCTTCTTGTTCGCGGCGGCCGCCTTGGCCTTGGCCTTGCCGGTCGCCTTGGCGGAGGCCTTGTAGCGGGCGCTGGCGGATTTCGCGGACTTGGCGGCGGAGGTCGCCTTGACCTTCGTCCGCTTCGCTGACCCGGCCGCCAGATCGGCCCGCTGCTTGGCGTAGCCGATGTAGGCCAGGCGGGCGGCGGTGGCCGCGTTCGCCTTGGCCACGGCGTTCGCCTTGGCGGCGACGACCGCCCGCGCGGCGTTCGCACTGGCCCGGGCCGCCGCACCGTTGGTCCTGGCCGCCGCCGTGGACGCCTTGGCCGCGGCCTTGGCAGCCGCCTTGGCCGCCTTCTTCTGCTTCTTGGGTGCCTTGCTCTTGGCCACAGCGGCGGATCGAGCCTTGGCCACGGCGGCTGCCTTGGCGGCGGCGACGGCGCGGGCCCGGGTCACCGCGGCGGTCCGGGCGGCTGCGGCAGCGCGGGCCTTCGCCGGAGCGATCGCCTGGCGGGCCGCGACGGCCGCGCGCGCGGCGGCAGCGGCCTTCGGGCCGGACTGCAGCACAGCGCGGGTCCGGGCGGCAGCTGCCGCCTTGGCCCGCGCGGCAGCTGCGGCTTTGGCTTTGGCGGCCGCAGCGGCCTTGCGCTGCGCCGCCGCACGAGCGGCCTTCTCGCGAGCGGCCTTGGTCTTCGCCGCAGCGGCAGCCGCCTTGGCCGTATCGCTCTTCGGTGGTGGGTTGGGGGCCGCCCAGGCAGGTCCCGCCGCGGCGACGCCGACGGTCAGGGCGAGGGTGAGGCTCACTAGCAGGCCGATCAGCCGTTTCGGCATCGTGTATTCCGCTCCAGTCGTCGATCGTTGGGGCGAAACAGGCGTCACACCGATAACACAAGCCCCATCCGTTGCATAGCCTGCCAGAGCACCTCGCGAGATCCCGGTCACGAAACACCAGCGAGTCGCAGGTTTCGTCGGGCGACCGTACGGCGCTCGCACCGCGTCGCCGCACGCCGGTGTGACGCAACAGACGCAACGACTCCGGAAGATCGGCCCCGGCCGTCGGGTTCCGCCAGTGTGACTGCTCTCTTCGAACCACTGACCCTGCGTGAGCTGACCGTGAAGAACCGCGTCTGGCTCGCTCCGATGTGCCAGTACGCCGTGGAATCCGAAGACGGTGTGCCGACGGACTGGCACCTGGTCCACCTCGGGGCTCGAGCTCAGGGCGGCTTCGGGCTGCTTCTCGCGGAGGCGACGGCCGTGACGCCCGAGGGCCGCATCAGCGCCCAGGACACCGGGTTGTGGAACGACGAGCAACGCGACGCCTGGGCCCGCATCGTCGACTTCGTGCACACCCAGGATGCTGCGATCGGCGTCCAGCTGGCGCACGCGGGGCGCAAGGCGTCCACCTACCGTGGGTTCCCGGGCGAGCCGCAGGGGAGTGTGTCCCGGGACGCGGGCGGCTGGACCACGATCGGTCCGTCGGCAGAGCCCTTCGTCGGCTACGTCGAGCCGGTCGAGCTCAGCGCGGCAGAGATCGGCGAGGTGGTGGCCGCCTTCGCCGAGGCCGCCCGGCGTGCCGACGAAGCCGGCTTCGACGTGGTGGAGATCCACGCTGCCCACGGCTACCTGCTCCACCAGTTCCTGAGCCCGCTCTCCAACCATCGCACCGATGCCTACGGCGGCGACTTCACCGGGCGGACCCGGCTCGCCCTCGAGGTAGCCGAGGCGGTCCGGGCCGTGTGGCCGTCGGAAAAGCCGCTGTTCGTGCGGATCTCCGCCACCGACTGGACCGAGGGCGGGTGGGACGCCGACCAGTCGGTCCGCCTTGCTGCTGCGCTGCGGGAGCGGGGCGTCGACCTGGTCGACACCTCCACCGGCGGCAACGTGCTGGCCGAGATCCCGGTCGGACCGGGCTACCAGGTGCCGTTCGCGCGCCAGATCCGCGAGCAGGCGTCGATCCCGACCGGCGCGGTCGGACTCATCCTGGAGCCGCAGCAGGCCGAGAAGATCCTGGCCGACGGTGACGCCGATGTGGTGCTGCTGGCCCGGGCCGCCCTGCGGGAGCCCTCCTGGCCACAGCGGGCCGCGGCCGAGCTGGGACTGTCCTGGCGCGAGGCCCCGTATCCGGCCGCCTACCTGCGTGGCCGGTGGGACGACGTACCGAATCGCTGATCTTCGGGCAGGTTGACCGGCGCGGACACCCTCTGGCTGTCCCGGCGGTCGCCTGCTAGCGTGCCTGAAACGATTCACAAGCCCTGTTCGAAGGAGAACCGGATGGTGCCGTCCGCGCCCGTCACCGACCAGCCCGACTGGACGGCCCGGCTGATCAGTCCCGACGACGACTTCGCGGGAGCGCCCCTGCTGCGAACCGAGTTCGCCCTGGAGGACGGTCACGGTGGGATCGGCTCGGCGGTCCTGCACGCCACGGCGCACGGGGTGTTCCAGGCGTACCTGAACGGCACCCGGGTCGGCGACGACGTGCTCAGCCCGGGCTGGAGCAGCTACGAGTGGCGGCTGCGCTACCGGACGTACGAGGTGGCCGAGCTGCTGACCACCGACTCTTCCTCGCCCGTCGTTCTCGGCTTCGCGCTCGGGAACGGGTGGTTCCGCGGTCGGCTGGGCTGGAGCGGTGGGCGGGGCTACTACGGCGACGAGCTGGGGGTGCTGGCGCAGCTCGAGATCACGTACGCCGACGGGCACGTGCAGCTGATCGTCACCGACTCCGGTTGGACGGCGGGTCCGTCGGCGGTGACCGCCAACGACCTCTACGACGGCCAGGACGTGGACGCGCGCCTCGAATCCGACGCCTGGCTGAGGCCCGGCTTCGGCGGCGACGGCTGGGTGGGGGTGCACGAGGGTGAACGTGATCTCGCCACCCTGGCCCCGTACGTCTCCCCACCCGTGCGGCGGGTCGACCAGCGGGCCCCGGAGCGGATCTGGACGTCGCCGACCGGCAGGACCCTGGTCGACTTCGGTCAGAACCTGGTCGGCTGGGTGCGGTTCGCCGTTCAGGGTCCGGCCGGTTCGGTGATCACCTTCCGGCACGCCGAGGTGCTGGAGCACGGTGAGCTGGGGACCCGTCCCCTGCGCACGGCCGAGGCCACGGACCGGTTCACCCTGAGCGGGGGTGAGGACGTCTTCGAGCCGACCTTCACCTTCCACGGGTTCCGTTACCTGGAGGTCGACGGTTGGCCCGGGGACCTGACCGCCGACGATCTGACGGCGGTGGTGATCTCCACCGACCTCGACCGGATCGGCACCTTCGAGTGCTCCGACGACCTGCTCAACCGACTGCACCGCAACGTGGTCTGGGGTGCCCGCGGCAACTTCGTCGACGTGCCGACCGACTGCCCCCAGCGCGACGAGCGGCTGGGCTGGACCGGTGACCTGGCGGCGTTCGCGCCGACCGCTGTCTACCTGTTCGACGCCCAGAGCTTCCTCCGGGACTGGCTGCTGGATCTGGATCTCGAGCAGCAGCACGCCGACGGCATGGTGCCGTTCGTCGTCCCGGACGTGCTGAAGTACCTCGACCACCCGCCGGAGTTCCCCGCCCCCGACAGCACCGCGGTCTGGAGCGACGCCGCGGTCTGGGTCACCTGGGCCGTCTACCAGGCGTACGGGGACGTCTCCGTCCTCGCCGACGCGTTCCCGGCCATGGCCGCCCACGTCCGGCGGGTCGAGGGTCTGCGGTCGCCGACCGGTCTGTGGGACAAGGGCTTCCAGTTCGGCGATTGGCTCGATCCCACCGCGCCGCCGGAGGAGCCGTTCAAGGCGAAGGCCGACAACGGTGTGGTGGCCACGATCTGCCTGTTCCACAGCGCCTCACTGGTCGCCGAGTCAGCCCGGCTGATCGGACGGGACGAGGACGCGGAGCACTTCGCGGAGGTGGCCGAGGAGACACGGGCGGCGTTCGTCGAGCACTACCTGGGGGAGGACGGGACGATCCACAGCGACGCCCCGACCGTCTACGCGCTGGCGATCGTGTTCGGGCTGCTGGACGGGACCCGCACCGCGCAGGCCGGCGAACGGCTGGCAGCGCTGGTGGCCGAGGGCGGGTTCCACATCCAGACCGGCTTCGCCGGAACCCCCTTCGTGACGGATGCGCTCACCCTGACCGGTCATCTCGAGGACGCCTACCGGCTGCTGCTGCAGACCGAGTGCCCGTCCTGGCTCTACCCGGTGACGATGGACGCCACCACGATCTGGGAGCGGTGGGACTCGATGCTGCCGGACGGCACCATCAACTCGGGCGAGATGACCAGCTTCAACCACTACGCCCTGGGCGCGGTGGCGGACTGGATGCACCGCACCATCGGTGGCATCGCTGCCGGCGAGCCGGGCTACCGGACGGTGCGCGTGGCGCCGCGACCGGGCGGCGGCATCGGCTGGGCGAAGTCGTCGCTGCTGACCCCGCACGGCCGGGTGGCTGTCTCCTGGACCGATGGCCCGGACGGGATCACGCTGGAGATCGAGGTGCCGGACGGCGTGACCGCGGTGGTCGACCTGCCGGATCAGCCCGTCCGCGAGCTGATGGGCGGGACGCACCGTCTCGAGCCCGTCTCGGCTGGATAGGTTGCAGACATGAGTGCTGACCAGATCCCCGACCAGATGCGCGCCAGCGTGCTCACCGGCGTGAGGAAGCTCGCCGTGGAGCTGGTGCCGACTCCGCCGGTGGCCGCCGACGAGGTGCTGGTCGAGGTCGCCGCCGTCGGGGTCTGCGGTTCGGACACGCACTACTTCCGGCACGGTCGGATCGGCGACTTCGTCGTCACCGGGCCACTGATCCTCGGCCACGAGCTGTCCGGGCGGATCGTCGCCGTGGGTGCGGAGGTGCCCGCAGATCGGGTCGGGGAGCGGGTCGCCGTCGAGCCGCAGAAGAACTGCCGCCGCTGCCGGGAGTGCCGGGCCGGGCACTACAACCTGTGCCCGAACATGGAGTTCTTCGCGACTCCGCCGATCGACGGTGCGTTCGCGCAGTACTGCGTGATCCGCACCGAGTTCGCCCACGCCCTGCCGGACACGATCTCCGACGAGGCGGCCGCCCTGCTGGAGCCGCTGTCGGTGGCGATCACCACGATGCGCAAGGCCGGGGTCACGCCGGGGTCGTCCATCCTGATCGCCGGCGCCGGCCCGATCGGCATCATCTGCGCCCAGACGGCGAGGGCGTTCGGGGCGGCCGAGATCATCGTCACCGATCTCGTGGCGGAGCGGAGGGAGCGGGCCCTGACCTTCGGCGCCACCCGGGTGATCGATCCGGGTGAGGTCGACATCGCCACGGCGGGACTGGACGTGAACGCGTTCGTGGACGCCAGCGGGTCGCCGCGCGCGGTCTTCGACGGCATCAAGGCCGTCCGGCCGGCCGGGACCGCCGTGCTGGTGGGCCTGGGGTCGCCGGAGATGAACCTGCCGATCGAGCACATCCAGAACCTGGAGATCATCGTCACCGGGATCTTCCGGTACGCCGACACCTGGCCCGCGGCCATCCACCTGGTGTCCAGCGGGCTGGTCGATCTGGACGCGCTGGTCACCGGCAAGTTCGACCTCGAGCATGCCGCCGAGGCCCTCGAGGCCGACCTCGACCCGGCCAGTCTGAAGGCCGTGGTCTACCCGGGCTAGCTCCGAAGGCCGGTCAGAGCGCGATGCCGAACCACATCAGGGCGAACTCGCGGTAGAAGCGCAGCGCGATCGCGGTCGCCACGATCACGTACCAGATCGCGATGATGGCGATCTTCCAGCTCCCGATCGCCGCTCCGACCCGGCGGGCGCCCGCACCGAAGGCCCCCGCGCTCAGGGTGCGCGCCGTGGTGACCACCACGATCGGGATGGTCACCGCCCAGACGCACATGCACCAGATGCAGAGGGCGCCGATGACGTACAGGCTCTGGGTCTGCAGCCAGGTGATGAAGACCGCGGCGGCCAGGCAGCCGATCTCGAAGCCGACCAGATACCAGCGGGCCAGCCGCGCGCCGGCCAGCAGCACCATCCCGGTGGTGCCGGCGATCGCGAAGCCGGCGATCCCCAGCAGCGGGTTCGGGAACCCGAAGAGCGCGCCGGCTCGCGACGACATCACCGGTCCGCAGGTGACGAACGGGCTGATGTCGCAGATCAGGGCCACCCGCGGGTCGGTGAGCAGCTTGATCCGGTCGATGGTCAGGATCATCGCGGCCAGGAAGCCGATGGCGGAGCCGATGACCAGCAGCAGGGCCCAGCCGCGCCGACCGGGCTCGTCCTCGGCGGCCGACTCAGCCGGCACTGGCCACCTCGTCGATCTTGGCACCGAGGGCGGCACCGCTGACCGTCTCGGCCTTCTCCCCGTTGAAGAACAGCGTCGGGGTGCCGGTCACTCCGGCCTGCCCGGACGCGGTGGTGTTGTCGGTGATCCACGACGTGTAGCGCTCGTCCTTGATGCAGGTCTGCGCATCCTCGCCGGTCACGCCCTGCTGGGTGGCGAAGTCGGCCAGCTCCGCGCCCTGCCAGCCGTCGGTCTCGGCGCTGTGGTTGGCGTACAGCGCCGCGTTGAAGGCCCACCACGACTCCGGGGCGTAGGTGGCCACGCAGGCCGCGGCGCTGCCGGCCTGGGTGCCGTACGCGGTCACGATCTGGATGTTGTGGTAGTTGACCTTGAGCTCGCCGGAGGCCACCTTCTGGGTGATCACGTCGTTGCTGTCGGCCTCGAACTCCTGGCAGTGCGGGCAGGAGTAGTCGACCCACAGATCCATGGTCACCTTGGCGTCGTCCTTGCCGACCTGCACCGCGGAACCGTCGATGCCGAAGGGGACGGAAGCGCCGCCCACCGTCACATCGGTGCTGGCGGTGGGGACCCGTTCGCTGCGACCGGCCCGGCCGAGCAGGACCGCCGAGGCCACGATGCCGATGGCCAGCACGGCGACGACCCCGACCACGATCCCCTGGGTGATCCGGCGCTTGCGCTGCACCCTGGCCGCCTCCAGCCGGGCCCGCTCACGAGCCTGCTGGCGGTTGCTGCCCTTGCCGTCCTGGGTGGTGTTCGCTGGGTGCTTCGGCACCGTCGGGACCCTCTCTGCCGAATTCGTCTCGGCAGAGAGTCTACGGAGGATCGGCGACCGTGCCGAGTCGATCGGGCCCGGACCAGCGAACTCACAGCCGAGGCACAGCCGCGTTCGGGACAGCGCGACGGTACTCGAGGATCACGTGTCCGGAGTCGAAGGACGTCGCACCGACGCGCTCCAGGCTCCGCGGCGCGAAGCCGCCGCCCGAGAAGAAGGGCACCCCGGAACCGGCGAGCACCGGGTAGACCTTGATCACCAGCTCGTCGATCTCGTCCACCAACGCCCCGGCCAGCGTGGCTCCGCCGGCCAGGTAGATGCCCAGGCCCGGCTCGGCCTTCAGCTGCCGGGCCCGGGCGACCGGGTCGCCAGCGACGATCTCCAGGTCCGGGTCGTCGGTGGTGAGCGTGCCGGCGACCACGATCTGGCGCAGGTGCGCGTACGGGCTGGTGATGTCCAGGGCCAGGGCGGGCTCGTACGTGCCTCGGCCCATGATCACCGTGTCCCACCTCCGGTTGGGCGCTTCGGCGATGCCGAGGGCAGCGCGCACGTGCGTCGGCATCGTCTCCGGGTACTCCGCCGCCAGGTGGGACAGGTAAGGCTCGGGCGTCGGGAAGAAGTCGATCTCGTCACCGGGTCCCGCGATGAAGCCGTCGACGGTGACCCCGATCAGATAGGTCAGGCGGCGCATCTGGTTCTCCTCGGCGTTGGTCGGAATCGGTGGCCCATCAGAAGTCGATCCGCATCACCAGGCGGCGCAGCGTCGGGCGGCTGACCTCCCGCAGTCCGGCGGCGGCGAAGGTGGCGACGGTGCCCACGTGCAGCTCTTCGGCGATGACCCCGGTGGTGGTGATCGGGTAGGCCTCCAGGGCCCGGGCACCGGCGGTGCGGGCGAACTCGACCGCCGCGAGGGCGAGAGCTCGGCTGACTCCCCGTCGGCGGTACCCGGCCCGGGTGAGCAGACAGGTCACCGCCCACACGCCCGGGTCGCTCCGGTCCTCGTCGCGCCCCTCCCACGGCACCCGGAACACCCGGACCAGGCCCGCATAGTGGGGTCGCGGCTCGACCGCGCACCAGCCGACGGGCTCACCGTCGAGGTAGCCGACGAGGCCGCTGGTGCGGTCCGCTCCGGGGTGGTCGCAGTCGGTCTGCTCGCGCAGGCGATGGGCTCGATCCTCCGGCGGCACCGACCCGAACGACTCCTTGGGCGCGAGCTTGTAGCGCTGGCACCAGCAGCGAGAGCCTGGCCCACGGGCACCGAAGACCAGCTGCAGATCCGGCCAGGTCGCCAGGTTGGCGGGGCGGACGACGACCGCGCCCTCGGCATCGCTCATGGTCGTGATTCTGCCGCGACACGTCCGCGGCGGACGACCGGCGTCATGATTTCGTCAAGAGCTGTCAGGAACGCGCTAGGGCCGACCGCGGACCGGTCCGCGGCGGGTTGGCTGAGGCACGTGAGGAACTCATCGAACCGGCCTTCGGGGCCGGTGATCATCGCGGCAGCGGTCGTCCCGTTGCTGCTCTGTCTGCTGTTGTCCGGAGTCCGTGACTCGATCGAGAACACCAACGCGGCTCTGCTGCTCGTGCTGGTCGTGGTCGGGGTGGCCGCACTCGGCTCCCGGACCGCCGGTCTGGTCGCCGCGGTGAGTGGCGCGGCCTGCTTCGACTACTTCCTGACCGCACCGTACGACCAGTTCCGGATCGGCGACCGCTCCGACATCGAGACCACCGTGCTGCTGCTGCTGATCGGCGCGGCCGTGACCGAGCTGGCCCTGTGGGGTCGTCGGCAACAAGCGCGGGCGAGCGAGCAGCGCGGCTACCTGGACGGTGTCCTGCAGACCACCGCCGTGCTGGCCGAAGCCGCTCCGGTGGCGACGGTGATCACGCACGTCGAGAGCCAGCTCGTCGAGCTGCTCGACCTGGACACCGCCACCTACGTGCCCCGGCTGGAGAGCACGCGACCGATCCTGCACCCGGACGGTTCGCTCACCCGGCAGCAGCGAACCCTCGACGTCGATCGCACCGGTCTGCCAACGGACACCGAGACCTTCCTCCCCGTCCGGGCCGGGACGGCCGATCGAGGTGCGTTCCGCCTGGTCGCCGCCACCCACTGCGCCCGTCCGACGGTGCAGCAGCGGCGGCTGGCCGCGCTGCTCGCGGACCGGGTCGCGGTGGCCCTGACCTCGACGGCGGACCACTGATGGCGCCGGTGTCCGTGCTGCTGCTGATCGCCGTGGGCGCGTTGATCGCCTACCTGCTGTGGACCCTGATCTTCCCGGAGCGTTACTGATGAACCTCGAACCCGGCCTCGGCGACACCGCGTCGGGGCTGTTGACCCTGGCCGCCCTGCTGGCGATCCTGGCGCTCACCTACGTCCCGCTCGGCACCTACCTGACCGCCGTGCTCACCCCGGTCCGCCACACCCGGGCGGAGCGCGGGCTGTACCGCCTGCTCGGGGTGGATCCCGACGGACAGCAGAACGCCCGCAGCTATGCCCTGGCGGTGTTGGCCTTCTCGCTGGTCTCGATCCTCGTCCTGGTGGCGATCTTGATGGGCCAGGCCCAGCTCCCGTTCAACCGCGGGCTGGCCGGAATGGGTCCCTCGATGGCGATCAACACCGCCGTCAGCTTCGTCACCAACACCAACTGGCAGTCGTACGCGGGAGAGTCGACGCTCGGCTACACCGCGCAGGCAGTCGGTCTGACGGTGCAGAACTTCAGCTCGGCCGCGGTCGGGATCGCGGTCGCCGCCGCCCTGCTGCGCGGCTTCGCGGCCCGCAACAGCACCGAGCTGGGCAACTTCTGGGTCGATCTGATCCGGATCGTGCTGCGCCTGCTGCTGCCGTTGAGCATCGTCGTCGCGGTGCTGCTGCTGGCCTGCGGAGTGATCCAGAACCTGGACCCCGACCGGGTGATCACCACGATCGCCGGCGGCAGCCAGACCCTGCCAGGGGGCCCGGTGGCCAGTCAGGAGGCGATCAAGCTGCTGGGCACCAACGGCGGCGGCTTCTTCAACGCCAACTCCGCGCACCCGTACGAGAACCCCACCCCGGTGGCCAACCTGATCGAGATCGCCAGCCTGCTGCTGATCCCGGTCGCGCTCACCCGCACGGCGGGCACCATGCTCGGCAGCCGTCGCCAGGGCACCGCCCTGCTGGCCGCGATGGCCGTGCTCTGGGGTGCGGTGCTGGCCGCCACCACCTGGGCGGAGGTCGCCGCCCGGGGCACCGTGCCCGCGGCCGCCGGCGCGGCGATGGAGGGCAAGGAGACCCAGTTCGGGCTCTGGGGGAGTGCCCTGTTCGCGACCAGCACCACCGGCACCTCCACCGGAGCGGTGAACGGCATGCACGACTCGATGACCGCGGCCGGCGGTGGCCTGACCTTGATCAACATGCTGCTCGGGGAGGTCTCTCCCGGCGGTGTCGGCTCGGGTCTGTACGGGATCCTGATCGCCGCCATCGTCGCCGTGTTCGTGGCCGGCCTGATGGTCGGGCGGACGCCGGAGCTGCTGGGCAAGAAGATCGGTGCCCGGGAGATGTCCTTGGTGGCGGGCTACGTGCTGGCCTCGCCAGCCCTCGTGCTGATCGGACTCGGGGTGGCGATGGCCTTGCCCAGCACCCCCGACGCCATGGCCAACACCGGCGGCCACGGCTTCTCCGAGGTCTTCTACGCGTACGCCTCCGCGGCCAACAACAACGGCAGCGCGTTCGCCGGTCTGACCGTGACGTCGCCGTTCTTCCAGCTGAGTCTGGCCGCGGCCATGCTGCTCGGCCGGTTCGTGCCCATGGTGCTCGTGATCGCCCTGGCCGGTCAGCTCGCTCGCAGCAGCACCGTGCCGGCCTCCAGCGGCACCCTGCCCACCCACACACCCTTGTTCATCTCGTTGCTCATCGGAGTCATCGTGCTCGTCAGTGGTCTCACCTTCTTCCCGGCTCTGGCCCTGGGACCGATCGCGGAGGCGCTCTCGTGATCGCCGATCGGTCCCAGCGGCACGGGTCCTCGGCCCTCAGCTGGTCCCAGGTCAGATCAGCGCTGCCCGGCGCGGTCCGCAAGCTCGATCCTCGGCACCTCTGGCACACGCCGGTGATGTTCGTGGTCTGGGTCGGCTCGGTGGTGACCACCCTCAGCGCGGTCGTCCAGCCGAGCGCCCTGAGCATCTCGGTGACCGTCTGGCTCTGGTTGACCGTGCTGTTCGGCAACCTCGCCGAGTCGGTCGCCGAGGGTCGTGGCAAGGCCCAGGCCGACACGCTGCGCAAGGCGCGGACCGAGACCCAGGCCCGGCTGCTGACCGCCGACGGGTCGGTGGCGGTCGTGCCCAGCAGTCACCTGATGCCCGGCGACCGGGTGCTGGTCAGCGCCGGCGAGATCATCCCCGGCGACGGTGACGTGGTGGCCGGGGTGGCCAGTGTCGACGAGTCGGCGATCACCGGCGAGTCGGCCCCGGTCATCCGGGAGGCCGGCGGAGACCGGTCCGCGGTGACCGGTGGCACCACCGTGCTGTCCGACCAGATCACCGTGCAGATCACCGCCGCCCCCGGAGAGTCCTTCCTGGACAAGATGATCGCTCTGGTCGAGGGATCCTCACGCCGCAAGACCCCGAACGAGGTGGCCCTGTCCATCCTGCTCTCCTCGCTGACGATCATCTTCCTGTTGGCCGTGGCCACCCTCGCGCCGATGGCGGCGTACGCGGGTGCCAAACCGTCGCCGGTGATCTTGGTCGCGCTGCTGGTCTGCCTGATCCCGACGACGATCGGTGCCCTGCTGAGCGCCATCGGCATCGCCGGCATGGACCGCCTGGTCCGGGCGAACGTGATCGCCCTGTCGGGACGCTCGGTCGAGGCCGCCGGTGACATCGCCACGCTGCTGCTGGACAAGACCGGCACCATCACCCTCGGTAACCGACGCGCCTCGGCCTTCCTGCCCGCTCCCGGGGTCGGTTACGACACCCTGCGGGATGCCGCGCGATTGGCCAGCCTGGCCGACCTCACCCCGGAGGGTCGTTCGATCGTCGATCTCGCCGTCGCCGAAGGCGCCGACGGCGCGCCGGCACCCGACGGCTGCGAGATCATCGAGTTCAGCGCCCAGACCCGCATGTCGGGGATCGATCTGGACCAGACGGACCAGCAGATCCGCAAAGGCGCGGGTTCCGCGGTGGCCGTCTGGTTGGAGGCCGGCGACCTCGGTCCCGTCGCCGGGACGGTGGAGGAGATCGCCGTCTCCGGTGGCACCCCGCTGGTGGTCGCGGAACGGTCGGCCGGCTCTGGCCGGGTGCTGGGAGTCGTGCACCTGAAGGACGTCGTCAAGCCGGGTATCGCCGAGCGCTTCGCTCAGCTGCGGGCGATGGGCATCCGGACGGTGATGATCACCGGGGACAACGCCTCCACCGCCCGGGCGATCGCCGCCGAGGCGGGGGTGGACGACTTCCTCGCCGAGGCCACCCCGGAGGACAAGATGCGGCTGATCAAGGCCGAGCAGTCCGGCGGCCGGATGGTGGCGATGACCGGGGACGGGACCAACGACGCGCCGGCGCTGGCGGCGGCGGACGTCGGGGTGGCCATGAACAGCGGCACGTCCGCCGCCAAGGAGGCCGGCAACATGATCGACCTCGACTCCGACCCCACCAAGCTGATCGACGTGGTGGAGATCGGCAAGCAGCTGCTGATCACCCGTGGAGCGCTGACCACCTTCTCCGTGGCCAACGACATCGCCAAGTACTTCGCGATCATCCCGGCGCTGTTCCTCGTCACCTACCCCGGCCTCGCGGCCCTGAACGTGATGCGGCTGCACTCACCGCAGTCCGCCATCCTGTCCGCGGTGATCTTCAACGCGCTGGTCATCGTGGCTCTCATCCCGTTGGCCATGCGGGGCGTTCGCTACCGCCCGGTCAGCGCTTCGCGGCTGCTGCGCCGCAACCTGGCGATCTACGGAGTGGGCGGCATCGTGGCCCCGTTCATCGGCATCAAGATCATCGATCTCGTCCTCGTCGGCATCGGCACCCTGGTGCCCGTGCTGGCTCTCTAGGAAGGCACCATGCCCGAATCCATCCGCCAGCTCGTCACCGCCCTGAAGTGCCTGCTGCTCCTCACCGTCGTCCTCGGCATCGGATATCCGCTGCTGGTGCTCGGCGTCGGTCACCTCGGTCTGCAGGTCCAGGCCCAGGGGTCGCTGGTCACTGCCGACGGTCAAGTAGTCGCCTCCCGCCTGATCGGTCAGGGCGTCACGGGCGACCAGTGGTTCCAACCGCGCCCCTCGGCGAATGACTACGACGGTCTGGCCAGCGGAGGCACCAACCTCGGCCCGAATGACGCCGAGCTGGTGGCCACCGTTCGAGCAGCGCCGGGCCGAGATCGCGACGCGGGAAGGGGTGCCGGCCGCGGCGGTGCCTGCCGACGCGGTGACCGCCTCCGGCTCCGGTCTCGACCCGTTCATCTCACCGGCGTACGCGTTCCTGCAGGTCGACCGCGTCGCGCGGTCGCATGACCTACCGGCCGACCGCGTCCGGGCCCTGGTCGAGCGACACGTCACACCCCGGACGCTCGGTTTCCTGGGTCAGCCGCGGGTGAACGTCGTCGAGCTCAACCTGGACCTGCAGTCCGTGCGGTGATCGATGCAGACTGAGCCCATGGAGCGCGGTGCGTTGCGGGTCTACCTCGGAGCAGCGCCCGGGGTCGGCAAGACGTACGCGATGCTCGCCGAGGGCCTGCGGCGGGCCGAACGGGGTACCGATGTCGTGGTGGCGTTCGTGGAGACGCACGGCCGGGCGAAGACCGAGGCCGCGATCGCCGGCCTGGAGAGGGTGCCGCGGCGAGAGGTCGACCACGGCGGACTGCTGGTCGGGGAGCTCGACCTCGCCGCGGTGCTGGACCGGCGGCCCGAGGTGGCCCTGGTCGACGAGCTGGCCCACACCAACGCCGGCGACCCGAGCGCGAGCGGCGTTCACACCAAGCGCTGGCAGGACGTCGAGACCCTGCTGGCGGCGGGCATCGACGTGATCACCACAGTGAACATCCAGCACCTGGAGTCCTTGAACGACGTGGTCGCGTCGATCACCGGGATCCGCCAGCGAGAGACGGTGCCCGACGAGGTGGTGCGGGCGGCGGACACGATCGAGCTGGTGGACATGAGTCCGCAGGCCCTGCGGCGGCGGATGGCCCACGGCAACGTGTACGCCGCGGACAAGATCGACGCGGCGCTGGCCAACTACTTCCGGGAAGGCAATCTCGGGGCCCTGCGTGAGCTCGCCCTGCTGTGGTTGGCCGATCGGGTCGATGCCGGACTCGAGAGCTACCGCGGTCAGCACCGGATCGCCGGCAGCTGGCCGACCCGCGAGCGGGTGGTGGTCGGGGTGTCCGGCGGACCGGAGTCGTTGGCCTTGATGCGGCGCGCCGCCCGGATCGCGTCCCGGACGGCGGGCGGGGAGTGGCTGGCCGTCTACGTCAGCCGCCGCGACGGCCTGACCGGGGTCGCGCCCGACGCGTTGGAGCGACTGCGGGTGGCGGCCGAGGAGATGGGCGGGGGCTTCCAGGCCGTCGTCGCCCACGACTCCGCGGACGGGCTGCTGGACGTGGCCCGCGGCGTCAACGCCAGCCAGGTGCTGATCGGCGCCAGTCGGCGGGGCCGGCTGTCCACGGTGCTGCAGCCCGGCGTGGGCGAGGAGGTGATCGCCCGCTCCGGCGAGATCGACGTGCACGTGGTCACCCACGACTATGCCCGCCGGGCCGGCCTGGCCCGCACTCGTCGACGGACGCTGAGCCGCGCCCGCCTGGTGACCGGCTATCTGGTGGCGGTGCTCGGCACGGCGCTGCTCGCGCTGGGTCTGTACCTGACCCCGGATCTGCACGGACTGCCGACCGAGTCGCTGCTGATGCTGACGATGGTGGTCGCCACCGCGCTCGTCGGCGGGCTGTGGCCGGCGGTGCTCGCCGCACTGCTCAGCAGCCTGGCCCTGAACTTCCTGTTCGTGCCGCCCACCCGCACCCTGTCCATCGCCGACCCGGAGAACGCGTTCGCGATCCTGGTCTTCGTCGTCGTGGGAACGGCGGTGGCCACGGTCGTCGACCGGTCCGCCCGGCGGACCGCCGAGGCCGTCCGGGCCCGGGCCGAGGCCAACGCGCTGGCCGTGCTGGCGCACAGTCTGCTGCACTCCGGGGACGACGTGGTCGAGCTGCTCCGGCAGGCCGGGGAGGTGCTCGGCATGTCGGGCGCGGCGCTGGTCGAGGGCAGCACCGGCCGCACGGTCGCGGTCTGGGGTGACCCGCCGTCGAGCGAGACCGATGCCCGGGTCGAGGTCGGCTCCGGGCTCAGCCTGGTGTTCCGGGGCCGGCCGCTGGAGGCCTCCGACCAGAGTCTGCTGACCGCGTACGCCGCCCACGTCGCCGTCCTCGAGGAGCGTCGCCGGGCGCAGGCGGACGCCGCCCGGACGCAGGAGCTGGCCGAGGGCAACCGGACCAAGACCGCGCTGCTGGCCGCGGTCTCGCACGACCTGCGCACCCCGCTGGCCGCGATCAAGGCGGCCTCCTCCAGTCTGCGCAACACCGCCATCGCCTGGTCCGACGAGGACCGGGAGGAGCTGCTGGCCACCGTGGAGGAGTCCGCGGACCGGTTGGACGCCCTGGTAGCGAACCTGCTGGACATGAGCCGGCTGCAGACCGGCAGCATCACCTCCCTGAGCGCCGAGGTCGACCTGGCCACGGTGGCGGAGTGGACCCTGCGGGCCGTGCCGGGGGCCGAGTCGATCGCGGTCACCGCACCCGACGACCTACCGCCGGTGTCGGCCGATCCGGGCCTGCTGGAGCGGGTGATCGCCAACGTGGTCGAGAACGCGCTCAAGCACACCGACGCCACGGCCATCGCGGTGTCGGTGTCCGCCTGGACGAGCACGGCGTCGGGCCCGCGGGTCAGCCTGCGGGTGGTCGACCGGGGACCGGGAGTGCCGGCGGAGGCCCTGGAGGCGATCTTCGAGCCGTTCCAGCGGCTGGGTGACGTGCCGGCCGGGGACGGCGTCGGACTGGGTCTGGCGGTCGCCCGTGGTCTGATGGAGGCCATGGGGGGCACGCTCACGGCGGAGGAGACCCCGGGCGGTGGCCTCACGCTGGTGGTCGACCTGCCGGCGGCAGCTCGATGACGGAGTCAGGTGCTCGCCCTCCGCGCTCGAGGATCAGGGTGCTGGTGGTGGACGACGACCCGGCCATCGTGCGAACCCTGGCGATCAACCTGCGGGCCCGGGACTACCAGGTGCAGGTGGCCCACGACGGCCGGACGGCGCTGGAGATCCTCACCGAGGAGTCGCCCGACCTGATGCTCCTCGATCTCGGGTTGCCCGACCTGGACGGGGTCGGCGTGCTTCGCCGGCTGCGCGCGTTCAGCGCCCTGCCGGTGATCGTGCTGTCGGCCCGGCACTCCTCCGACGACAAGGTCGAGGCGCTGGACCTGGGCGCCAACGACTACGTCACCAAGCCGTTCGGGGTGGAGGAGCTGATGGCTCGGATCCGCGCCGCCCTCCGGCAGGTGCCGGCCGAGTCCGTCACCGAAACCCGGGTGGTGACCACCCCGACCCTGCGGCTCGACCTCGGTGAGCACCTGGCCCAGCGCAACGGGGTCGCCGTGCACCTGACCCCCACGGAGTGGCGGATGGTGGAGACGCTGACCCGGCGCCCGGGTGCCCTGGTCCGGCAGGCCGACCTGCTCCGGGAGGTCTGGGGTCCGACCTACGACAAGGAGAGCAACTACCTGCGGGTGTTCATGGCCCAGCTGAGACGCAAGCTCGAGGTCGAGCCCAGCCGACCACGGCACTTCCTGACCGAGCCCGGGGTGGGGCATCGGTTCGTGCCCTGAGCTAGACCCGGTCGGGTCGGGTGAGGAACAGGAACGCCAGCACCGAGCAGGTCACGCCGGTCAGCATCACGATGATCATCGGCACGGCGGTCTCGCCACCTCCCGAGCTGGCCAGCGGCGCTGCCACCGCCCCCGCCAGCGCCATCGCCACGCCCAGGGCGGCGGAGGCCGAGCCGGCGATGTGGGTGGCCTGGCTGGCCGCCAGCGCGCCCGAGTTGCCGAACACGAAGGCCTGCGCCGCCATCAGGATCAGGAAGCCGGCGCAGGTGAGCAGCAACGGCGTCCCGAGGAACAGCACCCCGACGGTGAGCATGATCACCGCGGTGCTGGACATCGTGAGCCCGAAGCCGATCAGGGTCCGGGGCCGGAACCGCCCGACGAGTCGCGCGTTGACCAGTGACAGCAGCACCTGGCTGAGCGCCGTCGACGCGAAGAACAGCGCGAACGGCATCGGGTGCACGCCCTTCATCACCTGCAGCACGTACGAGGAGTTCGCCACGTAGGCCATCATCGAGAAGCCGGAGAAGCCCATGGTGAGCAGGTAGGCCACGAACAGCCGGATCCGCAGCACAGAGGCGATACCGGAGGCGAACTGGCGCAGTCCGCCCGGGTGGCGACGCTCCGGCGGCAGCGACTCGGGGACGACCAGGATCGCGGTGATCACCATCAGCAGGCCGAAGCCGACCAGGCACCAGAACACCGTCCGCCAGGTGCCGCCGAAGGTCAGCACGGCACCGCCGGCGACCGGGGCGATCATCGGGGCGAGACCGCCGATGGCCATCATGATCGACATCACCTTGGCCAGTCGGTCACCCTGGGCGAGGTCGACGATGACCGCCCGGGCCACCACCGAGGCCATCCCGCCGCCGAAGCCCTGCACGACCCGGGCGATGATCAGGATGCCGATCGAGGGGGACAGTGCGCAGGCCACCGCGCCCAGGGTGCAGATCAGGCCGCCGATGATCATCGGCAGTCGTCGTCCGCGCTGGTCGGAGATCGGTCCGCCGAGCAGCTGACCGAACGCCATCCCGACGAAGAACGTGGTCATGGTCAGCCCGACCAGGGAGGCCTCGGTCTGCAGGTCGGCGGTCACCCGGGGGAAGGCGGGGGTGTACATGTCGGTGGCGAACGGCGGCACCGCACTCTGCAGCGCCAGGGTCAGGATCAGCGCGGTGGTGATGCCCGCCGTACGTCGGCCCGCGAGCGCCGGAGCGGCCACCTCAGTCGAGGGCGACGAGGTCGAGCTCGGAGAAGTCGACGACCTCGGCCTGCCAGCGGTCGCGGACGAACGCCACGTGGGTGGGGTGGTCGTTGTAGGCCCGGTAGGCCGCCTCGTCGTCGAAGCGCATGGTGAAGAAGAAGGTGAAATCGCTCTTCGGGCTGACCTGGCGCAGCTGCTGGAAGTCCTGCACACCGGGAATGTCGGCCAGGGCCAGGCCCGTGGCGAGGAAATCGCGCTCAGCATCGGATCCGGCGGGGTGCCGGAGGCGGAAGGCGACGGTGTGCTGGATCGCGGAGGTCATGACCGGGACGATAGACCGTCGCCCGGATTCACCTCACGGACGTTCAGCATCTGACTCACCCCACGTAGGGTCGGTCCATGCGTGGACCGACCATCGGGGTGCTGGCCGGACTGGTGATCATGATCACCGGCTGCGGGCAGGTCCCGGCCGGCACGCCGGAGACGAGTGAGTCGCCGACGTCGCCGGTCGAGTCCCGCACAGCAGTGCCGAGCCCGTCGCGCTCGACTCCGGCCCCCACCCCGACCCCTGAGGTCGGCGCCGCCACCCCGTCGTGCCCAGCGTCGGTGCCGGACCGGCTGTCCTTGGAGGGGGTGCAGGGCCGTTCCTTCGCCTTCGCGGAGCTCGCCGATCCCGACGACGTGACCGTCGAGGGTCGGGTGTCGGGGTCGCAGGCCTGGTCGACGTCCAAGGTGCTGGTGGTGGCGGCGTTCCTGGAGACGACCGCCGACGGTGACCCGGACGCGGTGAGCGCGGCGAATCGGCGCTTGATCAGGGCGGCTCTGCAGCCCTCCGACGCAGCCGCCGTACGGTCCCTGCGTCAGCAGATCCCGGGCCGCCCGGGACGGGCCATGACCGCGGTGCTGCGCTCGATCGGGGATGACGTGACGGTGGCGCCCGATTCCTACGAGGGTCTGATGCCGTGGTCGATCCGCGAACAGGTCCGGTTCATGGCGGCTCTGGACGCCGGCGAGGTCGTCTCGGCGGCGACGAGCGCGTACCTGCTGGAGACGATGCGCCCGATCGAGGCCCACAGCTGGGGCCTCGGCACGGTCGGGGCGACCACGTTCAAAGGTGGCTGGCTGCGGCGGGGAAGGGTCACCCGGCAGCTGGGTCTGCTGGACTCCTACGCGGTCGCGATCATCACCGACCGCGGCCCCGTCGTCCGGCAGACCGACGGGGATGCGGCACACGTCCGCGCGATGGACGACCTGGCCGAGCTGCTGGCCGCCCGCCTGGCCTGGGAGCAGGGCTGCCGCCGGCGGTGAGCGCCGGCCCTCCTCACACCTGAGCGACCGTGCTCGGTTGCAGTCGCGGACGCAGGCTCGGGTGCCGGGTGATGATCAGGCCGAGGATCCCGGACACCGTCACACAAGCGGTCAGGATCCACATCACGCCGGCGGCGTCGCGAGCCAGCAGGGTCGGTATCACGAACATGAACGCGGCTGCCGTGCCGCGGGCGACACCGTATGTGACACCGAGCGCTGTCGCTCGTACGTCGGCCGGAAACAGCAGCTGACTCCACACCTTGTACGCGGCCTCACCGGCGAAGACGTTGGAGAGGCTGTACAGAACGGTGACCGCGATCATCCCAGCGACCAGGCTGCCACCGGTCAGCGCGCCGGTGGCGAAGGCGGCGATCTGCAGGATCATCGCCACCACGAACAGCCGGTCCCGCCAGACCGTGTCGGCCAGCCGGACGAACAGAACCGACATCAGCAGTGCGGGCGGGAAGGTGACCAGGACCAGCCCCGTCGCCTGGGTCTGGGTCAGCTGCGTCACGGTCACCAGGACGTACGTGCCGTAAGTGCCCAGGGTGGTCGAGGCGATGTTCCAGAACAGCAGGAACAGGCCGGTGGCGAGCAGCGGGAGCGCGACACCGGCTCCGAACAGGATCCGCGGGGTGACGGTCAGCCGCTGACTCTCCACGTGCCCGGGCACCCGCCGCGACCCGGTCGTCAGCACCAGACGCAGGGTCAACGTCGCGACGGCCAGCACCACCAGGTGCCCGATCAGGATCTGGGTGCCCCGGAAGCCGGATCTCGAGACCGCGAAGCCGAGCCCGTAGGTGGCCAGGATCGCGGCGATCCAGAGCACCTGGGTGAGACCGATCAGTCGCCCGCGGGCCCAGTCCGGCGCGGCGTCGGAGATCACGGCGAGCGCAGTCGGTATGTCGGCCCCGGCTGCGAGACCGACCACGACCACGCCGGTGATCAACATCATCGGCCCGGCCGCCGTGATGATCAGCACAGTGCCGAGGACGAAGATCATCAGATCCAGGGTGAACACCCGCGCTCGCCCGAACCGGTCGCCGAGCCAGCCGCCGGCCAGGGACCCGAGGGCGATTGCGAAGGCCAGTCCGGCGGTGAGCATCCCGACCTGCCAGAGGGCGAGGCCGAAGTGGGACCGCCACACGGGCAGGGCGATGGCGACCGAGATGACCGTCGCCGCATCCAGGTAGAAAGCCAGACCGGCGGCGAACGCCATCCGCCAGAGGGCCGCCGGCACCCGACGTGGTCGTGGGCCTCGGGGTGGGTGCACAGGCCGGATCCTAATCGCATCGTCGGCTGCCGGCCGACCCGCTACTCGTCGTCGAACCCGGCGTGCAACCGGTCGGACTGCTCGGCCGACAGCCTGAGCTCGGCCAGCTCGAACGCCTCCTCCGGCGGCCAGCCGCTGCCGACGGCGTCCGGGGTCGAGTCCACCAGGAACAGGGCGGACGTGCCCGGCACGATGCGCTCCCGGACCGCACGGACGAAGTCGGCGTCGACACCGATGGCTCCGAGGGCCGCGTCGAGGCGTTCGGGTGTCGGCGCGGGAGGTGACCCGAGACTGATCGGCAGCAAGAACAGGTGCGCGAACAGCAGGCCCCAGAACGCACCGGACAGCCGGCTCGCCCCGGTCAGATCGCGCACCTGCCAGGCCAGCGGGCGGCGCTGGTCCGCGGGCCAGCACACCACCGCGACATCGTCGAACGCCGGTGCGGTCCGCACTGATCCGGCCAGTCGCCGGATCGTCTGCTGTGCCGCGAGGTCGGAGCTGAACCCCCAGGTACGCAGCGAGATCGGGGTCGTCATCGAGACCGACTGGGTTTGCGGGCATGGTTGTCGAGCGTCATGCCTCGATCGTGCCCGAGGCCGCTCCAACCTCACTCAAACCTGAGCAACCAGACCTCAGGTGACGGCGCCCAGCGTGAGCTCGGCCCGGCTGAGCGTCGGCCCGGTGGCCCAGGCCCGCTCGAACTGCTCGGTGGTCAGGGCCGCCCGGCAGCGATCCATCAGCCGGGAGGTGAGCGGGTTCCGTGGCCAGGGTCTACCGACGCGGCGGGCCTGATGGTGGGTGGCCGAGAAGATCTGGACCGCCTCGACCCAGCGATCGTCCAGAGCCAGGAAGTCGCCCAGCGTCTCCACCTGGGGCATGGCCGTGCGCGCACCGAGCCGGGCCTGCAGGGTGACCACCCGGCTCGACCAGACCAGCCCGAGCTTGGGGTCCTGACGCGTCAGTCCGAGGGTGGCGCCACTGGCGGCCGTGAACCAGCCCGCCCAGAGGTTGCCCACGCTGAGCGAACGGTCGAAGACGTCCTGGACCCGCTCGAGATCCGTTCCGGCCGGATCGCGGATGGTGTCGGCCAGGAGGCGGAGGGACTCGCACCCGACGGCGAGCTCCGGCTCGTCCGCCAGGCCCGGAATCGTCTCGAACACGTCGAGCAGCCGATGCATCTCGTCCGCGTCGCGGTCGCCGGAGAAGCCGGTCGCCACGGCCAGCGTCAGCTCCGCGAGATGACGCCGCTCTGCACCAGGTAGCTGCATCGGCCCGAGGTCGAGGGTGGCGAGCGTGTCGACGGCCCGGTTGATCAGCTCCCGACCTCGGTCGCCCCGATACTGCTGCAGCAGCAGCAGTCCCAAGGAGAACTGGCTGAGGACCTGGTCGACACCGCCGGCGTCGGCGATCGGCAGGGCCTCCTCGGCCCACCGGATGCCCTCCTCGACGAGGTCGCGATAGAACCAGAACCCGTTGAGCTGGGCGCTGATGGCGGTACCGATGTCATCCGGGTGAGTCACCAGACGACGCTGCAGCGTCGCCCTGACGGTGGGCAGGTCGGTCTCGATCTCGGCGTACCACGCGGCTTCCCCGACCCGCCCGAGCCACGGTCGGGATCGGGCCAGCGCAAGGACCCAGGAGTCGCGGAGATCCTCTGCCAGATCGACCTCCTCGGCCGAGCGCAGGGACCGGAACGCGTGGCCCCGAACCGGCGCCAGCTGCGCGAAGCGCGCCTTGCCGCCGTCCTCATGGGTCACCATCAGCAGCGAACGGTGCACGAGCCTGGCCAGCAGTCCGGGCACCCGCCCACGCAGCTCCGGCCCGGCGACCGCTTCCGCGAGTCCCCACCCGAACGCCCCCGGCAGCACGGAGACGCGCCTGTGCAAGAGCCGTTCGTCGGGGGACAGCAGTCGGTGACTGCGCTCGATGGCGGTGGCCAGGGTCTGATGGTGCCGGGCCTGGCCGCGACCGATCGCGGACAGCTGACCGGGGTCACGCTCGACCTGGTCGACGATCTCGCTCAGCGCGTACGCAGCCGTCAGGGCCGCGGCCAGCTCGATCGCCAACGGGATGCCATCCACCGCGGCACAGATCCGTCGGATGGCGGAGAGGTCCAGTGCCGAGGTCTCGGCGGGATCGATCCTGGCCCGCTCCAGGAACAGGGCGACCGCGGGGCCCACCGTCGCGCTGGACGCGTCCGCCTCATCGGTCTCCAACGGCAGCGGCCCGATCGGGACCACCACCTCGCCGTCGACCCCGAGCGGCTCGCGGCTCGTGGCCAGCAACCGGACCTGGTGCCCCGCCTCGGTCAGCAGCTCGGCGACCTCGGCCACCTGGTCGAGGATCTGCTCGCAGTTGTCCAGCACCAGCAGCATCCGACGGTCGGCGGCGTACGCCGCGAGCACGGACCGGGGAGTCGAGGTCTCCGGCATCGCGATCTTGACCGCGGCAACGATCTCCGCCGCGACGTCCGCCGTCGTCTCGACCACGCTCAGATCGACGAACCAGACTCCATCCGGGTAGCCGGCGGCGGCGCTCCGTGCTGCCGCGGAGCCGAGCAGCGTCTTGCCGCTGCCGGCCCCGCCGACGATGGTGACCAGGGCGGAGCCGGCCAACCCCTCCGCGACCTGCTCGAGCTCGGCGGCTCGCCCCACCACCGGCCGAGCGCGGGGCAGGTGGATCTCCACCTCGCGCGCGGGGGTCGCCGCCGGGCGGACCGACGACGGACGCAGGGCGGGGTCCTGGTCGAGGATCTGCCGGTGCAGCTCGACCAGCTCCGCGCCCGGGTCGATGCCGACCTCGTCGATCAGGGTGCGCCGCGCGGTGCGGAAGGTGGCCAGGGCGTCGTCGCTGCGGCCGGCGCGATAGAGCGCGAGCATCCGCAACCACCACAAGCGCTCGCGGTACGGCTGCTCGGCGAGCAGCGGCTCGAGCTCCCCGACGGCCAGATCGGGTCGGTCGACACCGAGGATGGCGTCGATCCGGCGCTCCTGCAGCTGAGCCCGGATCTCGTTCAGGCGGGCAATCGGCCCGACCGCCCAGGGTCGTTCGGCGATCTGCTCGAACGGGGCCCCACGCCACAACCCGAGAGCCTGGTCGGCGGCCTGCAGAGCACGTTCGGACTGCTGCGTGGTGCCCAGGTCGAGGACCTCGAGACCGAGCTGTTCGAACCGTGCCGAGTCCACCTCCTCGGGCTGAGCGAGCAACCGGTAGCCGCCGGCGTCGTTGACCAGCACGCTGGCCGCCTGACCACGTCCCCGGCTCGGCTCCAGCAGTCGTCGCAGCCGCCAGATGTGGGTCTCCAGCGTGCTGTGCGAGCTCTCGGTGGTGGCGTCCCCCCAGACCGCGTCCAGCAACAGATCCGTGGACACCCGCCGGTTCAGGTGCAGCAGCAGGGTGGCCAGCACGGCGGTCAGTCGGGCGCCCCGAGCCGTCACCCGCGCGCCGGCGACGTCGACCTCGAGTGGACCGAGGTCACAGAAGCGCACAGGCGAACGATATCGGGCGAGCAGGACGGTCCGTGATGCGGTTGAGCGCCGGTCAGCTGCAGGAGGCGCTGTCTGATCTTCCCAGCCACGTCGCTGTGGTGGAACCGATCGCGGACGACGTCGCGTGGACCCGGCGGTCAGCGACCGCCTCAGGTGGTGCTCTCGGATTCCTCGTCCTCGAGCTCCTCGTCGAACTCCAGGTCGTCGACGTCACCGGCCGGAGCCGAGTAGTCCAGGTGGTCGAGATGGGCCGCGTCGAAGACCGCCATGGCCTGCACGACGCGGGCGTACGCGTCGTCGGTCGTCGCGTCGTCCTCCACGCTGCGCACCGCGGCGGCGACGACGAGGTAGTCCTGCAGGGCGGCGATCAGGTTGCCGCCGAGGCGGACCAGCTGAGACGCACTCGCCTCGCTGTGCGGCGGTGGAGGCAGCTGGTCGTCGTCGGGAGTGGTCACATCGAGCAGTATCGCCCGACCGGTCGCCGTGGGTGACACTGAGCAGATGACGACGGTCGTGCGTGGACGCAGGGCCCTGCGGGTGGCCGTGGTCGGGCTCGGCTTCGGAGCTGACTTCGTGCCGCTCTATCTGGCGCATCCCGAGGTCGGCGATCTGGTCCTGATCGATCCGGATCCGGTGCGTCGCCGGGCCGTCGCCAGGACCTACGGTTTGGACTCGGGTCACGACAGTCTGGACGACGCGCTGTCGGCCGAGGGGATCGACGCCGTGCACCTGCTGGCGCCGGTTCCGACCCACGCCGCCCTCACGCTCCGCTGTCTGCAGGAGGGTCTGCACGTCGCGTGTGCCGTACCGATGGCCACCACGCTGGAGGATCTCGAGCTGATCATCGCCGCGTCCGAGGCGGCAGGGTTGGTCTACCAGATGATGGAGACCTCGGTGTTCGGCCGCGAGTTCCGGTACGTGCAGGACCTCCATCGGCGGGGAGACCTCGGCACGATCACGCTCTTCAGCGGGGCTCACGTGCAGAACCTCGACGGCTTTCCCGTGTACTGGCAGGGCTATCCACCGATGCACTATCTGACCCACGCCCTCAGTCCGGGACTCTCCCTGCTCGACACCGAGGTGGCCTCGGTGACGGCACGGGGGTCCGGGGTGTTGACCGACGACCGTCGCGGCGGTGGGTTCGACAACCCGTTCCCCGCCGAGGTCGGTCTGTTCACGCTGCGCAGCAGCGCGGCGATCGCCCAGGTGACCATGGCGTTCTTCCAGACGGGGCGCAGCTACTACGAGGGTTTCTCGGTGTACGGGGACCGCGGAGGAGTCGAGTGGCCGGCCGACAACGACGGACCGCTCACGGTGCTACGCGATGACCGGTCCGGCCTCCCGGAAGCAGGGGCAACCAGGTGCGAGCACCGAGGTCACACCGCCCGATGTGACCGATGATCTGCCGGAGTCGCTGCGTCGGTTCGTGGCCGGCGGCGGGCACGGTGGCTCGCATCCCTTCCTGGTCGACAGCTTCGTCCGCGCCGTGCTCGGTCGGCGTCCGTCGCCGATCGACGCCCGCACCGCCGCCGCGTGGACCGCCCCGGGCATCTGTGCGCACTCCTCGGCGCTGGCGGACGGGAGGTCGATCGACGTGCCGAGCTACCGGAGTGGTCAGAAATAGGGATCTCTGATCATGGCTTCTCTCAAGCACACAAGCGAAATCTCGCTGTCCGGTCTGGACGGAACCATGGAAGGCAAGTAGAATCGTTGTTATGTTCGAACAGTGGTTGGAGGAGTCGCTCGGGGATCCGGGTGAGCTGCTCAGCCTGGCTGCGGACAACCATGCGACCGAGCGGCGGGCGGGCTGCCGCAAGCTGGTGTTGGCCGCGGCGTGGGCGGACTGCCACGGCGAGACCACCGATCCTGAGGTGACTGGTGCAGGGTCGTCGGTGTTGGTGGACCGGCTGGTGCGGATGGGACCACTCGGCACCCCGCTGGTGGCGGAAACCTGTCCGTCGTCGCTGGCGTTGGCGCAGCAGTCGAGTGTGGTCGCGGCCCGTCTGTTGATCGGGGACGCGTTGGGTATCCGGCATCGGTTGCCGCAGCTGTGGGAACGGGTCAAGGCCGGGGAGGTGCTGGCCTGGAAGGCCCGCGAGATCGCCCGCCGCACCAGTGAGCTGACCATGATGTGCGCCCGGATCGTGGACCGGATCGTGACCGGTCAGGTCGAGCTGCTGGCCTGGGGCCGGTTCGAGAAGCTGCTCGACGCCACCTTGTTGCAGGTCGATGAGAAGACCTACCAACAGCGGGCGGCGCGGGCGGCGGCGCAACGGGATGTGCGGGCCACCCAGTCCGGTGACGGCCTCCGCACCCTGGTCGCCCGGGTCGACGCCGGCGATGCGACCGCGTTCTTGGCATTGGTGAACCGGGTCGCTGAGTGTCTGGCCGAGGACGGGGATGAGGACCCGGTCGCGGTCCGCCGGTCCAAAGCGGTCGGGATCATCGCCTACCAAGCAAGCTTGCGAGACCTGCTCTCCCGCCACGCGAACGACCCCGATAATCAGTCCACCCCGGAGGAGCAGGTGGTCGCGCACCAGGCGGATCCGACCGATCCGTGGGCAGCCGACCTGCCCACCGCCGGGTGGGAGACCGCGAAGCACGGCAACGTGCACCAACCCACCTTCGATGACCTCGACGACGACTGCTGGACCAACCAACAACCCTCTGCGGCTGAGGATCCCGACGAAGAGAATCCGGTCGATGATGCTGACCTGGCTTGGTATCGCCGGCAGCGGGACGACCGGGTGGTCGACGGTGATCATCGTGAGCCAGATGATCATGGTGTGGATCTTGGTCAGACCACTGTCGCTGATCAGTCAGGTGCCCCTCCAGCGCCGCAGTATGCGGACGTCGCCGACGCGGTCGTCCCGGACGCCTTCCGACGCCCGGCGGCCGGTGTCGGCTTCGATCTCCGCCCGTTCAGCTCGGCCGAGCAGATCTCATGCGGTCCCCAAGTGGTGATCCATGTGCACGTCACCGATCAGACGTTGATCGAGCAGCACGGGGTGGTCCGGACCGAACACGGTCCGATCACGTTGGACCAGTTCCGGCAGTGGCTGACCCAAGCCGACCCGTCGATCACGATCCGACCCGTGCTGGACCCGGCCACGACCGCGGCGGTCGACGCGTACGAGATCCCGCAACGACTTCGGCGGGCCATGACCGTCCGCCATCCCGGATCGGTGTGGCCGTTCAGCCCCGCCACCACGATCAGCACCGGTGGTCGGCTCGACCTGGACCACACCATCCCCCACACCAAGACCGGCCCACCCGGACAGACCAGCGATGGGCAATCTCGGACCACTCACCCGGACCGAGCACCGGGCCAAGACCCTCGGCGGCTGGCAGGCCCGACAACCCGAGCCCGGCACCTACCTGTGGCGCTCACCCGACGGACTCATCGCCCTCACCACCAACCAAGGCACCCTCCTGCTCGGCGACCAACAGTGGGCCCACCAGGTCTGGCGTACCGCGCAGCCGCGTCGTTCCGAAGACTGACCGCCGGGCCGCTCCGTACGGGCACAAGCGACGGCCGTCTGCCGTTGCGCCAAACTGTGCCGGTGACAGGTGAGCTGATCGCACTCGTTGGAACGTCGAGCGTGGGCAAGACGTCCGCCGCCGGACACCTGCAGCCGCTCTTGTCCGAGCCGTACCTCGTTGTCGGCATCGACCTGTTCCTCAACATGTTTCCGCACCATTGGGCAGGGCATCCGCGGGGACCGGGGCCCGGCATGTGGTACGAGGACACGGTCGACGAAGATGGCAGTCCGCGAGCTCGGATCCGCTACGGCGAGGCAGGTGCACGTCTGCTCTCCGGGATGCGCGCCGCCGTCCGGGCGATGCTCGATCGCGGAAACCACATCATCCTCGACGAGATGCCGCTCGATGAGTCGATCTTGCCGGCCTGGAGACGTGAGCTCGCCGGCCACCAGATCACCTGGGTGCGGCTGTCCGCGCCGTTGGATGTCGTTGAGGACCGTGAGGCTCAACGAACTCAGGGCCAACATCTCGGCAACGCCCGGGGCCACTTCCACATCGGAGCCGAGGACGAGTACGACCTGCATGTCGATGTCGCAGCCAGGTCGTCCTACGACGTGGCAGACGAGATCGTCACCGCCCTCCGCAGCCACCCGCTCACTTTTACCCGACCGGCATGATGGTGCCCATGGCTGCCGCCGCCGACCGGGCCTGGCGCATCGCCGACTCCGGCAATGCGTGATCACAGGATCTGGCTGCGCGGCTTCTGATAGAGCCGATGCGTACGGCAGGTCGCTGCACCGTCGTCATCCCCCGCTCCGTACGCCGTCGACCCGGATTCGAAGAGCACGTACAGGTTCGACGTCGCGTTGGTCGCCGAGCTCGGCGCCCAGGTGACCCCCTGCGACATGTTGGGCATCGCGCTGGACCGCTGCGACCAGGTGGTCCGGTCGACAATCGTGAGGTAGCTGTAGCGGGTCCGGCCGAACGAACGGCTGAACACGAACTGCTTGTCGGTGACCGCCAGACCCTGCACCAACGTGGGTGTCGGGTAGGCCACCCGGGTCTTCTTGATCAGCGCGCCCTTGGCCGTGGTGTCGTAGCGGTAGACCCGGTCGTGCTCGAAGTCACCGACGAACAGCCGGCCCCGATGGAACGACGCGTACGAGGCCGCCGCCGTCGTGTAGGTCGGCGAGTTCGGCAGGGTGGTGGTGTTCCTGGCTTTCACGATGGTCGTCAGCGGGATCCGGGTGACCCGCGGCTTGCCCTCGGTGGTGCCGACGTACAGGTTCCCGCGGCCGACCGCCAGCCCACCGGCGTGACCGCCGCGGGGCACGTCCTTGGTGTGGAAGTAGATCGTCTTGATCCGCGTGCCGGCCAGGGTGCTGACGGTCAGCATCGACCGGTACTTCTTGGCCGCGGCCACCCCGTCCCGACCGTCGTAGTAGGACACCAGCAGCCACTTGTGGCTCGGGTCGTAGGCCAGACCCTGGGGAACCCAGCGCGTCTCGTCGGCGAACAGCTTCTTCGGCATCGGGTTCCAGTTCCGGTAGAACGCCGGGAAGTTCGCACAGCTCTTGGCCTGCGGGAACGTCGCCGTGGCCGCCTCGGCCGGTGCCGGACCGGTCACAGCTCCCACGGCGGCCGTGACCACGGCCACGATCCCGATGATGATCGACTTCCCACGCACAGGTGCTCCCTCGCTCGATGATGCAGTGATCTGATGGCACCCTAAGCACTGAGGAGGTCGCCGGCACCGGCACCGCCGCTGCGACGTCGAAGGAGACATGGACACCGCATCCGAGGGCCCGGTCCCCAGCGTCACCCCAGCCACGGTCGACACCTCACCCTGGGCCCCGCTGCGCAATCGTTGGTTCCGGTGGCTGTGGCCCGCGATGCTGGTCGCGTACCTCGGCGTCTGGATGCAGACCGTGGGAGCCCAGTGGCAGCTGGTCAACGCTCCGGGAGCCGGCGGGATGGTGGCCCTGGTCCAGACCGCGGCCATGCTGCCGATCATGCTCTTCGCCCTGCCGGCCGGTGTGCTCGCCGACGTCTTCGACCGACGCTGGCTGATGTTCACGATCGAGGTGTACGTGTTCGTGGTCGCCGGGATCCTCGCGGCGCTGACCGCGGCCGGGCTCACCACGCCGACCGTGATGCTGCTCTTCACCTTCTTGCTCGGCGTCGGGGGTGCGGTGCTGTTGCCCGCCTGGCAAGCCGTGATACCGGAGCTGGTGGGTCGCGACCAGCTGGGGGCGGCCACCCGACTGGACATGGTCGGGGTCAATGTCGGTCGCTCGATCGGTCCGGCGCTGGCCGGCGTGGTGATCGCGGTCGGCGCGGTCTGGCACGTGTTCGCCCTGAACGCGCTCTCGGTCGTGTTCCTGGCGGTCGTCCTGCTGGTCTGGAAACGTCAGCCGCCCCCAGGCCCGCGCCCGACTCGGGAGCGCTTCGTGCCGGCGCTGCGGGCCGGTGCCCGCTATGTCCGGCACGAGCCCGTGGTACGACGGATCCTGCTGCGCGTGGTCTTCTTCATCGTGCCCGCCTCGGTGATGTGGGCCCTCCTGCCATTGGCAGCTCGGGATCGGCTGGGCGTCGAGGCGGGAGGCTATGGCGCGCTGTTCGGCGCCCTGGGGGTGGGCGCCGTGATCGCGGCCCTCGCCGTCGGTCGACTCCGCGACAAGCTGTCCACCAACGCCTTGCTGGCGATCTCGGCGGCCTGCTACGCGGGCGCCCTGGTCGTGGTCGTCGCGGTGCCGATCTTCGTTCTGGCCATGGCGGCCCTGGTGGTGGCGGGCATGGCTTGGGCCGCGGTGATCTCCACCTTCATCGCGGAGCTGCAGGTCTTCCTGCCCGGCTGGGTCCGCGCCCGGGCACTGGCCGTCTACCTCGTCATCTTCACCGGGTCGCAGGCCCTGGCCTCGGTGGTCTGGGGCCAGGTCGCCGACCTGGTCGGTGTGTTGTGGACCTTCGTCGCCGGCGCGGCGCTCGTTCTCGTCGGCACCCTCGCCGGCGCGATCTGGCGGCTGCCGGAGACGGGTCACCTGAGCAACGAGGCCTCCAACTACTGGCCCGATGCCCGGCTGGCCGTCGAACCGCCACCGTCGACCGGGCCGGTGCTGATCACGGTCACCTACACCGTCGACGGCGAGCGCCAGGCGGCGTACCTGGCCGCCATGCAGGAGCTCCGTCGCTCCCGCCGGCGCAGCGGCTCGACCCGGTGGGAGCTCTACCATGACGCCGAGTACCCCGACCGTTACGTCGAGGTCTTCCAGGTCGGCTCCTGGGAGGAGCACCTGCGTCAGCACGAGGGCCGGCTCACCCTCATCGACCAGCAGGTCGAGGAGGCGGCGTTGGCGTTCTCCGACCCGCCGGCGTCCGCCCAGCACTACCTGCCACCGCAGATCCTGCCGTGAGCGAAGCAGCCGACAGCGGTCCGGGGAGCGCCGGGCCGCTCCGGTTGCTCACCCCATCCGCGTCCCTGCTGTGGGGTCTGCAGTACGCGTTGCTGAATCCCGCGCTCGCCTATCTCCTGGTCAGCGTCTACGGGGCCACCGCGAGCGAGGTCGGGTGGATCCTCGGCGTGTACGGCGCCGGTGCGTTCCTGGCGTCCTTGATCATTCCCCGGTACGCCGCTCGCCGCACGGACTCACTGAGCCCGGTGCTGCTGGCCGGCTGCCTCACGCTCCTGCTGGCGATCGTGCTGGCGCTGGTCAGCTCCCTTCCGGTGGCGGTGATCGCTCTGGTCGTGCTCGGCGGACCGGCCGCGCTCGGCAGCACTCTGCTCTACGCCCATCTCGGGCGCACCGGAGTCGGTCCGCCGCAGCTCTTGCGCCTTCGCGCCGTGGTCTCCCTCGCCTGGGTGGTCGGCCCGCCCCTGGCGGCATTGCTCATCGGCGTGTTCGGGCCCCGCTCGGTGGTCGTCGCCCTGGCCTTCGTCGCCGTGCTCAACATCGCGACCACGATGTTCCTGATGCAGCTGCGTCCGATCGAGCCGGAGGGTCGGTCGGCACCGATCCGGGAGCGGGCTACCCCGGTCCGACCGGTGACGGTGGTGATCGTGCTCGGCTTCGTCACCCTGCAGGCGAGCAACGTGGCGGCGATGTCGATCATGGCCCTGTTCGTGGTCGAGACGCTTCGGCTGGACATCGTCTGGGCCGGGGTAGCGCTCGGTCTCGCGGCGGCCGTGGAGATCCTCGCGTTGCCGGCGATCAGCGGACTGCGCGGGCGAATCTCCGGCCGGCCCTTGGTCATCAGCGGTTGCCTGGCCGGCATCCTCTACCCCGCAGGGATGACGCTGGTGCAGGGGCCGACCTTGCTCCTGGTCCTGCAGATCCTCGACGCCTGGTTCATCGCCACCCTGTCCGGCGCCGGCCTGCGGGTCTTCCGGCCGAGCGCCCGGCGCTCCGAGTCGGCAGCCGGTCTCCTCGACCTCATTCGTCGGATCGGCGCCATCGTGGCGGGACCGCTGATCGCCCTCTCGGCCGTCTCCTCCCTGGGTTACCGGGGCGTGTTCCTCGGCTGCGTGGTGATGGCGATGACCGGATTGGGCTGCGTCCTGGCGGCTCCGCTGGTGAGTCGGTCGGAGCCGGCGTGCTGATCTGGACGCCGGTCGGTCAGGACAGACCGGCGATGGTTCCCGCGCCGTCGGACCAGGTGGCCAGCAGCCGTACCCGACCGCCGGGATCCTCGGTGTCCAGCACCTGCGCGATCCGAAGCTGCGTGCCGTCGGCCAGCGGGAGAATCACGCAGCCCACGGGAGCGGGCTCGTCCCCGCCCTCGGGGTGCGAAGAGACGCTCAGGGTGACGGACGGGTCGCGGCGACCCACGACCGCGCCGCCGTCGTGGATCTCCCACACGGCCGGCTCCTGCTCACCCCGCAGCGCTCGGGCGAAGCAGCCGATGGCGACCGGATCGGTGGTGGCGTCGTAGACGAACCGTTCGCCGAGCACGGAGTGCTGCATGCGTCCGACCAGCCGAGCGTCCGGATCGTTCGAAGGCGCGCCGCGGTAGGTGAGTGGGACGTGGAAGACGGTGTGGCCGCGGCGGACGAGGTGTCCCTCGATGCCGACCTCGCCGTCGGGATCGTCGAATCGGTAGGCGCCCAGGGCAGTCATCGCACCGCTCCCGCCCCACGACAGGGTGTCGAGCCAGCTCGTGATCAGCTCGATCTTTCCCGGCTTCAGCTCGGCTCGGTGGATGATCGCCATGTCGTCGGACTGTAGCGGGTCCTACCCTGGGCCGGGTGCCGAGCAACGAGCGTCCAGCAACGCTGATCACCGGAGGCGGCCGAGGCATCGGGGCCGCCGTCGCCCGTCGGTTGGCCCGTGACGGGCACGATCTGGCCCTGACCTATCGCCAGCGCCGGGCCGAAGCGGAAGGGGTGGCCGCCGAGTGCGGCGAGCTGGGCGCGCAGGTCGTGCTGCTGCAGGCGGACCTCGCCGACCTCGATCGGGCCGCGTCGATCGTCCCGGAGGCGATCGCCGGGCTCGGCCGACTGACCGGACTGGTCAACAACGCCGGCATCACCGGGCGTATCGGTCCGTTCCTGGAGACGACGACGGAGGAGTCCGAGCTCGTCCTCCGGATCAACGTGCTGGCCCCGCTGGTGACCACCCGTGCCGCCATCGCCCACCTGCGCGCTCACGGCGGCGGGTCGATCGTGAACATCTCCTCGGGGGCGGCGACCACCGGTGCTCCGCACACCTACATCCCGTACGCCATGAGCAAAGCCGCGCTGAACCTGCTGACCGTCGGCGCCGCGAAGGAGTTCGCCGCCGACGGCGTGCGGGTGAACACGGTGTCGCCCGGCACGACCTTCACCGAGATCCACGCCGCCGCCGGCCGACCGAACGCGCCGGCGGAGCGGGCACCCGGGCTGCCGATGGGTCGGGCTGCGTACCCGGAGGAGATCGTCGGCGCAGTGGCGTACCTGTTGTCCGACGATGCGTCCTACACCAACGGTGCGGACATCCGGATCACCGGCGGCTGAACCGTTGGTTCTCGCCTGCCGCTAGACCAGGCTCAGCGCCAAGGCGCAGAACATCGAGTCGGCCCAGCTGAACCAGGGCCGGGTGTACGCGGTGTCGTCGTCCACGTCGAAGCCTTCGTGTACGTGGCCGGTGCCGGCGGTCGTCGACGCGATCAGGTGCAGCAGCTCCAGCGCACGCTCGGGCGACTCCGAGGTCAGTCCCTCGACGGCGAGCGCGATCGGCCAGACGTAGCGTTCAGGGGTGTGCGGGCTGCCGACGCCCGCGGCGACCCGACCGCTGTAGTAGAACGGGTTGTCCCCGGACAGGACGAACGCCCGGGTCCGCCGATAGAGCGGATCGTCGACGGCGATCCCGGCCACCAGGGGCAGCGAGAGCAGCCCGGGCATGTTGGCGTCGTCCATCAGCAGGTGGTGACCGAGCCCGTCGACCTCGTACGCCCAGATCTGTCCGTGGTCGGCTTGCTCGATCAGACCGTACGCCGCGATCCCGTCCGCCAGCCGGTCCGCCAGAGCCGCGGCTTCCGCCACCAGCTCATCGGCGCCCGGCCCACCGGCCGCGGGCACGAGATCGCCCAGCAGCCGCAGGCAGTGGACGGCCATCAGGTTGCCGGGGACGTGGTAGCCGTACGTGCATGCGTCGTCACTCGGCCGGAAGCCCGCCCAGGTCATCCCGGTGGGTCCGACCGGAGTGCCGCGGCCGTCCCGGACCAGGGTGTCGATGGCCACCGTGTCGGGTCGGACGAAGCGGTAGTCCGACAGCTCCTCGTGCGCGGTCTCCCGGTCCAGCGTCGCCACGGCCGCGCGAGCCGCTTCGACGAAGGTGTCGTCCAGGTGATCGGTCCGTCCGGTCGCCGACCACACCTGATGCGCCAACAGGAAAGGGAAGCAGAGCGAGTCGATCTCGTACTTGCGCTCCCACAGCCACGGGTCGTCGGCGAGGTCCCGGGGCTCGTGGCAGCGGCCGTTGGCCTCGATGTTGAAGGCGTTGGCGTACGGATCGTGGCGCAGGTAGCTCAGCTGGCGCCGGACGATCCCGACCAGCAGGTCGGCGAGGGGGCCGTCGGGGGCGTCCTGGGCGATCCTCAGGTAGGGCAGCATCTGGGTGGCCGAGTCCCGAAGCCACATGGCCGGGATGTCGCCGGTGATGACGAACACGGTGCCGTCGTCGAGCACGTGCAGGGTGCGACTGAGTGTCCTGATCATGGCGTCGGCGAAGATCTGAGCGGCAGCCTCCCCGGCGACCGCGGCGACCCGCGATCGCCAGTGCTCGAGGACATCCGCCGGCAGCAGCAGTGAGGGATCGGGACGAGTCGTGGTCACCCGCCCGATCGTGCCAGAAGTCCCTAGCCGGCCGCGATCGCCTCGATCTCCACCAGCTGCTCGGGCGAGGACAGGAACGGCACCACCAGGGCGGTGATGGCCGACTGTGGTTGCGGCATCAGCTCGGCGGCGACCGGCATGAAGCCCTCGAAGTCGGCAGGGTTGGTGAGGTAGATGGTGAGCTTGACGATGTCGTCGAGGCCCAGCTCGGACTCGGCCAGGATGGCGGTGATCCGGCCGATCACCTGGCGGGCCTGAGCCTCGATGCCGGCCAGCCAGTGACCGTCGTCGTCGGTGCCCACTTGTCCCGACACGAAGACGAGGCGCTGGGCGCCGGTGACCTCCAGACCCTGGGCATACGGCACCGGCGGGACGCCCGCAGGCTGGAGGACACGCTTGCTGAGGGTGCTGGTCATGGCCGGACCTTTCGTCGGGGACTGCGCGAGGGCACAGCCTCGCAGCCGCCTCAGACAGTCGTCCTGGCCAGCGGCCGAGCCGCCGGTGCGATCAGGCCGGCGACGATCACCAGCGCCAGTACGGCGACGAACGAGTGCAGCAGACCGATGTGCTCGCCGAGCATGGCCAGCACCGGCGGCCCGAACAGGAACGCCGCGTAGCCGACAGTGGCCGCCGCACCCACCCGGGCGGCAGCGGTCCGAGGGTCGTCGGCCGCAGCCGACATGCCGACCGGCAGTCCGAGCGAGGTGCCGAGACCCCACAGTGCGATGCCGACAGCGGCCGTCGTGGCACTGGGTCCGAAGATCGTGATCGTCAGGCCCAGGGCAGCGACCAGAGCCGACGCGCGCAGGGTGCTGACGCGACCGAAGCGGTCGATGATCAGGACACCGAACAGCCGGCCGACGGTCATGGTCACCACGAAGATGCCGAACATCGCCGCGCCCGTGGTCTCACTGACGCCGTAGCCGTCGACGGTGGCCAGCGGCAGCCAGTCCTCCGCCGCGCCTTCGGCGAAGCCCATGCCGAGCACCATCAGACCGATGAGCAGGGTGCGCGGATCCTTCCAGACGGCCATCCGCTCGGCGGTGGTCAGCTTCGGTTGGGTGCGGCTGGCCCGCCCGACACCGGCCGGAACGAGTCGGACGGCCGGGATCACGGCGAGGACCAGGATCACGGCGGCCACGCTCAGGTGGACACCGACCGGGACCCCGAGGACGGTGGCCAGAACGCCCAGTGCGGCACCGGTCAGGGTGCCGATGCTGTACATGGCGTGGAAGATCGGCATCACCGTGCGTCCGAGCACCCGCTCGTTGGCGGCTCCCGCGACGTTCATCGACACGTCACAGGTCCCGAAGCCGAGACCGAAGACGAGCAGACCGGCGAACACGACTCCGGACGACGCCAGGCTGACACCGACGGCGACCACGAGCAGACCGAGCGCGGCGGTGATGAGGGCGATGCGGATCACCGGTCGCGCCCCGAACCGACCGATCAGGGCGCCGGCCGAGACGAGGCCGACGATGGCGCCACCGGCGATGGCGAAGATCAGCCAGCCCATGTGACCGGTGGATGCGCCGAGACCGTCGCGAACAGCCGGCGTGCGAGACACCCAGGCGGCGAGCGCGAACCCGCAGGCGGCGAAGACGACGAACATGGCGTTCCGCCAGACGCGGCCGGAGGCCGCGGCCGCGTGGTCGATGTGGTCGGTGTGGTCGATGCGCTCGGCGCGCAGCGTGGACATGACGGAGAACCTCGGTGAGTCGGGTGTGGAGTGGTCAGGTGACCGCACCTGTACGATCGTACAGATTTCCTGTACGTATGTACAACCGCGACCCGGCGGGACCTATTCCCCGCCCGGCAGACCACTCAGCAGCTGCAGCGCACGGCGGATCTCCGGCCCGTCGCTGGACTCCCGGGCCAGCCCGCGATAGGTGAACAGACCCTCGACGTAGGTGTCGATCAGGCGCGCGGTGACGGGATCGAAGAAGGGTGCCAGGGCCTGTTGGCTCCGGGCGAACCAGGCCTCGACCAGTCCGGCGATCGCGGGTCGACGGATCGCCAGGGCGTAGAGCTCGTAGCTCAGGGCCAGCTCGCGTGGGTCGTCGAAGTCGTGCAGCATGAAGTCCGTGATGGCGGTGATCGCCTCCTGGGACGACCGGGCCGGTGAGAGCCGGGCCTCGAACCGCTCCGAGATCTGGTCGGCGAACCTGTCGAACGCGGCGCCGAGCAGGTCGCCCAGATCGGCGAAGTAGTACGTCGTGGAGCCGAGTGGGACCCCGGCCGCGGCGGCCACCCGCCGGTGGGTGGTACCGGCGACTCCATGGGCGGCGATCACGTCGAGCGCGGAGTCGATCAGCAGGTCGCGGCGGGACGTGCTCCCACGTCGGACGGCGGCTGCGGGCATGGGCCCACGCTAACGTGCGGGTTCCGTCACCTGGATTCCTGCGGTGCGCAACAAGATCTCCGCCGACCGGGCGCGCCGACCACATCATTGACGGCAGGTCTCCGGACTCCTAGGTTCCGCCTATGAGCACTCAGCCAGTGACGGAGACGGGTGGCAAGGGGCTCGCCGTCGGCACCCTCGGCCTGCCGGGGTCCGTCGTCATCGGACTCGCGTCCACCGCCCCGGTCTACTCCCTGGTCGCGACCCTCGGGTTCGTCGTCCTGGCGGTCGGGGCCCAGGCGCCGATCGCGTTCATCGTCGCGTTCATCCCGATGCTGTTCATCGCCGCCGCCTACCAGGAGCTGAACCGGGAGATCCCGGACTGCGGCACCACCTTCACCTGGGCGGCCAAGGCCTTCGGGCCGCGGGTGGGCTGGATGGGTGGCTGGGGCGTGGCCGTGGCCGGCATCGTCGTGCTGGCCAACCTCGCCCAGATCGGGGGCATCTACTTCTGGCTCATCTTCGGCCAGGACGAGCTCGCCGAGAACACCGTCGTGGTCACGGCGACGGGAGTGGTCTTCATCGCCTTGATGTGCTGGGTCAGCTACCGCGGGCTGGAGATCGGCGAGCGACTGCAGATCGTCCTGCTCGGCTTTCAGTACCTGGCGTTGGCCCTGTTCGTCGTGTTCGTGATCTATCGGATCGCCACCGGCCAGGCGCCGGCCAGCGAGCACTTCTCGTGGCAGTGGTTCAACCCGTTCGCCTTCGCCGACTACTCGGGCTTCATCGAGGCGGTGCTGCTGGCCCTGTTCATCTACTGGGGTTGGGACACCTGTCTGGCGCTCAACGAGGAAACCAAGGACCCCAAGCGCATCCCGGGGCAGGCGGCCATCATCTCGACAGCGATCTTGTTGGTCACCTACGTCGGGGTCACCGTGGCGGCGATGGCGTACGCCGGAGTGGGTGAGGACGGGTTGGGACTCGGCAACGAGGCGAACGCCGATGACGTCTTCCTGGCCCTCAAGGACGGCGTGATGGGTCCGATGGCCATCGTGCTCGTGATCGCGGTGATGGTGTCGGCGGTCTCCTCCACCCAGACCACCATCCTGCCGACGGCCCGTGGCACCTTGTCGATGGCGACCTACCGCGCCCTGCCGAAGCGGTTCAAGGTCGTGCACCCGCGCTTCAACACCCCATCCTTCTCGACCCTGATGATGGGCGTGGTGGCCTGCGTCTACTACGTCGGCATGACCGTGGTCAGCGACAACATCCTGCAGGACTCGATCACCTCACTGGGACTGGCGATCGCCTTCTACTACGGCATCACCGGCTTCGCCTGTGTCTGGTACTTCCGCAAGGAGCTGACCAGCTCACCACGCAATCTCTTCCTCAAGGGCATCCTGCCGTTGCTCGGGGCCCTGATGCTGCTGTACGCCTTCGTGCAGTCGGCCTTCGACATGTGGGACCCGGACTACGGCAACACCGTGCTGTTCGGGATCGGCGGGACCTTCGTGGTCGGCATCGGTGCCCTGCTGGTCGGCGCCGTCTTGATGGTGGTCTGGTCCTTCTTCGCCGAGGCGAAGCCGTTCTTCGCCGGCGAGAGCCTCAACCGCGAGACCCCCGTGCTGGTCCCGGAGGATCCCGAGGCCTACCAGCGGAGCGTCGACGGCGGTCTGATGTGAGGACCGAGCAGGAGGTCGACTCCTGAGCACGATCCCCTCGTACGCCAGCGGCACCTCGCTGCTGCCGCTGTTGGGCGACACCATCGGCGCGAACCTCGACCGCACCCTGGCCCGGGTGGGTGCCGACCACGAGGCGTTGGTCGAGTGCGCCACCGGCCGTCGCTTCAGCTACGGCGAGCTGGTCGCCGAGATCGACGCCTGCGCCCTCGGGCTGGCCGGTCTGGGGGTGCGCAAGGGCGACCGGGTGGGCATCTGGGCCCCGAACTGCGCGGAGTGGGTGTTCGTGCAGTACGCGACCGCGAAGCTCGGGGCGATCCTGGTCAACATCAACCCGGCGTACCGGAGCCACGAGCTCGCGTACGTGCTGCAGCAGTCGGGCATCTCGGTGCTCGTCAGCGCCGCGGGCTCCAAGACCGGTGACTACCGCGCCATGATCACCGAGGTCCGCGGCGACTGCCCGGAGCTGCGCGAGGTGATCATCCTCGCCGATCCGGCCTGGCAGCGACTGCTGGCCGCCGGTCGCTCCGGTGATCCTGAGCTGCTGGCCGAGCGGTCGCGCCAGCTGTCGGCCGACGACCCGATCAACATCCAGTACACCTCCGGCACCACCGGGTTCCCGAAGGGCGCCACCCTCACCCACCACAACCTGCTGAACAACGGCTACTTCGTCGGTGAGGGCTGCCGGTACACCGAGGCCGATCGGGTCTGCATCCCGGTGCCCTACTACCACTGCTTCGGGATGGGCATGGGCAACCTGGGCTGCACCTCCCACGGCGCGACCATGATCATTCCGGCACCCGGGTTCGACCCGGCGCTCACGCTGCGGGCCGTCCAGGACGAGCGGTGCACCAGCCTGTACGGGGTGCCGACCATGTTCATCGCCGAGCTCGGACTGCCCGACGTCGTCGACTACGACCTGAGCAGTCTGCGGACCGGCATCATGGCGGGCTCCCCGTGCCCGGTGGAGGTGATGGAGCGTGTGGTGGCGGAGATGGGGATGGCCGAGGTGACCATCTGCTACGGGATGACCGAGACCTCACCGGTGTCGACCCAGACCGGCATCGACGACGATCTGCGGCGACGGACGCAGACGGTCGGACGCGTCCAACCGCATCTCGAGGTCAAGATCGTCGATCCGAGCACCGGGCTGACCGTTCCCCGGGGAGAGCCGGGGGAGTTCTGCACCCGGGGCTACTCGGTGATGCTGGGCTACTGGAACGAGGCGGACCAGACTGCCGAGGTGATCGACGGGGCCCGCTGGATGCACACCGGTGACCTCGCCGTGATGGACGACGAGGGCTACCTCAACATCGTGGGTCGGATCAAGGACATGGTGATCCGAGGTGGGGAGAACATCTACCCGCGGGAGATCGAGGAGTTCCTGTTCGGCCACCCCGACGTCGTCGACGCCCAGGTGATCGGGGTCCCCGATGAGCGCTTCGGCGAGGAGCTGATGGCCTGGCTCCGGCTGCGGCCCGGGGCTGAGCCCCTCACCGCTGAGAGCCTGCGGATCTTCTGCAGCGGCAAGATCGCCCACTACAAGATCCCGCGCTACGTCAAGATCGTCGACGACTTCCCGATGACGGTCACCGGCAAGATCAGGAAGGTCCAGATGCGGGCGATCTCGGTCACCGAGCTGGGTCTGGAGCGGGCGGCCGGTCACCGCACCTCCTGACGTCAGTGCCCGGTGCTCGCCGTCGCCGGCGCCAACGGTGCTCCGTCGGCGAAGGCGAGACGCGCGAACCGCTCACCGACGAGGCGGTGGGTCGCCCCGTCCGGGTGCAGCCGATCCGGTAGCGGCAGCTCGTCTGCGTCGTCCGGTCCGTACAGCCGCAGCCCGTCCAGGTAGTGCAGGTGCCCGTCGCTGCCGGCTCGTTGCCGCACGATCGCGGCGAGCTGTTCCCGGATGACCGTGAGAGTGAGCTTCCCCGCAGCCGTCTCGGCCGGGTCCCCGGTGGCGCGGAACCGCACCACCCCCGCGGCGAGAGCCTGTTCGTCGAACGCTCCCGGACCGGGCGTGTCCTCGTGGATCGGACACAGCAACGGTGAGACGACCAGCAGCGGCACGTCCGGGTGGCCGTCCCGGATGGTGTCGAGGAAGCCGTTCACCGCCGGTCCGAAGGCCCGGAGACGCATCAGGTCGGCGTTGACGAGGTTGATACCGATCTTGAGGCTGATCAGGTCGGCCGGAGTGTCCCGGATGGTGCGCGCGACGAACGGGTCCAGCAGCGCACTGCCCCCGAAGCCGAGATTGACCAGGTCGAGGCCGGCGATCCTCGCCGAGATCGCCGGCCAGGTGCCGGTGGGGTGGTCGGCGTTCGAGCCGTGGCTGATGGAGCTGCCGTGGTGCACCCAGATCGGCCGACGCCGATCGACGGGCCGCACCACGGCATCCGTCCGCAGCTCGACCAGCTCGACGTTCTCGTTGTGCGGCAGCCAGATCTCGACCGACTTCTCACCCCGAGGCAGCTCGGCGAAGACGATGCCGGCGACCTCGCCAGGTCGGATCTCCTGTTCCCCGGTGACCATGTCGATGACGACAGTGGTCGCCGTGTCGAGGCTCGCCTGGCCGGCGAGTCGTCCGTCGACCACGAGATCGAAGACACCGGCGGGCCGGCTCGGGGCTCCCCGGTAGCCGAACCGCACGGCCGCGCCCCGCAGCTCCACGGTGGTGGCCTCGGTGGTGAACGCGAGCCGCACCCCCGAGGGCTGTGACTCCACCATGGCCAGCTGGGCGTCGGCCTGCGCCCGCGCCCACCCGGGCAGCCGGTGCGGGCGGACACCGACAGTGGTCTCCTCGACCTCGAGGGCACCGTGCAGGAGGACACCGGTCACCGGGGTGCTGATCAGCTGCGGCTCGGTCACCGTGCGACCCTAGCCCCGCCCCGGACGGGTCGCTGGGGTCAGCGGTCGAGGAAGCGGGGAAGACGTACGCGTCGACGTAGCGCTCGCGGCGCCAGCGGAAGGCCTCCGGCAGCATCGCGTACGTCTCGCGGGTGAGCAGGACGGGGCGGAAGATCCGCCACAGGGCGTCGTGGTCGGCGGCGGTGCCGGCGGGCGGGGTCAGGGTGGTGGCGGGTTCCACCAGCAGGGTGGTCATGGTGTCGTCCTCGGTTCGGGTGCCTCTGTGTGCCCGAGCCTGCTGGGTGCCACTCGCAGATCGCTCCAATCGCGCTCACACGACGATCGAGACCATCCGACCCGGCACCACGACCACCTTGCGCGGGGTCGCGCCGGCGAGCAGGGCGATCACCCGGTCGTCGGCCAGGGCCGCGGCTTCCACCGCGGCCGGGTCGGCGTCGGCCGCCACCTCGATCCTGGCCCGGACCTTGCCCCTGAGCTGGATCGGGTAGTTCACGATGTCGACGGTCAGCAGCGCCGGATCCGCCACCGGGAAGGGGTGTCGGGCCAGCGACGTGGCGTGACCCAACCGCTGCCACAGCTCCTCGCAGATGTGCGGCGCCAGCGGCGCGGTCATCAGCACCAGTGGCTCGACCACCGACCTCGGCACCGCTCCGCCCGCCTTGATCAGGTGGTTGGTCAAGGTGATCAGCTTGGCGATGGCCGTGTGGTAGCTCAGCTCCCGGTAGTCCCGGCCGACGGCGTCGACGGTGCCGTGCAGCAGTCGTACGGTCGCGGGCTCCGGACTCGCGTCGGTGACCGCCGGCTCACCGGTGTGCTCGTCGACGACCAGTCGCCAGAGGCGTTGCAGGAAGCGTTGGGCACCGACCACGTCTCGGGTCTGCCACGGGCGGGACACGTCCAGCGGCCCCATCGCCATCTCGTACACCCGGAAGACGTCGGCGCCGTAGGTCTCGCACATCTCGTCCGGGGTGACCACGTTGTTCAGGGACTTGCCCATCTTCCCGTACTCGCGACGGACCGGTCGTCCTTCGTGAACGAAGGATCCCGGCGGGTCTTCGACGACCTCCTCGGCGGGCACGTAGACCCCGCGCCCGTCCACGTAGGCATGGGCCTGGATGTAGCCCTGGTTGAACAGACGCCGGAACGGCTCCTCGCTGGAGACGTGGCCGAGGTCGAACAGGACCTTGTGCCAGAACCTGGCGTAGAGCAGGTGCAGGACGGCGTGCTCGACTCCGCCGACGTAGAGGTCGACCCCGCCGGTGTCGTCCGGCCGCCCGGGATCCTTGCCCATCCAGTAGCGCTCGTTCGCCGGGTCGCAGAAGGCTTCGGTGTTGGTCGGATCCAGGTAGCGCAGCTCGTACCAGCACGAACCCGCCCACTGCGGCATCACGTTCAGCTCGCGGGTGTAGGTCTGCTCGCCGTCGCCGAGATCCAGTCGTACGGTCGCCCAGTCGGTGGCTCGTCCGAGCGGCGGCCGTGGGTCGCTGGTGGCGTCGTCGGGGTCCAGCCCGGTCGGGGAGAAGTCGGCCATGTCGGGCAGGGTCAGGGGGAGCAGCTCGTCGGGCAGAGAATGCGCCGACCCATCGGCGTCGTAGACGATCGGGAAGGGCTCGCCCCAGTAGCGCTGCCGCGAGAACAGCCAGTCCCGCAGCTTGTAGCGGGTCTCGGGCTGCCCGAGACCCTTCCGCTGCAGCCAGGCCGTGATGACGATCTTCGCCTCGCCGATGCCGAGCCCGTTCAGCGAGAGCTCGTCGTTGGCGGAGTTGATCACCTCGCCGTCGCCGGTGAACGCGGCGTCGACCGGATGGTCGGCGGGCGGGGCGACGGTGCGCACCACCGGCAGTCCGAAGACGTGGGCGAACTCGATGTCGCGGGTGTCCTGGGCGGGCACGGCCATGATCGCGCCGGTCCCGTAGCCCATCAGCACGTAGTCGGCGACGAAGATCGGCACCTGCCGGCCGTCGACCGGGTTGATCGCCGACGCTCCGAGGAAGACGCCGGTCTTCTCCCGGTTCTCCTGCCGGTCGAGGTCGGACTTCCGGGACGCAGCGAGCCGGTACGCCGCCACCGCCTCTGCCGGCGTCAGGGCACCCCCGGTCCAGCGAGGGTCCGTCCCGGGCGGCCAGGTGTCGGCGACGATCGCGTCCACCAGCTGGTGCTCGGGGGCGAGGACGACGTAGGTGGCTCCGAACAACGTGTCGGGCCGGGTCGTGTAGACCTCGACGGACTCGCCCGTGCCGACCACGTCGAACCGAACCCGGGCACCGCTCGAGCGGCCGATCCAGTTGCGTTGCATGATCTTGATCGACTCCGGCCAGTCCAGTCGATCCAGGTCGTCGACCAGCCGGTCCGCGTAGGCCGTGATCCGCATCATCCACTGGCGCAGCGTGCGTTTGAACACCGGGAAGTCGCCGATCGCACTGCGGCCGTCGGGCGTCACCTCCTCGTTGGAGAGCACCGTGCCCAGACCGGGGCACCAGTTCACCGGGCCCTCCGCCGAGTACACCAGCCGGTGCTCGTCGAGCAGGGACGCCCGCTCGAGGAGGTCGAGATCGGCCCACTCCCGGCGGCCAGGCACCGGACGGGACCCGGTGGCGAACTCGGCCTCCAGCTCGGCGATCGGTCGGGCGCGCTGCCGGGCGGTGTCGTAGAACGCGTCGAACAGCCGGGTGAAGATCCACTGGGTCCAGCGGACGAAGGCGGGGTCGGTGCTGGCCACGCTGCGGCGCTCGTCGTGAGCGAACCCGATCCGTCGGAGCTGGGCCCGGTAGCGCTCGATGTTCGACGCGGTGGTGACCGCCGGGTGGGTCCCGGTGCGGATGGCGTACTGCTCGGCCGGCAGCCCGAAGGCGTCGAAGCCGATGGTGTGCAGCACGTTGTGGCCGGTCATCCGCAGGTAGCGGCCCCAGACGTCGGTGCCGATGTAGCCGAGCGGGTGGCCGACGTGCAGCCCGGCACCCGAGGGGTAGGGGAACATGTCCAGCACGTACGCCTTCTGGGCCGGCAGCGGTGCGCCGTCGTCCGGAGCCAGGTCACCGACCGGGTTGGCCGCGTGGAAGGTCCCTTCGCGAGACCAGCGGTCCTGCCAGGCGGTCTCGATCTGCCCGGCCAGTCCGGAGGTGTAGCGATACGGCGGGATGTCGGGAACGGGTGCGCTCATCGGGACCTCCTGTCGGCTCACCCTACTGAGAAGGCACTGTCACAGGCATGGGGCATAGTGACGCGGGTGGACGTTGCGGTGCTCGATGACTACGCCGGGGTCGCCCTGGAGCTGGCGGACTGGTCCAGGCTGCAGGCCCAGGGGCGGGTGGACGTGTTCGCCGATCACGTGGTCGACCCCGACGCGCTGACCGAGCGGTTGGCGGCGTACGAGGCGGTGGTGCTGATGCGGGAGCGGACGCCGCTGCCGGCCACGGTGATCGATCGACTCGATCGACTGCGCCTGATCGTGACCACCGGTCGTCGCAACCCGGTGATCGACGTCGCGGCCGCGCACCGGCGGGGCATCGTGGTCAGCCACACCGAGGGCATCTCGTCCTCGACGGTCGAGCTCACCTGGGCACTGATCCTGGCCCACAGCCGCCACCTGGTCGAGGAGGTCGGCGTCCTCCGGTCCGGGGGCTGGCAGTCGTCTGTGGGCCGCGACCTCGCCGGATCGACGCTGGGCATCCTCGGTCTGGGTCGGATCGGCGGCAAGGTCGCCGAGGTCGGTGCCGCGTTCGGGATGGACGTGCTGGCCTGGAGCCGGACGCTGACGCCCGAGCGGGCCGCTCGGTCCGGGGCCACCGCCGTCTCCTTCGAGGAGCTGCTCGACCGCTCCGACGTGGTCAGCATCCACTTGCCGTTGAACCCCGAGACCCGCGGTCTGCTGGACGGTGCGGCGCTCGCGTCGATGAAGTCGACCGCGCTGCTCGTGAACACCTCGCGCGGTCCGATCATCGACGGTCCCGCGCTGTCCGCGGCACTGGTCGACGGTCGGCCGGCCGGTGCGGCGATCGACGTGTTCGACGCGGAGCCACCGGCCGACGACCCGCTGCTGTCCGCGCCGGGACTCCTGGCCACCCCGCACCTCGGCTACGTCACCAGACGCGGTCTGCAGGTCTTCTACAGCGGCGTGGTCGAGGACCTCGAGGCCTATCTGGCGGGAGCCCCCATCCGGGTGGTGCCCGTTCCTGATGCTGGACCCCGAGCGTGACCCGACGCGGCTGGTTGCTGTTCGCGACCCTGAGCCTGTTCTGGGGCATCCCGTACCTGTTCATCCGGATCGCCGTCGGCGAGCTCGATCCGGTGGTGGTGGCCTTCGGACGGACCGCCCTCGGCGCCCTCTTGCTGCTGCCGTTCGCGTTGCGATCCAAGGCCCTGCGCCCGCTGCTGACCCACTGGCGTTGGCTGCTGCTCTACACCGGTCTGGAGATCGTCGGTCCGTGGGTGCTGCTGGGGCACGCGGAGACCCGACTCACGAGCTCGACGACCGGGTTGCTGATCGCCATGGTGCCGATCGTCGCCGCGATCATCCTGACCGTCACCGGCCAGGACCGGCTCGGTCCGCGACGGATCGCCGGCCTGCTGATCGGTCTCGCCGGTGTCGCGCTGCTCGTCGGGCTCGACGTGCACATCGAGGACTTCGTGGCGATCCTGCAGATCCTCGGCGTGGTCATCGGCTACGCCATCGGACCGATCATCATCAGCCGTCAGCTCGCGAACCTGCCGCCGATCGGTGTGATCACGGCTTCGTTGGTCATCGCCGCGGTGGTGTACGCCCCGTTCGCGGTCGTGCTGCGGCCGGAGTCGGTGAGCCGAGCCGCCATCGGCTCGGTCGTGGTGCTCGCCGTGGTCTGCACCGCCGGCGCGTTCCTGGTCATGTTCGCCCTGATCGCCGAGGCCGGACCGGCCCGGATGACCCTGATCACGTACGTGAACCCCGCGGTGGCCATCCTGCTCGGTGCCCTGATCCTCGACGAGCCGATCACCACCGGGCTGATCCTCGGCTTCCCGCTGATCATCCTCGGGTCGATCCTCGGCACCTGGCGCAGCGCGCCGCCCGAGGCGACGGCACTGGATCCCCAGGTCGTCCGCACGAAGCAGGACGATCCGCTCTAGCGCCACCGATTCCGCGGTGGGCACGGCCGCTTCGTCCGGGTGACAGCATGACCCCGTGGACATCGCCCTCAGCATCCTCGCCATCGCGGCTGCGGTCGTCGCCGTCACGGCGATGGCGGAGCGGATCCGGTTTTCGGCGCCGCTGCTGTTGATGCTGGTCGGTATCGGGGCCTCGTTCGTGCCGTTCGTCCACGAGCCGGCCCTGACCAGCGACATCGTGCTGCTGGGCTTCCTGCCGCCGCTGCTCTACGCCACCGCCATCCGCAGCTCGGTGATGGACTTCCGGGCCAACTGGCGGCCGATCGGCTACCTCTCGATCCTGCTCGTCATCGTGACCGCGCTCGGCATCGGTGTGATCACCTGGCTGATCCTGCCGGTGCCGTTCGCGCTGGCGTTCGCCTTCGGGTCGGTGGTGGCGCCGCCGGATGCGGTGGCGGCCACCACCATCGCTCGGCGGGTCGGCATGCCCCGCCAGCTGGTCACCATCCTGGAGGGGGAGTCGCTGCTCAACGACGCGACGGCGATCACCTGCGTCCGGGTGGGCCTGGTGGCCATCGCCAGCAAGGTGACGGCGGGTGAGGTGGCGGCCGGTTTCGTGGTCGCGGCGGTGGGTGGTGTCGTCGTCGGCTTCGCGGTCGCGGCTCTGGCCACCGCGGTGCGTAAGCGGATCCGGCAGCCGGTCTTCGACACGGCGATCTCGTTCATGGTGCCGTGGGCGGCCTACCTGCCGGCGGAGGAGATCGCGTTCCGGGGCTTCCACGGCTCGGGGGTGATCGCGACAGTGGTGGCCGGGCTGATCCTGGGGCACAAGTCGGCGGTGGTGCAGAGTGGTCTGTCCCGACTCAGTGAGCGGGTCAACTGGAGCACCATCCAGTTCCTGTTGGAGAACACGGTCTTCCTGCTGATCGGCCTGCAGGCCCGTCAGATCATCCACAACATGGGCACCACCGACCTCCCGGCCAGCCGGATCGCCACCTTCTGTCTCGCGGTGCTGCTCGGCGTGATGGTCATCCGGATGGTCTGGGTGCTCATCGGCCGAGCACCGCTGCTGTCCCGGGGCAAGGGTCGCGAACGATCGCCCTGGTCGTACTCGATCGTGCTCGGCTGGGCCGGTCTGCGCGGGGTGGTGACGCTGGCGACGGCTTTGCTGATCCCGATCGAGCTCGACGACCGGGACGTGCTCGTGTTCGGGGCGATGATCGTGGTGGCCGGCACGCTGCTCATCCAGGGGCTGACGCTGCCGCACCTGGTGCGACGGCTGGGTCTGCGTGGTCCCGACCCCCGGTCGGACGCCCTGCAGGCGGCGACGGTGCTGCAGACGGCCAGCAACGCGGCGCTCACCGAGCTCGACACCATCACCGGACCGGATGACGACCCGGACGTGATCCAGCGGGTACGGGATCGGGTCGCCGCCCGACCCGAGGCCCTGTGGGAACGGCTCGGGGCCAACGAGTCACAGACCCCGGCGGAGGAGTACCGCCGGCTGCGACTGGCCACCATCACCACCGAGCGGGCCGAGGTGCTGCGCATCCGCTCCACCGGCACCATCGACCACGCCGTGATCGAGGAGGTGCTCGGCTCCCTCGACGTGGAGGAGTCGATGCTGACCCTGGCCAGCGAGCGGGCCGACGTGCTGGACGAGGGCGGCCCGGTCGAGCTGCCGCGGGTGGAAGAGGGCCCCTGTCACGAGCTCGAGTCGGCTCCAGCGGACGCCGCACCGAGCTCGGACGTCTGCGAGGACTGCGTCCGTGAGGGCACCCGGCCGGTCCACCTCCGGATGTGCCTCACCTGCGGCACCGTGGGCTGCTGTGACTCCTCGGTGGGGCGGCACGCCACTCGCCACTTCCAGCAGACCGCCCACCCGGTGATGCGCAGCTTCGAGGTGGGGGAGACCTGGCGCTGGTGCTACGTGCACGAACGGCTGGGCTGACCGGCCCCGTCGGGCCCTGCTGTCCGCCCCTTCCGCTCACCCGGTTGCGGGGTTACGGTGCCCGCGTTGCCGTATGTGCATAGTTGCTCTCTGCAGAGGAGTTCCCCCTCGATGCCCAGCCCCATCCTTCGTCTCGGTGCCCTGGCGACCGCAGTGGCCACCGCGATGCTCGGCCTAGCCCTCGTAGCCCCACCGGCGAGTGCGCACACCGACAGCACATCCGCACGGGTCCGACTCGCCCCCCGTACCGAGTTCAGGATGCGACCGGACGGCAGCAGCGGGCTGACCGAGGGTGGTGCCGGCATCCCCAACATCGACTCGGTGAAGTCGACGATCCGGACCTACTACAACGCCACCGACGGGATCGCGAACAAGACCGACTCGCCGTACATCAGGGAGGTCACCGCCATCACCCGGGAGCCCTGGCGCTACCTGGAAAAGGTCGCTGAGCAGGACCGGGCCGCGGCGCGGCAGGGCAGGCCGCACCGGAAGAAGCCGGCCATCGTGGTCGACGCCGACGACACGATGCTGTGGACCTACGACATGGAGGACGCGGGGATGAAGTTCGTCTTCGATCCCGCGTTGCAGGACGTGTACGTCCAGCAGCAGCGTTTCCCGGCCACCCCGGGGATGGTGCGCTTCGTCAACACGGCCCGGGCGCTCGGCATCACCGTGTTCGGGCTGACCGGACGCAACGACGGTCAGAAGACGGCCACCATCGCCAACCTGACCAAGGTCGGCTACCGACCGTTCACCGCCGACCGCTTCTTCACCAAGTGGGTCAGTGGGACGACGCCGACCGCCGCGGACCCGGCGCGGACGTGGTTCGCCGGCACCCCGTGTGCGGACGGCTCGTGCACGACAGTGGAGTACAAGGCGAACACCCGCCGGCACATCGAGTCGCTCGGCTACGACATCGTGCTCAACGTCGGCGACCAGTGGTCCGATCTCCAGGGCGGCTATGCCGATCGCACCCTCAAGCTGCCCAATCCGACCTACAACCTGCCGAGCCCGGACCTCGACGGCACCGCGGCCGACCGGCGGTACTCGCCCCGCTCGCGGTTCACCATGGCGCCGGACGGCTCGAGCGGCACGACCGAGGGCGGCGAGGGCATCCCGAACGTCGACATCGTGAAGTCGACGATCCGGACCTACTACAACGCCACGGACGGGATCGCCGACAAGTCCGACTCGCCCTACATCGACGAGCTGACGTCCCTGACCGCTCGGCAGACCGCGCGCCTGACCACGACCTGCGACCATGCCGAGCGGCGAGGGCAGCACCCGGCGGTCGTCTTCGATGCCGACGACACGAACCTGTGGACCTACGACATGGAGGACGCCGACATGGCGTTCGTCTTCGACCCGGTCGTGCAGGATCGGGACTGGGTGCAGCCTCAGCGATTCCCGGCGACCCCGGGCATGGTCGAGCTGGTCGCGGCCGTCCGGGCCTCCGGCTGCGCGATCGTCGGTCTCACCGGCCGCAACGACACCCAGAAGGCCGCCACCCTGGGCAATCTCGCCAAGGTCGGCTACGCCGGCTTCACCGATGAGCTGTACTTCACCAAGTGGAAGAGTGGCACGGTGCCGGCCGATCGACCCTGGCTGGCCGACACCCCTTGCGCGGACGGGGTCTGCACGACGATCGAGTACAAGTCGCTGACCCGCAAGCACCTCGTCGATGACCTGCACTACGACGTGGTGGCGAACGTCGGCGATCAGTTCAGCGACCTGATCGGCGGGTACGCCGACCGCAGCGTGAAGCTGCCGAACCCGACCTACTACCTGCCCTGATCGGCCTGTCAACGCAGCTGCGGATGCGGGTCGCCGCTATACAGGTGTCCGTGGGCCGCCGTGCGGTGCTGCCCGAAGGCGGAGGGAACCATCGTGACGATCAAGGACATGTTCACCTGGAAGCTGCACGGCGACGGTCGGAGCATCTCCCCGGGAACTGTGGTGGCGCCGGACGAGCGGTTGTCGGTCCCGATCACGGTCGGCATCGGTCTGCAGCACGTCGTCGCCATGTTCGGAGCCACGTTCATCGTGCCCGTGATCATGGGGTTCCCGACCTCCACCGCCCTGTTCTTCTCCGGGGTGGGCACGATGCTGTTCCTGCTGATCACCGGCAACCGGGTGCCGAGCTACCTCGGCAGCAGCTTCGCCCTGCTCGCGCCGGTGGCGGCCATCGCGCCGCTGGTCCAGGGACAGTCCTTGCTCGACGGTCCGTCGATCTCGCTGGCCCTCGGGGGCATCGTGATCACCGGGGTCGCGCTGGCCGTGGTCGGTGCGGTGGTGCACGTCGCCGGAGCCGGTTGGATCCCGCTGGTGATGCCACCGGTCGTCACCGGCACGATCGTCGCCCTGATCGGCTTCAACCTCGCGTCCGCGGCCAAGACCAACGTGGAGTCCGGCCCGATCGAGGCGGTGGTCACGATCATCGCGATCCTGCTGATCACGGTGCTGTTCCGCGGGCTGGTCGGCCGACTCGGCATCGTCCTCGGGGTGGCGGTCGGCTACGTCGCCGCCGTCCTGAACGGATCGGTCGACCTGTCCCGGGTCGAGGCCGCCCCCTGGTTCGGCCTCCCGACCTTCCACGCCCCGCACGTCACCACCGCCGCCTGGGGTCTCTTCCTCCCGGTGGTGCTGGTGCTGGTGGCCGAGAACGTGGGTCACGTGAAGACCGTGTCCGCCATGACCGGGAGGAACCTCGACCGCTATCTCGGCCGGGCCCTGTTCGCCGACGGTGTCGCGACCACCCTGGCCGGCTCCGGGGGAGGGACCGCGACGACCACGTACGCCGAGAACATCGGGGTGATGGCGGCCAGCCGGGTGTACAGCACCCTGGCGTACTGGGTGGCGGCCGGGTTCGCCGTGCTGCTGGGTCTGTGTCCCAAGTTCGGTGCGCTGGCGGCCTCGATCCCGAGTGGGGTGCTCGGTGGTGCCGGCGTGGTGCTCTACGGGATGATCGGCGTGCTGGGCGCCCGGATCTGGGTGCAGAACCGGGTGAACTTCTCCAGCCCCACCAACCTGCTGACGGCCGGGGTGGGACTCATCCTGGGCATCGGTGGCTTCACCCTGGTGCTCGGGGACTTCGACCTCGGAGCCATCGGGGTCGGGTCGTTCGGCGCCCTGGCGATCTACCACGGGATGCGGACCGTCGCCCGCTGGCGCGGCACCGACCCGCAGCTGGACGTCCCGGCGGAGCAGCTCGACCCCGACGCTTCCCTGGCCCGGTAGAGATCCGCAGTTGGGCCGGTAGGACATGATCGGCCCATGGCAACTGTGGTGGTGACCGGAGGAGCGGGCAAGCTGGGCCGCGCGTGCGTGAAGGATCTGGCGGAGCACGGCTGGCAGGTGGTCGTGTTCGACCGGGCCCGGACAGACACCGGAGTCATCCAGGTCCCGGTGGACCTCACCGACTACGGCCAGGTGATCGACGCGATGCTCGGGGTGGAGGAGCGCTACGAGCGGGTCGACGCGGTGGTGCACCTGGCCGCGGTGCCGGCGCCCGGCATCGTGGGTGATCACGCGACGTTCACGAACAACATGAACGCCACCTGGAACGTCGCGAGCGCGGCCCGGCGGGCCGGCATCACCAAGATCGTCTGGGCCTCCAGCGAGACCGTGCTGGGGCTGCCGTTCGACACCCCGCCCCCGTACGTGCCGGTCGACGAGGACTACCCGCCGCGACCGGAGTCGACGTACTCGCTGGTGAAGACCATGGAGGAGACGATGGCCGCGCAGCTGTGCCGGCGGGACCCGTCGTTGAGCATGATCGGTCTACGGTTCTCCAATGTGATGTATCCCCACGACTACGAGCGGTTCGCCGACTTCCAGGACGACGCCACTCTGCGGAAGTGGAACCTGTGGGGCTACATCGACGCCCGAGACGGGGCCCAGGCTGTCCGGCTGGCGCTGGAGTCGACGATCACCGGCTGCGAGATCTTTGTGATCGCCAACGCCGACACGGTGATGGAGCGGCCCAACGCCGAGCTGCTGGCGGAGTGCTTTCCGGACGTGGAGGTGCGGGGCGAGATCGGTCCGCACGACACGCTGCTGGGGATCGGCAAGGCTCGGCGCCTGCTGGGCTACGAGCCGCGGCACAGCTGGCGGGACGAGCGCGTCGACAGCTGAGTCGAGCCGCCGATCAGCTGCGGGCAGGATCAGCTGCGCGCGGCGATCCCGTCGAGTCGCAGGCTCGCTGACTCGTCGCGGTGCACGCCGGTCGACCCGACGTGCTTCTCCGGCGCGACCGGGCCGTTCTTGATCACGCCGTACAGGGCCATCGCGTGGCCACGACCGACGCCGTACTCCTCCTTCAGCCAGTCGACGACGACGCCGGCTTTGGTGCTCGGTCCGTACCCGCGGGCGGCGGCCTCGTCGAGGAGCTGCTGCGGCGTCTTGCCGGTCGTCTTCTCGAGCGCGTCGAGGTAGGCCTGATAGGACATGGAGTCCACCTTTCCGGTTGCTGCTGAAGGCTGTCGTTGGTGTGACCCGGCGGCTGCCGACAAGTCATCGGTCATCCGCCAGCACCTCGGCCAGGGCGTGCCGTCCGACGGCCGCGAGCACGGGTTCGTCGTCGCTGTTCGCGATCAGGGCGACGCCCAGACACAGCGCCCAACCCCGGGCGCGGGTCCACGTGTCGTCGTCCAGCCCACGACCAGAGGTGTACGCAGCTCGCAGGTCCGCACGGGCCGCGCGGTCGAAGGCGAGCCACCCCACCGCGAGGTCGGTGGCCGGGTCGCCAGCCGTCAGGTCACCGAAGTCGATCACCGCTCGCACGGCACCGTCGTGGACGAGGACGTTGCCCGGGTGCGGATCGCCGTGCACCCAGAGCGGCGGACCGGCCCACGGCCGGGTGGCGACGATGCGCTCCCAGCGCTGTCGCAGGGCCACCGGGTGATCGAGAGCGACCGTCTCGAGCTGGTGGGACAGCACAACCACTGCGTGATCGACCAGGGCCACGGGAACGCCTCGCTCGGGGCTCCGACCCGAACCGGGTACGGGACCGGCACGGGCAGCTGCGGCGCCAGGACCGACAGCCAGTGCTGCTCGTTGCGGATCAAGGGCACCGCGACGGCGCGCCGCGGCACTCGTACGGCGAGATCGTCGCCCAGGCGGAAGATCACGTTGTCCCAGCCGTGGCCGAGTCGGCGCACCGGAGCGGCGAGCTCGGGGTGCTGTGACCGCACCAGAGTGGCCACCAGATCGCAGGAGACGTCGATCTCGGCGGGTGGCATCTTCACCACCCGAATCGTACGGACTCCCTAGCCGTCCCGTCATTCGAGAGGCTGTCTCGTTATCCGAGATAGGCTTGAGGACGTTCCCGGTAATCCCTAGTGTGTAGGCATGGAAACAAGGGAAAGCACCGGCCGAATGTGTCGGTCGGGCGGGCAGCCCTGCTGCTGTTGTCGTCGCTGATCTCTCGACGACCACCCGCCCCCTCTGCGCCGAGCCGCTTCGCGCCGCGCCGGCGCTTCGCTCACTTCCTCATCTGAGCGAACGCTGCCCGTCCGACCCCGGCACCCGCTTCAGACCACCTCATCTTCTGACCCCCTCCACCTCTCCCGATGTCTGCGAAAGGACCCCCCATGACCATCACCCAGGATCGCGCCGCCTTCAGCATCGGCGACCTCGACCTCGCCCGTGACGACTACGCCAGGATCACCGTGCAGAAGGTCTCCGAGTCGATCGGTGCCCGCATCGGCGGTGTCCGACTCGGTGGCGAGCTCGATGCGCAGACCGTGGCCGAGATCCGCCACGCCCTGCTGAAGCACAAGGTGATCTTCTTCTCCGGTCAGGATCATCTCGACGACACCGGTCAGTACGAGTTCGCCAGCCTGCTGGGCGATCCCACGCTTCCGCACCCGACGGTTCGCGGCAACGAGAACGGCGTGCTCCCGATCAACTCCGACCACGGCAAGGCGAACAGCTGGCACACCGACGTCACCTTCGTCGACCGGGTCCCGGCGATCAGCGTGCTCCGGGCCATCGAGCTCCCGGCCTACGGTGGCACCACTTCCTGGGCCAACACCGTGACCGCGTACGAGCGGCTGTCGGCGGCGCTCAAGGCCCTGGTCGACCGTCTCTGGGCCGTGCACACGAACCTGTACGACTACGTGGCCGAGCGCGACGAGAAGCGGATCGGCGGGATCGACGTGGCCGAGCAGGCGTACCGCGACGAGTTCGCCTCCCAGGTCTTCGAGACCGAGCACCCGCTGGTACGGGTGCACCCGGAGACCGGCGAGCGGGCTCTGCTGGCCGGTCACTTCATCCGGCGCATCGTCGGGCTGAACACCCACGACTCGACCGACATCTTCAACCTCATCCAGCGACACGTGACCCGGCTGGAGAACACGGTGCGCTGGAACTGGAGCCCGGGCGATCTGGCCATCTGGGACAACCGGGCGACCGAGCACTACGGGGTCGACGACTACGGGACCCAGAAGCGCGTCCTGCACCGGATCACCCTGGCCGGCGACGTGCCGGTGAGCGTCGACGGTGTCACCTCCACCCCGCGCAAGGGCGACGCCTCCGCGTTCTCCTCGCTGTCCTGAGTCCCCGTACCTGGCGGGTCGCGGGGGAGACTCCGCGGCCCGCCGCCAGACCGCACGACCTCACCCCGGCTCCGCAGTGATATGTCCCCCGCGGGGTCGGGATCTCTTGCCAGCTCATGTCCATGACCCGGGCGGCAGCCTGCCCGTAGACCCTCGAAAGGCCGATCCATGTCGACCCCCACCCGCCCCCTGTCCGGCGCGGTCAGCCGTCGCACCCTGCTCCAGGGCTTCGCCGCCCTCGGGGTCGGAGCCTCCCTGTTCGGCGCCGCCGGCTGCGAGTCCGCGGTCAACCAGTCCCAGGCCTCCGGCGGCAGCGACACGCCCCAGCGCGGCGGGACGATCCAGGCCGGGATCGCTGCCGACGTCATCCCCGGCAACTTCTTGACCAACTCGAACACCGGCATCACCACCATCGTCGGGTTGGCCTACGACTTCTTGATCAGGTACCCCAACGACAAGGTCGAACCGACGCCCAGCCTGGCCAAGGCCTGGGAGCTCGCGCCCGACGGCCGGTCGCTGACGCTCGACCTGCGCGACGACGTGACGTTCCACTCCGGCCGCCCGTTCACCTCCAAGGACGTCGAGTTCTCGATCAAGACCTACGCCGACCCGCTGTGGACCGCTCAGCTGCGCAGCACGGCGGCCGCGATCACCTCCTTCGACACCTCCGACGAGCACCAGATCGTGCTCGGCTTCGACCATCAGCTCGGCAACATCTTCGACCTGCTGGACACCGTGCCGATCCTGGACTCCGACACCATCGAGGAGCTGCGGACGGGCGCCAAGTTCGTCGGCACCGGCCCGTTCACGGTGACCGGTTGGCAGCCGAACACCTCGATCACGTTCGCCCGCAACGACTCCTACTGGGTGCCGGAGCGGCCGTACGCCGACGCCGTCGAGGTCAAGATCATCACCGACGCCAAGGCGCTGCTGGCGTCCTTGAAGTCCGGCCAGATCCAGTACGCCAACGGTCTCAGCAACCTGGACGTGGAGAACCTGGTCAAGTCCGACGACTTCCAGCGGATCCGCCTCGAGGGGGCCGAGAAGCAGCTCTACGTCGGGTCCAACGTCACCGCGAAGCCGCTCGACGACGTCCGGGTCCGGCAGGCGATCGCGTACGCGCTGGACAAGGACCGGGTGGTCGCCGAGGTGCTCCGCGGCTCGGGCTACACCGCCAGCCTGCCGTGGCCGAAGTACTCGCTCGCCTTCGACGAGGCCTCCAACAACACCTACCAGCGTGACGTCGAGAAGGCCAAGAAGCTGATCGCCGAGGTCGGCACCATCCCCACCCTGCCACTGACCTACACCCCGACTCCCATCCAGGAGGCCCTGGCCGCGATCGTGCAGTCGAACCTGGGGGAGGTCGGCATCCCGATCGAGCTCGACCCTGTGGACGGTGCGCAGTTCGTCAAGGAGCTGATCGGCCAGCAGTTCAAGGGTCTCTGGATCGCGACCCACTCCTGGGCGCAGTACACCCCGTCGACCCTGACGGTCAGCGCCTACCCCTTCAACGCGCACAAGAACGCGTCCCGGTACGACTCCGAGGACTACATCGCGGCGGCCGACAGCGCCTGGGAAACCGCCGACGGCGGGTCCGCCGAGGCCATCGCGGCCTACCAGAAGGTGTCCGAGCAGCTGCTGAGTGCTGCGTTCCTGGCCGAGATCGCCATCTACTGGGAGCAGTGGGCCACGGCGGCCAAGCTGCAGGGCGCCGGCTACACCAAGCGTTCCGAGCTGCTGCTGACCGATGCCTGGTTGGCCTGATCATGGGTCGGTACCTGCTGCGCCGACTGCCGTCGGCGATCGCGGTGCTCTTCGCGGCCTCGGTGTTGATCTTCGCCATCCTCCGGGTGGTGCCCGGTGACCCGGCGAGCACGCTCGCCGGGCCGGACGCCACCCCGGAGACGATCGCGGCCATCCGGCACGAGCTCGGGTTGGACCAGCCGGTGATCGCCCAGTACCTCGGCTGGCTCGGTCACGTCCTCACCTTCGACCTGGGACGCTCCTACCTGATCGGCGGCCAGATCACCGACCTGGTGACGGCCGGCCTGACCAACACCCTGGTGCTGACCGGCGCCGCGCTGCTGCTGGCCGTCGTCGGCAGCGTGGTCACCGCCCTGGTCTGGGTGGGCCTGCCGTCGCGGGCCCTCGATGCCGCCCTGACCGGGTTCAACACCGTGGCGCTGGCTCTGCCGACCTTCGTCACCGGGGTGATCCTGGTGCTGGTGTTCGGCCTGCTGCTGCCGATCCTGCCGACCGGCGGCGTGCCGCCGAACGGGTTCCTGGCCGATCCGGACATCGCCGCGCAGTACCTGATCCTGCCGGCGGTCTGCCTCGCCCTCCCGGCGTCGGCCGGTTTGACCCGGTTCCTGGCCGAGAGCCTGCGGACCGAGCTGGCGGCACCCTATGTGACCACCGCCCGGGCGGCCGGGGTGAGTCCCCGACGGCTGCTGGTCGCGCACGCCCTGCCGGCCGCGCTACCCACCTACCTCACCGTGCTCGGCATCCAGGCCGGATCCCTGCTCGGCGGTGCCGTGCTGGTCGAGGCGGTGTTCAGCTGGCCGGGGCTCGGGCAGCTGGCCGCCCAGGCCATCGACCGTCGCGACTACCCGGTGGTGCAGATCCTGCTGCTGCTCTCGGTCGCCGTCTTCGTGATCATCCAGCTCGGCACCGACCTGATGCACGCCTACCTCGACCCACGGGTGCGGATCGGAGGACTGACATGAGTCTCGATGTGCGCGAGGAGCCGGTGCTGCTGACCAGCGGGCCGGCGGCGACCCTGGCGGCCGGCCCGGTGACCGACACCGAACCGGGCCGCCACCGGCGTTGGCGTGCCCTGTTGCGCGGCCGGGGACTGGTCGGACTGATCCTGCTCGGGTTGCTGGTGCTGGCCGGTCTGCTGGCTCCGTGGCTGGCTCCCTACCCGCCGAACGAGCAGATCCCGGGAGCCAACCTGCTGCAGCCCAGCGCTGCCCACCTGCTGGGCACCGACCACGTCAACCGGGACGTGTTCTCCCGCACTCTGTACGGGATCCGCACGGACCTGGTGATCGTCTTCGTCGCCGTGCCGATCGGAGCGCTGATCGGCACCCTGGCTGCGCTGCTCGGCACGGTGGTGGGCTTCGTGGACGTGGCGCTGCAGCGGACGTTCGACGTGCTGCTCGCCTTCCCGACGCTGATCTTCGCGATCGGGTTGACGGCGGTCATCGGTCCCGGTGCGGTCACGGTGATCATCGTCATCGCGGTGCTGGAGACACCGATCTTCGCCCGGCTGCTGCGCAGCTCGATCCTGAAGGTCCGCTCGTTGCCGTACGTGGAGACGGCCGAGGCCATCGGCGCGGGCCGGGCGTGGGTGCTGCGCCGGCACATCCTGCCCAACGCCGCCGAGCCCCTCGGGGTGCAGCTGGCCCTGTCGCTGTCCCTGGCGGTGTTCGTGGAGTCGGCGATGAGCTTCTTGGGCATCGGTGTCCGGCCACCGCAACCGTCCTTGGGCTCGTTGATCGCCGACGGCATCGACTACGTGGACAGCAACCTCGGCTTCGTGCTGGGTCCGCTGATCGTGGTCGTGATCTTGGTCTTGAGTCTGCAGCTGATCGCCCAGGGACTGGGTTCTGCCCGGAGGGTGACTCGATGACACGCAGCGCGAAGGGTGACCCGATGAGCACGCCACCCGATCCCGACGACCCGTACGCCGGCTTCCCCGGTCGGATCGGCCGGACCATCTCCGAGTCCGTGCCCGCCTGGCCGAGCGAGCCGACAGCTCCGGACGGCAGCCCGAACGTGGTGGTGATCCTGGTCGACGACCTCGGCTTCGCCGACATCGGACCGTACGGCAGCGAGATCGCCACGCCGAACCTGGATCGGCTGGCGCGCGAGGGTGTGAGCTTCACCGACTACCACACCACGCCGCTGTGCTCGCCGAGTCGCGCGGCGCTGCTCACCGGGCTCAACCCGCACAAGGCGGGCTTCGCCTTCCCCGCCAACTCCGACCCCGGCTACCCGGCGTACGCGTTCTCGCTGCCGGACAACGCCCCCACGCTGGCCGAGACGCTCCGTGATCACGGCTACGCGACGTTCGCGCTGGGCAAGTGGCACCTGGCCGGCGACCGGCTGCAGCATGACGGGGCCAGCAAGGGGTCCTGGCCGTGCCAGCGCGGTTTCGACCGCTACTTCGGCAGTCTCGAGGGCTTCACCTCGCTGCACGCGCCGCACCGGCTCATCTGGGACAACTCCCCGTACCCGGTGCAGGACTTTCCGGAGGGCTACTACCTGACCGACGACCTGACCGACCGGGCGATCGAGATGATCACCACGCTGCGGACGGCCGACGCGGACAAGCCGTTCTTCCTCTACCTGGCGCACGCGGCGGTGCACGGACCCGTGCAGGCCAAGGAGTCCGACCTCGCCGACTACGCGGGGGTGTACGACGCCGGCTGGGACCACATCCGCTCCGAGCGGTTCCGCCGGCAGATCGCCCTGGGGCTGTTCGGGGACCAGACCGCGCTGCCACCCGCCAACCACGAGCCGGGCCAGGACGTGCCGCCCTGGGACACGCTGACCGGTGATCAACAGCGGCGATTCGCCCGCTACATGGAGGTCTACGCGGCGGCGGTCCAGGCGGTGGACGCCAGCACCGGGCGGCTGATCGAGCACCTCGAGCGACTCGGTGAGCTGGACAACACGATCATCGTGTTCACCTCCGACAACGGCGCCACGGCCGAGGGCGGGGCCGAGGGCACGCGCAGCTACTACAGCCAGTTCGCCCACGTGGACGGGCTGCCGGGGGACTGGGACCGGGACGTGGACCGCGATCTCGCCTTGATCGGCGGCCCGCAGACCACCGTGCACTACCCCCGCGGTTGGGGACAGGCGTCCAACACCCCGTTCCGGCTCTACAAGGCGAGCACGTTCGCCGGTGGCATTCGCGCGCCGCTCATCGTGCACTGGCCCGCCGGTGAGCTGCTCGGGGCCGGTGACGACGGACTCCGGCGGCAGTACGTGCACGTCACCGACCTGACCCCCACCCTGCTCGATCTGCTCGGGCTCGAGTCGCTGCGGCAGCGCCAGGGCCTCGACGCGCCTGAGCTGGACGGTGCCAGCGCGGTGACGATCCTGCGGGACCCGACTGCCGACCCGGTCCATGGTGAGCAGTACACCGAGACCGCCGGACAGCGCGCGTACCAGAGCGGCCACTGGAAGATCGTCACCCACCACCGCCCGGGTACGGCCTTCGACGACACCGAGTGGCAGCTCTACGACCTGGGCGGCGACCCGACCGAGACCCATAACCTGGCCGCCGAACGACCGGACGTGGTCGCCACGCTGGCGGCGTCGTGGGAGCGCGCGGCCTGGACGAACCGGGTGTTCCCGCTGGACGACCACGGCCCGGCCTCGGCCCTGCGTCGACCCGATGATGCCCGGCTGGCGGACCCGATCACCCTGCTGCCGTTCGCCGGCACGGTCGAGCGCTGGCGCTCCGCCCAGCTCGTCCAGCACCGGGACGTGGCGATCACCGCGTCCTTCCGTCTGGCTGCCGGCGACGCCGGGGTGCTGGTGGCCCACGGAGACCAGGGCGGCGGCTACCTGCTGGTCATCGACATCGACCACCGGGGCGAGCCGATTGCCTGGTTCGGCGTGAACGCGTACGGCGTCATGCACCGCACTCCGCCGATCGGGCTCGCCCTGGGTGAGTCCGAGCTGCTGGTCCAGCTGCAGGCCCGACCGCGTTTCCGGCTGAACGTGCTGCTCACCGACGGCCGGGCCGCCGCTACCCTGACCGACCTGCCGCAGCTCGTCGGGATGGCCCCGTTCACCGGCATCAGCGTCGGTGCCGACCGCGGTGGACCCGTCGACTGGGAGGTGCACGAGCGGGCCGGCAGCCATCCGTTCACCGGCGCTCTGCACGCCGTCCGCTACGCGCCGGGACCACTGTCCGCCGAGGCCCCGGCCGAACGGGCCCGGGTGTGGGCCGAAGGAGTGACGATCTATGACTGAGCAGCTGGTGGACCAGCACGTGGAGTCGGAGCCGCCGGGTCCCCGGCCCGTCCGGCCCGATGCGGTGTTGCGGGTCAGCGAGCTGGAGGTGCGCTTCGGCCCGACGCCGGCGGTGGACTCGGTGTCGTTCTCCATCGACCGCGGCGAGATCCTCGCACTGGTGGGGGAGTCCGGCTCCGGCAAGACGGTGACCGCGCACGCCGTCCTCGGGTTGCTGCCCTCGTCGGCCACCGCGCGAGGTTCGGTGCAGCTGACCGACGACCCGGCGGCTCGCCCAGCGCACCGGCAGCCGAACCTGCTCGGGAACCGGTCCGGGAGCTCGGGCGGGGACGCCTGGGCCGGGGTCCGGGGCCGGCTCGCGGCCATGGTGTTCCAGGAGCCGCAGACCGCGCTGAACCCGGTCAAGACGGTCGGTTGGCAGCTGGCGGAGGCCCTGCGCGCCCATCGGCGGATCGGCCGGCGGGCGGCGCGGGTCCGAGCCGTCGAGCTGTTGACCCTGGTCGGCATCCCCGAGCCGGAGGTCCGGGTCGACGCCTACCCGCACCAGCTGTCCGGTGGCCAGAAGCAGCGGGTGGTGATCGCTCTGGCCCTGGCGAACGACCCGGTGCTGTTGATCGCGGACGAGCCGACCACTGCTCTCGACGTCAGTGTCCAGGCAGAGATCCTGGTGCTGCTGGGGGAGCTCCGCGAGCGGCTCGGCATGGCGCTGCTGCTGATCACCCACAACATGGGCGTGGTCGCCGACCTGGCCGACCGGGTGCTGGTGATGCGGCACGGCCGGATGGTCGAGCGCGGCGAGGTGGTGTCGCTGTTCAGTGGGCCGTTCACCGACTACACGCGGGAGCTGCTGGGCTCGGTTCCCCGTCTGCGGGTGGTCGAGGCCGATGCTCCGTCGTCGATCGAGCCGGCGGTGGTGGACGTCGAACCCTCAGGCACACCGGCCCTGGCGTTCCGGGAGGTGGACCTCGACTATCCCGGTCGGTTCGGGCGGCCGGCGTACCGGGCCTTGCACGGGATCACGGTCCAGGTGGCACCCGGGCAGGTGCTGGGCGTCGTCGGCGAGTCCGGGTCCGGCAAGTCCACCCTCGGCCGGGCCGCTCTCGGTCTGCTCCGGCCGAGCAACGGCCGGATCGAGGTGGCCGGGTCGGATCTGGGCACCGCCGGCAGCGCCGAGCTGCGTCGGCTCCGGCGCCGGATCGGCGTCGTGCCGCAGGACCCCGCCGGCACCCTCGACCCGCTGCTGAGCGTGGGGGAGAGCGTCGCCGAGCCGCTGCAGGTGCACCGGGTGGTCTCGGGACGTGGCCTGCGGCAGCGGGTCGGTGAGCTGCTGGAGAGCGTCTCGCTCCCGCGCCGGTACGCCGAACGGCAGCCGCACGAGCTGTCCGGTGGTCAGCGCCAGCGCGTCGCCCTGGCTCGGGCCCTCGCTCTGCGGCCGGACCTGTTGATCGCCGACGAGCCCACCAGTGCGCTGGACGTGTCGGTGCAGGCCGCGGTGCTGGCCGAGTTCGCGCGACTGCGGACCGAGCTCGGCTTCGCCTGCGTGTTCATCAGTCACGACCTCGCCGTGGTGGACAGCGTCAGCGACCAGGTGCTGGTGCTGCACGACGGTCGTGCCGTGGAGCACGGCCCGACCGCGACGGTGCTGGGGCGTCCGCGTGATCCGTACACGCGGGCGCTGCTGGCCGCCGTGCCGGTCCCCGATCCGATCGAGCAACGGGCGCGGCACTAGGACTGACTCGCGCACCCACTGGTGCCTGGAAGTTGCTTCGCGGCGCAGCAAGGGACCACTGGGCACCAGTGGGCGACGGAGTCAGCCGAAGACCTCGCGCCACTCCGCTCCGAAGACGCGCGCCGGACCGCGGTAGCCGCGCGTCGCTTCCAGAACCGCGAGACGACGGACAACACCGCCGCCGAACGGACCACAACCTGACCTCGAGCGGACGCCCATGGGCTCTCAGCCATGGACAGGCGGGGGAGTGGTCGCCCCCGTACGCGGACGCCAGCGCTTCCAGGAGGAGAGTGCGGAGGCGCGCACCTTGCCCTGCCACCACAGCTCGGCGTCCACGAGGATCTCGTTGTCGTCGGCCGACACCAGCCGGGCGACCAGCTCGTGCCGGTTCGTGCAGGGGTGAGGGTCGCCGGTAGCGGACGTCGATGCCGGCCGTGACGTACTGGAGGGTGCCATCGGGGGCGAGACCACGCTCGACCGCGGCCAGCACCACCGCGGCCGCGCTGTGGCAGTCCAGCACGGTGGCGATGATGCCGCCGTTGAGGTAGCCGAGGCCGTTGTCGTGCTCCGGCCACGGCCGGAACGTGGCCCGGACACCTCCGTCCGGTGCCTCGAAGCTCTTCAGCCGCAGGCCCTGTGCGTTGCCGGGTCCGCAGCCGAAGCACGGAGCATCGGCGAAGAAGCGGTCCTGGATGCTGGGCCCCGAGCCGTACGACGACGTCATGCCAGGATCAGATCACAGCGACCGTGGCGACATGATCAACTGTGGCGGTGAGCCCCACCGACACCGACTGGCGCGGACGCCTCCTCGGCTACCTCGACGAGCACCAGCGTGACATCGTCACCGACCTGGTCGACCTGGTCCGGATCCCGAGCGTCTCCGGCACCGCCGAGGAGAACGAGATCCAGCACGTGCTCGCCCGGCGGCTGACCGAGCTCGGCCTCGAGGTGGACAGCTGGGAGGTCCCCCTGGCCGAGACCCTGGCCGCCGAGGACTTCCCGGGGGTGGAGGTCGATCGGACCGAGGGCTGGGGGACCGTCGGTCGGCTGCCCGGTCACGGCGACGGGTCTGGACGCTCGCTGATGCTGAACGCCCACGTCGACGTCGTGCCACCGGGCGACCTCGGGACCTGGGGGCAGGCCGGACCCTTCGGGGCCGCGATCCGGGGCGGCGACGTGCACGGCCGCGGCACCTGCGACATGAAGGCCGGACTGGTCGCGTCGTTGTGGGTGGTCAAGGCCTACGCCGCGCTCGACCTGCCGCTCCGCGGCGACCTGCTGCTCGGCACCGTGATCGGGGAGGAGGACGGCGGGCTGGGAACATACGCCCTGCTGCAGCGGGGCTGGCGGGCCGACGCCTGCGTCATCCCGGAGCCGACGTCGCTCGACCTGGCGCCGGCCACCAGCGGGGCGCTGACGTTCCGGCTCACCGTGACGGGCCAGGCTGCGCACGCCTCGCGACGCCTGTCCGGGGTGAGCGCCATCGAGAAGTTCGTGCCCGTGTTCGCGGCGCTGAGGCGGTTGGAAGCCCGTCGCAACGAGGTCAAGCACCCCCTGATGGCCCGCTGGGAGCTGCCCCTGCCGATCGAGCTGGGGACGATCAGGTCCGGTGAGTGGGCTTCCTCGGTGCCCGACGTGCTCACCGCCGACGGACGGTTGGGTGTCGCCATCGGCGAGGACCCGGCGGATGCCCGGCGGGCGCTCACCGACGCGGTCGCGGCGGCCGGCGAGGACGATCAGTGGTTGCGCGATCACCCCGTCGACGTGGCGTGGTGGGGCGGTCAGTTCGCGCCCGGGCTCACCGACGCCGACGCGGGCATCCTGGACGTGGTCCGCCGGGCGCACGGTGTGGTCTCCGAGCGACAGCAGGCCACCTGGGGGACTCCGTACGGCAGCGACCTCCGCCTGATGACCAACCTCGGCGGGATCCCGACGGTGCACTACGGCCCCGGCGACGCAGGCCTGGCCCACGGTCCGTACGAGTCCGTGCCGGTCGCCGAGCTGCTCACCGCCACTCGGGCGCTCGCGTTGGTCGCGCTGGAACAGTGCGGCGTCCGTGGCTGAAACAGGGGTAGATTCTCCGCGGCGGCAGCACCGAGAGGCAACGAGAGAGATGACTGAACAGCAGACGGGGACCTCGCGCGTCAAGCGCGGGATGGCGGAGATGCTCAAGGGCGGCGTGATCATGGACGTGGTCACCGCCGACCAGGCCAAGATCGCCGAGGACGCCGGCGCGGTCGCGGTGATGGCACTGGAGCGGGTGCCGGCCGACATCAGGGCCCAGGGCGGCGTCTCCCGGATGAGCGATCCGGACATGATCGACGGCATCATCGCCGCGGTCTCCATCCCGGTGATGGCCAAGGCCCGGATCGGGCACTTCGTCGAGGCCCAGGTGCTGCAGTCCCTGGGGGTGGACTACGTGGACGAGTCCGAGGTGCTGACCCCGGCCGACTACGCCCACCACATCGACAAGTGGGCCTTCACCGTCCCGTTCGTCTGCGGCGCCACCAACCTGGGCGAGGCGCTGCGCCGGATCTCCGAGGGTGCGGCCATGATCCGTTCCAAGGGCGAGGCCGGTACGGGTGACGTGTCCAACGCGACCACCCACATGCGCCAGATCCGGGACCAGATCCGGCGGCTGACCTCGCTGCCCGAGGACGAGCTCTATGTGGCGGCCAAGGAGCTGCAGGCACCGTACGATCTGGTCAAGGAGGTCGCCGAGGCGGGCAAGCTGCCGGTGGTGCTGTTCACCGCGGGCGGCATCGCGACGCCGGCCGATGCGGCGATGATGATGCAGCTGGGCGCGGAGGGTGTGTTCGTCGGCTCGGGCATCTTCAAGTCCGGCAATCCGGAGCAGCGGGCGGCGGCGATCGTCAAGGCCACCACCTTCTATGACGATCCCGACGTGATCGCCAAGGTGTCCCGCGGGCTCGGCGAGGCGATGGTCGGCATCAACGTGGAGGAGATTCCCGAGCCGCACCGGCTCGCCGAGCGCGGCTGGTGACCCGGCTGAGCTCGGTGCGGTCCGCGGGACCGACCATCGGGATCCTTGCCCTGCAAGGGGATGTGCGTGAGCACGCGGCCGCCCTGGTCGCCGGTGGAGCGGTCGCCCGCCCGGTGCGGCGGCCGTCGGAGCTGGACGGGCTGGCCGGTCTGGTCATCCCCGGCGGGGAGTCGACCACCATCGACAAGCTGGCGCGCGCCTTCGACCTGCGCGAGCCGCTGCTCGCCGCGCTGGGGGCCGGTCTGCCGGCGTACGGCAGCTGTGCCGGGATGATCATGCTCGCCGACCGCCTGCTCGACGCCCCGGCCGATCAGCAGACCTTCGGCGGGATGGACATCACCGTGCGTCGCAACGCGTTCGGGCGGCAGAGCGACTCGTTCGAGGTCGACCTGGACGCGGGTTGGCTGCCGGGAAAGGCGTTCCGGGCCGTCTTCATCAGAGCGCCCGAGGTGGTCGCGTCCGGGCCGGCCGTGGAGGTGCTGGCCACCGTTCCCCGGCCGGACGGGTCGGAGCACGTGGTCGCCGTCCGGCAGGGGAGTCGGCTGGCCACCGCGTTCCATCCCGAGGTCGGTGGGGACCCCCGGGTGCACGCCTGGTTCGTCGAGCTGGTCCGGGCGGTGGGCTGACCCACCGCCCGCGACCACGTGTGGCTCAGGGCTGAGCGACCCTCCCGCCTCGGACGAACGCCCAGGCCGACACGTTCAGCGTGTTCTCCTGCCCGGTGAAGCCCTCGACCAGGCTGTAGGCGTCGGTGCGGAAGTCGATGTCCTCGTCGTCGGCGGTGCCGCCGATCCCGTCGGGTCCGACCCCGTACAGGTTGCTGCCGAAGTTGCCACCACCCTCGTCCATCAGGTTGTGGGTGTCGTCGGTGCTGTCGGTGTGGTAGCTGCCGATGTAGTGGCCGATCTCGTGGGAGATGACGTTGCCGACCGCGCTGGAGACGAAGCCCACCCGATCGGATTCCGGCCGCAGGTAGTAGTTGAGCGTGGCGTCGTCGTAGTCGGCGACGGAGCCGCTCAGCACGTCCAGCAGCACCAGTGCGGAGTCCTCGTGCCCGTAGTTGCCCGGGTCGATGTACTGCGCGATGCCGATCGTGCCGATGCCCGACTGGTCGATGGTGCCGCCGACGATCACCCGCGACACGTTGGGCTTGCCGAAGATGTCGGGATTGTCCTTGGAGTTGGTCACCTGCACGGCGACGGTGCCGTTGAGGCCCTTCTCGATCAGGTCCCGCTTGATGTTCTCCCGCACGGTGGCCGTGATCTTGTCGATCACCGTCGCCTCCTGCGCCCGGGTCAGGTTCCACTTGCCCAGGAACGTCCCGAACGGCGACAGCTCGCGGACCCCGGGTCCGCCCCAGATCCCGGTGTTCACCCGGGCCCCGTCGAAGTCCAGGAAGATCGTCTGCACCCGGGCCGCCGGGTCGGTCTCGGACCCGGGCCGGTAGGCCTCGACCAGCGTGTCGTAGGTTCCCGGGCTGCCGTCGACCTGGATGGCGTAGCTGCCCGCCTGCTCGGCGACGTAAGCCAGGGTGGTGTTCCCGCCGCCCGGCAGGGGAGACGTCGGGGCGTAGAGCGACGAGGCATCCACCCCGGGGGCTCCCACCATCTGGGTGCCGTCGGGTCGCCAGATCGTCAAGGTGTCGGCCACTCCCTTGCCGACGGACCCGATCACGTCGCCCTTCTTGAGCTTGAGGGCGTAGTAGTCCGTCTCGTGGGCGGCGGAGCTGATCGACAGCTGGTAGGTCCCCCGGTCGGCGCCACCGGCACCGCTGCCGGAGTCGAACGGATCCTCGGGAAGGGTTCCGTCGATGGAGAAACCGGCGACCAGCACGAAGTAGCTGCCCTCCGCCGGCACCGGGAAGGTCAGCCGGCTCGCCAAGTCGTTGGGCGGGATTCCCGCGTCGTCGTCGGCGGCCAGGATCTCGCCCGACTCGTCGTAGATGGCCACCACGGTGTCGAGCGGCTCGGGTGTCTTCGTGGTGTCGACGGTGATCTGCAGACCCGGTCGGCTGGTCAGCTCGAAGAAGTCGAAGTCGTTGCTGCCTGCTGCCCCGCCGTGAGGTCCGTCGCCCAGGACGCTCGTGGTCTCGATGGCGCCCTCGCCGTCGATGCCGGTGGAGGTGGCCTGGCCGATGGATCCGTTGTCCTCCGCCACGTCGATCGACTCGGACTCAGGAGACAGATCGGCGATCGAGCCGAGGATGCGCACGCGTGGGTTCTGCTTCGCTCCGGTACCGAATCCGGTGATCGGCTCGGCGTTGTCTCGGCTGTCGTTCGAGCCGTAGGTGCCGACCGGCTCCTCTTCGTCGTGCACGACGGCGGGGGCGAGCGACCGGCCGGCCGCCGTGGTCCTGTTCGCGGCGAGCGAGGTCGATCTGGCCCGCTGCTGCCCGGCGGCGACCATCCGCTGCTTCCAGGTGCTGTAGTCGGCGCGCTTGGCGTCGACCACGTTCGCCAGGTAGGGGTTGGGCGCCTTCACCGCCGACTTGGCCGAAGCGGCACCCTTCGGCGCGACCTGGATGCCGGCCGACAGAGCTCGTTGCTGGGCATCGGTCAGGTCGTCTGCGGTGGGATCGGCCCACGTGGTGGGGGCCAGGGCAGCGACCAGGGCCGCTGCCGCCGCAGCCGTCACCACGGCTCTGCCGTAACGCTTGCGTCGGACACTGGGCAAGAGGAACCTCCGGGAGCGAGGCGGCAGATCACTCGTCGATCTGCGCGGGGAGAGTCGCACCATAGATTCGTACGAGTTCCGGGTAAAGACTTTGGCGTCTCTGTCTCGCAAATTTTTCGACGGTTGAAATGTGCATCAGAATAATTTCCTCGGCTGACCGGGTGCGACGGCGTCGGCAGGATCGGCGGGGGCGGGTTCGGCTAAGGTTCGCGTCGTGCAGACCACCGGTCGGCGGGCGAGCGTCGTCCTCGTGCACCGCGGAGCGGTGCTCGGCGTGCTGCCGCCGGTGGAGCTGGAGCTGCCGTGGTGGCCCGAGGCCGACGATCTGGTCACGGCCGTACGGGAGCGCGACGGCCTCGAGATCACCGTGCTGCGTCTCCTGCGCACCGCCTCCGATCAGATCTCCGGTGGCGAGATCACCTACCTCGCCGAGACCGACCGGCCACCCCGGGCCACTCTGGGAGTCTGGCCGGCCGACCCGTTGGCCGACCAGCCCCTGCGGCAGCGCTGGGCCCGTCCCGGTGGCCCGCAGGCGCTGCTGGCCTGGGCGGACGAGCGGCTCGCGCGCGTCGAACGCGACCGCACCGGGCCGCCGCAGCAGATGCGGACCTGGAACCTGTCGGCCCTGTGGCGGATCCCGGTGCAGGGTGGTCGTGTCTGGCTGAAGGCGGTGCCCGACTTCTTCGCCCACGAGGGTGCTGTGATCGACTGGATCGGCACACCGGTGGCGCCCGAGCTGGTCGCCTTCGACTCCGGCCGATCACTGCTGGTCGACATCCCGGGTCCCACCAACCACGAGGTCCGCGACGCTGAGGCGCTGCGACCGATGGTCGGGCTGCTGACGGTTCTCCAGCAGCGGGCCCTGGGTCGAACGGACGAGCTGCGAGCGCTGGGTGTGCCGGACCGACGTCTGGTCACCGTGCTGGACCGGGCGGCTGCGGTGGTCGAGCAGTGGGGTTCGGCCCTGGAGCGGTCGGAGCGGCGCTCGCTGGAGGCGCGACTGAGGGAGCTCCCGGCCCGGGTGGCCGCCATCGCCGACTGCGGCGTGCCGGACACCCTCGTGCACGGTGACTTCCACGCCGGGAACGTCGCCGGTCGTCCCGGCGGCTACGTGATCTTGGACTGGGGTGACTCGTTCGTCGGTCATCCACTGCTCGACGAGCTGGCTTTCGTCGAGCGCCTGCCGTCCCGGGTCCAACAGGCTGCTCGGGGCTGGTTCGTCGCGGCCTGGCGGCGCATCGTGCCGGGTGCCGACCCTGCCCGCGCGGTCGAGCTGCTCGAGCCGCTGGTCGCGCTCGAGGCGGCGGCCATGTACGCGCGCTTCTGCGCCGCCATCGAACCGGACGAGCGGGTCTACCACGCTTCGGACGTGATCAGGATGCTTCGCCGAGCGGCGGGGTCGGGACTCTGAGGTGCCGGTGACGAGAGACCCGGGTAGATCGTCGCCGAACGGATCAGCGGCGGGGGAGCCGCTCGGTGGTGACCGTGAACCCGTGATCGCGGAGCCGCTGCGGCAGGCTGGTGCCGAGAGCCACCATCGGTGTGACGGCTCCGGGTGCGCCGAGCCCGGCGTCGTCCGTGAGCGCGAGGGCCGACTCGCCCAGCATCACCGCCGTGCCGTCGTAGCCCGGGTCGAGCTCGGCACCGATGGTCGTGCGGTAGTGGGCACCACCGGTGGTCTCGGCGTGCACCTCGATGCGGAAGGCACCGCGGCTGCGCCGCCGGTCGTCGGGACCCTCGCCCGGCTTCGGCAGCACCCGGTCCAGCAGGGACCGGGTCACCGGGATCGACATCCCTCGCATCAGGGCGCCGGCCCCGACCACGATCCCGGCGGCTTTCACGGCGCCGCCGGGTCCGCGACCCGTGTCGACGACCTCCTGGTACGTGAGCTCGCGACCGTATGGCCAACCGGACAGCGCGTTGCTCCGGTGCACGATCTGACCGTTGTAGGCGCCCATCACGAAGGGCGCCAGCCAGGAACCGGTGCGGTCGTCCCGCGACGGAACTGAACGCTGGCGCGCGGACGCTCCGTACGGGCTCCCCGCGACCTCGTCGACCAGGGCCCACGGGTCGGTGGCCAGTCGCCGCGCGACGGGATCGCCCGAGGTCTCGATGGCCTGCTGACGCAGCGAGTCGATCGTCCCGCCGCTGACACCGGCCCGCAGCCGGGTCACGTGCAGCACCGCCGAGATCAGTGAACCGGCCCCGTCGGCGGCGGCACGGTCGGCCGTCAGCCCGACTCCGAGGTCGGAGGGCACGGAGTCGAAGCCGCAGGAGTGCACGATCCGGGCACCGCTGGCCACGGCGGTCTCGTGGGCCGCATCGATGCTGCGCCGGACGAAGAGCGTCTCTCCGGTGAGATCCGCGTAGTGGGTGCCCGCGGCGGCACAGGCCGCCACCAACGGCAGCCCGTAGCGCAGGTACGGTCCGACAGTGGTCGCGACGACGCGGGTTCGCGCCGCCAGCTGGGTCGCTGCCGGCTCGTCCACCACGTCGACGACGATCACCGGCCACGTCTGCGCGGGCTCGGGCAGCGTCGAGCGCACCTGGTCGAGGCGATCGACCGACCGGCCGGCCAGACCGATGCGGAGTCCGTCCGGGGCGTGCTCGGCGAGGTACCGGGCCGTCAGCCGGCCGACGAACCCGGTCGCCCCGACCAGCACGAGATCGAGCTCACGGTCGGCTGGGTCGCTCATCTCTGCACGCTACGCCAGGGAGGTCGACCTCAGGTCGTTGGTCGCACGAGCGGCAGGAACACCTCGTCGACGATCGACTCGGCCACCTCGTCGGGCACCGGTTTGAGCGTCATCAGCAGCTCCTGTCGGTAGAGGTCGAACGGGACGGCCACCACCCGCGGGGTGAGCTTGGCTGGATCGACCTCCCCGCGGGCGACCGCGCGGGCCAGCAGGGTGTCGACAGCGGTGCCGCCGTCCGCCAGGAAGATGCTGCGCAGGTCGGACATGCCGGTGCCCGTCTCGGCGTAGTAGCCCGAGAGCTGGAGCACCATCATGACGGCGAGCGAGGCGCGCGACCGGTTGGCGCGTCGCAGCAGCTCGACGACGTCCCCGCGGAGTGAGCCGGTGTCGGGGATCTCGACCCGGTCCTTCCGGCCGGCGTGACCGACGGCCGCCCGCACGAGCTCCGGCTTGGTGGGCCAGCGGCGGTAGATGACGGCGCGGCTGGTCTGAGCTCGCTCGGCAACCGCCTCGATGGTGAACGCGGTGTAGCCCTTCTCGAGGAGCTCGGACCAGGCGGCCTCGAGCAGAGCGTTCTCCAACGCCGCACCGCGCCGCCGTCGGGGCACCGTCACGTCCTTGATAAGAGACATTGTGTTTCCTAAGCTCACGTTCTACATTTAGGGTACAGAACGTTTCTAAGGAGTGGGGATGGTCGTCTCGCAGACCCATGACGACGTCATCGACCCGGCCGTCTGGCGGACGGTGTGGACGGTGCTCGTCGGTGGGATGGCGGTGCTGTTCGACACCACGATCGTCGCCGTCGCCCTGCACAGCCTGGCGAACGAGCTGCAGGCTCCGATCGCCACGATCCAGTGGGTGAGCACGGGTTACCTGCTCGCGCTCGGTGTGACGATCCCGATCGCGGGGTGGGCACAGCGGGTTGTCGGCAGCAAGCGGCTGTGGATGATCGCCCTCGCGCTGTTCCTGGTGGGATCGGTGCTGGCCAGCCTCGCGTGGAGCGCCGATAGCCTGATCGCGTTCCGGGTCGTCCAGGGCGTCGCCGGTGGACTGCTCATCCCGCTGATGTCGACGGTGGTCATGCAGGCGGCGGGCGGCCGGAACCTGGGCCGGATCATGGCGGTGATCAGCCTGCCCGCCGTGCTCGGACCCATCCTCGGCCCGGTGCTCGGCGGGCTCATCCTGCAGCATCTGCACTGGTCGTGGATGTTCTGGGTGAATGTGCCGTTCTGCGTCGCCGGCCTGGTGCTCGCGGTGATCTTCCTCCCCCCGGACGGGCCGGTGCACCGGGCGCCGCTCGACGTCGTCGGGTTCGTCCTGCTGGCGCCCGGTCTGGTGGGCGTGCTCTGGGGTCTGTCGAACACCAGCGATCCGGGTGGTTTCTCGCGCGGCGACGTCCTCGTCCCGGTCGTCGCCGGGCTGCTGCTGCTCACCGCCTTCGTCGCCTGGTCGCTCCGCCGTCGCGTGGGTGCGCTGGTCGACCTGCGGCTGCTCCGGCACTGGTCGCTGGCGTCGTCGTCGCTGCTGCTGTTCCTCTCCGGCATCACCCTGTACGGCGCGATGCTGCTGATGCCGCTGTACTTCCAGGAGGTACGCGGCACGACGGTGCTCCAGGCCGGCCTGCTGCTCATCCCGCAAGGTCTCGGCACCCTGGTGTCCCGATCGCTGTCCGGCCGGCTCTCCGACACCCTCGGGACGCGGTGGCCCGTGGTGATCGGGTTCCTCATCGTGCTGCTCGGCACCCTGCCCTTCGCCTTCGCCGATGCGCACACCAGCGCCTGGGTGCTGATGGCCGCCCTGTTCGTCCGCGGCATCGGCCTCGGCACGGTGACCGTACCGCTGATGGCTCTCGGTTTCCGGGGGCTGGCGCGCCACGAGGTCCCTGACGCGAGCATCGTGACGCGCATCGCGCAGCAGGTCGGCGGCTCGTTCGGCACCGCGGTGCTCGCCGCGATCCTCACCGGGGCGGCAGCGACCGCAGCGACCTCGTCCGCCGGGCTCGTGGGTGCGTTCCAGCAGTCTTTCTGGTGGGCGATCGGTTTCACCGCAGCCGGCGTACTGATCTCGCTCTCGTTGCCCGGGCGACCGCCCACACCGCCGGATCGCCGTTCAGCCACTGCCGGCCGGGCCTCGGCCTCCGCACGGAGGTAGCCCCGGACCGCCGGCCGGCCTCAGTCCGTGATGCGGACCTTCGCGCCGTCATCGGGCAGCTCGACGAACGTCTGCCCGGTAGCCATCTTCAGGGGAGATCCGTCGGCCAGGGTGAACACGAACGGCTCGGCCACAGAGCCCTTGCTCCAGGTGCCGGTGACGTGGCGACCGCGGTTGGCGTAGGAGAACTTTCCTTTGGTGTCGATGATGTCGTGCAACGGCTCGTCGTGGCCGCTGCCCTTGTAGATCTTCCCGAAGTGCTGCTTGGCCTTGATCACCAGGACGTTGTCCACCGAGATCCGGGTGCCGTCGGCCATCACGTGCGGACCCCACGGCATGCTGCGCAGGTACTTCTTCGTCTTCTTGTCGTAGGTGTACGTCATCAGGTAACCGTCGCCCTTGTAGGGCACCTTGATCATCTGTGCCTTCTTGCCCTTCAGCGTGCTGACCTCGTCCGTCGAGGATGCCCAAGGGAAGTAGGACTGGGTCGGGCCTTTGCGGAAGCGCTTGGTCTGCTTGGCGAGCACCGCGGGATGGCAGACGGTGGCCCGGTCGTAGTAGGTCTGGCCCTGGTAGGTGTAGACCCGCGACTGGTCGGTGCCGTAGGACCCGGTGCCCAGGGTGTTCATGTACGACAGCATGCCCTCGAGGTGCTTGCGGTAGTGCTTGACGTAGTTGATCACCCACTTCGCGGCCCCGGTGTTGCCGATGATCGCGTTGATCGGGCTCAGCAACGGGATGTCGACCGGCCGGATCGAGCGGACGGGTTCGACGGTGTCGGCCATCCGGGAATGGAACACCGGCACCAGCCGGGTGCCGCTGTAACCGTCGGCGTCCAGGTAGCCCTCGAGCTCGACGAAGACGATGTCGGCCTTGTCGATCCCGCGTTGCGGGTGCTCGTACTTGTTGTCCGGCACCTTCACCGCCACCGCCGCGTGCTGCGCCTTCTTCGGGTCCTTCAGGAGCACACCGGTGAGCGGCCAGCGGGGCCGTCTGTCGATCGGCGCGGCGGGGCTGGGTTTCGCCGTGGGGGCAGCGGATGCGGTCGGCGCTGGTGTCGTCGGCGCCGGATCGGGTGTCGCGGCGGGTGCCTTGCTGCTGCGTGAGAGGCCGAAGCCCACGGCTCCGATGCCGGCGAGCCCGGCGCCGCCCAGGCCGAGCAGGGCCGCGCGTCGACTGATCTTCGTCATGGTGCTCCTCTGCTCTGTGGGCCCGTCGGTGCGTTTTCATCGTAGGGCCAGATCTCTGGGATCGCGGGCAATCGTGGTCGAGATCGCGCGGCAGACCCCGTGAGAGGGTGCTGCCCATGGCGAGAGGCGCGAGCACCCCCGTGCAACGGGCCGAAGTGCTCAAGGAACGGATCTACATCACCTTCACGAGCCTGGCCGTCGTCCTGGCGTTGAGCTCGCATGTCGACGAGGTGACCGCCCGGGGCGCCGCCGTCACGCTCATGATCGCCGTCGTCGGCACCCTGCTGGCGGTCTTCGTCGCCGACCTGGTGGCCTACATCGCGATCCACACCACCGTGGTGATGCTCGAGCTGCCGGCCCAGGGTGACTGATCCGACGCGATCGCCGGCCGTCCCGACGTCTGCCACCATGTCCCCGTGGCAGAACGCGTCTGGTTCACGAGCACGAGCGGACCGCGGCTCGCCGGCCTGATCGACCATCCCGAGGGTCGGGTCCGAGGGTGGGGCGTCTTCGCCCACGGCTTCACCCTCGGCAAGGACACCCCGGCGGCCAGTCGGATCTGCAAGCAGCTCGCGCGTGAGGGCATCGGCATGCTCCGCTTCGACAACCTGGGTCTCGGCGACTCCGAGGGGGACTGGGGCAACGGCTCCTTCTCCCACAAGGTCGGGGACACCGCGCAGGCGGTCCGGTTCATGGAGGAGTCCGGGCACGACGTCAGGCTGTTGGTCGGCCACTCGTTCGGGGGTGCCGCGGTGATCGCCGCCGCCCACCTGGTCGACGGGATCAGGGCGGTCGCGAGCGTCGCCGCACCGTACGAGCCGGCCCACGTCGAGCACAACTACGACGCTCTGCTGGAGCGGATCCTGGCCGAGGGCGAGGCGCCGTTCCTGATCGGCGGCAAGGCGCTGACGCTGCGACGGCACTTCATCGAGGACGTTCGTCAGGCCGATCTGCACGAGCGGATCCGTACGCTGCACCGCGCCCTGCTGGTGATGCACTCCCCGACGGACAACACCGTCGGGATCACCAACGCCAGCCAGATCTTCCGCGCGGCGCGCCACCCCCGCAGCTTCGTGTCGCTGGAGGGCGCCGATCACCTGCTCACCAAGGGTGATCAGGCCAAGCGGGCGGGACGGATCATCAGCGCCTGGGCGGACCCGTACCTGAGCTAGGGAGCGATGCCCTGGCGGGTCGCGTCCGCTGCGCCGACGATGCCGGCGTTGTTGATGTGCTGGGCGAGCACGATCGGGGTCCGCGGATGCAGATACTGCAGCCACTTCTCGGGGTTCTTGGTGATGCCACCACCGAGCACGAACAACTTGGGCCACACCAGGCCCTCCAGGTGCTTCAGGTAGTGGTCGGCGTGGCCGCCCCACTCCTCCCAGCTGTGGCCGTTGCGCTTGCGGGCCGACGCGGCCGCGTACGTCTCGGCGTCGACCCCGTCGAGCTCGAGGTGACCCAGCTCGGAATTCGCGACCAGCCGCCCGTCACTGATCATGGCCACGCCGATCCCGGTGCCGAGGGTGACCAGCAGCACCACCCCGTCCGTGCCCCGGGCCGCGCCGAAGTGGGACTCCGCGAGCCCGGCGGCGTCGGCATCGTTCAAGAAGGTGCTGGGTCCCCGCAGCCTCGGCCCGACCAGGTCGGCCAGGGAGAGACCGATCCACTCCGGGTGCAGGTTGGCCGCGGTGTGCACCACACCGTCCAGCACCACGCCCGGGAACGCGACCCCGGTGGCCCCGTCGAACTCGAAGTGGTCGGCCACGGCCACGATCGTGTCGGCCACGTCGGACGGCCGGGCGGGCTGAGGCGTGTCGAGACGGAACCGGTCGCTGACCAGCTGACCGGTGTCCAGATCGACCAGGGCTCCCTTGATCCCGGTGCCACCCACATCGATCCCCAGTGCGACGTTCGTGGTCTCGCTCACCTCGGTCCTCTCTGTCGTGGCGGTAGCCGCTGCCCGCCGCAGCGGCAGGCAGCGTCTGACTCAGGGCGAGGCTATTGCACGCCGGTGGGTGTGGTCACCGGTGGTCGCAGCACCAAGACGACGACCACCGCGATCATGATGAGGGCGGTCAGAGTGATCGGGATCGGGATGATCGGGTCGAACAGGACCAGCACCGCCCCGGCGGGCACGACGATGTTGACGACCCGATCGGCGTGGCGACGGAGTGCGAGCCACCAGATGCCGAGGACGAAGATCGCGATCGGCACCGTGACCGTGAACGACGCGGCCACCTCGCCGAGCTCGCTGTGATGCGACAGCACGTCGATCTCGACCTCGATGCCCGCCGAGAAGGCCCCGGCGGCGGCGAAGACGAAGTAGTGCACGTAGCCGTAGCGCAACGAATCGGCCAAGGACGTGACGGCCGTGTGATGTGGTGGCCAGAAGTAGATCCACCAGAGGGCGGCGGTGACGATCAGGGTGAGAAAGGCGATCGACAGGAGCGGTCCCAGGGCCCCCTCGTCATGCAGGGCCTCGATGATCGCGTTCGTCGAGGCGAGCAGGCTCTCGCCCAACAGGATCAGGGTGAAGAGTCCGTAGCGCTCGGTGATGTGGTGGGGGTGCCAGGTCGTCGATCCCTGCCGCTCCGCGACGACGGGTACGGCCAGCTCGGCGGCCACCAGGACGACGAAGGCGATCGTCACGACCGAGGGCGGGAGCACGAGCAGGGAGAGCCAGAGGACCTGGACGATCGCGATCCCGAGCGCGTACGCCAGGCAGGCCCGCCGGCTCGGACCGGCGTGCCGGGAGGCGCGAAGCCACTGGGCGACCATCGCGATCCGCATCACCACGTAGGCCAGGATCACCACCGTGAAGTCGTGCTCCACGAAGGCGGCCTCGATGCCGGACGCGAGCACCAGGACCCCGGCCATCTGGACGATGGTGAGCAGCCGGTAGAGCCAGTCGTCGGTGGCGAAGGAGGTGGCGAACCAGGTGAAGTTCATCCAGGCCCACCAGATGGCGAAGAACACCATGGCGTAGCTGAGCACCCCCTCGGCGACGTGTGCCTCGGTGAGGGCGTGGTGCAGCTGGACCGCCGCGATGCTGACCGCCACCACGAACACGAGATCGAAGAAGAGCTCGAGGCTGGAGGCCGCGCGACCTGGTTCGTGCGGATCGCGCGGTCGCATCGGGGTCAGGCGGTAGCGCGACGGTGGGGCGACAGGGGAGGTCATCACCGGTTCCTTCGAGGGCGGGGACGCGGCGTCTCCGCCGACGGACGTTGCCCGAATGATGCAGCACGGAAGCCCTGCGCCGCGCCGATGCTCGGATCGTGTCGCCGCGGGGTGCCGCTGGCATCGTGGGACGGCGGGACCGCCCGCCGGAGAACCCGCGCGGGCGGTCCCTCTCGTCGATGATGCTGCCGGACTACGCCCCTTCTCGTACGGGATAGATCTCGTCGGCGACCAGCCCGTGCGCCTCGCGATGCACCTCGGCCGCGGCTTCCGCGCTCGGTGCGTCCACCAGGCAGAAGACCTTCCCGGCTTTCTCGTCCACCCAGTACCGCAGGTAGTTCACGCCGTGACGATCCTGCGTTCTCAGATCGGCCTCGTGTGCTCCGGTCACGTCGTCGAAGGTCGCACCCTCCGGCAGGCTCTGGTGAACATCCATGAACAGTGGCATGTGCCATCCTCCGTCGTCGCCGGACGCCTCTCGTCCGGACGGCCACGACGCTAGGTGGCCATCGTTTGGCGGAGCGTTTGATCGGGACCGGGGGACTGCGTCTTCACCAGTGGTTTCCGTCGAAATGGGGCGAGTCGCTCGGCGAGGTCCGGGAGCGGACCGAGGGTGGCCAGCTCGTCGGCCTCGTCGAGCACCCGTCCATCCGCGCCGTGCTGCAGCTCGACCAGATCGGTGAGGATGACGGCCCGTACCCACGGATAGACGTCCTGGTAGCGGCGGCAGCACCTCAGCCCGTCGGTGAGCAGGCGGATGGCGCCGTCCGGGTTCTCGGTGGTGCGGAGGAGTCCGAGACCGCGCAGGGCGAGCGCCTCGTAGCACGGATCACCGATCTCGCTGGCGAACGTGAGCGCTTCCGAGAAGCGCGTCGATGCGCCGCTGTGATCACCCGTGGCCAGCGCGCAGCTGGCGAGGACGAGCATCGGCCAGGGGAGGACGGCGCGCCACCCGCCTCGGCGCACGTGGTCCAGCCCGATCCCGGCCATGGCTGCACCGCCGACCGGATCGCCGGAGCGTTCGATGGCACGGGCGAGCATGGCCTCGGCGTAGCCCTGCCACCCCCGCTGCTGTGCCGCGTCGAACCTGGCGATGGCCGTGCTCAGCTCGGTTCGCGCCCGGTCGAAGTCGCAACGGTCCGACAGGCACATCCCGAGATAGGTCTGTGCCTTGGCCGCGCGGCCGAGCGCACCGGCGGCGACACCGTGGTCGATCGAACGGGCCAGCACCGGCTCGGCCAGCGCCCCGGTTCCCTCCATCGCGAAGACGAAGCCCATCTCGCACTCCACGTCGGCGAGCGCGGCGAGATCGTCCAGGTCCCCAGCGAGCTGGAGCGCCCGACTGAGCAGCCCCTTCGCCTCCTGGTCCCGGCCCCGGTGGCTGTGGATGAGCGTCCGCGCGAGCAGCAGGAGGGAGGACAGCTCGAGTCGTGGGTCGCCCAGCGCCAGCGCGACATCGGCGGCCCGGCGGGACGTCTCGACCGCTCGATCCAGCTCACCCGCCCGGAGGCGAGCGGCGGCCGCCTCGAGCAGCGCCGGAGCCGACACGCTCGGCGGCACCGACGACGCCAGCCGCGGTCGCTGCAGCGGACGGCGCACGGTGTCCGAGGGCGGAACGCCGAGCTCCTCGCGGAACCGGCGGTCGATGATCGTGAACCGTTGACGGGCGACTGCGGAGTTCCCGGACTGCACCAGCAGATCGAGCAGCAGCTCGTTCGTCGTCTCACAGAACGGGTCGAACAGCAGCGCCCGTTCGGTGATCCGCAGCGCGCGGTCCGGATCCCGGGTGCCGAGACGGCTGCCGATCCACCACAGGGATTCCGCGATCACGTCGTGCATCCGAGTGCGCTGGAGCGACAGCCACAAGTCGAACGCCGGCGCGTCCGCGAAGTCCATCCCCTCCAACAGCTCGCCCCGCACGAGCCGCTCGATGGTGTCGACGTCCTCGGGAACAGCGAGCAGGTCGAGCAGATCGACGGTCACCACGTCGGTCAGCCGGAGCTCCAGTCGACCCTCGCACTCGACGATCGTCGCCTCGGGCTCGAGGGCGCGGCGCACCTGATGCAGCAGCCACCGGAGAGCCGCAAGAGGGTCGTTCGCTTCGGGCGCGAGCCGTGCCGCGACCTCACGACGGGTCGGTTGGGGTTCGAGAAGCAAGAAGGCGAGAAGTCCCCACGGCTTTCGGCCACTGAGCACCGCCGGTACGCCGTCGCGGATGATCGCCGGCTGGCCGAGGAGCTGCAGATCGAGCGCCATCTGCTGAGCATACGAGCGGTTTACTGGTGGCATGCACGCACGAGGTCCGGAAGGCTCACCACTGGATCCTGTGCTCACGCCGCGGCTCGTGCTCACCCCCGTCGGTCGCGATGATGTCGAGGCGCTGTCCGAGCTGTACGGCGATCCGGAGGTCGCCTTCTGGACCGGACCATGGGACAGGGCAGCGATCGAGGCATGGACGGTCGGCATGGCGACCCGGTGGACGACCGACGGCGTCGGCAAGTGGATGGCCCGGGACCGAGCGGACGCCTCGCTCGTCGGGCGCGGCGGCTTCAGCCGCATCGGCCTCGACGGTGAGACGGTGCTGGAGCTCGGCTGGGTCGTACGTGACCATCTCACGGGCCGCGGCTACGCCACCGAGCTCGGCCGGGCGGCCCTCGGCTGGGCGAAGCTGCACCGACCGGAGCTGCCGATCGTGGCGTTCACGGAAGTGCACAACCGTGCTTCCCGGGCGGTGATGGAGCGCCTCGGGATGCGGGAGGTCGGCATCATCCGGCGCGAAGGCCTGGTCGAGGGTCGCGTCGGTGTGCAGCCCGATGCGCCGTTCGCGCTCTACCGACTCTGAACCGAGGCGCCGCCGATACAGCCTGAGATAGTCCTTGTGTAGTGAGGAATACTCGGCAATCGAGGCCCGGCTGCCCGACCGCGTACCGGGGTGGGGTGCCCTGTCAGTACCTGGTGGTGCACGGGCTGTTGGAGCATCCTCGATGCCGTCGGACAGCACGTCCGCTCACAGCGAGGAGACACAGCAGATGCGAGGAACGATCCTGTACGCGCCCGGAGACGTCCGGGTCGAGGACCGCCCCGACCCGCAGATCAACGAACCCACCGATGCGATCATCCGCACGGTGGCCACCTGCGTGTGCGGGTCGGATCTGTGGCCGTACCGGGGGATAGACCAAGTCTCGAAGCCGAGGGCGATCGGACACGAGTACGTCGGTGTGGTCGAGGAGATCGGCTCGGAGGTGGCCGCCCTGCGACCGGGCCAGTTCGTGGTCGGTGGGTTCTACGCCTCCGACGGCACCTGCCCGCACTGCCGGGCCGGGTTCGCGTTCTCGTGCGTGAACCAGTCCGGCTTCGACGGCTGCCAGTCCGCCTACATCCGGATCCCGCAGGCTGACGGGACGCTGTTCGCGACCCCGGAGCAGCCGGACGACGATCTGATCCCCGGTCTGCTCGCACTGTCGGACGTGATGAGCACCGGCTGGCACGCGGCGGTCACGGCCGGAGTCCGGCCGGGATCGACAGTGGCCGTGGTCGGTGACGGCGCAGTCGGCCTGTCGGCGGTGCTGGCCGCCCGCGAGCTCGGGGCCGACCGGATCATCGCCATGAGCCGGCACGCGTCGCGGCAGCGGATCGCGACGGAGTTCGGGGCCACCGACATCGTCGCCGAACGCGGCGACGAGGGTGTGGCTGCCATCCTCGAGCTCACTGACGGCATCGGGGCCGACGCGGTGTGCGAGGCCGTCGGCACCGCTGAGTCGATGACCCAGGCCGTGCAGTCGGTTCGACCGGGTGGCCTGGTCGGCGTCGTCGGCGTGCCCCACGGTGTCGAGCTCCCGGTGCGCCAGATGTTCTTCCGCAACGTCGGGATCAAGGGCGGCCCGGCCTCGGTGCCGCAGTACCTGCCCGAGCTGCTCGACAAGGTCCTTGCTCGGTCGATCAACCCGGGCCTGGTGTTCGACCTCGAGCTGCCGCTGGAGCAGGCGGCCGACGCGTACGCCGCGATGGACGAACGGCGCGCGATCAAGGCCCTGCTCCGCCCCTGATCGCCGGCCGGTCGTCGACGGTCCGCGGGCTAGGGTGCACCCGGGAAGCCGAGAGAGGTGACGGTCCTGACCGAGGAGAGCTTCGGCTCGCGCCAACGGGTGACGATGGACGACGTCGCCCGCCGCGCCGGCGTGTCTCGCGCCCTCGTGTCGATCGTCATGCGGGATGCACCGGGCGCCAGCGAGGAGAAGCGCCGACGGGTGCAGGCGGCCGCCGCGGAGCTCGGCTACCACCCCGATGTCCGGGCGCAGTCGCTGGCCGGTCAGCGATCCAGGGTCATCGGCGTGATGTTCGGCGTGACGGTCGGCGCCTTCCACTTCGAGCTGCTCGACGGGCTCTTCACTGCCGCCGAGAGCCACGGTCACAACCTGGTCATCTCGCCGCTGACCAAGAGCCGGGACGAGGACACGGCGGCGCGCTCGTTGCAGGGCTTCCGCTTCGACGCCTTGATCATGCTCAGCCCGCCGACCTCACACCCGCTGCTGGCCGGTCGGATCCCGCTCGCGGTGGTGGGCTGGCAGGTCGATCATCCGAAGGTCGATGTCGTCCGCACCGACGACGCGGGAGGGATCAGGGCAGCCGTGGACCACCTGGTCGATCTGGGGCATCGCGAGATCGCGCACATCGACGGGGGAGACACGGTGATCGCGGCGTCTCGACGCGCGGCCTATCTCGCGGCCATGGAGCACCACGGACTGTCGAACCTGACCCAGGTCATGCCGGGAGGTCAGTCACAGGTCGACGGACTCGCCGGCGCGCGCCGGCTGTGCAGCGGTCCTCGTCCGCCCACCGGGTTGGTGGCCTACAACGACGACGTCGCCGTGGCGGCGATCGGGGTCTTCGCCCAGCACGGGATCGGCGTGCCGGAGGGGATCTCGGTGGTCGGTTACGACGACAGCAGCATGGCCGAGCTGTCGCCGGTTCCCCTGACCACCGTGGCCCAGCGACCCGACGAGCTCGCCAGGCTGGCGGTGGAGCGGATGGTCGCCCGGGTGGACCAGCGGCGGATCGTGGAGCGCGAGATCGTGCTCGAGCCCGAGCTGCGGATCCGGGCCAGCACGTCCGCGCCGAAGCCGGGCTAGGAGCTTCGCCCAGAACTTCCCGACACATTGAATGTATGTATTGACAAAGAGTCCGATGGGGTGTTGATTACTCCTATCACTTAGTGCGCGCTAGTGACCCACAACACATCGTGTCGGTTTGGAGATCAGCTCCTCCGCACGTCATGTACGCCATTCATGTCGCGAGCGGGTGCTCGGACAACGAAAGGAATCACTGATGATCCCTCGCCGATTTCGTCTGCTCGCCGTGGGCTCCGCGGCGGCTCTCGTTCTCGCCGTGTCCGCCTGCAGCGGCGGCGGTGCCCCCCAGAGCAACACCGATGACGGAAGCGGCGGTGGCGGCGGCGACTCGGGCTACACCATCGCCATGATCACCCACGAGACCCCGGGTGACTCCTTCTGGGACAAGATCCGGGCGGGCGCCGAGCAGGCCGCCAAGGACACCGGATCGAAGCTGCAGTACTCGAACGACCCGGCCGCCGACAAGCAGGCCCAGCTGATCCAGACCGCCGTGGACTCCAAGGTGGACGGCATCGCCACCACCCTGGTCACCCCCGACGCCCTCGCCGGCGCGGTCAAGTCCGCCACCGACGCGGGGATCCCGCTGGTGGGTTTCAACTCCGGTATCGACCAGTACAAGGAACTCGGCGCGCTGATGTACTTCGGCTCGGATGAGAACCTGGCCGGCGAGACTGCCGGTGAGAAGATCGCCGCGGCTGGTGGCAAGAAGCCCCTGTGTGTCATCCAGGCGGCCGGTTCGGTGGCGCTGGAGGCTCGCTGTGCCGGAGTCAAGAACAAGGTGCCGGCCACGGAGAACATCCAGGTCAACGGTGCCGACGACTCAGCGGTGGTGGCCAGCCTGCAGGCCAAGCTCCAGCAGGACCCGTCGATCGACTACATCGTCACCCTCGGTGCGCCGATCGCGCTGGACGCCATGAAGGCGCAGGAGCAGTCGTCCAGCAAGGCGAAGCTGATCACGTTCGACCTGAACGCAGATGCGGCCCAGGCCATCAAGGACGGCAAGATCGAGTTCTCGGTCGACCAGCAGCCCTACGTGCAGGGCTACCTGGCGGTGACCTCGCTCTACCTCAACATCAAGAACGGCAACGACATCGGCGGTGGCAAGGCTGTGCTCACCGGCCCGTCGTTCGTGGACTCGTCCAACATCGACAAGATCCTCCCGTTCGCCAAGAACAACACCCGCTAGTGGCCGCCGCGGTGCCGGCCCGGATCGGGCCGGCGCCCACCCCGTCCCTCAGAACACAGGAGTTCGCATGAGTCAGACACTGAAACCGGCGCCGGCCGGTGCGCCGGCGGAGGCGTCGAACCGGGTGAAGCTCGGCCTGTCGAACCGACTGCTGGCCCGTCCGGAAGTCGGCGCCGCTGTCGCGGCCATCGTCATCTTCGTCTTCTTCCTGATCGTCGCACCCGCGTTCCGGTCGCCCGAGTCGTTCTTCACCGTGCTGTACCAGGCGTCCACGATCGGGATCGTGGCCGTCGGGGTGGGCATGTTGATGATCGGCGGCGAGTTCGACCTGTCCGCCGGCGTGATCGTCACCACCGCGGGCCTGTTCAACGCCCTCTTCTGCTACTACCTCGGCATCAACCTGGTCGTCGGGGCCATCCTGTCGCTGATCTTCTGCCTGGCGATCGGGTTCTTCAACGGCTACATGGTGATGCGCACCGGTATCCCCAGCTTCTTGATCACGCTGGGCTCGTTCTTCGTGCTCCAGGGCGCGAACCTGGGCATCACCAAGATCGTCTCCGGGGCTGTGTCCTCGCCGAACATCAACCAGATGGGCGGCTACGACCTGCTGTCCACGGTGTTCGCCGGCTCGTTCAAGATCGGTGGCGTGACGGTGTGGAACACCGTCATCTACTGGTTCGCGTTCGTCGCGTTGTCCAGCTGGATCCTGACTCGCACCAGGATCGGCAACTGGATCTACGCCGTCGGCGGCAACCCCGCCTCCGCCCGGGCCGTCGGTGTCCCGGTGACCCGGGTCAAGGTCGGCCTGTTCATGACCGTGTCCTTCCTGGGCTGGTTCGTCGGCATGCACACCCTGTACCGGTTCAACACGCTGCAGGCCGGCAACGGGGTGGGTAACGAGTTCCTCTACATCATCGCCGCCGTCGTGGGTGGCACGCTGCTGACCGGCGGCTACGGCAACGCCATCGGTGTCGCCATCGGCGCCTTCATCTTCGGCATGACCAGCCTCGGCATCGTCTACGCCGGTTGGGATCCGAACTGGTTCCGCGCCTTCCTGGGTGTGATGCTGCTGCTGGCCGTGATGGTGAACCTGTACGTGAAGAAGCTCTCCACCACCCGAAAGGTTGGGTAACGCCATGACTGAGTTCGATGGTCGCGCTCCGCGCTCCGCGGTCCTGGACTCCGCGGTGTCTCACTCGTTCGTTCCCGATTCTGCACGACGCCACTTCCTGCCGGGCGAGCCAGCACGTCGTGCAGAATCGTTCCTCACTCCCGAGAGGCTCCGTCCATGACCGACACCATTGCTGAGCACGCCGACGAGACCCTGCACAAGGGTGAGTCGCTGATCGAGATGCGGGATGTCGGCAAGACGTACGGAGCGATCCGGGCGTTGAAGGGCATCAACCTGACCGTGAACGCGGGCGAGGTCTCCTGTGTGCTGGGCGACAACGGTGCCGGGAAGTCGACCCTGATCAAGATCATGGCCGGACTGCACCCGCACAACGAGGGCACCCTGCTGGTCGACGGGCAGGAGCAGTCGTTCACCTCCCCCCGGGAGGCCCTCTCGCACGGCATCGCCACCGTCTACCAGGACCTGGCCGTGGTCTCGCTGATGGAGGTCTGGCGGAACTTCTTCCTCGGCTCCGAAATGGTCTCCTCGAAGTTCCCGCTGGCCGGGATGAAGATCAAGGACATGAAGCGGATCGCCGACGAGGAGCTCCGCAAGATGGGCATCGTGGTCAAGGACATCGACCAGCCCATCGGCACCCTGTCGGGTGGTCAGCGCCAGTGTGTGGCCATCGCTCGGGCCGTCTACTTCGGTGCCCGGGTGCTGATCCTGGACGAGCCGACCGCCGCCCTCGGCGTGAAGCAGTCCGGGGTGGTGCTGAAGTACACCGCCGCCGCCCGCGACGCCGGGCTCGGCGTGGTGTTCATCACCCACAACCCGCACCACGCCTACCTGGTCGGCAACCACTTCATCATCTTGAAGCTGGGCCAGGCCGTGCTGGACAAGAAGCGGGCCGATGTCACCCTCGACGAGCTCACCCGCCAGATGGCCGGCGGCGACGAGCTCACCGAGCTCAGCCACGAGCTCCAACGCTGAGCTGGTGACAGCTGAGCTCCCTCCCGACTTCGGGCCCGCGCTGCACCGGAGCAGTCCGGTGCCGCTGTGGGCCCAGGTCGAGGAGAGCATCGGTCGGGCGATCCTGGACGGGCGCCTGTCGCCCGGTCAACGACTGGAACCGGAGGCTCTGCCTGTGCCGCCGGTTCAGCGTGTCCCGACCGACCCTGCGGCAGGCCCTGACCAGCCTGCGTCGCCGTGGCCTGATCACCAGCCGGCCGGGCTCGGGCACCTTCATCGCCGCGGCGCCGCATCACCCGACCACCGAGTCCATTCCCGATCGCCTTCCCTGAGACCGTAGAGAGGTCCCACCGTGTCGCCCATCCGCATCCCCACCGCTCAGGAGTCCGTGGCATGAGCGATCTACGCATCGCGGTCCTCGGTCTCGGCATGATGGGCGCCTTCCACGTCGATCTGCTCACCTCCTCGATCAAGGGCGCGACCGTCACCGTGGTCAACGACTTCGTGCCGGAGAAGGCGGAAGCCGTGGCGGCGACGATCGGGGCCAGGGTGGTGGACGACCCGATCGCTGCGATCAACGACCCGGAGGTCGACGCGGTGCTGCTGGCGACCCCGGGCAGCACGCACTTCGAACAGGTGTCCGCCTGTCTGGAGGCCGGCAAGCCGGTGCTCTGCGAGAAGCCGCTCACGACCGACGTCGCGACGTCGTACGAGCTGGTGCAGAAGGAGGCGGCGCTGGGGCGGACGCTCGTCCAGGTCGGCTTCATGCGCCGGTACGACGCCGAGTACGTCGCGCTCAAGGAGCTGATCGTCTCCGGTGGTCTCGGGCGGGTCCTGCAGCTGCACTGCACCCACCGGAACCCGGCCGTGCCGGACCACTTCAACTCCGAGTTCATGATCAGGGACTCGGTCGTGCACGAGGTCGACGTCACCCGGTTCCTGTTGGACAGCGAGATCACCAGCGTCCAGGTGCTGGCCGGGGCGGCGACCGACGCGGCTCCCGAGGGCACCCACGACCCGATGCTGGTGGTCTTCGAGACCGCTGCCGGTCAGCTGGTGACCGACGAGATCTTCGTCCGCACCGGTGTGGCGTACGAGGTGCGGACCGAGGCCGTGGGTGAGCGGGGCAGTGCGTTGATCGGACTGGATCAGAACCTGTCGGTCAAGTCGACCGACGGCCGTTGGGGCGGACAGATCACGCCGGGCTTCGTCGAACGGTTCGGCACCGCTTACCGGGTCGAGCTGCAGCGCTGGGTGGACGCGGCGAGTCGCGGCACCATCGACGGTCCCGGGGTCTGGGACGGTTACGCCGCGGTTGCGGTGTGCGAGGCGGGCGTCGAGGCGGTCCGGACCGGACAGAAGGTTGCTGTCCGCCTCGGAGCCCGCCCCGAGCCGACCGGCGGGATCACCGCCCCCGATCTGGAAGGAGCTCGGCCGTGAAGCTCGCCCTCGACCCGCAGATGTACTTCTCCACCAGCACCGTCTACGAGCTGCCGGATCACGTGGCCCGGTTGGGCTACGAGTGGATGGAGCTGTCGCCCAAGGCCGACCTGGTGCCGTTCTTCAAGTACCCGAGGATCGACGACGCCGGGGTCCGCAAGCTGAAGAAGGTTGCCGCCGACGCCGGGGTCGGCATCGCCTCGCTGCTGCCGGTGCTGCGCTGGTCGGGGCCCGACGAGGACCAACGACAGGCCGCGGTGCGGGCCTGGAAGCGGGCCATCCAGATCGCCGTCGATCTGGGCGTGACCGTGATGAACTCCGAGTTCAACGGGCGACCGGAGGCCGCAGAGACCGCCGAGGCGATGTTCCTGCGGTCGCTGGACGAGCTGCTGCCGATCTTCGAGCGGGAGGGCGTGGAGCTGATCTTGGAACCGCACCCCGACGACTTCATCGAGGACGGCATCGAGGCGGTGGAGATGATCCGCGGTCTCAACCGAGACTGGATCGGCTTCCTCTACTGCACCCCACACGCGTTCCACCAGGGCCATGGCGCGACCGCGATCATCGAACGCGCGGCCGCGGAGAAGGTCCGCTACGTCCACCTGGCCGATGCCTGGAACCACCTGACGTCCAACGGGCTGCGCTACATCTCCAACCCGCCGGGCAACACCGCCCGGGTCCACCAGCACATGGAGATGGGCCGCGGGGAGGTCGACTACGACGAGGTGTTCGCCGCGCTGGCCTCCGTCGGCTTCGACGGCGTCATCTCCAGCTGCGTGTTCGGGTGGGAAGAGGACGCCGACGGCGTCAACACCCGTCAGCGGGAGCGCGCGCAGGCGCTGATCGACGCACACTTCACCGCCTGAATCCGTCTGCGTGACCGGTCCGGATCAGGCCCGGTCCCGCTCGGCCAACCAGGCCTCACCATCGGCGACCGCCTGCTCGAGGGCGGCGAACACCAAGAGGCGGGCCGGGACGCTGAACAGACCGGTGACGAAGCCGGACACCACGTCGGAACCCTTCGGCCGGCCGAGCTTCACACCGGCTCCCCTTCAACCGACTGAGCATCCAGACCAACGTAAGCCCCGTGCTCGCCCGACACCCGATTGGTCCGTCCAGCAGACCGCTCTTGCTGCCGTAGGCTGACGACCGGCCGGTGTCGCGATGGTGGCTCGGCACGTCGATGGCGAGAGCTGAGTCAGGGGTCCGCGTGGGTGAGGTGATCGGCGACATCCTGCCGCTTGCTCTCGGCGTCATGATCAGCCCGATCCCGATCATCGCAGCGATCCTGATGCTGCTGTCGCCCAAGGCCAAGGGCACCAGCGTCGGGTTCCTGCTGGGTTGGGTCGCCGGCATCGTCGTCGTCCTGACGTTGTTCATCCTGTTGGCCTCGGTCATCCCGCAGGGCGACGCCGATCAGCCTCAGCCGATCGCCGGGGTGATCAAGATCGTGCTGGGTGCCCTGATGCTGCTCATTGCGGTCAAGCAGTGGCGTAGCCGACCGAAGCCGGGCGAGGAGCCCGCGCTGCCGAGCTGGATGTCCGCCATCGACGGCATGACCGCCGGTAAGGGTCTGGGTCTGGGCTTCCTGCTGTCGGCGGTGAACCCGAAGAACCTGCTGATGGCCGCCAGTGCCGGAGTCGTGATCGGGTCGGCGCAGCTGGCCACCGGGCAGCTCGTGGTCGCCGTCATCGTGTTCACGGTGATCGCGGCTGCCTCGGTCGCGGTGCCGGTGATCGGCTACCTGCTGGCCTCGTCATCGCTGACCAAGCCACTGGAGTCCCTCCGCGGTTGGCTGGTGCAGAACAACGCGACGGTGATGGCCGTGCTGCTGCTGGTGATCGGTGTGACCATGGTCGGCAAGGGCATCGGCAGCTTCTGATCGAGCTCGGCGGTTCAGGTCGGGGTCGCTCGGCGGAGGATGGCGCGCGCACGTTCGAGCACGGGTCGGTCGACCATCTGGTCCTCCACGCGAGCGACGGAGTCGCCGGTTCCCGCGATGCGCCGAGCCCAGGCGACGTCGTCGGCGCTCGGGGCGAAGCCTGCGCGTACGGCCGCGAGCTGGGCGGGGTGGATGCACAGCCGGCCACCGAATCCCAGCGTTCTGGCGTACCGGCTCGTCGACTCGATCTGGGCGGTGTCGCTCAGGCTCGTCGACGGCGACTCCAACGGCGCGCTGAGCCCGGCCGCGCGGGAGGCGATGACGACCTCGGCCCGAGCCAGCTGCCCGGTCAGGGCGTCGACCTCGGCCCCGACGTCCAGCGCGAAGTCCAGCGCCCCGAAGGCGAGCCGGGTCAACCCGGGCACGGCCGCGAGCGTACGCACGGCGGCTACCCCGAGCGCCGACTCGATCAGCGCGACCACGGCCGGCCCGTCGACGCCCTGGCCGGCGGCATCGCCTCCGCCGACCGCCTCGATCACCGTGCTGAGGGCCGGCGCGCTGCCGGCCTTCGGCACCACCACGCCGATCAGACCATGGCCGGGCTGTCGGATCAGCTCCACCAGCATGGCCAGATCCGCCATCCCCAGCGGAGTCTCGGGATCGTTGATCCTGACCAGCGCGCTCAGTCCTGATCCGGCCTCCGCACCCGGTCGGGGCCGGAGGGCCGACGCGGCCGCATCGCGGGCCGCTGCCTTGTCACCGGGGGCGACGGCGTCCTCGAGGTCGATGATCACGACGTCGGCGCCGCTGGCCGCCGCCTTGGCGTAGCGGTCCGGACGATCGCCTGGCACGAACAGCGCGGTGACCGCGGTCGCGACGTCCCCGCCACCCGGTGCGTGTGGCGGAGTCGGTGTCGTCATCGGTCGGTCTCGACGACCGGCAGGCTCGCTTCGTCAGGGTAGGAGAGTGTGGTCGCTGGCCGGTGCCCGCGCCGGTACACCAGGAAGGTGCGCCGGTAGCTGATCACCACCACGCCGTCCTGGTTGAAGCCCTCCGTGGCCACCGTGACCACACCGACCGCGGGCCGCGATGCCGACACCCGTGCGGTGAGCACCTTGGACCGGGAGTAGATCGTGTCACCCTCGAACACCGGGTGGGGTGTGCGGACCTCGTCCCAACCGAGGTTGGCGAACACGTTCATGGAGAGATCGATGGTCGACTGCCCGGTCACCAGCGCGAGGGTGAAGGTGGAGTTGACCAAGGGGCGTCCGAACTCCGTCCGCGCGGCGAAATGCTTGTCCAGGTGGATCCGGGCCACATTCTGGGTCATCAGCGTGAACGTCTGGTTGTCCGCCTCGGTGACGGTCCTCCCGAATGGGTGGTAGATCACCTCGCCCGGCCGGAAGTCCTCGAACAGTCGCCCGACGCCCGGGTCGACAGGGCTCTCGGGATTCTCGGTCACGGCGGTGTGCCTCCAGCGGATCGGGTCGTGTGCGACCCAATATGCCTGCTCGGTGGCCGGATCGCACCCGACCCGGCGACCCGGTCGTAGCCGAGCTCCCGGCCGAGCGACCAGGCCGTCGCCGCGGCCGCAGAGAGAGTCGGCAGTCCCGTCCGGAGCCGGATCGCGGCGATCGCGGCCAACGACGGCATCTGCACGCACGCCGAAGCCACCACCGCCTGGGCCCGCGACAGGTCGAGCCGGTCCACCAGATCGACGAGGTCCTGCGGATCGAGGCGTCCGACGGCGGCGTTGTCGGTCACCGAGAGGCTGACGGCGTCGACCACCTCGATGCCTTCCGCGGCCAGGTAGTCGACCACCGTCGCCGTCAACGCCGGCGTGTACGGAGTGATCATGGCGATCCGCTCCGCCCCGAGATCGTGGATCGCGCCGACCAGGGCACCCGCACTGGACACCACCGGGGTGCCGCCGGCCGCCTCGGACAACCGCCGTTCGGTCGCTCGGTGCGATCCCGGTCCCTGGACCATCACGGCGACCAGACAGGCGTACGCCAGTACGTCGACCTGGGCATCCGCCAGCTCGGCCGCACAGCGGTCGGCCTGGGCGTCCATCGCCGCCAGAGCCGCCGGGGTCACGGCAGTCATCCGCATCCGCGCCGAGTGGAAGCTGGGGCACCGGTCCTCGGAACGCTGCTTGAACAGCGCCGGCAGCTCGATCTCCATGGTCACGTTGGAGCTGGGCACCAGCAGGCCCACCCTGGCCGTCATCGGTCGCACAGCCGCACGGTGTAGTCGCGCAGCAGCAGCCGATTCGTCGCTCTGGGGCCCAGCACGAGCCCGTACCCGAACTCGGCGAGCACGCGACGAACCCGCTCCGCGGGCAGCGACCCGTGCCGCTCCAGCACCAGGTGCGGCCGGGGATCGCCGGGCACCTGCACCAGCCGGTGCAGACCCAGGATGGTGGTCGACATCGGCAGCAGCTCCGGATAGACCGCCCGAGCCACCGCCTCGTCGGGGTGCTCGACGATCAGGAATCCTCTGGTGTCGCCGAACTCGGCCCGCAGCCCGTCCGCCCGCCAGTGAGCGGGGGAGTCCTCGGCCCCGGTCAGGTGCCGGGACCGGTTGGCCGAGGTGATGTAGAGGAACCCGTCCCCGGTGGCCCGACGAGCAGCGGCGAGCAGGACGTTCGACGGACACCGGTAGCCGGGTGCGATCACCTGGGCGGTGCGGATGGCGCCATCGAGCTCGCTGAGGTGGCTGGGCACGCTGTCCGCGGCCGGCCCTCGGAATCCGAACGGACCCAGCGAGAAGAACGTGTCGACGATGGTGCGGGCGGTCCGGACCGGGAGGCCGTCCGGCAGCAGGTCGAGGTCCCAGGTCTGGGTCAGCGCTGCTGGTGGTCCGGTGATCGACCCGACCTGGCCGGGTGGCCGTCCCTTCATCAGGTTCACCGCGCGCACCGTGTCGGCGTCGGAGCGGGTGGTGATCACGTAGAAGTTGGCGAACGGTGCGCCACCACGGCGCCGAACGCCACCTGGTCGGCGTCGGGGCCGCCGGCGAGGCGCAGGCGGGCGGAGCTTGTCCGCCGCCTGTCCGGTGCGGGTGTCAGCGAGCGTCGGATCCGCGCCGCGGGTCGTGGCTTGCTCGGCCCGTCCGGAGTCTCAGGCTCCTTCGGTGGGACTGGGCTGGGCGTAACGGCGCTGGAGGTTGTTGCACTCCTCGCAGACGTCGTCGGGGATGACACCGGCCTTCATCAACAGCCCGAACAACCAGCAGCCGGCGCAGAGCCCGAAGATCGACTCGAGCGAAGCGAAGACGAGCAGGACGGCGGTCAGAGCCAGGGCCAGCCGGTCCGCGCCGAAGCCGTACGCCGCCACGGTGGCCACCGTCGTGAGCGTGAGACCGATGGCCTGAGCGAAACGCTTGGGTGGTCCCGGGACCAGCAACGCTGGTCCCAGGCGCGGCGCGATGACCTGGGTGGCGAGTCGACCGAGCAGGCTGAAACGCGGCCCGCTCAGGACGCGGGCGGCGAACCCGAGCGCGAGCAGCGGGATCAACCACAGCCAGCCCGTGGCCAGCGCGGTCAACGCCAGCACCGCCACGCCGGCGGCCACGACGCGGGCCGCGTTGTCGTTCACCGGGTGCGGGAACTCCAACAGCGGTCGTCGGGTGCGCACGGCAGGTGACGCGGTACCGGGTTCGATCGCCGTCCCCATTGAATCCCCCTGAAGCCTAGTAGACCTCTAGATAATAGGTCCGTGAGCCTGGTCCGCGACAATCGGGACGTGACCAGACGTGCCGTACGCGCTCCCGTGGTGCCTTGTCCGTGTGGTCTGCCGGCCTCGTACGGCGACTGCTGCGGCAGGCTGCACGCGGGCGCGGCCGTGGCCACAACTGCCGAGCAGCTGATGAGATCGCGTTACAGCGCTTTCGTCGTGCGCGACGCCGGCTACCTGCTGCGCACCTGGTCGGCGGCGACCCGGCCGGGCACCGTGCGGTTCGCTGACGACCTCCGCTGGACCGGGCTGGAGATCCTCGGGCGTACCGGTGGTAGCGCCTTCCACACCGAGGGCACTGTCGAGTTCTGCGCGCACTTCGTGCAGGGCGGCCAGTCCGGCGAGCAGCGGGAGAACAGCGCGTTCCTCCGGGTCGACGGCGACTGGGTCTACGACCGGGCGATGAGCGAGCGCTGAGCCGCGCTCACGTGCTGTCGCGCTTGGCCTGTCGCCGGGCCCCTGTGGCCCGGGTGGAGGCATCGCGCTTCTTCCCACCGGTGGTCTTGGTCACCGCAGCGCGACGGATCGCCTTCTGATCCGGTCCGGCGGCGGTCTTGTCGACACCCGGGCCGCTGCCGGTGCGCCGAGCCGCCGCCAACCGCTCGGCCTTCAGCTCGGCGGCGGACTGCTTGGCCAGGACGTCGACGCGCCGACTCACCCGGGCGAGCGCCCGCTCGAAGATCTCGGCCCGATCTCGGTTGCGCTGGTTCGTCGGGAACGCCTTGCCGCGGCCGCCCTGGGTCTCGATCTTGGCACTGGCCTGGCGGCGATAGAGCTTGACGTACTTGGTGCGGGCGCGTCGGATCCGCGTGTGCAGCTCCAGCAGCGCGTCTTCGTCGAGGTCGGCCATGGCCTGTTTCTCGGTCTCGGCGACGAGGGTGCGTTCCGGCTCGGTCAGCGAGTTCAGGACTCGTTTGTTCATCGGTCTCTCCTCTGAGCGACGGTGGTCAGATCTCGCTGATGATCATGGCAGTAGATCGAGGGCGTCGGCGCACCGGAGCAGGACGAGACAAAAGCGCAACTGATGGTTGCGAAAAGTCGTGACGGGGTCTACAGTCATTCGCAACCAAACGTTGCGAAAGGGAACCTCATGGAGTTCGGCACGATCGAGCGCGAGATCCACGTCCAGGCGTCACCCGAGGTGGCGTTCGCCGTGGTCAGCCAACCGGAGCACCTCCGGGAGTGGTGGCCCGACGACGCAGCCGGTGAAGCAGTGGTCGGCGCTCCGGGCGAGCTGATCTGGCGCGACCAGGAGACGGGCCGAACGGATCGGGTCGCGTACACGGTGGTGGAGGTCGACGAGCCCAGGCGGTTCTCGTTCCGCTGGTGCTACGGCGACGGTGACGCGCGCGGCGGCGAATCCCTGCTGGTGACCTTCGAGCTCTCACCGGTCGGCGACGGAACCCTGATCCGGTTGACCGAGTCCGGCTTCCGCGAGATGGGCTGGGAGGTCGCGGTGCTCGAGGAGAACTTCCGCGAACACGTCGCGGGCTGGGATCTCTTCATCCCGCGGCTGGGTGGCTACGCCGACCGACTGGTGTCCGCGCGATGACCACCGCGATCGAGACCGCCGTCGACGACGACCTCTGGTCCGCGATCGGTGACCCCACCCGGCGTCGGATGCTCGACCGGCTGCTGGCCGACGGGGCGGGGACGGCCACCTCGCTCAGCGACCGCCTTCCGGTCACCCGCCAAGCCGTCGCCAAGCATCTCGGTGTCCTCGATCGCGTCGGGCTGGTGCATGGTGCTCCGGCGGGCCGGGAACGCCGCTACCACGTCGACGAGGCCCAGCTCGCGCGCGCCGTGGCCCAGCTCTCGTCGGTCGGGGCCACCTGGGACGCCCGGCTGCGCCGGATCAAGCGGATCGCGGAGGCGATTCAACGACAGCAGGACACACAGGTCACAACAGACGAACCGGATCAACCGGATTCGAACGAGCCAAGGAGAACATGATGGTGGACATCTTGCACCGGGTAGGCGCCGTGGCGCCGCTCGAGACCGTGTACGCGGCGGTGGCGACTCCGGAGGGGATCGCCGGTTGGTGGACGACCGAGACCACCGGGACGAGCGAGGTCGGGAGCACCGTGGTCACCCGCTTCGGTGATCTGGGGGGCTTCGATCTGAAGGTGCTGCAGCTCGACCCCGAGGGCCAGGTGCGCTGGCTGGTGACGGATGGACCGCCGGAGTGGATCGACACCCAGATCTCCTTCGGACTGCGCCAGGACGGGGAGTACACGATCGTGAACTTCGCTCACGAGGGCTGGCGGGAGCCGGTCGAGTTCATGCATCACTGCAGCACGAAGTGGGCGACCTTCCTGCTGAGTCTCAAGGAGTACGCCGAGGTGGGGCGAGGGACACCGGCCCCGGACGACGTCCAGATCAGCGACTGGCACTGACGCCGGCATCCTTCGTGGCCGCTCGCGATGCGCACCTGTCGTGGGCCCCGCGAGCCCGGGTTGCGCCGGGTGCGTGCGGAAGCCGGCCGTGGTCGGAATACGCACGGTGGGTGCCGCCGCAGGCGTACGGAAGCCGACCGCGGTCGGAATGCGCACGGTGGGTGCCGCCGCAGGCGTACGGAAGCCGACCGTGGTCGGAATACGCACGGTGGGTGCCGCCGCAGGCGTGCGGAAGCCGACCGTGGTCGGAATACGCACGGTGGGTGCCGCCGCAGGCGTACGGAAGCCGCCCGTGGTCGGAAAACGCACGGTGGGTGCCGCCTCCAGCGTGCGGAAGCCGGCCTTGGTCGGAAAACGCACGTTGGCGATCGGCCCGGGTCGGGACGCGTGAACGAACGGTCACGATCGCCGGCCCGGGGTAGGCTGAACCCACTTGATCCCAGAGGTTCCGCCGGACTCGTCCGAGACCAGGTGGAACGGGGGACTGGATGCCGGTCTCGAGACGTGTCGGTCGTCGGACGGCACCGCCCGGCTCACCTTCTTCGCTCGCCGCGATTCCGCTCGTCAGGCCCATGCGACTCCAGCTCAGTCCGGAGATCGGCCGCGGCTGCGTGGACGGAGCCTGGTGGCCGTACGGTCACGATCTGGCCGTCGAGGTCCTCGACCTGGTGCGGCACTTCCCACCGACGCTCGGGAGGCTCTCCCGGCTGGTCTACTCGGCCCCGGACTGGGCCCTGAACCGGCGCCGACGGATCCAGGCCGATGACGCGTTCGTCATCGTCGGGCCCTTCGCTCGCGACGACGCCCACATGGTGATGCTGCGCAGCGTGTCACCCCGGGTGAGTCGCGTCCTGCAGCTGCTGGTGGTGCCGCCGGAGTGGGAGGAGCGTGCCGCCCGGTACGCGATGCAGGCCGCGATCAGCCCGAGCAACACGGCCTCCGGCGCGGTGATCCTCGCCGAGTCGCGGGACCGCTGAGACCTCTCGCGGTGGCCGCGACGTACAGTGGGTTGCACCACGGTAGATGTCCGCCGGCAGCCCGCCGACGTTGCCTGGCGGTAGTGCCCAGCCACGCGAGGGCACAAGGACCAGAGCATGACCGATCTCTCGACCCATTCGCACACCGACCAGGATCCGTCGCAGGAAACCTGTCCGATCTGCCAGCACCCGATGTCGGCCCACGACCGCGTCGGCCTCCGATGGTGCGCCGCCACGAAGCTCGGAATCGGACAGCGGGACTGCGTCTGCAGCGCCGCGGCGGGCAACCAGACCGCGCCCGGCGCGTCCTGGGCCCAGATCAGACAGGGTTCGGCCGCGCGCTGAGCTGCCACCATCCGATGAGTGCCTGGCATCCTTTCTTGAAGCAAGTTAGGGTGTCGCCAACTCGTTCGTGAGGAGTCGGCGTGGCACGGGTGCATTACGGCTGGGTGGTGGCGGGAGCCGCCTTTGCGACCTTGGTGGCCGCCGCCGCCTTCCGGGCGGCGCCCGGGCCGCTGATGGTGCCTCTGCACGAGGAGCTGGGCTGGTCGATCGTCACCATGTCGGCGGCGGTCAGCGTCAACCTGGTCCTCTACGGCCTGACGGCCCCGTTCGCCGCGGCCCTGATGGAGCGCTTCGGCCTGCGGCGGGTCACCGCCGTGGGACTGCTGATGATCGCCGCCGGGGCTGGGTTGTCGGTGTTCGCTCGAGAAGCCTGGCAGCTGGTGCTCACCTGGGGGATCCTGATCGGCTTGGGGACGGGGTCGATGGCGCTGGTCTTCGCGGCCACCGTGGCCAACGCGTGGTTCGTCAAGCGTCGCGGTCTGGTGATGGGGATCCTGACCGCCGGCGGCGCGGCTGGGCAGCTGGTGTTCCTGCCACTGGTGGCGTTCCTGGCGGAAGCCACCTCCTGGAAGGCCGCGTCCCTGCTGATCGCGGCCGCCGCCCTGGCGGTGATACCGGTGGCCGCTCTCCTTCTCCGCGATCGGCCCTTCGACATCGGTGTGCCGCCGTACGGCGCGGATGAGCTCGTGCCACCCCCGCCGCCCACTGATCGACATGTTGCCGGACTCGCGCTCGGCGCACTGCGGGAGGCGGCCGGAACCCGGGCGTTCTGGGCCCTGGCGGGCGCCTTCGCGATCTGCGGCGCCACCACGAACGGGCTGATCGGCATCCACTTCATCCCGTCGGCTCATGATCACGGGATGGCCACCACCACGGCCGCCGGTCTGCTGATGGTGGTCGGCATCTTCGACATCCTCGGCACCGTCGCCTCGGGCTGGCTCACCGACCGGATCGACCCGCGGACCCTGCTGCTGGTCTACTACACCTTCCGCGGCGTGGGTCTGGTGCTGTTGCCGTGGCTGCTCGCGGACTCCGTGCATCCCAGCATGGTGCTGTTCATCGTGGTGTACGGGCTTGACTGGGTGGCCACGGTGCCACCGACCGTGGCGCTGTGCCGGCGCATCTTCGGTGCCCGCGGCACCATCGTGTTCGGCTGGGTGTTCGCGTCGCATCAGCTCGGCGCCGCGGCGGCCGCGCTCGGTGCCGGCATCGTCCGCGACACGTTCGGCACGTACACCTACGCCTGGTTCGGCGGGGCGGCGCTCTGCGGCATCGCGGCCGTGCTGTCCATCAGCCTGCGCCGTCAACCACCCGACGCGCCGACCAGCCCCGACCGTGACACGAGCGCCGAGACCGAGGCCGCGGCGGATCTCACTCCCTGAACCTGATCACCGTCGACGAAGGAGGACAGGATGCCGCTGCGTTCGGACTGGACGACCGAGTACTGCCCGATCGCCCGGTCGCTGGAAGTGCTCGGTGACCCGTGGGCGCTGCTGGTGCTTCGACAGGCCTTCTCCGGAGTCCGGCGGTACGAGCAGTTCCGGGCCGAGCTGGGGATCGCCGACAACGTGCTCAGCAACCGGCTGGGCCGCCTCGTCGACGCGGGTCTGCTGCGTCGGGAGCCCTACCATGATCATCAACGAGTCCGCTACGAGTACGTCCTGACGGTCGCCGGCGCCGACACGCTGCCGGTCATCACCGCCTTGGCGCAGTGGGGCGAACGGCATCGGCCGCATCCCGACGCGGGGGTGCGGATGGACATCGTCCACCGCTCCTGCGGCGAGCGCTCCACCACCGCGGATCTCTGCAGCCACTGCGGCGACCCACTGACGGCCGAGACCACGTCCTGGCGGAAGACCTGGCGGACGCCGTCGGAGCTGGAGCTGACCGGCGCTGCGAGCTGACCCAGTCCGGCGATCAGACCCGGTCCGGTGTGATCACAGCGGCCAGCCGGTGTAGCCCTCGGCCAGGTAGGTCGACCCCGCGCGGGACTCGATGATCGAGCGGATCTCCGCCTGCTGTCGGCGCAGGTCGAAGGCCGAGGCACCGGACGACAGGTGCAGCATCGACGTCATCCAGGACGAGAAGTGCTGGGCCTTCCAGACCCGGGCCAGTGCCTGCTCGGAGTAGTCGTCCAGCGCCTGCTCGGCGCCGGTGGCCAGGAACGCCCGGATCGCCGGGGCGAGAACCCGTACGTCGGCCAGGGCGAGGTTGAGGCCCTTGGCCCCGGTGGGCGGCACCGTGTGCGCCGCGTCACCGGCGAGCAGCAGCCGGCCGTAGCGCATCGGCTCGCAGACGAAGCTGCGGAACCGGAGCACCGTACGCGAGGTGATCGGGCCCTCCAGCAGCTGCAGGCCGTTGACGTTCACCCGGGACTGCAGCTCGGCCCAGATCCGATCGTCGGACCAGGCGGCGACGTCGGTGTCCGGGTCGCACTGGAAGTACATCCGCTGCAGCGACTCGGTGCGCTGGCTGATCAGCGCGAACCCGCGGTCGGAGTGGCTGTAGACCAGCTCGGGGGCGCTGGCCGGCGCCTCGCACAGGATGCCGAACCAGGCGAAGGGATACTCCCGGAAACTCTGCTGTCGTTCGGTTTCGGGGATCCGGTGGCGGCAGAGGCTGCGGGATCCGTCGGCCCCCACCAGCAGATCGCAGCGGATCTCGTGCGGGACGCCGTCGGCGTCGGTGAACCGCAGCACCGGGCGTTCGCCGGTCAGGTCGTCGACCGCCGTGTCGGTGACCCCGAACCGTACGTCGCCACCGTCTCGGGACCGCGCCGTGGCGAGGTCGACGAACACGTCGGTCTGCGGGTAGAGCCAGACCGACGATCCGACCAGGTCCGCGAAGTCGATCCGAGCCAACCGCCCGTCGAACCCGATCTCGATGCCGGCGTGCTCGTCACCCTCCCGCAGCACCCGATCCGAGACTCCGGAGTCGACGAGCAAGCCGACACTGCCGGCTTCCAGGATGCCTGCGCGGACGGTCTGCTCGATCTCGGCGTAGGTCCGGTTGTCGATGACGACGCTCTCGATCCCGTCGCGGGCCAGCAGGTGCGACAGCATCAACCCGGCCGGTCCGCCACCGACGATGCCGACCGTCGTCGTGCTGCGGTGGACCTCCGGTGATGGCGTCGTCGTCATGACGCCATCTGACCGCACGCCCCGGGCGGCTGACGACCCTCGGGTTCCGGCCAGTGGAACGCTAGGTGCTCAGTGAGTGTCGCGGGTGGACTGCAGCGTCCGCTCGATGCCGGCCGCCGCCACCTGCAGGGCGGAGACCAGCCGGGGACGGTGTCGGGCGAGCGACGGCACGACGATGCCCAACGCGGCCATCACCTCCCGCTCGGGATCGCGGACGGGTACGGCGACCGAGCACGCGCCCAGGCTCATCTCTTCCTGGGTGAAGGCGAAGCCCTCCTCCCGGGCCCGGGCCAGCTGGGTCTGCAGCAGCTGGGGACGGGTGATCGTGTAGGGCGTGATCCGCTCCAGCCGGGTGAACACGGTGGTCTGGATCTCCGCCGGCGCGTACGCGAGCAGAACCTTGCCGACAGCGGTCGCGTGCAGCGGAAGCCGGCTGCCGACCCGGCTGACCACGGGCACCGAGACACTGCCGGACAGTCGCTCCAGGTAGAGCACGGTGATGCCGTCGCGGACCCCGAGGTGGACTGTCGCCCGGGTGGCCGCGTGGATGTCGTGCAGGAACGGGGCGGCGGCTTCGCGAAGGGTGCTGGAGGCCGGAGCCAGCAACCCGAGCCGCCAGAGCCGTCGTCCGATCGCGTAGCTGCCGTCATCGAGACGGCTCAGCGCACCCCAGGCGGCCAGCTCGCCGACCAGCCGGTGGGCGGTAGGCGCTGGAAGTCCCGCAGTGCGGGCGATCTCGGCCAGCCGCAGGGTCGGGTGTCGGGCATCGAAGCAGCCCAGGATGGACAGCACGCGCGACGTGACGCTCGTACCGGGTGAGGAGACGTTGCCGGCCATCGGACCTCCCTCAGACCTCCGTCGAGTTCTGCCAGGTCATTCCACTGGGCGGAAGCATACGCTCGCCGCTCGAGGGCGGTCGCCCTAGCGTGAGGGAACGCAACGGAGCACGTAGGGGAGGAACCTGTGCAGCAGGAGACCACCGAGGCCGTCGTCACGTCGGACGCGGCCGAGGGCACTCAGGAGTTCATCACCGGGCAGATCAGCGGTCTCGTGGCCGACTACACAGCGCGCGGTGTCGTCGAGACCCAGCCTCGCCTGGACTACCCGCCGTACCGCAGCAGCATCTTGCGGCATCCGACCAAAGACCTGCGGCACGCCGATCCGGAGACCATCGAGCTCTGGGCGCCGTGCTTCGGGCCGCAGGACGTGCACGCGCTGGAGTCTGACCTGACGATCCAGCACAACGGCGAGCCGATCGGCGAGCGGATGGTCGTCACCGGACGGGTGACCGACGGCGAGGGTCGTCCGGTGGTCGGCCAGCTGGTGGAGATCTGGCAGGCGAACGCGGCCGGACGCTACATCCACAAACGGGATCAGCACCCGGCGCCGATCGACGCGAACTTCACCGGCGTGGGCCGCTGTCTGACGGGTCTGGGTGGGGAGTACCGGTTCACCACGATCAAGCCGGGACCGTACCCGTGGAAGAACCACCACAACGCGTGGCGGCCGGCGCACATCCACTTCTCCTTGTTCGGCACGGACTTCACCCAGCGGATGATCACCCAGATGTACTTCCCGGGCGACCCGCTGTTCGCGTTGGACCCGATCTACCAGACGATCGTGGACCAGCAGGCCCGGGATCGGTTGGTCGCCACCTACGACCACGCGGTGACCCAGCACGAGTGGGCCACGGGGTATCGCTGGGACATCGTGCTGACCGGCGGTCAACGGACCTGGATGGAAACCGAAGGCGAGGATCTCTGATGATCATCGACGCTGACTCGACGCAGGAGCTGGTGGCCACGCCAGGGCAGACGGTGGGGCCGTTCTTCGGCTACGCCCTGCCGTTCCCCGGAGATCGGGAGCTGGTGCCACCGGGCCGGGCGGACGCGGTCCGCCTGCACGGGACGGTCACCGACGGCGCCGGCGCCGCGGTGCCGGACGCCATCCTGGAGCTGTGGCAGGCGGACTCCGACGGCCGGGTGGTGCAGCAGCAGGGCTCGTTGCACCGGGACGGCTGGACGTTCACCGGCTGGGGTCGAGCATCGACCGACGACGGCGGCCACTACACCTTCTCGACGGTGCGGCCCGGGCCGACGGCCCCCGATCGGCCGGCTCTGTTCATGATCACCCTGTTCGCGCGGGGGGTGACGAATCGGCTGTTCACCCGGGCGTACCTGCCGGACGACGCGGTAGCTCTGGCCGCCGATCCGCTGCTGGCCTCGCTGGAAGCGGAGGAGCGGGCGAGCATGATCACCATCGCCGAGCCGGGCGGCTACCGCTTCGACATCTCGTTGCAGGGCGGCCGGGAGACCGTCTTCCTGCGCTATCCAGGACACTGACCGCACGTCCGTTCACCGCACGTCCTTCACCGCACGGCACTTCAGCAAGGAGGCTGACATGAGCTTCGAGTACCTCGCAGATCCGCAGCGCCCGGCCTGGTCCGACCAGCTCCCCGGACGTCCGGAGCCCTACTTCCTCTCCCAGGGCGAAGGGGAGCACGCCAAGCTGTTCGCCGACACCTTCACGGTGCTGGTCAGCGGTGACGAGACGGCCGGCCAGTTCGGCATGTTCACCGCGACCTGTCCGAGCGGCGATCTCATCCCGACCCACGCGCATGCCGACACGCACGAGACCTTCTACATCGTCGAGGGCAGCGTGCGACTCTTCGTCCGACTGGCCGACGGTGAGAAGGTCTCCCGGCTGCTGACCGAGGGCGACTTCGGGTTCGTGCCGGCCGGGCTCGCGCACGCCTACCGGGTGGAGAAGGCAGCGACCATGCTGGGCGTGTCGAGCGGCGGCTTCGAACGCTTCTTCCAGCAGATGGGCACCTTGGCCGACGCCATCGACACCACCTCGCCGCCCTACATCCCCGGGTTCCCGCAGATGCAGGCCGCCGCCGCTGAGCACCGGATGCAGTTCCTGCCGGACTTCGAGTGGCCGGACGCCTGATCGCATGCCCCCGCCCAGGCCGAAGCCGGCCCACGACCTGCCCCTGCCGCCCGCCCGCGTGACGGCAGGTGGCGTACAGGTCCTGACCGGGGTCCCGTACGCGGACCTGCCCGGGGTGCGTCCGCTGGAGCTCGACCTCTACCTGCCACCCAGCGGCCACACACCGGCTCCCGTGGTCGTGTTCCTGCACGGTGGCGGCTGGCGTGTGGGCAGCCGCCGTTCGCTGGGCCCGTCCTACGTGGGGATGACCCCGCACCCGTTCGAGCAGATCGCCGCCTCGGGGATCGCTGTCGCCAGCGCGGACTACCGACTCAGCGGCGAGCGGACCTGGCCGGCGCAGCTGCACGACGCCAAGGCGGCGGTGCGGTGGCTCCGGTCCCGTGGCCACGAGGTCGGACTCGATCCCGAGCGGATCGGCGCCTGGGGTGAGTCGGCCGGCGGCCACCTCGCCCTGCTGCTCGGCCTGACGGCTGAGGTCGCGGATCTGGACGGGGACGTCGGCATCGTCGACGGATCGAGCGCGGTCAACGCGGTGACCGCCTGGTACGCACCCAGCGACCTGACCGCCCTGCCCGGCGACCTCGGCGCCGACCCGGCGTGCCGAGGACACCCGCGAGGCTCAGCTGTTCGGGGCCCCGCTCAGCGGGGTGCCGGAGATCGTCCGCGAGGCGAGCCCGATCACGTACGTCTCCGCCGGTGCTCCGCCGATTCTGTTGCTGCACGGGGATTCCGACCGCCTGATCCCCGGGGTCCAGAGTGTGCGTCTCGACGCGGCGCTGCGGGACGTCGGCGCTCACGTGGAGTTCGAGACCTATCCGGGTGCCGACCACATGTGGCTGGGTGCTCCCGCGGCCGCGGCCGCCGCCCTGAGCCGTACGGTCACGTTCTTCCGCTCGCGACTCTGAGCGACAGGAGCAGAGTCAGCTCAGGAATCCCGTGACCACGTCGTTGAAGGCGCCGGGGTTCTCGAGGAAGACGAAGTGCGAGCTGGCCACACTGGTGGGGAAGACGTGCAGCTCGGCGCCGGGGATCCGCTGGGCGATGTAGGCCTGGGACGCCGGACTGACGTGGCTGCCGTCGCAGCCGAGCACCAGGGTCGGCACGCTGATCCTGGGCAGCACGTCGCGCCAGTCCTGCGCGCAGTGGTCGAAGAGCAACGGCACTCCCGCGTACGGCGGGGTGGACTCGGTCTCGGCGTCGACGAAAGCAAGCAGCTCCGGGTCCGTGTCGCCGGAGAACATGCTGTGCACGAAGCCGGTCCGGACCGCGTCCGAGTCCGGACCGTTCAGGCCGGCCCCCAGGCCGATCAAGCCGGCGACGTCGAAGATCGCGCCGGACTCGACCTGCTCCGTCGGATCCATCCACGGCACCGCGGCCACCGCGGCCGGCTGGTCGACGGCCACGAACCGTCGGAGCCGATCGGCGCCGTGCTGGTCGATGAAGCTCCACCAGACGGAGACGCCCATCGACCAGCCCAGCGCGTCCACCCGGTCCAGCCCGAGATGATCGAGGAGCTCGACCACGTCCTGAGCGAGCCGGGCGATGCGATAGCCGTGGTGAGGTTTGTCGGAGACACCGTGACCCCGGAAGTCGACAGTGATCACCCGAGAGCGCAGACCCTCGAACTGGTGCTGGAACATCGCCTGGGTCTGGCCCCACCCGTGCAACATGACCAGGGGGAACCCCTCGCCGCCGCTGTCGCGGTAGCGGAGCGTGACGCCGTCCCCTGTGGTGAACTCGCCCATGCCGACCTCCTGCCGCACTTCGTCGTGTGGGTTCCATGATCAACGGGGGAGGACGGCCGGATCGTCGGCACAGCGTCGCGAGTTTGCCACGTCGCTTCCACGGTCTGTAGGAAGCCGGTCGGGAGGTCAGGGCTGAGTCGGTCCGAGCTCACCGAGGCGCAGGGCGAGCTGCAGCCGAAAGCGGGTCCGACCGTCGTCGAGGTCGACCCCGGTCAGGCGGGTGATCTGGTTGAGCCGGTAGTACAAGGAAGTGCGGTGCAGGTGCAGCGCCTCGGCGGTCCGCGGGATCGACCCGGCCTGATCCAGGTAGGTGGTCAGCGTCTGCAGCAGACGACCACTGGGATCTCCCGTGATCAGTCGGCTGATCGGTTCACCGACCGGGGCGTCCACCAGCACCTCCGGGTCCAGCTGGGCCAGCACCGCGTACTCTCCCAGCTCGCTCCACACGCCGACGCCGTCCAGCTCCGGGATCCGGCGAGCAGTCCGCAGGGCGGTGCGAGCGTGGTCGGCGGAGCGCCAGGCGGTGTCCAGATCCGGCTGCGTACTCCCGACGCCGATCTGGACGGTTGGCCTGCCGGGGATCCGTCGGCGCACTGACGTCGCGAGCTGGACGCCCTGGTGGTGGAAGTCCGCGCCGGGCGGGCGACGAACGAGGTGGGTCAGGTCGTCAACGACGGCGACCAGACTCGTCCCGTCGGTGCCGCTCGCTGCGGTCACGGCCTCGGCCACCAGCGAGACAGGCACCCGTGCGGTGCCCGACTCCAGGGTGGTGATCACCGAGACGACCACCAGGTCGTCGCGGAGCTGCCCTTCGGCGAGAAGCGTGCGACGGGCCGCGCTGCGGTGGTCGGGATGCTCGCCCAGCAGGTCCGCGATCAGCGTCGCCAACCGTAACCGGGTGGCGTCCGCGGCGACGTGGTCGGCGTACATCAGCGCGCTCATCCGACCCGCGGCCCGGGTGACCATCTCGATCTCCGAGGGCCGCAGGGACCGGTCGGCGTCGATCACCATCAGCAGCCCGAGCAGCACGCCCTGCTCGCGCAGCGGCATGCACAGTCGGGCCTTGAGGTCGAGGTCGGTCGAGGCCGCCAGCATCCCGGGCGCGGTCCAGCGTCCCGGCTGCTGGGCGAGCACGAACCGCGCCACGTCCGGGTCGACGGCACGTTGTAGCACGGCCCGCACCCGGACCGGATCCTCGTCGCCGAAGTGACGACTCGAGCAGATCATCACGATCTGCGGGTCGTCGACGATCACCGATCGGGACAGCTCCTCCGCGAGGTCGTCGATCATCGACTGGAGGGCGCCGAGCACCGCCAGCTGACGCATCCGGCACCCTCCTCGGCGTTCGACGTGCGTCATCTTCCTACAGAACGTGGAAGCGGGGCCAGCAAAGCCCACGGCCGGACGTGGGCGAGCGCCACACCGAGCGGCGACGATGGAGCGATGACGGGACGGCTGGAGGAGCGGGTCGCGCTGGTCTTCGGGGCCGGCTCGTCGGGCGAGGCGATGAGCAACGGTCGTGCCGCGGCGATCGTGTTCGCCCGCGAGGGCGCGCGGGTCGCGGCGATCGACCGGGAGCCGGAGCAGGCGCAACGCACCGCCGACCTGATCACCGCCGAGGGCGGCACGGCGGTCGCGCTCACGGCCGACGTGACCCGCGAGGACGAGGTGGTGGCCGCGATCGGTCGGGCGCGTGAGCGGCTGGGCACACCTTCGGTGCTGCACAACAACGTCGGCATCACCGTGACGGGGGACATCACCGATCTCGACCTGGCGGAATGGGATCGCTCCTTCACGATCAACCTCGGGGGCGTGTTCCTCGCCTGCAAGCACACCATCCCGATCATGGTCGAGGCTGGGCACGGCGCCATCGTCAACGTGTCGTCGGTGGCCGGCATCCGCTGGACCGGCTATCCCTATCCCGCTTACATGGCAGCGAAGTCGGCGGTCAACCAGCTGACCGTCGCCCTGGCGCTCAGGTACGCCCCCGACGGGGTGCGGGTCAACGCGCTGCTGCCCGGTCTGATCGACACACCACTCGCCACCCACCTCGCGCCCGACGCCGCCGAGGCCCGCGATGCCGCCAGTCCCACCGGCCGCGCCGGCTCACCCTGGGACGTGGCCCACGCCGCGGCCTTCCTCGCCTCCGATGAGGCCGCCTACGTGAACGCTGTCTGCCTGCCGGTCGACGGGGGACTGTCGGCGCGCTGCGGCTGACCCTATGATCACGATCAGGTGGGCTCACCTGATCGGCGCGTTCGAAGGACTGGCGGCCATGGCCGAGATCGTGCGTTGTGTCATCTCGCCGGGACTCGGCATCGCCCGGCTGGGGAACTCCCCGGACCAGTACGTGATCGGGCCCGAGGCGCCGGGGGAGTCGCCGCAGCCGACGGGCGGGTTCAAGGACCCGGCCGGACGGATCAAGCGCCAGGGCGCCCGGTTCCGGGTGTACGGGTTGGACAGCACCGGGAAGGTCGTGCGCGAGGTCACCGCCGACGTCGGGCAGGTGGCCTGGCGGGTGCACCTGGCCAACCGCAAGGCGGGGTGGTATCAGTTCCTCAACGCGATGGACCTGGGAACCAAGTACGCGAAGACCGCCGGCCGTCGCAACGCCGCGGTCACCGGCACGGCGCGCAAGAAGCTGGTGATCGATCCGGGTCCCCGCGCCATCACCGGACGCAGCCAGTCGGGCACGACGTACCGGTTCGACAGCGGCACGTTCATGGGTGCCAAGGTGCCGCTCGGCGAGCTGCGGACCGACGACCAGGGTCGGCTGATCGTGCTCGGCGGTTTCGGCACCTCGGCGTCCTACCTGAAGAAGCCGGCCACCACCTTCGCCAACAACGATGGTTGGCACGACGACACCTCCGACGGCTGGGTGCGGGCCACGGTCACCATCGCCGGCAAGAAGCTGGAGGCCGAGCCGGCGGCCGTCGCCGTCACCCCGCCCAACTTCGGACCGGGCCTGTACGGCGTGGTCACCATGTACGACGTGGTCTACGACCTGTTCTGCCGCGATCCGAAGTTCGTGTTCGACCCGCCGACCCGACCGTCGTTCTGGCGGCACATCTACCCGATGCTGTCCCGGCTCGTCGACACCGGCTGGGTGAACCGGGGGGTCGACGTCCTGTTCGGGCCCGGCAGCCCCAGCCACCTGACCACTCCCGAGCTGCTGACCCAGCTGGCGGACCCGGCCGCGGAGTTCCGGGCCCTCCGGACCTCGTACGCGAGCTGGTTCCGGGATCCGGCGGCCAAGACGGCCGCGCAGACGCCCGCGAAGCTGCCGCCGTTCTACGGCGACGCGTTCGGCGACTACCGCGGACTGGGCCTGGACGACCTCGCGGTCACGCCGACCCAGTACCACTGGCTGCAGCAGTGGGCGACAGGCGACTTCGATCCCGACCCGTCCCTGCGTCAGCGACCGGCCACGTTGGCCGACTACCCCCTCGCGGACCAACCACGCGCGCTGGACGAGGCCAATCTGGAGAGCTGTCTCGGCGGTCCGTTCCACCCCGGCATCGAGCTGACCTGGACCCTGCGGATCGCGTCCATGTGGAAGGCGCCGTTCCGGCTGAACCTGCTCGCCGAGGGCGTCGCGCCGAAGATGGACTACGGGGTCACGCTGACCCCGGCGGAGGCACTCGGCGCCGGTGGGGTGGTGTCGGCCTCGGCGCCCGGGACGCTGACCTGGTGGATGGGTGTGCCGTGGCAGACCGACGAGGCCAGCTGCCTGTCCGGCTACGAGATCGGCACCTATCTCCCGCTGCCGTCGTTCTGGGCAGCCCGAGTCCCCAACCAGGTGCTCAGCGAACGCTCGTACCAGCGGGTGATGGACACCGATCTGCCCACCACCCAACGGTTGAAACACCTCTTCCACCGGCTCGACTGGCTGCGCTTCTTCGGACCGGACCGGCTGACCCGGCTCAACGACAACATCGCTCGCTGGCACCAGCTGGGAATCGTCACGGCACGGCCCGGCCCCGGTGATCTCGGCGCCGAGGGAATCCCGGAGCGGCTCTGGGTGGAGACGGGGCTGGCCGCGGCGCTGACCGCGTCCGACGCGACCTGGGAGCAGGTGAAGATCGCCGAGCGGATCGTCGGACTGCCGGCCGAGGAGGCCGTGCTGCTGTCCGACCAGGCGGGGGTGACGTTGGCCGCTGAGCACGAGGAGGTGCCGCCGGAAGCGCACCGGCGCCTGCTCGGCCGCGACGAGCTGTAGCGAGCGCGCATCGACCGAGTGGTGGTGGTCGGCGGTGGCCCGGCGGGAGCGGCCACCGCCATCTCGCTGGCGCACCTCGGCCTCCGCCCGGTCGTGCTGGAAGCGGCGCCCGGACCGCGCTGGAAGGCCGGTGAGAGCATCCCGCCGACCGCTCGCCCAGTGCTGGATCGGCTCGGACTGCTGGGCGGACTCGACCGGGCCGGTTTGCCGTCGTACGGAAACAAATCGGTCTGGGGTGCGACGGAGGTCATCGAGCAGGACTTCGTGTTCGGCACGGCCGGGTCGGGATGGCGGGTGGATCGGATCCGGTTCGAGGAGGAGCTGGCCTCGTCGGCGATCGCGGCCGGGGTGGACTGGCGGTACGGCGTGCGGGTGGTCGGCTGTGCCCGGCGGGAGCCTCGTGGGTGGTCTCTGCGGGTCGTCGGCGAGGCCGGGCCGACGTCGTACGAGACCGACGTCGTGGTCGACGCCTCGGGCCGAGCGGCACGGGTGGCCCGGTTGCTCGGTGCCCGGCGGGTCCGCTACGACCGCCTGGTCGGGGTGCTGGCGTACGGATCGACAGGTGTCGGTCGGGAGAAAGACAGCTCACGCACCAGTTCGATCGACACCACCACGTTGGTCGAGGCGGTACCGGAGGGTTGGTGGTACTCCCAGACGCTGCCCGCCGGACGCCTGGTGGTGGCCTTCCTGACCGATGCCGATTTGCTCGACACCGCCGGAGTCCGCCGGCCAGGTGGCCTGCGCGAGCTGCTCGACGAGGCGCCGGCCACCCTCTCCCGCGTGCTGGACGCCGACGTCGAGATGGAGTGGTCGGCGGCCCGGGTCCGACCCGCGCACACCGGTCGTCTCTCCACGGTTGCCGGACCGGACTGGCTGGCGGTCGGCGACGCCGCGGTGGCGTTCGACCCGCTCGCGTCCTACGGGATCGCTGCGGCACTGGGGGAGGGGTTCTACGCCGCGGCGGCGGTGGCCGATGACCTGGCGGGCCGCGGCGACGCGCTGATCGCGCACGCCCGGCTGATCGACCGGACCCTTGCGCAGTACCTGGTGCTGTGCCACGACCGCTACGCCCTCGAACAGCGCTGGCCCGAGCGTGAGTTCTGGCGGCGCCGACACCATCCTGCCCGGGACTGACCTTCGGCAACGGGTGGCTCTGTGCTGTCGGTTGCCGCCGCCGCGGCCGATGCCGATGACCTTCGGGCGGCTGGTGAGTCGACACAGGTATCCAACGCTGAGGAGATGTGCCCGTGTTCGATCTCGGACCTGCCGCGCAGGAGATGAGCCGGCTGGTGGCCGGTGTCGGCGACGAGCAGCTGGGTGGCCCGACCCCGTGCCCCGACTGGACGGTCGCCGACCTGCTGGCTCACGTCGCCCAGTTCACGGCGGTCTTCACCGCCAACGCCCGTCGGCAGGAGGTGCGACCACCCGACGAGCTGGCGGACGACTGGCGGGTCGCCCTGCCGCGGGACCTGACCGAGCTGGCTCAGGCTTGGCGCGAGGAGTCGGCCTGGCACGGTCGGGTCGCGGCGGGGGGTGTCGAGATGGACGCGTCGGCCAACGCCGTCGTGGCGATCGAGGAGCTGACCACTCACGGGTGGGATCTCGCCCGAGCGACGGGGCAGGACCTCGACGTCGACGACGCCCGGCTGGATGAGGTGGACCGGTTCTTCGCGCTCTTCGCGCCGCAGATCGCGTCCGGCCAGGGCCCGTTCGGTCCGCCGGTCGAGGCGCCCGAGTCGTCGAGTCGGCTGCAGCGCACCATCGCCCGCACAGGCCGTGATCCCCGGTGGACACCGGCGGTCTGAGGTCGTCATCGGTCACCGGCCGGATGCCCGGTTCGCCCGTGTTCGAAGACGATTCGGCCAGGTCAGGCTCCTCGCGTCGTACCCGGTCGACGCTTTTTACCCCCGACACCCGGCACGGACGTCACTTGTGTCATCCACGCCGCGATCTGGATCTCGTCGAGATCATCCACGGACTCGAGCTCCACACCTCGTGTCGACTTGCCCATGCCGACCGGTGTCACCGGTGGCACCGGTTCGAGCGCCGCGCCGTTGATGAACATGAGCTTGACGTGGCCGGCGAAGCCGCCGCAGCTGAAGCACCAGCCGTCACCGACGCCGTAGTACGCCATGCCCCACTTCACGGAACGTTCGAGACCGGGCAGCGTGGTGGCCGCCAGCGTGTCGACGGCTTCGGCGATGCCGCGCTGCGGTTGAGGCAGGCTGGCGATGTAGGCGAAGACCGGCTTGTCGCCGACCGCCGCCTTCGCGGGGCTGGCCCGACCGGTCATGGTTTCCGGCAGCCCTGTCGTCGTGTCGGTGACGGTTGTGGCGTCGTCTTCCGGTGCTGAAGGGCGCGCTGCCGATTCTCGAACGTCCGTGGTGCCGCTGGGGTTGGAACTCATGGCTGCTCCTGAGTCGAGGCGGTTGGGCTTCCGACCTGTAGACCAACGACCCCACCGGAACTCGTCGGTCGTACCCGGTGAAGTCGGGTTCCGGCCCGATCGACGTGAGAGTGCGGAGCAGTACGGCGCAAGTCGCCCCGGAAGCCACCAACGGTCAGGGAAGGCAGCCTCATCCGCCCGGTTGCCGCCGCGGAGCCAGGAACGGTTAGGGAAGGCCGCCTCATCCGCCCGGTTGCCGCCCGGAAGCCACGAACGGTCGGCCAGCCGCAGCCTCTCCGCCCCGGATGCCGCCGCGGAGCCAGGAACGGTTAGGGAAGGCCGCCTCATCGGCCCGGTTGGCGCCGCGGAGCCAGGAACGGTCGGCTAGCCGCAGCCTCTCCGCCCCGGATGCCGCCGCGGAGCCAGGATCGGTCGGCCAGACACCAGAGACCTAGTCCGCTTCAGAAGCTGCGGCGGTGCGGTCCGTACGGGGTCTCCAGGATCGCCACCTCGTCGTCGGTCAGGTGGACGTCGAGGGCGGCGACGGCATCGCTCAGGTGGTGGGGCTTGGTCGGTCCGACGATGGGGGCGGTGACGACCGGGTTGCGGTAGACCCAGGCGAGGGCGACCTGGGCCATCGGCAGTCCCCGGGCTTCGGCAACACGTTGGACGGCCTCCACGACGGGGCGATCGGACTCGCTGTCGAAGCGCTTGCCGACCGGGTCGTTGTCGAACCGGACCGTGCGCTCTCCCCACGGGCGCGTCAGCCGCCCCTTGGCTACGGGGGAGTACGGAATGCTGCCGACGCCTTCGTCGGCCAGCAGCCCGTACATCTCCTTCTCGTCCTCGCGCATCATCAGGCTGTACTGGTTCTGCATCGAGACGAACGGGGTCCAGCCGTGTCGCCTGGCCACTGACTGCATCTTGGCGAACTGCCAGGCATACATCGACGACGCCCCCAGGTAGCGGGCCCGGCCGGACTTGACGACGTCGTGCAACGCTTCCATCGTCTCCTCGACAGGGGTGTCCTCGTCGAACCGGTGGATCTGGTACAGGTCGACGTAGTCGGTGCCCAGTCGACGCAGCGAGGCGTCGATCTGCTCCATGATCGCCTTCCGGGACAGGCCTTCACCACCCGGGCCGTCGTGCATCTTGAACCGCACCTTGGTCGCGACCACGAGGTCCTCGCGGCGCGTCAGCTTGGTGATGGCCCGGCCGACGTACTCCTCCGAGCTGCCGAGCTGGTAGACGTTCGCCGTGTCCCAGAAGGTGATGCCGAGATCGAGAGCCTGACGGAAGAGGACCTCCGACGCCTGCTCGTCCAGCGACCAGCTGTTGAAGCCGCGGTGATCACCGAAGCTCATGCAGCCCAGCGTGATCCGACTGACCTTCAGTCCGGTGTCGCCGAGTCGGGTGTATTCCATCGTCCAGTCTCCTTGTGCGTGGCTGCTGCCGGGTGCCGGGCACCTCATGTCGTCGGAGCGCCCGGTCCCGACCGTACGAGGTATCGCCGGAGGGAGGGAGGCCCTGTCATGTCCTCCCTCCGGGTCGCGGAGACGTCGAGTTCGGCTGATCATCGACGGACCGGCACACCTGCCCACCCGGTCGGGTCTGCGCGAGGATGGACACGTGACCGAGCTGATCGGGCGTCGAGACGTCGTACGGCTGGCCGGCCTGGCGGGGCTGGGGGCGGCACTCGGTGGCTGCGCGAGTCCGGCTCCGGGGCCTGCGCCGAGCGGGGGCGGTTCCGCGGCGGCGACGTCACCCGGCGCCACCACCAGTCACGGGGCCACCAGCCACGCCACGCCGAGCTGGGCCCAGCTCGAGAAGCAGCTGTCCGGGACCCTTGCGCGGCCCGGTCAGAGGGGCTACCGACCCAAGACGCTGCTCTACAACCCCCGCTTCTTCTCCCAACCGGAGCCGGAAGCGATCGCCCACGTCGCGACCGGCGACGACGTGGCGGCCTGCGTGCGCTTCGCCGCCGACGGGGGAGCGCCGCTGCGGATCCGCAACGGCGGGCACTCGTACGGGGGCTGGTCGTCGGGTCCGGGGCTGGTGGTCGACCTCGCCGACCTCAACCGGGTGGTGGTCGACGGGGCAGCGATGACCGCCACCATCGGAGCGGGTGCCTTGCTGGCGGACGTCTACAGCGAGCTCGGGGCCCGGGGCGTCTCGATCGGCGGCGGCTCCTGCGCGACGGTCGGGGTCACCGGACTGACCCTGGGCGGCGGGGTCGGAGTGCTGGCGCGGGCGTACGGGCTGACCTGTGACCAGCTCACCGCCGTGCGCGCGGTCACCGCCGACGGGAAGGTTCGCACCGTCGACGCGAACACCGACCCCGACCTGTTCTGGGCCCTGCGAGGTGGTGGCGGCAGCTTCGCGGCCGTGACGGAGCTGACCTTCGACGTCAGACCCGCACCGCGAGTACAGACGTTCTTCCTGCAGTGGTCCTGGTCCGCCGCGGCCGAGGTGCTGGCCGCGTGGCAGGACTGGATCGCGAAGGCACCCCGTGAGCTCTGGAGCACCTGCAAGCTGCTGGTCGACCCGGGCAAGGGTGGTCGGGTGCTGGTGGCCGGCACCTGGCTCGGAGCGGGCTCGCCGGACGCTCGGCTGAGCGCGCTGTTGCGCTTGACGCCCGAGCCGACCGTGAACGACGACGGTGGCGGCAGCTACAAGGGCGTCGCCGCGATCGTGGCGGCCGCCGGCCTGGGTCTGGAGGTGCCCGGCATCGTCGAGGGCGGGGTCTCGTTCGACGCCTTCGGTGGCGCGATCGCCGATCTCGCGCCCGACGCGACGGCCTTCCCGTGGCGTACGGCACTGGCCGACGTCCAGTACACGGCGACCTGGCCGTATGCCGACGCCGGCCGCGACCCGGCCCCCTTCGACGACTTCGTCCAGTCCGAGCGACGGGCCCTGCAGCCCTGGGTGGGGGCGTCCGCGTACGTGAACTACGCCGACCGCACCCTGACCGACTTCGCGACCGCCTACTGGGGACCGAACCTGCCGCGGCTGAGCAGGATCAAGAAGCGCTACGACCCGGGCCAGGTGTTCTCGTTCCCGCAGTCCGTCCCGCTGCCCTGACCATCTGGATCTGCCGCAGCCCGTCCACCACCTGGACCGTCCCGTCGGCGAGGAACCCGTGCCTGCGGTAGAAAGCCTGAGCGCGTGGGTTCGGGTCCGCCACCCACAACAGCGTGGACTCCTCCGCGTCCACGACGGCCTCCAACAGTGCCGGTCCGGCGCCGGAGCCGTGATCGGAGGCGCGGACGTACAGCACATACAGCTGCCGGGCGCAGGCCGACAGCTCCAGGGGTGGGCCGGACATCGCGATCCCGACCAGGTCACCGCCCCGCTCGGCGACCGCCACCCGGTTCGCCCGGTAGCGCTCGTCGGTCAGCATGTCGGTCCAGAAGGCCTCTCGAGCAGTCAGCAGTCCGGGGTCGTCGAGCGCTGCGTCCGACATCAGTCCTCGATACGTCTCCCGCCAGGACTGCACGTTCACGCGCGCCATCGACACGGCGTCCGCGACCACGGCCGGGCGGACGGTCAGCGGCGGATCGAGCGGTGCGCTGAGACCGCCGGTGTGGACGGCGTAGGCGTCGATGGTGGCCAGCTCCTCGGCGGACGGCGGCTCGAACAGGTCCCAGGCCCAGCGGAGCTCATGCTCGGTCATCGGGTACGCCGTCGGATCGGCACCCGAGCCACGTCGGCGCAGGCGTGACCAGAGCTCCTCGTACGCCACCTCGAAGACGTGCAGCTCGATCCGAGCGCCGCACGCGCGCGCATCGGCGAACTTCTCGGTCCGCTCGGATCTCAGCCACAACCCGTCCTCGAGGATGACGTCCACGCCGGCGCGGAGCAGGGTCAACCCGTGCCGGTAGAGGTGAGGCTGAAGCCGTTCGTGGAAGTCCGCGTCCGCGTGGCTGACGCCCAGTGCGGCCTGCCAGTCGTCGGTGCACAGGCGAACCCCACGGCCCTGCGCCTCGAGGCGTCTGGCCAACGTCGACTTGCCCGCACCGGGCAGACCGCAGAACAGCGTGAGCGTCGGACGCCGCTGCTGTGCTCGGTCATCGCTCACCACCACCACGCCATCATCGCAGCGGTTCGGTGACCTCGGGTGGCGCCGTTCTTGGCTGGCGGGTGGAGACGACACGCGCTGGAGGATCGCGTGGCCGGATGGGTGGTGGTCTAGTCTCGGGTCTGGCGAGATCGACGCCGAACCTCCACGGACCGTCCCCAGCACGGACCAGCGGATCGCTCCGCATCACGAGGCAAAGGGACGCTGTCTCCGATCGCTGTCAGACCACACCCGTAGCGTCTCGGGCCGTGCCGCTGGGGAACCGGGTCGAGGCGTGGGAGTTCGGATGACAGCTGATCGAGCGCTGAAGCGACGTGTGCGTGCCCGCGCGCACCGCACCGGCGAGTCCTACACCGCTGCCCTCCGGCACTTCCGGTCCCGCGAAGGAGCGACCGTGCCCACCACCCCCGAACCCTCTCCCGACCAGCTGCGCCTGGCCGTGGCCCAGACCACCTTCCGCACGGACCCCGACGACGCCGGAGCGTTCCAGGACGCGGGCGCCGAAGTCCGTGGACTGATGCGGCAGGCCGGTGCCGCCGGCGCCGACGTCATCCAGTTCCCCGAAGCGACTCTCTGCTTCCCCGACAAGAGGGCGCTGTCGCGTGACCCCGACCGAGTCAGCGAAGCGGACTGGAGCCGGTTCGCCTGGGAGTCGTCGGAGATCGAGATCGAGCGGATCCGCGCCGAGGCCGGTGCGTTGCGACTGTGGACCGTGCTCGGGGCCCAGCACCGGCAGCCGTCCGATCCGGCGGCGCGACCCACGAGCGGTCTCCTGGTGATCGACCCCACCGGGACAGTCGTGACCCGGTACGACGAACGGCTCCTGTCCCGCAGCAAGCAGGCCTACCTGTACGCACCCGGCACCGAGGGGGTGGTCTTCGACGTCCGGGGAGTGCGGATCGCCCTGACGTCCGGCCTGGAGGTGCTGTTCCCCACTCTCTTCAGCGACTACGAGAGCCAGGACGTCGACTGCGTCCTGTTCTCCACCGCGGGCCCGGGGGAGCCGGCCGAAGCCGACACCCTGGCGTCCTCGGCGTGCACGCACGCCCTGCAGAACGGCATCTGGGTCGGTTACGCGGTGCCGTCCGACAAGGCCCCGTACGCCCCGGCGGGCATCATCGCGCCCGGCGGCTCCTGGGCGGCCAGATGCTCGACGCAGGTGACACCGACCATCGCCGTCGCCGACGTCACCAAACGGCCCGATCATCCGGGCCGGATCTGGCGGCGCACCATGCTCGACACCCTGTCCACGTAGCCGAGCAGCTGGGCCGAGCCGCGTCACCTGTGAGGACGGTTTCGGTTGTGCTGCCCCAGCTTCTCGGCCCCGCGCGACTCAGCCGGCGGACGACGGGCTCTGCTCGATGGTCAGCACGTTGACCCTGATCCGGCCGACCTCCCGGCCGTGGGCCTCGAGCAGCTGACAGATCTCGCGCTGCACGGACTCGGCGACCTCCCGGGACTGGTGCCGAGATGCGGTGCCGAGGTCGACAGTGACGTCGGTGATCGCCCCGGTGCTCGTCACGGCGACGCCGTCGGGTCGGTCAGCAGGTGACGAACGGGGGAGTTTGGCCTGGAACAGGTTCTTCAGCGTGGGCTCCAACCGTGCGACGCCGTTCACGGCCAGCACGCTGAAGCCGATCAGGGACGCCAGGGTCCGGTCGTCGACCGGAGCGAGGAGCTCCGACGCCACGGTGTCGAGGAGAGGATCGGACGGTCTCGCGTCGACGCCGGTCGTGCCGATCACGGTCTCCGGGGTGGTGTCCACAGTCTCCGGGGTGGTGTCCATGGGCTCAGGCATCGTGGACATCCTCCACGTCGATGTCGACGGTCTGCGCGGTGACCCCGACCTGACCCTCCACCGCGGCGATGATCTGCTGCCGGAGGGCGTCGATGCGTGCGGGGCTGACCGTCGTGACGGCGACGCTGATCCGCAGCCGGGCCCGGATCGCGACGGCGTCGGGATCGATACCGGTGGCATCGTCGGCGATCTCCACGCTGCAGCGGCGGGCCTCGATGTCGGGGAGCTCGTCGCAGATCTGCCGGATGACCGTGGCGACGGCCTGCTCGCTGACGGTCAGATCGGCCTCCTCGGTGCCGGCCGGACCACGGCGAAGGGGGATGCGACGCCCGCGACGTACCTCGGCCCGGGCGATCGAGGTGATCTTGGACACCAGGTCGGCACTCAGCCGGAGCTCCGGATCTTCCTGGTCGCGAGACCGTAGGTCCCGGGTGGCCGCATTCAGGTCCGCCAGGCTCGTCCTGGCGGCCTGGCAGTCGGGGCACCCGATCTCGTGGGCGTCAGGCGGGGCGTCGGCATGCGCCCACACCTCGTCGATGTCGCGGCCGCAGCCGAGTCGGGTCGTGCTGTTGGCTAGCGCCATGCCGCCATACCTTTCGCTAGGTTCTGCCGGGCTCGGGCTATCCGTCCGCGGACGGTGCTGAGTGGGACGCCGATGGCGAAGGCGATCTCGGGGTAGGTCAGATCGTGCAGCTCGTTCAGCACCCAGCAGGCGCGCTGGTCCGGCGGCAGGGTGGACAGCACCTGCTCGAGGCTCTGACGTACGGCGGCCACCTGAGCCACTGCCGCCGGCCCGTCGCCGCGATCGGGCGCCGGTCGGTGGCTCGTGGTCTCGGTCTCGAAGTCGTCCCCGCGCGTGACGCCGGTGCGCTGCCTGCTCCGGCGCTGCAGCACGTTCAGACAGCGCCGCGTCGCGATGTGGTAGATCCAGGCCCGGAACGCCTGCGGGTCGACCAGCGTCGGCAGCTGCCGCCAGACGACGACGAACGTCTCCTGGACCGCATCCTCGGCCTCGCCGCGGTCGCCGAGCATCCGGTACGCCAGCCGGAACAGCTCCGCTTCGTAGGCTCGGACCAGCCTCTCGAACGCGCCGGCATCCCCGTCCTGAGCCCGGCCGACCCAGGCGGTCTCGCTGAGCCGGGGCGGAGCGACGGACGTCGCGGGAACGTCACTCGACGTGTCGGGGGCGCCGGTCGCGCTGCTCGGCGCGCCGTCGACCAGGGCTTGGGCGTCGGTCATCTGCGGCGTCCTCGGATCGGGGTCGTTCGTCGACGGAAGCCGTGCAGACGCAGGGGCATGGGGACTCCTTCGCACAGTCGTGCTCGGTCGAGCAGCTGGGGCTCGGGTGGTGGGGAGCAGAACGGTGCCCGCCTCAGGTCTCGCCCCGAGGCGGGCAGCTCGCGCTGAGGTCAGGCGAGGCCGTCGCGGGCGTCCTTGACGGCGTCCTTGGCGTGCTCGCCGGCCTGCTTCACACCGGCGGAGGCTTGGTCGGCCTTGCCCTCGGCCTGCAGCTTCTCGTTGTCGGTGGCGTCGCCGGCGGCCTCCTTGGCCTTGCCGGCGAGCTCCTCGGCCTTGTTGCTGATCTTGTCGCCGATACCCATCTGTTCTCCTTCTTCGGTGGACGTCGCCGGCCCGGTGACCGGCGACGGACGTCACGTCAGAGCGTGACGCTGCTCGTGGTGCGCTTTCCGCGGTCGATGTCGAGCTGGACACCGAGGCGGGCGATCGGGGCGTCCAAGGCGGTGGCGAGGTTCTTCGCCGCCTCACCACGGATCGCGGTCAGCAGGCCGCGGAGATCGGTACGGTCGTCGGCGCTGACCCTGACGGTGAGCTCCGGGGCGCCGGCGGTTCCCCGCAGCACAGCGCTGGTCGCGTTCACGCCGGGGTAGGTGCTCACCTCGCCCGCCACCGCCGCGGCGAGCACGTCCGGTGGGCAGACGGTCATCCCGCTGAGGGCGTCGTCGTGCAGCCGGAACGGGCGGGCGGCGTTGGTGCGGGGGAGCTGGGCGAGCAACCACGCCAGGGCCAGCAGGGCGACGATCAGACCGACCACACCGATGCCGACGATCGTCAGCGTCTGGGCGAGCAGGCCCGCCGCGCCATCGTCGACCACGGGGGTGCCGGCCGCGGGCGCGGTCCAGCCGGTTCCGCTCGTGGCCAGAAGCCGATCGAGGAGACGGGTCGTCGCCAACGTGGCGGTCAGACCCACCAGGACCAGCGCCACCCCGATCACCGCCAGCCAGCCGCGATTCAGATTCCCTGCGAGTTGCCTCATGTCATGACCTTTCCTGGCGGACGAAGTGTCGGATGCCGTCGTCACCGAGGACGGCGGTTCCCGCTGACGTGGGGATCACAGGGCCTGGCTCCGCGCACGGACGACCACGGCCGGCATCGGAGCCAGACCGGCGGACTGCAACGCGTCGGTGACCCGCTCCCGCACCTGCCGCTCGATCTGTGTGCGCTGCTGTGACGGCGTCTTCACGGTGACCGTGACCCGGCGGGCGCCGACCACCGAGGACACGCTGTCGATGCCGTCGACCTGCCCGGCGCGAGCGGTGGCCAGCTTGGCCACTGACCGTCGGGTCATCACCACCTCGGTGCCGGCGTCCCCACCGGCCCCCGACGGTCCGATGTCGACAGCCATGGCGGTGGGTGGACCCGGTTTGATCGCGGCGACCAGCAAGATGACCCCGAGCACGGTGACGGCGATCGCGACGGCCAGCACCAGGACGGAACCCCACGACCAAGCCGCCACCCACTCACCGGCCTGCTGGGCGAACGACGGCCACGAGTCCTGCACCAGCCGCTGAACCGTGGCCCAGACCAGACCGACCCCGAGGGTGAGCAGCAGCAGTGCGGTGATGCTGGCGGGCACGGTCCGCGCCGGACGACGCCGGAGCGCTGTCGATCGGGCATCCGTACGGCTCACAGCAGCTCCTCGGTCGAGGTCGTGGTGGCGGGCTGGAGGGCGATGACGGTGATGTCCACCCGGGTGATCTCGACGCCGGTGAGATCTCCGACCCGACGCGTCACCAGCTCGCGGACGCGGGAGGTTGCCTGCCGGATGGACACCGGGTAGGCGACGGCCATCTCGATCGCCAGCGTCGCCGTCCGACCCGCCAGCTCGACAGCGACCTTCGGCCGCGCCGACAAGTCGGTGCGGGCGCCGAGGCCCAGGAAACCCCCGGTCCGGCCCCCGGCGGTGGCGACCTCGCCGGCCACCTGCCCTGCGATCTTCTCGACCACCTGCTTGGCCAGGACCAAACGGCCACGGTGTCGGCGGTCGGCCGGCTCGGTGTGCGCCACCGTGGAGTCCGCGACGGTCATCTCAGAGCTTGGCACTGGACTGGCCGGTCAGCGACCGCAGGTCCAGCTTCCCTTCCAGTACTCGTCCCGCAACGAGACCGATCGCGCCGAACACCAGCACCACCAGGAAGGAGCCGAAGCCGCCGAAGGTGGCGACGATCCCGAGCACGAGGCCGACGAACAGGGCAGTTTGCGTTGTGGACATGGTGGTCATCCTTCTTGGGCAACGGATCGATCAGAGGTGTGGCAGACGCTGGCAGAACCGGCCCCGGCCCGGCCGGCGGACCGGGCCGGGGACGGGGTCACTGGAGCGGGTCGGAGCCCCGCACGGCGACGGTGTCGTCGCCGTCCTCGTCGGGCAGGTGCACGTCGGTGACGTTGACGTCGACCGAGACGACCTGGAGACCGGTGGCGTACTCGACCGCACGGATCACGCTGTCACGGATGTTGTCGGCGACCTCGACGATGGAGGCGCCGTACTCGATCACGATCGAGACGTCGACGGCGGTCTGACGCTCGCCCTTCTCGATGCTCACACCGCCGGAGACGGCCTGCTTCTGGCCGGGCATCCGCTGGGTCAGGTTGCTGATCGCCCGACCGGCGGCGGAGCCCATGGCGTAGACGCCGACGACCTCGCGGGTCGCGATGCCGGCCAGCTTCTCCACCACCTGGTCCGCGATCGTGGTGTCGCCGTGCTCGGTGTGCAGCGCGTCGAGCACCTTGGGCTGTGGTGCCTGGGCCTGCTCGCGGGCCTCGCGGGCCAGGTTCTCCTCGGTCGTCACGGGCAAGTGTGCGGTGTCGGTCATGAACACTCCTTCGATGTGGGCCGAGCGCGGACTGGGAGCTTCCCGCGTCGGTGTGTACGCGGGTCAGGACAACGCCGGCACCCGAGTCGTCACGCCGGTAGTCGCGAAAGCCACTGTGATCTGGGTCACGTGAGAGGTAGCCGCGTGGTCGCCGACCTCGTCTGAGGCGTCGACGGGACCGACCGGCGCGACCGACGGGGGCAGGAGTTTACGCTGTAAGATTCGGGGTACTTGGTCGTTCCCGGATGACCGGGCGCATCCCGAGTCCGTCCGAGGAGATCGATGGTCATGGCCGAAAGCGCAGCACCCAAGAAATGATCGGGTACTACGTCCACCACCAGGGTTCGGGTCATGGTCACCGTGCCGTGAGTGTGAACCGCCTGGCCGGTGTCGAGCTGACAGGCCTGTCCACGGCTCCACGACCGGCGGGCTGGACCGGGCCGTGGGTCGACCTACCCGACGACGCCGGGGTCGGGCCCGAGGCGGACGTCACCGCGCACGGCCGGCTGCACTACGTCCCGCTCGGCTCCCCGGGCCTGTCGAGACGGATGGCGATGATCGCCGCGTGGATCGAGGCTGCCCGGCCCGAGGCACTGGTGGTCGACGTCTCGGTCGAGGTCGCGCTGCTGGCCAGGTTGCACGGCCTGCCGGTCGTCGTGGTCGCGCAACCCGGTCACCGAGAAGATGCCGCGCACCGGCTCGGCTACGACGTCGCCTCGAGCATCGTCGCCCCGTGGCCCCGCCAGCTCGGCGGGCTGTGGGGAGCGACCGCTGAAGATCTCGCCAAGACCCGCTTCGTGGGCGGGATCAGCCGGTTCGCCCCCGTCGTCGCCCCCGGCCTCGAGGCTGTTCGCCGAGTGGTGGTGGTGAACGGGACGGGAGGTCGGGGCAGCTCGGCGGCCGATGTCGCCGCGGCCCGGCTGGCGAGCCCGGGGTGGGAGTGGATCCATCTGGACCGGGCACACGGGACCTGGGTCGACGACCCCTGGCCGTTGCTGCGTTCGGCGACGGTGGTGGTCAGTCACGCCGGTCAGAACCTGATCGCCGAGATCGCCGCCGCCCGTAGGCCGGCCCTGTTGCTGCCGCAGGACCGACCGTTCGACGAGCAGCTGGTGATGGCGTCGGCGGTCGAGGCGGCAGGCCTGCCCGCGCTGGTCCGGGATACGTGGCCGTCGCCCCACGAGTGGCCCGAGCTGCTCACCCGGCTCGGCGGCCTCGATGGATCTCGCTGGTCGCTCTGGAACGACGGGCTCGGAGCCACTCGCATGGCTCAGCTGCTGACCGAGCTGGAGCCGAGCCGAGCGGTGTCGGCATGAAGACCGTGATCATCACCATCACCCACGGTCGACACGATCACCTGGAGCGACAGCGTCGGCTGATCGGCCGCTCGAGTGCCGTGGTCGACCACCACGTCATCGTCGCGATGGATGATCCGGCCGTGGCGGAGCGCCTGCTCGAGGCGCCGGGGACCTCGGTGATCGCGATCCCGACCGATCACCGGGGACTCCCGCTGGCGGCGGCTCGCAACGCCGGCGCGGCCGCGGCGCTGGCGCTCGGCGCCGAGCTGTTGATCTTCCTCGACGTGGACTGCCTGCCCGGCGAGGACCTGGTGGCCGCGTATCGCGACGCGGCGCGGGACGCCGCGACCGCAGGGTCGTTGCTGTGCGGACCGGTGGCCTACCTGCCGCCGCCGGCATCGGACGGCTACGACCTGGCCCGGCTGGCCGACGTCGCTCCGCATCCGGGTCGCCCGGCGCCGGCCAGCGGGGACCGTCAGACGCACGGCGATCCCCGGCTGTTCTGGTCGCTGTCGTTCGCCGTCACCCCCTCCACGTGGCGGCGCATCGGCGGGTTCGACGAGGACTTCGTCGGGTACGGGGCAGAGGACACCGATCTCGGCTTCCGAGCACAGGAGGCCGGCATCACCCTGACCTGGGTCGGTGGCGCCACGGCGTACCACCAGTGGCACCCCACCGAGGTCCCTCCCGTGCGGCACCTGGACGACATCCTCCGCAACGGGCAGATCTTCGCCCGACGGTGGGGGTGGTGGCCGATGGAGGGCTGGCTCGAGGCCTTCCAGGCTCGGGGCCTCATCCGCTGGGATCGATCGAAGGAGACGTACGTGCGCATGACCGCCGACCTGGACGACCGCTCGCTGAGTGGGCAGCGATGAAGATCGCCGTCCTGGCCCATCTGCACCACCCGATCGCCGAGCCCTTTCGCGGTGGCACGGAGATGCACACGGCGCTGGTCGCCGACGAGCTGAGCCGCCGCGGACACGACGTCACCCTGTTCGCCAAGGCGGGCAGCCGCACGGCGGCCCGGCTCGTGCCGCTGGTCGGTGAGGACTTCGAGTTCGGGCGGATGCCGGGCCCAGGAGGAGACCGGTCCGAGGAGATCCTGGTGGCCGCCGTGGGCACAGCCATCGCGAGCATCCGCGAGGACGGCTACGACGCGGTCCTGAACAACTCCCTCGGTCCCCAGCCGTACACCTCGCTGGCCGGCCAGCCGATGATCACGATCCTGCACACCCCGCCCACGCTGGAGAAGGTGCTGGCCGTCATCACCGAACCCGGCTGGGAACCCGATCCGCGACACGCGTACGTGAGTGTGTCGGAGTTCAACTCGGCGGCGTGGCGAGAGGTCCTGCCGGTCGTCACCTGCGTGCCGAACGGCATCCAGCTCGACCGCTGGGTGGACAACGGCGTGGCCGAAGCCGATCTGGCGGTCTGGGCGGCGCGGATCACCCCCGAGAAGGGGCTGCACCTGGCCATCGACGCCATCCGCCGCACCTCCCTGCGGCTGGAGTTCAGCGGCCCGATCGCCGATCAGGCCTACTTCGACGCCGAGATCGCCCCTCGACTCGGGACGGGGGTCAGTCACGTCGGTCATCTCGGCCACGAAGCACTGGCCCGTCAGCTGGCCCGCGGCGCGGTGTTCGTGTCGTCGTCGGTGTGGGCCGAGCCGTTCGGTCTGACCCTCGTCGAAGCGATGTCCTGCGGCACCCCGGTGGCCGCCTTCGCCAACGGTGCGGCGGCGGAGATCGTGACACCCGGCGCCGGCCGGCTGGCCGCGGAGGACACGGCTGCCGCGCTCGCCGCCGCTGTCGAGGCTGCCCGCCGGATCGACCGCGGGACGGTCCGGGCGCGGGCCGAGGACTTCGACGCCAGGATCATGGTCGACCGCTACGAGATGCTGCTGCGGGAGGTCTCCGGGCGGCCGACGCCGGTGCCCGCGACCCGGCCTCTATCTCGGGGGCGAGCTCGCGTGCTCCTGGACGAGCTGTAGCACGCGCAGAGCGTTTCCGCCCAGGATCCCCGCCACCTCAGCCCGGTCGAAGCCTGCGTCGAGTAAGGCACTGGTCACCCGCGGCAGGTCGGTCGCACCGCTGAACCCGGCCATCGCCCCGGGCAGGCCGTTCATGTCGGTGCCGAGGGCCAGGTGCTCGGGGCCGATCGTGTCGGCGATGTGCCGGGCGTGCGCCATCAGGTCGGGCAGGTCACGCACGCCCTGGCGCCGGTTCCGGTAGGGCCACAGCCCGACCAGTCCGCCGGTCCCGGCGATCGCGCGCAGCTCGTCGTCGCGCAGGTAGCGCGGGAAGTCCTGCAGCACCCGCGCCCCACTGTGCGAGGACACGACCGGAGCGCTGGTGGTGGCGGCGGTGTCCAGCACGGTGGACCGATCACCGTGGGCGACGTCGACCAGCACGCCCAGCCGGTTCGACCGCGAGACGACGCGGCGGCCCAGCGCGGTGAGTCCCGACCGGTCACGGCGGCGTACGGGCAGTGGGCCGGCGTACCGCTGCCACGGCAGGCAGGTGGTGCCGAGGGTGTTGTCACCGAGGTGCACCAGACCGATCAGGCGAACACCCCGCTGGTGCCAGGCGTCGATCCGGTCGATGTCGTGACCCACCGCATCGGCACCCTCGATGCCGAGCAGCACGGCGGGCCTGCCGCCGGACCGGGCCAGGGCCAGGGCCTCCACCGACGAGGCGACGATGGCGCCGGCCGCGGCGGCCTGTCGCTCGATCCGGTGGAGCTGGGCATCGACCGCGTCCCACGGGCTGCGGCCCAGGTAGCAGCGCGTGACGATCGGGTCGCCCACCGCGCTCGCGACCACAGCGTCGACGCCGCCCACGCGCAGCGCATCGAACCGGTCCTCGGTCGGCGCACCGACGCTCGCCCGCCACACGGACCGGAACGGCTGCGGGAGGAAGTCCGGGCCGTGTGCGTGCAGATCCAGCACGAAGGACTCCCGGTGCAGGCGTGCTCCGTCGGTGGTGCTCACCTCGTCGCGTTCAGCCACCGGCCGAGCGGCTGCTCAGGCATCGAACACGACGGTGCGCTCGCTGATGGTCGTCAGGGGAAGGCTGGTGCCGTCGGGCTGCTCCGCCCGTTCGGCCTGACGCAGCAGGCGCCAGATCGCCGTACCCAGCAGATCGATCTCGGTCGAGGCGTACCGCTCGCCACCGAACCGCTGGGTCTGCTCCGTCTGTCGCGCCAGCCCCTCGGCGTCCTGCCGCAGGATGTGCTTGCCCTGCTGCCGGACGACAGTGCGCACCAGCGGCGCCGGCAGCCGGCTGGCGAAGCGCACCACGAACCAGGCCCGGGTGCGGAACGGGGAGAGCGGTAGCTGGACGATCGTGTTCACGATCCGGAACCAGCCCGCGACGGCGTACTCGATCTGCGCGACGGAGGGGAGCAGGAAGCGGTCCCAGTGATCGAACGTACGGCCGGAGTCCTTGCCCAGCCGGATCGGCCCCATGCCGACCGGTTCGCCGAGGTACTGCACCTCCACGCCGCCGTCGATCGGACGCCGGACGGCGGTGATGGTGCGGCGATCGCCACCCCGGAACAACCCGCGGTGCAGGAAGGCGGTGTGCGGGACATCGAGAGCGTTCTCGCTGGCCGCGCGCAAGGTCGCGTCCAGGTCACAGCGGAAGACCGTCTGGCCGGCGCCGGGGCCGTCGACCACGGGCAGGGCGAACGGGGCCCGGGTCGGCTCGGAGTCCGGCTCGCCCCACGCCCACACGAAACCGTCCTGCTCCACCGTCGCGTGCGTGGGTACGTGCCAGGTGGACTGGGTACGGGCCTCGCGGAGGCCGGGAATCGCCCGGCACCGTCCGTCGCCGTCGTAGCTCCAGCCGTGATAGCCGCACTCGAGCAGTCCGTCGTCGGTGACCCGTCCGAGCGAGAGCGGGTAGTTGCGATGGGCGCACCGGTCGAGCACCACCGCCGGCGTCCCGCCGGCGGCGCGGAACACCACGAGCGGCGTGTCCATCAAGGTGACGGCCAGGGGTCGGCGGCCGAGCTCCGACGACTGGGCCACGGGATACCACCAGCGGCGCGGAAAGGCCACGGAGTGCGCGCCGGGATCCATGCCTCCATCATGCCGGGGTGGGAAAACCCGGCCCCCGGGTCACCGACGACGCGAGCCGTCCTCGGCTGGTGCCTGTGGGGAACGCGCCTCTCATCTGTCCCGTGATCGTGGAGGAGTGACCAGATGGGCATCCCCAAGGGCTCGAGCCATCTGGTGTGTCTGCGAGCCCTCAGCTCGTCGGAGGACCACCCGGTGGCCTCACCGGAGAACGGGCAGGTGCCGCCGGTGGTCTCCCACGACCGCGTCTACCACCGGCTGGACACCGCCAGCGCGCTGAAGCCGGCGTTCATCAGAGATCGGGCACGGACAGGGCGAGAGCGAAGTCACCGGCCGGGTCGGTCCACCAGGACGTGAGCGAGAAGCCGGCGGCGGCCAGCTCGGCGGTCAGACCCGGTCGGCGGAACTTGGCCGAGATCTCGGTCCGGATCTCCTCACCGGCGGCGAGGTCGACCCGGAGGTCGAGGTCGGGGAGGGTGACCGTCATCGCGTCCCGGGCCCGTAGGGCCATCTCCATCCACTCCGCCTCGGTGTTCCAGCGGGCGACGTGATCGAACCGCTCCGGTCGGAAGTCGGCACCGAGGGCCGCGTTCAGCACCCGGAGCACGTTGCGGTTGAACTCGGCGGTGACACCCGCGGCGTCGTCGTAGGCGGCCACCAACCGGTGCTCGGCCTTGACCAGGTCCACCCCCAGCAGGAACGCGTCGCCGATGTCCAGCTCGGCCCGCAGGGCCCGGAAGAAACGGGATCGCTCGACCGGGTCGAGATTGCCGATCGTGCTGCCCAGGAAGGCAACCAGGCGACCGGCGGACGTGGGCAGCCGGTCCAGGTGCGCCTCGAAGTCGGCGACCACGCCGTGCAGCTCGAGGCCGGGGTAGTCCCGGGCGAGCACGCCGAGGGCACCGTCGAGGGCCGTGGCGCTGACGTCGACGGGCACGTACCGGCGCAGGCGCCCGGCCGCGGCCAGGGCGTCCAGCAGCAGCCGGGTCTTGGTCGACGACCCGGATCCCAGCTCCACCAGGGTTTCCGGCCGACCGGCTTCGGCGACCACGGCGTCGGCGTACCGGGTGAGGATGGCCTCCTCGGTGCGGGTCGGGTAGTACTCGGTCAGCCCGGTGATCTCCTCGAACAGCTCGCTGCCGCGAGCGTCGTAGAAGTACTTGGCCGGCAGGGTCTTCGGCGTCGCGGTCAGCCCCTGACGAGCATCCGCGATCAAGGTCGCGCGCAGGTCATCAGAAGTCAGGTGCACATCGAGGTGAGTGGTGGTCATGGCAGGTCCTCAGGCTCGTGGAGTGGCGTGATGATCACGCCGTCGCGGTCGGCGTGCAGGATGGTGTCGTCGGGCACCTCGGTCCACCGGGGATCGTCGTCGTACGGCTCGGAGGCCACCACGACGGCGTCCTCGCGCTCGACGACGAACACCGGCTCGCCGACGCAGGTGGCGGCGAGCGCGGTGCCGTCGGTGGCCAGCAGCGTGAGCCGGCCGCCGCCGACGGCCAGCACGTCGCGGACGGCGTCGCGCAGCCCGGTGGCCAGCGAGGCGCCGGCCGCCCACCGGGCGGCGGCGAGACCGAACAGCAGCGCCGAGTCGACCGGTGCGGAGGCCTCCGTGATCTCGTACGTCCGGTCGGCGAGGGCCTTCCGAGCGGCGGGCCAGTCGGCCAGCCGCCCGTTGTGGCTGAACAGCCAGCGTTGGGCGGTGAACGGCGCGGCGCACGACTCGTCAGGTCCGAAGCCCGGCGTCGCGGAACGGACGGCAGCCAGGACGCAGCCGCTGGACACGGTGGGCGCCAGCGAGCCGAACGAGGCGTCGCTCCAGATCGGCTGGGCCCGCCGGTAGCGCACCGGCTCGGGGCGGCCCGGCACGTACCAGCCGGCGCCGAAGCCGTCGGCGTTCACCGTGCCGTACCGCTGGCGACGCGGCGCCCACGACTGGCGCAACAGCGAGTGGGGCGGGGTGAGCAGCAGCTCCGCCAGGGTGAGCGGTGGCCCGAGGTAGGCCAGGTGGCGACACATCAGGCGTTCCGCGCGGTCCGGAAGCCGGCGAAGATCTGCCGCCGGATCGGGTAGTCCCAGTTGCGGAAGGTGGCGCGGCAGACCAGCGGATCCGTGGCCCAGGACCCCCCACGGAGCACCTTGTGCTCACTGCCGAAGAACACCTCCGAATACTCCCGGTACGGGTAGGTGCAGAACCCGGGATGGCCGGTGAAGTCGGTCGAGGTCCACTCCCAGACGTCGCCGAGCAGCTGGAGGATCCCGTACGCCGAGGCGCCGGCCGGGAACGAGCCGACCGGGGCGGGCCGGGTCCGGGTCTGACCCAGGTTGGCGTGCTCGGGGCCCGGCGCGTCGTCACCCCAGGGGTGGCGTCGCTTGGTCTCGGTGACCGGGTCCCAGGACGCGGCCTTCTCCCACTCCGCCTCGGTGGGCAGTCGGCGACCGGCGTACCGGGCGTAGGCGTCGGCCTCGAAGTAGCACACGTGCTGCACGGGCTCCTCGTCCGGCAGCTGCTCGAGGGCGCCGAGCCGTCGACGGAGCCAGCTGCCGGATTCCCTGACCCAGAAGGCCGGACTGCGCTTCCCGGAGCGGCAGCGCCACTGCCAACCGGCCGCGCTCCACAGGCGTTCGTCGTCGTAGCCGCCGGACTCGACGAAGGTGCGGTAGGCGGCGTTCGACACCGGGGTGGTGTCCAGGTAGTACGCGGGCAGGTCGACCCGATGGGCGGGTCGCTCGTTGTCGAGCGCCCACGGGTCGGTCGAGGTGCCCATCACGAACGACCCCGCCGGCACCAGCACCTCCGCCGGCCAGTGGCTCGCTCGTGGGGGCGGGGCTGACGTGGTGTCCGGGAGGGCGCGGGCACCGCGACGCAGCTGGTGGGTGGCCAGCATCGTCTCGTCGTGCTGGTGCTCGTGCTGGAGAACCATCCGATAGACGAAACCCGAGGCCAGCAACGGATCCGAGTCGTCCAGACGTACCCGGTCGAGGGTGTCGAGCACCTGACGACGGACCAGGTCGAGGTAGCCCAGGGACTCGGTCGGGGTCAGCAGCGGGAGACTGGGCCGGGTGGCGCGTGGGTGCTCGAAGGCGTCGTACAGGGGGTCGATCTCCGGACGGAGTGACGGCGCTCCGGAGGTGGCGCGGAGCAACCACAGCTCTTCGTAGTTGCCCACGTGGGCGAGATCCCAGACCAGCGGCGACATCAGGGTCGAGTGCTGAGCGGTCAGCTCGGCATCGTCGAGCACCTCGGTCGTGAGACCGAGAGAACGGCCGCGGCCGCGCTCCAGCTCCCGGGCGAGGAACTCCTTGATGTCCTGGGTTTCGGTGGTGCTCATCGCGGTCGCTCCGTGGTCGCTCTGGTGATCATGAATGCTCGGCTGTCGAGAGGATCCGGCGGGCAGGGGAGCCGAACAGGTCGTCGAGGAAGTCATCGGCGGGGCAGCGCCCGCGGATGACGAAGCGCTCCAGGTAGTCGGTGACCTGCGTGATCAGGGCCGGGTCGGCGCCGAGCCGGGGGAGAGCGGAGAGCGCGGCCTCGAAGCACCGCACGGCCGCGCGCCGGAGGGCGGGATCGGTCAGTCCCTGTCGGGCTGCGACCTCCCAGCTCGGGGGTGCCGCGGCCGTTGCCTCGCGTACGGCGTCGGCCGCGATCGGGTCCTGGACCAGCGCCGACAGCACCGCGGGCGGCACCGGCCACCACCGACGCGGCTGGGCGTCGACGTAGCGCACCTCCAGCCAACCCCGCGGACGGACGGGCGGGAACAGGGTGGTCAGGTGATAGGTGAGATCGTCTTCGGTCGGAGCAGCGACCCCGGCCACGCCGGCGATCCAGTCGCGGAAGGTGAACCCCGGCGAGGCCAGCCAGTCGCCGCGACGTCGGCACATCATCACCGGTGCATCCAGCGCGTACTCCGTCCAGGCCGCCACCGGATCCGGTCCACGGGGAGCCCACCTCCGGCTGGGGTCCATGGTCGCCACCACGCGCTGCCGGGTGGACTTCCACCCGGTGACCCGACCCAGGTGCATCGGAGAGTTGGCGAAGGCGGCGACCAGGGCGGGCCCGACCGCGTGCAGCAGGGACCAGCGCCGCGCCACGTCGACGGCGTCGGCACCGGCGTCGAGGTTGATCTGGACGGCGGCGGTGCCGGTCATCATCGTCAGCCCGGCGTCGCCCCGACGGTCGAAGTAGTCCTGCATCGCGTCGTAGCGGGGGGTTCGCAGCAACCGCCGCGCCGGGCGTACGGGATCCAGGGCGACCGCCAACGCGGTCAGGCCGTGCCGGGCGAGGATCAGGTCGAGGCGACCGGTGTCCCGTTCGAGGTCACGCCAGCAGCGGGAGAGATCATCGGCGACCGGGGAGCTGAGCTCCAGCTGGCCGCCGGGCTCCAACGTGATCCGGCTTCCGCCGGGCATCGGGGTCAGGTCACGGATCACGTCGTCGAGCGTGGTCGGGGCAAGGTGCCGGTCGGGATCGGAGGTCGAGGACAGCAGCCACTCGAGCTCGATCCCGACGTGGTGCGGCGGACCGGTCTTGAAGCAGATCATGCCCACGTGGGCGTGGACCGAGCTGTCGTCCGGCAACGCGTTCTCGCTCATCCAGTACGTCCCTTCCCTGGTGCCGAAAGCCTAATTCGCGGTCCCCGGCCCTCGCGACGGGCCCCGTCGAAACCTCGTCGAGAGCCGGTTCGGCAGCCGGTGCCACACGGGTCGAGCACGACCCGGGATCGCACCGCGCCGCCGAGGTGGCCGTTTCCCCGTACACTGGGTGGTTCCCGCAGGCCGTGATGTCGGCGGTCCTGGCAGCCAGCTGGCGCCGGGTGACCTGACCACCGAGAAGTGAGGCCTCCTGTGCCCGAAACCGATCGCATGGTTCTGCGCCGCGCGAGCTGGCCCGATGTCGACGACGTGGTGGCGCTGACCACCGACGCCGAGGTGATGGGTTTCGACGACTCCCCGCCGATGACGCCCGCCCGGGTGCTCGCCGAGGAGATGCCGCGTCTGATGGCCCAGCAACAGCGCACCGACCAGCTGGGGTTCTGGGTCGCCCGCGAGCGCGCCACCGGCGCGTTCCTCGGCTGGTTCATGATGACCCCCGTTGTGACGGGTGAGGTCGCGTCGGGTGACAGGGCCGTCAGACTCGGCTACCGGCTCCGCCGCCGGGCGTGGGACGAGGACTACGGCACCGAGGGCATGCTCCAGCTGATCGAGATGGCCCGCGCGGCCGAGATGTCGACAGTGATCGCCACCACGCCGGCCGGCAACCCGGCCGCCGGGCGGGTGATGCAGCGAGCAGGGCTGCAGCTGGATACCGCCGGTGGCCGAGGCGCCGGCGGAACGGCGGCAGATACCGAGCACTGGCAGCTGGACGTGACTGCCCACTCCTTCCAGACGGCGACCGCCTGACGGTCTCCGCTGGTCAGTCGAAGTGCAGCTCGCTCTGGCGGGTCCGCTTCAGCTCGGCGAAGTACGGGAACGAGGCCAGGGCGACGGCGCCGTCCCAGATGCGGCCGGCGTCCTCACCCCTGGCGATCCGGGTCAGCACCGGTCCGAAGAACGCCTGCCCGTCGATCGCGATCGTCGGTGTCCCGACGTCGTAGCCGACCTGGTCCATCCCCTCGTGGTGGGACTTGCGGATGGCATCGTCGAAGGACGAGTCGTCCATCGCGTCCGCGAGGGAGCCCGGCAGACCGGCTTCCTCCAGCGCGGCCGTGATCAGCGCCCGGTCGAACTTCTCGGCCCCGTCGGTGTGCTTGCGGGTACCGAGGGAGGTGTAGAGGTCCGCCAGCTTCTCCTGGCCGTACTGTTCCTCGACGGCCATGCTCACCCGCACCGGCTGCCACGCGTCCTTCAGGATCTCGCGGTACTCGTCGGAGATGTCCTTGTCCTCGTTCAGGTAGGCCAGGCTCATGATGCGCCAGGTCACCTCGATGTCGCGGACCTTCTCCACCTCGAGCACCGTCCGGGACGTGATCCAAGCGAACGGGCAGAGCGGGTCGAACCAGAAATCCACAGTGGTCATATAGGCAGCAACCTGCATCGCCGGTCTATATTCCCGGGATGGTCGGGAATTCACATCGTGGACCGCAGGACCAACGCCCAGCCCACGACGGGGGTGATGGTCGTGATCGTCAGCTGCACCACGTGCGCTCCGGCGACCTCTCCGCGGACACGCGACAGACCTCCGGAATGCAACGACGCGAGGCGATCTCGGGCCGCACCGTGGGTTCGGAGCGGATCTGGATGGGCGAGACGATCGTCCCGCCGACCACCGGGTCCGGGAACCACCACCACGGGGAGTCCGAGACCGGCATCTACGTGGTCGCCGGCCATCCGGAGTTCGTGTTCCTGGAGGGTGACGAGGAGATCCGCATCGTCACCTCGCCCGGCGACTACGTGTTCGTGCCGCCCTGGGTGCCCCACCGGGAGGAGAACCCTGATGACAGCGCCTCCGCTGTCGTGGTGATCGCCCGCTCGACCCAGGAGGCGATCGTGGTGAACCTCGACGACCTCGTCTGGGTCGGTCCGGTGGCGGTGGGCCGGGCATCGTCGGACCACCGCACCTGGCACGAGTACTGAGCCCGAGGACGCACCGCGACGCACTCAGGTCCCGCCGACCACCCAGCGCGTCAGGACGGCCTCGAGCTGCACGCTGTCGATCGGCTTGGGCAGGTAGGCGTCCATCCCGGCCGCGAGGCAACGCTCTTCGTCGCCGGCCAGCGCCCCGGCCGTCATGGCGATGATCGGGAGGTGCCGGTTCGCTCCCTCCCGCCGTCGTATCTCCGCGGTCGCCGTGTACCCGTCCATCTCGGGCATCTGACAGTCCATCAGCACCGCGGAGTACGCGGTCCGCTCGAGCGCGGAGAGCGCCTCGTAGCCGTTCCCGGCGAGGTCGGACTCGAACCCCAACCGGTCGAGCAGGCCACGCGCCACGAGCTGGTTGATCGCGTTGTCCTCCACCACGAGGACGCGGCCCCGACCCGGCTGATGGGGCTCGAGGAACCCGGTCTCGTCCGGGCACGGGACGCGAGTGGCCGGCTGCAGCACCCGACTCAGACAGGCGTGCAGCTGTGCGGAGCGCACCGGCTTGTTCAGGTGCGCGGAGATGTGGGCGCTGTCGAGCTCGGCACTGGCGACGTCGGTGGAGGTCAGCACCACGAGCTGGGTTCCGGACAGCTCGGGGGAGTCCTTGATCTGGCGCGCGAGCTCGAGACCGTCCATGGCCGGCATGTTGACGTCCAGGAGGGCGAGGGGGAACGGGGTGCCGGCGGCCGCTGCCCGGTGCAGGAGCAGAAGGGCGGCAGGACCGTTGTCGGCGAGCTGGGGTCGAAGACGCCAGGCCACCAGCTGCTCGTGCAGGATCAGCCGGTTCGTCGCGTTGTCGTCGACCACGAGCACGGCCATCCCCTCCGGCAGCGGCGCCAGAGATCCGGGTGGTGTGGCGATCCGGACCCGTCCTCGGGGAAGGCGCACCGTGAATTGGAAGACGCTGCCGGCGCCGAGCCGGCTGGCCACCGTGAGATCGCCCCCCATCGTCTCGACCAGCTGTCGGGAGATGGCCAGACCCAGCCCCGTACCCCCGAAACGTCTGGTGGTCGAGGCATCGACCTGGGAGAACGGCTGGAAGATGTGCACTTGATGGGCGGGCGAGATGCCGATCCCGGTGTCGGAGACCTCGAACGTGAGGTCGACGGTGTCGTCGGAGGTCGCCGTCAGCTCCGCCGACAGGACGACCTCACCTGCGTCGGTGAACTTGATCGCGTTGGCGGTGAGATTCAGCAGCACCTGCCGGAGCCGCGACGGATCGCCGCGCAGGGGAGTGGAGGGTCCCGGGCAGCGGGTGATGAGCTCGATCCCCTTGGCATGCGCCTGCCGGGCGAGGAGACCCGCGACCTCCTCGACCACAGCCGTGACGTCGAGATCGATGACCTCGAGCTCCATCCGCCCGGCCTCGATCTTGGAGAAGTCCAGCACGTCGTTGATGATCGCCAGCAGGGCCTCTCCCGCGGTCTGGACCCCCGAGACGTACTGGCGCTGTCGGTCATCCAGGTCGGTGTCGATCAGCAGGTCGGCCAGACCGATCACGCCGTTCATCGGGGTCCGGATCTCGTGGCTCATGGTCGCCAGGAAGGCGGATTTGGCCCGCAGCGCCGCCAACGCGGTGTCTCTGGCCGCCTCGAGCTCGCTCTCCGCCTCCTTGTACGCCGTGATGTTGAGGGCGGTGCCGCGCATCAGCAGCGGACGTCCTGTGTCGTCGCGCAGCACCTCGCCGGACGCACGCACCCAGACCACCCGCTGACCTCCTCCGCCACCGATCCGCTGATCGAACTCGAAGCCGGGGAGGCCCTCCAGACAGGCCCTCACCATCGCGGCCGTCATCGCCCGGTCATCGGGGTGCACCAACGCGAGGTAGCCCTCCAACGTGCCGTCGAAGCCGCCCGGGGCCAGCTGGAAGATGCGGTAGAGCTCGTCGGACCACTGGAGCTGGTCCGCGGCGACGTCCCACTCCCAGCTCCCCAGGTGAGCGACCCGCTGGGCCTCCGCGAGCTGTTCCTCGCGCCGGCGCAGCTCGTCGCTGAGACGGCGCCGCTCGGTGATGTCGTTGACGAACGCGATCAGGCCCAGATACGCACCGTTCTGGTCCTGCCACGGGCTGTGGCTGATGACGGTCCAGACCGGCTCTCCATCGCGGCGCAGCAGCAGGCACTCCGCCGACTCGGTCGTACCTCCGGCCTCCCGCTGCCGAGCCAGGAACGCGGCACCCTGGTCTCTGCCGTCGTCGTCCAGGACCTCCAGCAGTGAGATCGACGCCATCTCCTCGACGCTGTAGCCCAGCATCCCGGCCATCCGCGCGTTCACGTACGCCGTCGTGCCGTCCAGATCGAACACCCAGATGCCCTCGTTGCCGGACTCGACGATCTGTCGGTACATCGACGGGGCGAGAGACTGAGCACTCGGCAGGGACGGGGCGCGCGGCAGGGACGGGGCACTCGGCAGGGACGGGGCGGTCGGCAGGGACGGGGCGGTCGGCAGGGACGGGGCGGTCGGCAGGGACGGGGCGGTCGGCAGGGACGGGGCGGTCGGCAGGGACGCACCGTGGCTCGGTGGGCTCGACATGGCTCAGACGGCTTCCGAGCCGCCGGGCTCACCGACGAGGGCAGAGCGGTACTCGGCGAGCTCGGCGGCGAGCAGCTCGAACTCCCGCCGCACCTCGGTGGTCGCGCGGTCGACATCGAGCTCGGCGGGTGGGGTGCCCTCGATCCACTGGCAGACGGCGGCCAGTCGATCGCCGCCCAGGGTGGCTGTACTGCCCTTGAGCTTGTGCGCAGCCGCCCGGAGCCGGCTCAGATCCGGAGCTGCTCCGGCGGCCTCGACCTGGCCCACCAGGTCTCGTGCCTGCACCAGGTACATGGCGATCAGGTCGCCCACCAGATCGCCGCCGCGGTCGCCGAGCTGGCTACGGAGGGACTCGATCGTCCCTGCCCGGAAGACGGTCGTCGCGCTCATGGTCACTCGTCGGGCTGCCGAGGCGCAGTCGGCAGGTCCCAAGGTCTCGGGGGCAACGCACGAATCCTTTCCCTCCCGAGGATTGTTTCGCTGCCCATCATAGCGTCGCGGGAGTCGCGTCGGAGTCCACCGGCCGGACGGTGACCGATCGCGGTTGACCGCGGTCGGCCCGGATTCCTACTATCCAACTAGGTACAGCAGAGATCGGATGTCTGTACGGAAGCCGTGCCAACTCGAGGAGAGATCGATGACGGTTCTGTCGGAAGTCCTGGCCGCGAACGAGGGCTATGCGGCGTCGTTCGGGGCGAAGGCCGACCTGGCGCTGCCTCCGGCGCGTGGTTTCGCCATTCTCACCTGCATGGACGCGAGACTCGATCCAGCCAAGTACGCGGGCCTGCGGGAGGGGGACGCCCACGTGATCCGCAATGCCGGTGGCCGGGCGAGTGACGACGCGATCCGCTCGCTCGTCATCTCGTACAAGCTGCTGGGCACGAAGGAGTGGTTCGTCGTCCACCACACCGACTGCGGGATGGAGTTCTTCACCGACGAGGTGATGCGCGGCCTGCTGGCCGACAGCCTGGAGACCGCAGCTCTCGGGGAGGACGGCTTCTACGACGTGGGCACCGGGCCCGGATCGTCCGAGGCGAAGTACATCGACTGGCTCACGATCACCGACAACGCCCAGAGTGTGGCCGAGGACGTGACACGGATCCGCTCCCACCCCTTGGTGCCGCCGACCATCCCGATCTACGGCTACCTGTACGACGTCAGCACCGGTCGCCTGGTCGAGGTGCCCGAGGCAACCAAGGCCGGCGCCGTCGCCTGACCGGCCACTTCCTGGTGGGCGGCCGGGTGGCCGTTCGTGGCTTCGTGGTGGGTTCCGGCGGTTGGCGGCGCCGGGTGGGGTGGCCGTTTGTGGCTTCTCGGTTGGTTTTGGCGGCTGGCGGCGCGGGGTGGAGTGGCCGTTTGTGGCTTCCGGGTGGGTTCTGGCAGCCGGACGTGGCTGCCGGCGTGCACATGCGACCGCGGAGTCACCGGCGTCGGCTCGTCTGCCGTCTCGGGCCGCCTGATGGCGCCGCCGAGTCGAGAACGGCGGCTCCGAGCACCTCAGGGCCGCCTGATGACGCCGCCGAGTCAAGAACCCGGCCCGGATCACCTCACCCGCCGCCGGATGGCGCCGCCGAGTCGAGAACGGCAGCCCGGGAGCACGCACGTCCAGCCAGCAGAGGCCGGCGCCCGTCACTCAGGGCAGCAGGACGATCTTTCCGCGGGCTCCAGCCTGACCGACGCGGTGAGCTTCGGCGGCATCGGCGAGCGGGAACGTCAGCCCGTCCTCGACCGAGAAGGACCCGGTGGCCAGCAGGGCCAGCGTGACGGGGATCGCCTCGGTCCGCCACGCGTTCTGCTGCCCGGTGAGAGGTTCGGGGCTGCCGCCGCTGAAGGCGCGGATGCCGTAGCCCGGAGCGTCCCGACCGCGGACCAGCGTCGCGATCCGCGTCTTGTCGGCCACCAGCTCCACCGAGGTCTGCAGCGCCTCGTCGGTGCCCGCCGCGTCGATCGCCACGGAGACACCGCCCGGAGCGACCGTGCGCACCCGGTCGGCCAGCCCCGCTCCGTACGCGATCGGGGTCGCGCCGAGCGTCCGTACCCGCTCGAACCGGGCGGATGAGGCCGTCGCGACGACGGTTGCCCCCCAGCGGACCGCGTACTGGATGATCGCCTGTCCGACCGCCCCGGATCCGCCGTGCACCAGCAGCGTGTCACCCGCGCCGACCCGCAGCGAACGAAGCGTCTGGTACGCGGTGCCGACCGGTACGCCCAGTGCAGCACCTGCGACCGCCCCGACCTGGGGCGGTCGGATCCAGGCGTTGGCGGCCGAGACCACGACGTCGGTGGCGTACGCGCCGGACACGCCCTTGAGGACCACCCGATCACCGACGGCGAACCCGTCCACTCCCGTCCCGACAGCCGTGATCACACCGGCAGCGTCGGACCCCATCCGGCGGGGCTCGGCGATGGCGGCGGAAGGGCGCAGCCCCGATCGCAGCTTCCAGTCGATCGGGTTCACCCCGGCCGCCTCCACCCGGACCGCGAGCTCGCCGTCGTCGGGGGTCGGATCGGGAACGTCCACGAGATGCATGACCTCGGGTCCGCCGAAGGCGGTGTACACGATTGCTCGAGCCATGCCGGCGCCAACCGCGGCGGCCTTGGCCCTATTCCCCGTCTCGCCATCCGAGACAGAGTCTCAGCAAATGCTGAGATGTCCTTATTCTCTGTCGAACTACTAGGAATTAGAGGCCCTATGGGTCTCGCTCAGATTTTGGGGGAACGTCATGTCAACTCCGCTCTCGCGCCGTCAGGTGATGCGCGCCGCAGCCGGTCTCGTGGCGGTGGGGGTCGTTTCCACCCTCGGCGGCTGCGTCGGCGGCTCCGCCGCACCGGCCGGCGACGGCTCGGACACGACCACGCTGCACCTGGTCGGCTTCGCCGTGCCGAAGGAGGCGAACAACGCGATCCAGAAGAAGTTCGCCGAGACCCCGGACGGCAAGGGTGTGGTCTGGGAGGAGTCCTACGGCGCCTCCGGCGACCAGAGCCGCGCGGTGGTCAACGGCCTCAAAGCCGACTACGTCAACTTCTCGCTCGAGGGCGACGTCACCCGGCTGGTCAAGGCCGGCTTGGTCGCCGATGACTGGAACAAGAACGCCACCAAGGGCATCGTGTCGGACTCGGTGGTGGTGATCGTGGTGCCGAAGGGCAACCCACAGGGCATCAAGGGTTGGGACGACCTCACCAAGGACGGCGTCAAGATCATCACCCCGAACCCGGCGTCGTCGGGCTCGGCGCGGTGGAACATCCTGGCCGCCTACCAGCAGGTGATCGCCAACGGCGGCACCGAGGCCGACGCCGAGGCGTACCTGACCAAGTTCTTCGGCAACGTCGCCGCCTTGCCGGGCAGCGGTCGCGACGCCACCAACGCCTTCCTCGAGGGTGCCGGCAACGTGCTGATCTCGTACGAGAACGAGGCGATCCTGGCCCGCCAGTCGGGCGAGGACTTCGACTACATCGTGCCCGACGCCACCCTGAAGATCGAGAACCCGGGCGCCGTGCTGAAGGATGCCAACCCCAAGGCCAAGACCTACCTGGACTTCGTGCTGAGCACCGCCGGCCAGGAGGAGTTCGTGAAGAAGGGCTTCCGGTCGGTCAACGCTGAGACCCCCGTCGGCACGGTCGAGGGCGCCAATGACCCGGCCAACCCGTTCCCGGTGCCGAGCAAGCTGTTCACCATCGCCGACCTGGGCGGCTGGGAAGCGGTGAACGCCAAGTTCTTCGAGGAGAAGACGGGCATCGTTCCCGAGGTGCAGAAGGCCACGGGCAAGTCGCAGTGACCGCGCCCGCCCTCACCCCCCTGGTCGAGCGGCCGGAGGAGACCCCTCCGCCGGCCGGTCGACGACGGAGACGACGCACGTCGACCTCCCTGACCCCGGTGGCCGGGATCGGGCTGGGGGTGACGATGATCTGGTTCAGCCTGCTCGTGCTGATCCCGCTCACCGCCATCCTGGTCCAGGCCTCCGAGGGGGGCTGGGCGGCGTACTGGCAGGCGCTGACCAGCGAGCAGACCGCCGCCGCGCTGCGTCTGACGATCACCCAGGCCTTTCTGGTGACCCTGGTGAACATCGTGATGGGCACCGCGATCGCCTGGGTGCTGGTCCGCGACCGGTTCCGCGGCAAGCAGATCCTCGAGGTGGTGATCGACATCCCGTTCGCCCTGCCGACGATCGTCGCGGGCATGGTGTTGTTGAGCCTGTACGGGCCGTCCAGCCCTCTCGGTGTGGACTGGGCCAACACCCGGATGGCCGTCTTCCTGGCCTTCCTCTTCGTCACGTTGCCGTTCGTCGTCCGGACGGTGCAGCCGGTGCTGCAGGAGCTCGAGCCGGAGGTGGAGGAGGCGGCCGCATCGCTCGGTGCGTCCCGCTTCACCACCTTCCGCACCTTGATCATCCCGGCGCTGGCGCCGGCCATCACCTCCGGTGCGGCGCTCAGCTTCGCCCGTGGGATCAGTGAGTACGGGTCGCTGGTGCTGCTGTCGGGCAACCTGCCGTACTCGACCGAGGTCGCCTCGGTCCGGATCCTGTCCTACGTCGAGGGGGACAAGCTGACCGACGCGGCGGCGGTGGCCTCGATCCTGCTCCTCGTCGCGTTGGTCGTGATCGTCGCGCTGGACATCATCTCGCGAAGGGTGGCTCGTCATGGTTGACACCCAGGTCCGGCCTACGCCGGCCGCCGCAGCACCGCGCGGCAAGGTGATCACCGTCCGGAGCCGCTCGCCCTTTCGCTGGGTGCTGCGCGCGGTGGTGATCGGCTACCTGTTCTTCCTCGTGATCTGGCCGGTAGCCCTGGTGGCCAAGGCGACCTTCTCGCAAGGTCTCGAGCCGGTGCTGGAGGCCTTGCGTCAGCCCGACGTGATCTTCGCCTTCCAGCTCACGTTGTCGATCGCGTTCTGGGCGGTGTTGATCAACACGATCTTCGGCATCATCATCTCGTTGCTGCTGAGTCGCTACACCTTCCCCGGTCGGCGTGCGCTCTCGGCCTTCATCGACCTGCCGCTGTCGGTGTCGCCGATCGTCGTCGGTCTGGCCCTGCTGCTGGTGTACAGCGGTCGTACCGGCTGGCTCGGTCAGTCACTGGAGTCCGCGGGGTTCCAGATCATCTACGCCCCGCCGGGGATGATCTTGGCCACCGCTTTCGTCAGCCTCCCGCTGGTGATCCGGGAGCTCGTGCCGGTGCTCACCGAGATCGGCACCGACGCCGAGCAGGCGGCCCGCAGCCTGGGCGCCTCACCTTTGCAGTCGTTCCTGCGCATCACGCTGCCCTCGATCAAGTGGGCGTTGCTGTACGGCGTGGTGCTCAGCCTGGCCCGCGCGCTGGGTGAGTTCGGCGCCGTCAAGATCGTGTCCGGCGGCGTGGCCATGCGTACCCAGTCCGCCACGCTGCTGGTCGAGGAGCGCTACCAGCAGTTCGGACCCGAGAACACCATCACCGCCTACACCGCGGCCTTCATCCTGGCCCTGATCGCCGTCATCGCTTTGGTCGTCGTGACCAGCCTGCGTCCCAAGGAGGACTCCCCCCGATGAACGAGGGAACAGTGAGCATCAACGTTCGTGGCGTCGGCAAGCGCTTCGGCGACTTCGTCGCGCTCTCCGACATCGACCTGGAGATCCCCTCCGGTCAGCTGACCGCGCTGCTCGGCCCCAGCGGCGGTGGCAAGTCGACGCTGCTGCGGATCATCGCCGGGCTCGAGCTGTCCGACGAGGGCACGGTCGAGATCGAGGGCAACGACGCGACCAGGCTGCCGGCCCAGAAGCGGAACGTCGGCTTCGTCTTCCAGCACTACGCGGCATTCCGGCACATGAGCGTGGCCGACAACGTCGGCTTCGGGCTCAAGATCAGGAAGCGTCCCAAGCGGGAGATCGCCGCCAAGGTCGACGAGCTGCTGTCGCTGGTCCACCTGTCCCAGTTCGCCAACCGGCTGCCGTCCCAGCTCTCCGGAGGTCAGCGGCAGCGGATGGCGCTGGCCCGGGCGCTGGCCATCGAGCCCTCGGTGCTGCTGCTCGACGAGCCGTTCGGGGCGCTCGACGCCAAGGTCCGCAAGGAGCTCCGCGCCTGGCTGCGTCGACTCCACGACGAGGTGCACGTCACCACGGTGTTCGTGACCCACGATCAGGAAGAGGCTCTCGAGGTCGCCGACAAGATCGTGGTGATCAACAACGGACGGATCGAGCAGGTCGGCACCCCCGACGAGCTCTACGACGCACCCGCCTCGGAGTTCGTGATGAGCTTCCTCGGCCCGGTCACCCTGCTCGACGGGCTGCTCGTCCGCCCGCACGACATCGAGGTCGTCACCGTCCCGTTCCCCGACGCCCACGCCGGTCGGATCATCCGCACCAGCCGGGTCGGCTTCGAGGTCCGTCTCGAGATCAGCCTCACCGGTGACGAGCAGGCACCGCCCGTACTCGTCACCCTGACCCGCGCCGAGGCCACCGCGAAGCAGCTGGACGAGGGTCAGCCCGTGTGGATCAAAGCGGTCGCTGGTGCCTCCCAGATCGCCAGCACCGCAGGGGTGCCGCTGGAGTCCGACCTGGGAACCCTGTCGGAGGTGCCGGGCTGACGACCGCCTGCACGAGCGGTGTGTCCGGCAGTCGACGACGGTGACGAGGGGAGAAGTCGATGCACATGGCGGCGCGGGTCGACCATGCCATCAGTGCGGCTCTGGTGCTGCCCGAGCCCTCTGAGCCGCCGGTAGCCGGGGCCGCCCTGGCCGACGTGCTGGGGATCTCCTACCCGTACCTGATGACGATCATGGATCCGCTGAAGAAGGCGGGCCTGGCTCGGGTCCGGCGCGGCCCGCAGGGCGGGCTCTCGCTGGCCCGCCGGTCCGACGACATCACCCTGGCCGACGTCATCTGGGCCGTTGACGCGCCCGTGGTGATCAGTCGTCCGACCACCGGGACGAACCAGTCGGCGGACTCGGAGGTGCTGCCGCGGCTGTGGGCCGCGGCCCACGACGCCGTCTTCGCGGTCTTCTCCCAGGTTCTGCTGGCCCACATGCGCGAGACGCCCCTCCGTTCAGCGGACCACACGGGCTGACGGCTGACCGGCTCGCCGACACGCGTCGGACGATGCGCGCGTACGGGCTGGGGTGGTGGGCGAATGTCGTCCGTGGTCGGAAAGTGCATGCGTCCTGAGGGTCGGGGCCGGGCGAAAGCCGTCCGTGGTCGGAAAGTGCACGCGTACCGGGGCTTGGGCGGGGCGAATGTCGTCCGTGGTCGGAAAGTGCACCGTCCTGGGGCTTGGGCGGGGCGAATGTCGTCCGTGGTCGGACAGTGCGCACGTTCTGGGGCCTGGATGGGGCGAAAGTCGTCCGTGGTCGGAAACGGCGCGCGTACCGGGTGGCGGGGGGGCGAATGCCGTCCGTGGTCGGAAAGTGCGCGCGTACCGGGTGGCGGGGGGGCGAATGCCGTCCGTGGTCGGACAGTGCGCCCGTTCTGGGGCTTGGGCGGGCCGAAGGCCGTCCGTGGTCGGAAAACGCGCGCGTCCGGGGGCCTGGGCGGGGCGAAAGTCGTCCGTGGTCGGAAACTGCGGCGTACCGGGTGTAGGGGAGGGCGAAGGCCGTCCGTGGTCGGAAAATGCGCGCGTCCGGGGGCTCGGGACGGCGAGAGTCGCCCGTGGTCGGAAAATGCGCGCGTCCGCGGGGGGGTCGGGCTCCGGCGGCGGTGAGTATCACGGTCCGCTTTATTTCCTCCGGTGTATGGAACCCGCGGGGGTCACAGGTTTAGTGTGTGACTCGGTGCGTGGGGGTACGCACCGAGGCGTGAAACGGGGGTTTGCGCATGGAGCATCCGGCCATCCGTGGCCTGAGCGGATGGAGACCGCTCGCTCGTGGCGGCACCACCCTGGTCTGGGAAGCCCACCAGGACCTGTTGTCCCGTCCCGTTGCGGTCAAGGTCTACCGACAGGGGCTGGCCGCGGGTGTCTACGAGACGTTCGCCCGGGAAGCCGACATCGCCGGCCGGCTGTCCGACCACCCTGGCGTGGTCACCGTCTACGATGCCGGTCTGCTTCCGGACGCCAGACCGTACCTGATCATGGAGCTGTGCTCCGGCGGGTCGTTGAGCCAGTGGCTGGATCCCGCGAACCTCCACGCCGAGGAGGAGATCCGACGGGTGGGGATGCGTGTCGCCGATGCCCTGGCCGGCCTGCACGCTCGTGGTGTGCTCCACCGCGATGTGAAGCCGGCCAACATCTTGATCGACGGCTTCGGTAGACCCCGACTGGCCGACTTCGGGCTGGCGACAGTCGTCGGTGCCGAGTCGGTGGCCACCGACGCGCTGCGCATCACCCCTGCCTATGCGCCACCGGAGGCGTTCGTGACGCCGACGGCCACCGAGACCGGGGACGTCTTCTCCCTCGCCGCCACCGTGTACGCCCTGTTGTCGGGTCAGCCACCTCACAGGTCGGCGGTCGCGAGCGACCAGCCGTCGCTGGTCGAGATCGCCGCTGCGCCGATCTCTGCGTTGCCCGGGGTGAACTGGCACCTGATGGACGCGGTGATGGCCGCGCTGAACGTCGACAGTGCGGCGCGACCGTCCGCGGCGGAGTTCCGTGATCGTCTCTCGGGCGTGCAGGGCCATCGCACCCGTAGGGGGAGACCGACGTCGACCCTGGCCCGGGACGCTCGGGTGGCGGAGCATCGCGTCCGGGCCACGCCTGGGGTGTCGGGTGCGACCCGGCCGGGAACGGACGTGCCCCGAGAGGGCGGACGTCGGCGCGCCGGTCTGGTGGCGGCGGCCGCGTCCCTGGTCTTGCTGGCCGCCTCGGGCACGGCCTGGCTGGTCGCCGAGCCCGCCTCGTCGGGAGCTCCGACCGCCGCCCTCCAGAACACGGCACCGAGCCCGGTGCCGTCGGCCGTCGGCTCGTCGGGCATCGCCACCGCCGCTCCCGACGCGCCCGTCTCCGCGCCGCCTGTCCGCGACGCGCCCGTCTCCGCCCCGCCTGTCCGCGACGCGCCCGTCTCCGCCCCGCCTGTCCGCGACGCGCCCGTCTCCGCGCCGCCTGTCCGCGACGCGGTCGGTTCCGCACCGATCGTCGGTGCGATCCAGGTCGAGGACCCCACCGCCACCGCCGAGCCCTTCGAGACCACTCGGATCCGCGGTACCTATGCGGGTGGCGGTCAGCGGTTCCTCCAGGTCCAGCTGTGGGCGGACGGCACCTGGCGGGCGTTCCCGGTTCCCGCGAAGACTGACCCGTCCGGTCGGTTCACGGCCTACATCGAGCTGGGTCGTCCGAACAGCTACCGGCTACGGGTGCGGGATCCGCAGTCGGCGGTCACCTCCGAACCCTTCACCCTGGTGATCGAGGACGCGGCCGGCGCGTGACCCCGTTGGCTCGAACGGGCCATACGGAATCGCGCCCCCGCGGGCGCTGCAGCGGCCGCCAACGTCGGGGTGGGTCAGGTCCGTACGGAATCGAGGCTGGCGAAGACCACGATGTTGTCCGGGTACCGGTAGAGCGACGAGTCGTACGTGCCACCGCAGGTGATCAGTCGCAGTCCGGCGTGATCGATGGCGCCGAAGACCTTGCGGACCGGGAACCGCGTCTTGTCGTACCGGGCCACCTTGTCGACGACGAAGACGGCTGAGGTCCCGTCCTCGCGGGTGACGGCGACTCGGTCGCCCCGGCGGAGCGTGCCCAGGCGGTGGAAGACACCGGGTGTCCCGTTCCAGCTCACGTGCCCGGCGATGACGGCGGGCCCCAGCGCTCCGGGTGCAGCGCTGCGCGAGAACCAGCCGGCGCGGGCGGGGTCACTGGGTACCTCCATCCCCCCGCCGGCATCGACTCCCAGCGTCACCAGCGTCGACCGGACGCCGATCCTCGGGATGGACACGACCACCGGATCGGACTCGGGCAGGACGGGTCCCCGCAGGAGGTCCGTGACGTCGGCTCGCGGGGTCGGGGCGGCTGCTCGAGCAGACGGGGCCGTCGTACTCGGTGGGGCCGTCGTACTCGGTGGCGCCGTCGTGCTCGGTGGGTCCGTCGCACTCAACGGGGTCGGTGCGGCGGGCGGTATCGCCTGGCGACTGGACGGGGTGGCCAAACCCATCGCCACGAGGGCGACACCGGCAACCGCCAGCCCGAGGGCGACGGGGGTCCGGACCAACCGGGTCGAGCTCATGTCACCGGCTGCTCGACCGGATGCTCGACCGGCTGCGCGCCCGGCGGCGAGCGCCGGTCGCGGACACGGCGAGGGCCGCCGACAGCAGCAGCAGCCCAGTTCCCGCAGCAAGGAGGGGACCGTTCCGGTCGGCCACCGGAGTGCCGCCCATCTCGGGACCACCGTGCGCCGGTTCGGCTGCGCCGGCGCCCCGCACCACTCCGCAGCTCGCCGGATCGGTCGCCTCCTCCGGAACGTTGGGCACGCCGAGGTTGGCGGCGAACGTCGACTCTCCCAGGGCATCCAGGTCGTACTTGTCGTTGTCGTTGACGTCGATCCCGTGCTGGACGACGTGCAGGGATCCGAGGTTCTCCAGCAGACCGTCGGGAACCGCAGCGGCCGAGAAGGTCCGGTCGTAGTCGAGACGTCCCTGCTCGTCGGCCACCGGCATCCGTGCGACGTCCAGGCCGTCCTGCGGGGTCGCACCACCCTTGGTGGTCAGCGCCATGAAGATGGTGCCGTACTCGCCGCTCGCCTCTTCGTTGGTGAGGACCCCGTCACCGTCGGTGTCATCGTCCTTGACCGTCGGGCACATGAAGTGGTGCCCGCCGGCCGACCCGTGGATGTGCTGGGGGTGTGGTTGCCCGGGCACCAGTCCCTTCGAGCGGATCGACACCGTCAACCCGCCGTCATCAGTCATCGTCAAGACCACCTTGCCGCTGGCACCACTGTCGTTCAGCTCGACCAGATCGGCTCTGACTGTGGTGTCCGCCGCCGCAGCGGTCGGGACGCAGAGCAGGGCCGAGGCCGCTGCCAGGGTGAGCCAGCTGCGCAACGTCATCATGTTCGTCCTTGCCTGCCGTACCGGGGTGATCGCCCGATGGTGACTGCATCATCCAACCTCGACTCCGGTGCCGGCCAACGGGCCCTCACCGCCGGTGACCGCGCCGAACCGGTGGGCGGCCGTGCACCGGCTCGAAGGTGTCGAACCGGGACTCCAGGACACCCTCCCCGCCGGTGAGATCGGGCAGCTGCAGCTGGAGCTCGTGCAGCCGGGTGGAGACCAGGCGCACCTCCAGCTGGCTGAGGTCCGCACCGGTGGTCTGGCCCACCACCTCCGCACCCCACCGGGTGACGACCCGCTGGACCGCGGTGGTGGCCTCGTTCGGGATCTCGATCATGACCCGCAGCACGGGTTCGCAGACCACCGTGCCGGCGCGCCGCAGCGCCTGGCGCAGCACGATCGGCGTCAGCTGCCGGTAGTCGTACGCCGTGCTGGTCGGACCGCGCCGGGAGGGTGGACCGTCCGCGACGCTGTAGCCGCAGTCGGTCAGGGTGACCACGCAGTCGGTCACCCGCCAGCCGAAGAGTCCGATGGTGAGGGTGTCCCTGACGTGCCGCTCGATCGCCGCCGAGAAGGCGGTCGGGTTCTTGAACACGTAGAGCGGCATGTCCCGCGCGGGCGCCTCGGTGAGGAACGTGAGTCCCGAGCCCGGCGGCCCCGGCGCGATCGTCAACCCGATGGTCGCGTGGAACGGGTTCGACTCCGTGTTCAGCCGCTCGAGGGCGTGACCGGCGCCCCGGGGACGCTCGACGTGCAGCACGCTCGCGTCGGCGAACGTCACCTGGATCCCGTACTCCTCGTCCAACGTGCTGGCGATCACCTCCTGCTGGACCCGCCCGTAGAGCGACACGGTGGCCTGGCCGTCCTCGTCGGAGCGGGCGGCGATCAGCGGATCGGCGTCGGACAGCTCGGCCAGGGCCGCGCGCAGGGCCGGACCCTGCTCGGTGCGGACCGCGGCGACCGACGCCTCCAGCGTCGGCGGGGGGAAGTGGCGCTCCTCGGTCAGGTGTCGACCGAAGCCGTCGCCGACCCGGACCTGCGACAGTCCGGTGAGCCGTCCGATCTGGCCGCCGCCGATGGTGTCGGTCCGGACCCAGCGGCCGTGGTCGAACAGCTGCAGACCCGCGATCTTGCCGACCCGTCCCTCGGGCAGGTCGAGGCGCGTACGGGCGCGCAGGGACCCCGAGAACATCCGTACGTAGGCGATCTTCTCCCCGGCGCCACCACGTTCGATCTTGAAGACCCGGCCCGACGGCTCGCCGTCCTCGCCCAGTCGGCCCGAGGGTTCGCCGTCCTCGGCCAGTCGATTCGTGGGCAGCAGCGACTCGATGCCGGTCATCAGGTCGGCGACCCCGGCTCCGGTCGCCGCGGAGCCGGCGTAGGCCGGGTGGAGGAGGCACGCCCGGGTCTGCGCCGCGAGCTCCGACCGCAGTCGATCCCGCGAGCCGGATCCCGTCTCGACGTAGCTGGCCAGCAGCGCGTCGTCGTGCTCGGCGAGAGCCTCGGTCTCCCGCTCCCGGAACGCGTCGTCATCGGAGCGGTACGGGGTGAAGGTCGCCGCCCGGGTGCCAGTGCCGGCGATCCTTCCCATCGGCAGCACGTCAGGCGTCAGCCGGCGCCGGACGGCGGCCAGCGTGGCCTCGACGTCGGCGCCGGTTCGGTCGATCTTGTTGACGAAGAGCAGGGTCGGAACCGACAGCCGCTGCAGCGCCCGCATCAGGATCCGGGTCTGCGGCTGGACCCCTTCGACGGCTGAGAGCACCAGCACCGCACCGTCGAGCACACCCAGCACCCGCTCGACCTCGGCGATGAAGTCCGGGTGGCCCGGGGTGTCCAGCACGTTGACTGTGGTGCCGTCGAGCGGGAACGCGACGACGGCCGCCTTGATCGTGATGCCGCGCCGTCGTTCCAGCGCCAGCGTGTCTGTGGAGGTGGTTCCGGCGTCGACCGACCCCGGTTCCTCGATCACGCCCGCCAGGTGCAGCAGGCGCTCGGTGAGGGTGGTCTTACCGGCGTCGACGTGGGCGAGGATGCCCAGATTGAGTGACCGTGCGGGCACGTGTGAACCTCTTCAAGTGGTGGGAGCAGGGCACGAACGCGCTCGTTCCTCGCATCTGCCTGCCACCTTCCGGGTTCACGACCGGCCCGTGCCGGTCGGGATCACCGTACGACGGCGCAGGCCCTCCTCGCCACCGCCTTTCCGGATCCGCACGGTCTACCTGCCGGTGGCCGACGGTTTCATGCCGTTGCCGGCGGTTCGTCCGACCAGGGTGTGCGGACCCGCTGGACGGGCTCACCGTCGACGAACACATCCAGCCGCTCGGTGTAGAAGCTGAGGTGGCCGGCGACCGGGATCGCGTCGGGCTCCGGATGCTCGTAGCTCCAGGCGATGTCCGGCAGTCGCAGCCCGTCCGCCTCCGCCGTCCAGTGCGTGGCGTGGCCCTTGTAGGCGCAGGTGGTGGCCAACTCGCCCGGGACCAGAGGCACCCGTACGGCGTCGCGCGGCAGGTAGTAGCGGGCCATCGGGAACGTCCCCTCGAAGAGGAGTCTCGCCCGGTCCGTCTCGGCCAGCACCGTGCCCCGGTGCTCGATCCGGACGGTGCGCGAGCTGGCGCAGACGTCGATCCGGTGCAGCGGGTCGCGGGGATGGCCGACCAGCGGCTGGTCCTCCTCGAACCAGGCGAAGGCGTCGAAGTCGAGCACGACGTAGCCGTCCAGGTCCGGGTCCGCCAAGGCGTAGGCCGCCGACTCGCGACGGACGTCCCCGTGGATGACGGTGAGGGGGCGGCCGTCGGCGGTGTGGACCGCGAACGGCACCGAGGGATCCAGCAGCGGCGGGCTGTCGGCACCGAAGCCCACTGCCTGGTAGGTGGGCGCCGGACCGGCGTCGGCGGGCACCAGTTCAGACCGGATGTCGGCCGCGGGCACGGCGTAGGAGGCGACCACGCGCATGGGCTCCCAGACCAGCACCGCACGCACCGAGTCGGCGACGAGCTCGTCGCCCAGACGAACGCGTACGCGCCGGATCGTGGGCAGATAGCGCAGGTCGGGTAGGACGGAGGCCAAGACGGTGTCGAGCGATCGAGCCATGTCGTCATCGTCCTCCGATCGACCGCCGATGTCAGCCGCCGTCGGTCCGGACCACCACCCTGGCTGATGTTGCCGTGAGCCCCCGAGGAGCGCATAGTGCGTCCATGGAGGGATGGTCGGACACGGAGTGGCGCACGCTGCAGCTGGGACCGGTCTGGGTGATCAGCGCCCTGATCGGTCGCAACCGGTTCGACGAGCTGGAGCAGGAGGCGTTCTGGCAGGCGGCGGCGGATGCGCCGCTGGGATCGTCGGCGCTCAGCTGGCAGCTGATGCAGGCGATGTCCCGGAATCGGGACTGGCTGTTCGACGAGTTCATGCTCGACGACCGCTCGATCGTCTCGGGTCTCGGTCAGGTGACCAGCCTGCTGGAACGGGTGCCGCCGGAGATCAGCCGGGAAACCCGTGAGGCGATCCTCCGGGTCGGTTCCGGGGTGGCGCGGGCCCGCGGACCCTTCGGCCGGCGGATGACCGATCAGGACGCCCAGACCCTTGCGCTGGTGGCTCAGCTGCTGGAGTCCACCAGCGAGCTGGCGGAGCACAACCCCCTGAACGCGCACGCGCCGATCTGAGTGCGGCACCCACCTCGCCTACGTCGTTCTCCTCAGGACTTCCCGAGCCGATCTCGCGACCGTTGACTCAGTCGCCGGAGAGGTCGGCGGCACCACCCACAGGGGAAGAGATGACCGGCAACCACCGCAGTCTTCAGGACGGCGCCACGGGCGTGGATCCTGATTCCAGGGCGAGACATCCGACCACCTCCGTTCTAGGGTGCTGATCATGCGCTTCGGCCTGACCGTGCCCTGCTTCGGAGTGGGCGTCGATGCCGCGCTGATCGCCGACTGGGCCGGACGCGCCGAACGTTCCGGCTGGGACGGCTTCTTCGTCTGGGATCATCTGTTCGCCTTCGCCCCGGGACCGGTGGACGTCGTCGACCCCTGGATCGCGCTCGCCGCCGCGGCGTGCGGCACCACCCGCATCCGGCTGGGAACGCTGGTGACACCGCTGCCACGTCGGCGCCCCCTCGTGGTGGCACGGCAGACCGCGACCCTCGACCGGCTCAGCCAGGGTCGGCTGATCCTCGGCGTGGGCACGGGTGGCGGCCCGCACGAGTGGGACTACTGCGGTGAGGAGCCCGACCCCCGCGTGCGCGGCGAGATGCTCGACGAGCACCTGGACCTCTTGTCCCGGCTGTGGACCGGTGAGCCGGTGCACTTCGAGGGAACGCACTATCGGGTCGCCGGGCCGGACTGGTCGGGCATCTGCTTCCCGCCGCCGGTGCAGTCCCCGCGGATTCCCGTCTGGGTGGGTGGGGCCTGGCCCGGTGGCCGCCCCTTCACCCGAGCCGCTCGGTGGGACGGGGTGGCCCCGATCCCGGCCAGCGGTGGCTGGACGGTCCGGCACACCACCACCCTCGTCGAGCGAATCCGGCTGATCCGCACCAGCGACGAGCCTTTCGACGTCGCGGTTCCCGGCGTCAGCGACCCGGAGGACGACCTCCGGCGGGCGACGTTCGCCGAGCAGGAGGCGGCGGGTGCCACCTGGTGGATCGAAGGGATCGATCCGTGGCGCTACGGGTGGACCGAAGGGTCGACGTGGCCGCTGCGCGCCATGCGCGACCGGATCGAAGCCGGACCCTAGTCGGCCGACATCGCCGTCGCGGGGGGGTTAACCCCAGGATGGACGTGGTGGCCTGCACCAGTGCACGGGCGCGTCGCCTGAACGAGCCTGGTGAGGGTGACGACGACCCACACCCGAAGCGCTGATCGCGCTCCCGCCGCGGCGGTCGGCCCTGCTCGTACGCCGATCTGGCGCCGGCCCTGGATCTTCCCGTTGCTGCTGGTGACCATCGGGTTCGTCGTCTACGCCGTGCCGCCGTACCTCACGCTGGACCCCGACCGCGCTCGACTGGCGCCGTTGCCTGATCATCCGGTGTTCTATCCGCTGTTGGTCACCCACATCTTCCTCGGGTCCATCGTGCTGCTGACCGGCTGCCTCCAGCTGTGGCCGTGGCTGCGCCGGACGCACCCCAGGGTGCATCGCTGGTCGGGACGGATCTACGTGGCGGCGCTGCTGCCGGCTGCCGCCGCCGTGATCGTGATCGCGCCGTTGACGCGGTTCGGGCCCAACCAGCAGGTCGCCAACACCACGCTCGGTGTCCTCTGGCTGATCTTCACGATCCTCGGCTACCGGGCCGTGCGACGGCGCCGCTTCGCCGATCACCGCGAGTGGATGATCCGGAGTGTGGCGCTCAGCTTCTCGATCGTGGCGAATCGCGTGTGGACGATGATCTGCCTGGTCGCCTTCGCTCCGTCCGCGCTGTCGCAGGGACCGGTGGACGAGGCCGAGCTCGCCCAGGCGGTGGGTGTGGCGAGCTGGGCGAGCTGGGTGGTGAACCTGTTGGTCGCCGAGGCCTGGTTGCAGCACACCCGGCGGCGGACACCGAGGGCGGCCCCACGGGGTCTGCCGACCCGACTGCCGGCCGACGGCGGTACCTGAGCAGCCGGGGTGTCTGAGGAGTGGCCCAGACTGGCAGGGTGTCGGACCCGGAGAGGAGCTACGCGGACGCACTCGCACAGCGGGTTCGACGGGCAGCGACGCAGCGGGTCGCGCTGCTGGCCGCCATCGAGGAGACCAGGGCGGCACGCAGTCTCATGTTCGCCGATGACGAGCACGACCCCGACGGCAGCACGGCCTCCCTCGACCAAGCCCGGGACGTCGCGCTGCTGGAACAGACCGAGCGGACGCTGGCCGAGCTCGCCGACGCCCAGCGCCGACTGGCTTCCGGGAGCTACGGACGGTGTGAGATCTGCGGCCGGAGCATCCCTCGTGCGCGGATGCTGGCCCGACCCGAGACGCGCAGCTGCGTCGCCTGCGCCGCCACCACTGCGGACCGGCGCCGAGGCCGTGCCCGCTGAGCGTCCGTGATCCAGGCGTGACTCGGCTGTCCGTCGGTCGAGTCGAGACGCGCCACTCTTGATCGATTCGTGACGCCACGGCGGGCAACCCGGTCCGGTGCGCCGGGCGTATTCGGGGTGAGAGTCCGGGCAAGGGCTCCAGACCGACGGGGGTTCGATCATGATCAGTCATCCGATCCGGGCAGTGGCGGCGGCGGCAGCAGTCGCGGTGGCCCTGGGGCTGGGCGCGGCGGCTCCCGCACAGGCCGAGTCCGAGGCCGACGGGGTGGTCGTGGCGACCGGGGGCCTGACCGTTCGTCAGCTGCCGACCACGGTCTCGACGGCGAAGGGGAAGCTGGTCGACGGAACGACTGTCAGCATCATCTGCAAGGTCCGTGGCAGCAGCGTGGACGGGAACAACCTCTGGTACCTGCTTCCCCCGACCCTGAACGAGTGGGTGTCGGCCCGTCACGTCCGCAACGTCGGCGCGGCTCCGGGGTGGTGCGGCAGCGACGAGCGGTTCGTCGGTCGGACGATCACGACCGTGACCAAGCGGGTCGCGCCCACCACCGCGGCCGGAGCGACCGGCGTGCTGACCCGTGGCGCAACTGTGCACATCATCTGCAAGCTGCCCGGTCAGTCGGTCGGCGGCAACAACCGGTGGTACTACCTGACCGACGGTCGGTGGGTGTCGGCCCGCTACGTCGACAACGTCGGTCGCGCGCCCGGCTGGTGTTCCTGAGACGGTGGCAGCGCCGGCCTCACCGGCGGGCCGCCCGGGCGCGGGTCAGCCGATGACGGCGTCGACCGCCTTCTTCAGCGCGCTCGGCTGAGTCGGGGAGCGGGGAGCTGTCTTCTTCTGCTCGATCATCCGCTCACCGAGCTCGCTGAGCTGCTTGCGACCCAGTCCGGCCCGGACCTTCGGGAACCAGTCCTGCTCCTCCTCGTCCATGTGGTGGGTGACGTTCTCGATCAGGACGGTCATCTTGGGCCGGAAGCGCTCGTCGGCCGGAGACATCGGCGTGAGCTCCATGACCAGGAGGTCGGCCACGTGGTGCTCTTCGTAGGACTCCAGCACGTCGTCCTCCAGGTCCGGCAACAGCCGTCGCACCTCGGGATACATGGTCTCGTTCTCGATGTAGGTGTGCACCGTGAGCGCCTCGATGATCGCGGTCGCCAAGGACGCCTGGGCGGCGTGCGCCCGCGCGCCGGTGGCGGCGAACTCCCGGAACAGGCGGCGGATCTCCTTGTGGTCGTTCTTCAGAAGCACGATCGCGTCGGTCGACATGGTGGCTCTCTTCGTAGCGGCTGCGGCGGGGTTCGGTGGCGACAGGCAGAGGCCTGCCCACGGGTCGATACCTACCCCGTGCCGCCGGTCTCAAACTCCGTGGGGCGGCGCCGGTGCCGTCGCTCGGGCTGAGCACCGAGTGACGCCGGACTCAGATCGTGCGCGGTGCTCGAGCCAGGTTCTCGCGCAGCTCGTCGGCGTTCTGTCGCACCACGTAGGCCGGCCTGTCCCGCTCCACCCGCCAGGACTCACTCAACGGGCCGATGTTCACGGTGTCGAAACCGAGCCGGTCGTAGAGGTCGGTCACGAACGCAGCCGCCTCGGGGTGGTCGCTCGCCGTGGCCAGCGCACGTCGGTCCGCGGAGCCGGCCGGGCTGCCGTCGGTCGTGATGTCACGTGCCCCGATGTGGTTGAAGGCCTTGGCGACCCGGGAGGTCGGCAGGTGCTCCTGCAGCAGCCCGCTGGTGGTCGCCTCGCCACGGTCCAGTGCGTCCACGTGTCCGTCGCGCTCCCAGTAGTAGTTGTTGGTGTCCAGCACGATCTTCCCGGCGAGCGGCTCGACCGGGACGTCGGCCAGGGCCCGCAGCGGCACGGTCACCACGGCGATGTCGGCGGCCGCGGCGGCCTCCGCGGCAGTGCCGGCTCGGGCCTTCGGGCCGAGGTCGGTGATCAGGTCCGCGAGCGTCTCCGGGCCCCGCGAGTTCGCGATCACGACGTCGTACCCCTGGCCGATGACGGCCCGTGCCAGCTGTGCGCCGATGTGGCCTGCTCCGATGATGCCGATAGTTGTCATGATCGCGACAACACCGTCGACCGGCGACTATTCCGGCTGCCGCCCCCGTCTCGGAGGCCGGACCGTGATCCCCTAGATCGGGTCGAGGACCCGGTGCAGGAAGGTACGGGTCCGTGGTTGCCGGGGATCGGTGAGCACCGCCTCGGGTGGGCCGCTCTCGACCACCACTCCGCCGTCCATGAACAGCACCTGGTCGGCGACGGACTGCGCGAACCGGATCTCGTGGGTCACCACGACCATGGTCCAGCCCTCGGCGGCGAGGTCCTTCATCACCGACAGCACCTCACCGACCAGCTCCGGGTCCAGGGCCGAGGTCGGCTCGTCGAACAGCATCAGCTGGGGCCGCAGGGCCAGCGCCCGGGCGATCCCCACCCGCTGCTGCTGTCCGCCGGAGAGCTGGTACGGGTACTGCTCCGCCTTGCTCGCCAGCCCCACCCGGTCGAGCAGGGCCAGGCCGTCCTCGCGTACCTCCGCCGGGGGTCGTCGTTGGACGACGAGCGGTCCGACGGTCACGTTCTGCAGCACGTTGAGATGCGGGAACAGGTTGTGGGCCTGGAAGACCATCGAGCTCTGCGCCCGGAGCTGCACCAGCTGCTTCTTCGTCGGTGCCGCGCCGAAGTCGACCTCCACCTCGCCGATCCGGACGGTGCCGGCATCGGGGACCTCCAGCCCGTTGAGCGAGCGGAGCACGGTGGTCTTGCCCGAGCCGGACGGTCCGATCAACACCGCCACCGATCCGGACCGGACGTCGAGGTCGATGCCCTTGAGCACCTCCAGGTCGTCGAAGCGCTTGTGCAGCCCGACGGCGCGCAGCAGGATGGCCGCCTCGTCGTCCACCACGGGTTCGTCGGTCCCGGGCACCTCGACCCGGGGCTCGGTCGCCGGTTCGCCGTTCGCTGCATGGTCGGTCATCGGGCCACGTGCCTTTCCAGTCGGGTCTCGAGTCGGCTCTGGACGAAGGACATGGCCAGGCAGATCACCCAGTAGATCAAGGCGGCCACTCCGTACAGTGCGAAGAACTGGAAGGTCGGGGCGGCCGCGATCTGGGCGACGCGGAGCAGCTCGGTGACCAGCACCACCGACGCCAGCGAGGTGTCCTTGACCAGCGAGATCAAGGTGTTGGACAGCGGCGGCACCGCGGTGCGGGCGGCCTGCGGCAGGATGACCCGGCGCAGGGTGGTCGCATAACCCATGCCGATGGTCAGAGCCGCCTCCCACTGACCCCTGGGCACCGACAGGATGGCCGACCGGATCACCTCGGCGGCATAGCCACCGACGTTCAGGCTGAAGGCGATGATGGCCGCGGTGAACGAGTTGAACGACAGTCCGAGCTGGGGCAGCGCGAAGAAGATCAGGTAGAGCTGGACCAGCAGGGGAGTGCCCCGGATGATCGAGATGTAGAACCGGGCCAGCTGCGACACCACCTTGACCGACGAGAGCCGCATCAACGCCACGACCAGGGCGATCGCGAGTCCGAAGACGAAGCTGATGATGGTGAGCGGGATCGTGCCCTTGATGGTGGCCAGCAGCATCGGTCCGATGGAGTTCTTGATCAGCTCCCAGGTGCTCTGCACCGCAGCCTGGTCCTCCGTCGTGGTCGCGGTCTCCTTGCCGGTCGACACGTCGGTGTCGAAGTAGCGCTGGGAGATCTCGGCCAGAGTGCCGTCGGTGCGGAGCTGGTCCAGGGACTGGTTGATCGCGTCGCGCAGGGCACCGTCTGCGGGGCGCAGCGCGAACACCTGCTCGCTGGTGTCGCCGGTCTCGGCGGCGATCTTGACGTCGGAGTCCTGGGTGGTCTTGACGTACTCCAGCACCGCCAGGTTGTCGTTGACGGTGGCGTCCACCCGCCCCTGTTTGACCAGGGTGATGGCCTGGGTGAACCCTTCGACCGCCTCCACCTTCGCCCCGGCGTCGGTGGCCACCTTGGCCCAGTTGCTGGTCGAGCTCTGGGCCGTGGTCTTGCCCTTCAGATCGGCCAGTGACCTGATCGAGCTGTTGTCGCTGCGGGTGACGATCACCCCGTCGGAGAACGTGTAGGGCTGCGACAGCGCGTACCGCGCCTCCCGTTCGGCGTTCTTGGTCACCTGGTTGGCCACCACGTCGAACCGGTCGGCGAGCAGGCTGGCGAAGATGGCGTCGAACGGGGCCTCGACGAACTCGGCCTCGACCCCCATCTTCTGGGCGACCGCCGTGATGATCTCCACGTCGTAGCCGGTGAGCTCGTTGGTGGCGGGGTCGTGGAAGCTGAACGGCGAGTACGTCCCCTCCGTGCCGACCCGCAGCACGCCGGCGTCCTTGACGCGATCCAAGGTGGTCTCGGGCTGGGCGGGGGAGCAGGCCGCGAACAGTCCTGCCAGCAGCACGCTCAGCGCCAGCAGCAGCATCCGGGTGGCCCGTCGTGACATCGCACATCCTCGGCTCGACGCGTCCCGAACTCCGCGGGCGCCGCAGCACCCACGCAGGCGGATCGGGCGGGACTATCCCGACCGTCCCGGCAGGATATAGGTGGTTCGCCGGTCGTCGGCAGTCTCGTCGCTTCGGCGCGTGGCCGGCCGGGCTAACGTTCCCCTGTCGCTGTCGGGCGGCGTGCTGGGCGCTGCGAAGGGGGAGTCGGATGGGATCGTCGGCCGATGCGGTCATCGTCATGGTGGAAGACCATCTGGATGAGGTCGCCCGGAACGCGCACCGCCGCCTGGGCGAGGTCAGCGGGGTGGCCGTGACCATGGCGTCGGCGGATGGTCGCCCGACCACCGTGGGGGCCAGCACCGAGCTGGCTCGGCGGGTGGACCAGGTGCAGTTCGAGATCGGTTTCGGGCCGTGCCTGCGTGCGTTGCGCGGTGACGGCGGCGCGTACGTTCCGGATCTGAGCGTCGAGCAGTGGGGCGACTACGGACGGGCGGCGGCGGCTCTCGGGATCCGGTCCTGCGTGTCGATCCCGATCGAGCGGGCGGGCGAGGTGCTGGCGGTGAGCAAGGTGTACGCGGCGGAGGTCGACGGGCTGAGCCCGGAGCAGCGCGAGCTAGCCGTCGCGTACGCGCGGGAGATCGCCGGCAGCATCGGTCTCGCTCGGTCCCTGGCGGCGCAGGCGCACGAGCTCGACGACCGGACCATGGCCATGAACACCCGACGGACCATCGATCTCGCCATCGGCGTGGTGATGGAGCGCACCCAGTGCTCGGCCGACCTCGCCTACGCCACCCTCAAGCTGCAGTCCCAGCACACCAACACACCCGTGCGGGACGTCGCGCAGGCGGTGATCTCGGCCTTCGGTGTGCCGGGCGGCAGCCCTGCGCCGTTCGACCGACCTGACCGGTGAGCCCGCGGGTCCGCGCAACCGCCGGGGCCCCTCGGTGAGAAACTACTCGGCACACAGCAGTGAGCAGCGGTTCAGAATGCAGCCGCTCCCGGAGCGACCCCCGAGGAGCTGGACATGGCTGAGACGTCGACGACGACACGCCGAGCGCTCGACCCGAGCGTCACCACCGCACCACATGTCGTCGCGGACACCCGCGATCCCCGTCCGCGCGCGAGGCCGCTGGAACGGGTCCACCATGGAGACGTACCGACCGGCCGGTCGCCCCGTCGTTCGTCGTCCTTCGATGCCCCGGTCGTCCTGCCGCCGCCGCGCGGCCCTCTGTCGGCAGCGCTCATCGAGGTGTTGTCCGGCGATCCCTGCAGCGGCGTCGACCTCCGGCAGCTGCGATGGGCGGGCGATCCCGCCGACGCGACGACCGAGGACGATCTGCAGCTGGCGCTGTGGCTGACCTACGAGCAGCACTACCGCGGGCTGGCCGGCGTGGATGACCGCTGGGAGTGGCATCCCGAGCTGGTCTGGGCCCGCCGTGGCTGGGAGCAGCACCTGCTCGACGGACTGCGCCGGGAGACGTGGGACGGCACCGCACCGGACGAGACAGCTGTCACGCCCGACCGGGCCGCCGTCCAGGACGTGCTCAACGACTTGGCGTCCGCCGACGAGGGTCCGTCCCTGTCCAAGTTCCTGATGCGCGAAGCGACCTCCCGGCAGTTCGCCGAGTTCCTCATCCACCGGTCGCTCTACCACCTCAAGGAAGCCGACCCCCACACCTGGGCGATCCCACGGCTGAGCGGGTCGGTCAAGGCCGCGATGGTGACCATCCAGGCCGACGAGTACGGCGGGGGCGCCACGCCGGCCATGCACGCGCAGCTGTTCCGCTCGCTGCTGGCGGACTGGGACCTGCACGACGCCTACGGTCACTACCTCGACCAGGTGCCGGGGGTGACGCTGATGGCGACGAACCTGATCTCGATGTTCGGCCTGCACCGCCGCTGGCGCGGCGCGCTGGTCGGGCACCTGGCCATGTTCGAGATGACGTCGTCGGTACCGAACGCCCGCTACGCCCGGGGGCATCGCCGACTCGGAGGCGGCGAGGAGGCGGCATTGTTCTTCGACGAGCACGTCGTCGCCGACTCCGTCCACGACCAGATCGCCCTGCACGACCTCGCCGGCGGGCTGATCGGCCACGAGCCGCAGCTTGCCGAGGACATCATCTTCGGCGCCCGGTGCGCCGCGTACGCCGACGCCGCCTTCGCCCGTCACGTCTTCGACCGCTGGGCAGCGGGGGTCTCGAGTCTTCGCCACACGCCAGGAGATCTCTGGCTGCCGCAGCCGGGGGACGAGGCGAGGTCATGAGCGCGGAACCGATGGTGCCGGCTCCCGACGTCCACGACGAACCGCTGCCAAGCGTGCCCGGGAGCATCACCGTCTGTCCCGATGGGCCGCTGCTCGTCCGCGGACCGGTCGAGCTGTTGAGCGCGGACGGCGAGCCCGTTCAGCATCACCGCCGGGTGGTGGCCCTGTGCCGCTGCGGGCGGTCTCGCCTCAAACCCCTCTGCGACGGATCGCATCGGCTCAACCGTTTCCGCGACCCGGCCACGGCTGACCAGCTGAGCAGCGCGCTGAACCGAGCGAGACCCGGCCCGACCGAGCAGCAGTCGGCGATCAGCCGAAGCGCCGGCTCGTGCGCGGAACGAGATGGTGACGCCGCAGCCAGACCGTGAACGCGGACAGCGCGAACAGCAGCATCGTCGGCACCGGACTGACCCCGAGAACGGCGACGTTGACGATCGTGGCGCCGATCATCAGCAGCGCGATCCCGGTGGCGGCCAGGCCGCACACCCTGGGCACCAGCACGCCGATCGCGCCGGCGACCTCCAGCGCGCCGACCAGGTACCGCAGCCACTGCCCCGCGCCGATGACGGAGAACAGCTCGATCATGGCCGGTTCGCCGGCGAGCTTCGAGAGGCCCGCGCCGGCGAAGACCAGGGCCAGGGCGATCCGTGGCAACCAGGTGAGGGCCGTGACCCTGCGCGATCTCGTGGCCGGGGTCGTGGTGTCGGAGACGGTCATGCCGGGTTCCTCTGCTGAGCTGTGGGAGTCGGTGGGGGTCAGACCGCGACCGGAGGTCGAACTCATCGGAGGGACGCCGGAGTGAGTGGGCCGCTCAGGCCTGGTGGTCGCGGAGCCTCAGGGCCAGGTCGGGACGGTCGGAGGTCAGGTGGCCGACGTCACGGTCGAACCAGGCGCGGATCTGGTCCTCGTCGTTCACGGTCCACACGCCGAGGCGGCGAGTCGAGATCCTGCCGGTCACGATCTCCCACTGCTCGTGCAGCAGAGGCTGATGGATCGCGATGATGTCCGCCAGGACGTCGACACGATCCAGGAACCGGTCCAACCCTCCTTGTCGGTCGGCCCAGGTCGCGTCGACCGACACCAACCGGGGCACGTCGGGCGCGAGCCGGCGACAGGACTCCAGGACGGTCACGTCGAACGACGCCAGGTGGCAGCGATGTCGGAGGCCTCGACCGTCGATCTCGAGCAGCACCGCGTCGATCAGCCCGCTGTAGGGCCGGCCGGTCTCGTCGTTCTTGAGCTCGACGTGCAGGTCCGGTCCTGCTGCGCCGGCGAAGACGTCGAGCACCTGACCCAGGGTGGGGATCGGCTCGTCGCCGGCCTGCAGCCGGAGCCGGAGCCGGTCCAGCGGGCGCAGGGCTCGCACGGGTCCGGTTCCGTCGGTGGTGCGCTCCAGCCGGGCGTCGTGGACGACCAGGAGCTCGCCGTGGTCGGTGAGATGGACGTCGAACTCGACCGCGTCGACGCCCAGGGACGCGACGTGGCCGAAGCCCTCGAGTGAGTTCTCCGGCCAGAGCGCCCGCCCCCCACGGTGACCCGTGATGCGCGTGGTGGTTCTGCCGGGGAGAGTTGTCACCGCCGCCTGCCGGTCTGCGAGTCAACCACCCGGTCCGCTCGGTCCTCACTCGGATCGCGTCGGGACCGGTGGGTGTGCCCGGCGGCGGCGATCGTGCAGTCGGCGCTGATGCGCTGCAGGGTCCGGCGACCGAGCGCGCTCATGACGGGATTGCTGTCCGCGTAGTACCAGACCAGGCCCAGTGCCTGCTCGAAGGCCCAGGCGCGGCCGCGTTCCCACTCGAGGTCCTCGGCGCCCAGGCGATCACGGAACACCTGTCGCGGTGCCGCGTCGAGGAGGTGCCAGGCGGCGACGAGATCCAGAGCCGGATCGGCGGGTCCGAAGCCGCCGACGTCGATCACCCCCACCAGGTGATCTCCTTGCACGAGCACGTTTCCCGGGATCAGGTCACCATGGGTCATCTGGTCGGGCGACGTTCGTGGCAGGTCCCGCAGCTGGACCCAGAGGCGACGGAGCGCGGGCACGTCCACCAGCTCGGTGCTCCGCTCGAAGCACGTCTCCATCCAGGCGTCGTGGGCCCGGAGATCGCCTCCGCGGTTCGTGCCGGTGAAGGTGCGCCCGTGGGTGTCGATGGCGCGGAAGTCCTGGATGAGCGCGGCCAGATCGATGGCGAAGGGGACCGAACCGCCGGGATCCTCATCGGTGGCCGTGGTTCCGGGGAGCCAGGTCTGCACGGCCCAGGGGAGCGGGTAGCCGGCGCCCGGTTCGCCCAGGGCCACCGGCTCAGGGGTGGCGAACCTGGTCCGGCCCGACAGCTCCCGAGCCGCAGTCGCCTCGGCCTGGAGCCACCGTCGTACGACGTCGGGATCCTCGGCCCGCAACGGAAGGCGAGCCGCGAACCGGTCCCCGATGCGGTAGATCGCGTTGACCGTGCCCGAGCAGCCGACGGGTTCGACGGGCATCGATCGCCAGGCGGGGAACTGCTCATCCACCAGTCTGCGGACTGTCTCAGGCGGCACCGGCAGCTGGTCGGTATGCATGGCCATGGCCCCATCCTGCCCTGGCGGGACCGTGGGTCAGCGGCTCCGGGGTCTCGCGGTGGCGGCCGTGAGCAGGTCCGAGAGCACGCTCGCCGCCGGGATGGCCGGGCGGCCGAGCACGGTCTCGAGGGTGGGGCCGGTCACCGCGAACTCCCCGCGCCTCGCGGCCCGGAACATGCCGAGAGCGAAGTCGGCGGCCGGAGCCGGGAGACCGCCCGCGACTGCCGCGGCCTTCCACTCCTCGTCGTCCACCACGACCCGCCGGATGCGGCGACCGGACAGGCCGCTGAGCAGGCGGGCCACGTCGGCGAAGTCCAGCAGCCGGGGAGCGGTCAGCGGCGGTGTCACACCGTCGAGGGCGCCGGGGCGCGTCAGGGCGATGGCATCGGCCTCGGCCAGGTCGGCGTGCGCCGTCCAGGACACCGGACCGTCCTGGGGCAGCCGCAGCTCACCGGTCTCGAGTGCGTCGGGCAGGTAGATCTCGAACGTGCTCGCGTAGAACCCGTGCCGCAACGCGGTGAAGGCGACGCCGCGTTCCGCCAGGTACTGCTCGGTCGACGCGTGCTGGGGCTGGGGCGCGAACAGCGAGTCGGGTGAGGCGGCCTGGTGGCTGGTGTAGAGAACCCTGCCGGCGCCGGCGCGGATGGCGACGTCGATGGCCCGGCGACTCGCTTCGGCGGCTCCGGGGCCGCGGATCGCGGCGGAGACGACGAGGACCTGGTCGGCACCCTCGAAGGCGTGCTCGAGACCGGTGGGGTCGGTGAAGTCGCCGGCCCGCACCCGAACCCCCCGGCCGGCCAGCACTCGAGCCCTGCCGGTGTCGCGCACGCTCACGCCGATGGTGTCGGCGGGAACCCGATCGAGCAGCTGGGCGACGATGGCGGATCCGAGGCGGCCGTTGGCGCCGGTGACGATGATCATGGAGCGTTCTCCTGACTGAAGCAGTGATTCGCTCGTACGCTATCACTGATTCGAAGCAGCGGTAGCCCAGAACTGCTACCGTTGATTCATGGTCGCGTCAGATCTCCCCCCGCGGATGGACACGCGCGCCGCCATCGTGGAGGCCGCTGGGCGACTGCTGCGAGACGGCGGTGCGCAGGCCGTCACGACACGCGCCGTCGCCGAGGCCGCCGGCGTACCGGCTCCGACGATCTTCCGGTTGTTCGGCGACAAGGCCGGGCTGCTGGACGCCGTTGCCGAGGACGTGATGGGGTCCTACGCCGCCGCCAAGGCGCTGCGGGCCAGCGCGGAGAACGGCGATCCGGTGACCGACCTCCGGGCCGCCTGGCGGTCGCACATCGACTTCGGACTCGACAACCCCGACCTGTTCGTGCTGCTCACGACGCCGGGTCGTCTGCACAGATCACCAGCGACCGCCCTGGGCGCTGACGTGCTGGCTGCCCGAGTCGCGCGACTGGCGGACGCCGGGTTGCTGCGCGTGTCCGAGGCGCGGGCAGTCAGCCTGATCCACGCAGCGGGCACCGGCGCCGTGCTGGCGCTGCTGAGTCAACCGGAGCAGCACCGCGACGCCGGTCTGGCCGAAGCGACCTTCGACGTCGTCCTCGCCGGCATCCTGGCGTCCGCGCCGGCACCCCCCGGGTCCGATCTCGCGGCGCTGGCCGTCACCGCCCGGGCATCGGTTCCGAGGCTGCCGGCCCTGAGCGACGGAGAACGCGCCCTGCTGGTGGAGTGGCTCGATCGGGTCGTCGCCGACCTGCAGACCTGATCAGGCAGCCCCGGGCGACCGGGCGACGAGGTGGTCACGGACTCGCTGGACGATGGCGGCACTGCCGACGACCAGGACGGCTCGGCCGCTCCAGCCGGAGTCCCCTGCGGCGACGGACCGCAGGGCGTGGTCCGTAGCGCCCTCGGCGGTCGGGACGGTGTAGACGAAGTCCTCACCCATCCCGAGCTCCAGAGCGCGGGTGGCCAGGTCGAATCCCGACGGGACCTGAGCCGAGGAATCGGCGGCGGCGTCGCAGCACACGATCTCGTGCAGGACGGGACGCAGGGCCTCGAGCGCTGCCGCCAGCTCATCGCCGAGGTCGGCCGAGAGAACCGCGACCAGGTCCGGGCCCGGGAAGCGCTCCGGTGGCGAGCCGGCCAACGCGTCGATGTCCTCCGGTCCGGACACCTCGGCAAAGCCCACCCGGACCGACGAACCGAACCAGCCGTCCGTCACCGCATCGGGGAAGCCCTGGACCATGCGCCCGAGCGTACGACCCGCCCGTGCGGTGCCGGTCAGCGCGCGCTCGTCAAGCCTGGGGACCCCAAGCCCGCCGGTCCTTGACGGCGGCCTTCTTGCCCAGGTGCCCTTCTCGGACCAGCACGGCGAGCGAGTCCAAGATCACCCGCGAGCTCAACAGCGCGGTCTGCTCGGCCCAGTCGTACGGTGGCGCGCACTCGACGACCTCCAGGCCGGCGAGTCCGGGGGCGGAGATCATCCGAATCAGGTTGAGTGCTTCGCGGGGGAGCAGTCCACCCGGCTCCGGCCAGCCGGTGCCGGGCACGAACCCGGCGTCGATCACGTCGATGTCGAAGGAGAGATAGACCGCCTTGGCGTCCTTCCACGCGATCTCGAGAGCCGTTTCGGCGATCTTCTCGATGCCCACTCGTTCGACGTCGCCGACGGTCATGATCGTGGTGCCGCGTTCGCGACCCACCTTCACGCCGGCCCGCGGGGACTGCCAGCCGCCGATGCCGATCTGGACCAGGTTGGTCGCCGGCGCGTTCTTCAGGTTGGTCGCGTGGAACCACGGCGTGGTGTGCATCCGCTCGTCGAGGTCGGTCTCCTGGGTGTCGACGTGGCGATCGAAGTGGATGATGCCGATGTTGCCGTCGACGTACGGTGCCATGCCGCGGATGGTGGGGTAGCCGATCGAGTGGTCCCCGCCGAGGATGACCGGGAAGACACCGCGCTGGTAGACGTGGCCCATCGCCTGGCTGATCTGGTCGAAGGACTTCTCCAGGTTGCCCGGGATGGTGAACACGTCGCCGATGTCGACCATGTTCAGCTGTTCGCGGAGGTCGACACCGAGCTCGTAGCAGTAGGTACCGAAGAGGTTGGTCGAACGACGGATGCCCTGCGGGCCGAACCGTGCCCCGGGTCGATAGGTCGCGCCCGAGTCGAGAGGTGCCCCGAAGACGGCGACCTCGGCATCCTCGACCTCGTTGACGTCCTCGAGGAAGGGCGAGTTCAGGAACGTCCCGCGCTCGCCGGCGAAGTGCGGCAGCTCGCCGCGCGAGAAGGTCGGGATGGTGCGATCGACGAGCGTCGGAGATCCCGGCAGGCCGAACGCCAGGCCCCGCTCGATCTCCTCGTCATGGCGGAACAAGGAGATCCGCTCCTCCGCCGCCTGCGCCCACCGGCCTTCCTGCTGCGCAAAGGCGTCACTGTGCGAATGACCGTGCTCTGACATCGTTGATCACTCCTCGTGAGGCCGTCTTTGCGACGTACCGGTACGGCCACCCTCGTCGGTCGGAGCCCTTCGTGCCCTGTTCGCGGAACGCTAGCACGCAGCCGTCGGCCCGGATCTGCCGATGATCACCGGCGTCGGGGAACGCGACATCACAACGTAACCCTCGGTCGGCGGCTGTTGCCTGTCGGTAACATCCGCTCGAAGCACTCGTAACAGTTCTCAGGTGGAATTCAGATGAGCCGTTCCCCGAGGATGGCGCGCATCTAGGGTTCCGCCGACGATCGAGATCGTCAGCACTGTTTCTTCCTGTCGGGTCTGGACCAAGAGTTGCAAGCAGTCACGCCGCCAGGACGACTGCTCCACGGCGGGACAAAAGCCCGGGAGACCCATCGGGGCTCGATGCGCGCAGAGAGCCTTCGGATCATCCAAGGAGTCCTGCATGGCGACCACCACGGAGACCACCGAGCCCACGTTGCTCGATGAGACTGCCGCCAACGACCTGAACGAGTTCGGGTACGGCCAAGACCTCCACCGCTCGATCGGCACCTACGCGTCGTTCGCGGCGGGGTTCTCGTTCGTCTCCATCCTGACCACCGTCTTCCAGCTGTTCGGTTTCGGGTTCAGCTTCGCCGGTCCGTTCTTCTTCTGGACCTGGCCGGCCGTCCTCATCGGGCAGCTGATGGTCGCCCTGTGCTTCGCCGAGCTGGCGGGTCGCTACCCGCTCTCCGGTGCGATCTACCAGTGGGCACGTCGCCTCGGCGGTGACGTGATCGGCTGGTTCGCCGGCTGGACCATGATCATCGCCCAGATCGTGACCGTGTCCGCGGCGGCGATCGCCATGCAGGCGGTGCTGCCGGCCATCTGGTCCGGCTTCCAGATCGTGGGCGGCGACCCTTCGATCGCCAGCCTCAGCGGAGCGACCAACGCCATCGTGCTCGGCCTCATGCTGCTGATCATCACCACCATCATCAACTCGGTCGCGGTGCGGGTGATGGCCGTGGTGAACTCGGTGGGTGTGACGGCCGAGCTGATCGGCGTCGTGCTGTTGATCATCGCCCTGTTCTCGACCTCCGTGCGGGGTCCCGGGATCGTGCTCGACACCAGCGGAGTGACCAGCTTCGGTGCCCTGCTGGCCGCCGGTCTGATGGCGGGCTACGTCCTGGTCGGCTTCGACTCCGCCGGCGAGCTCGCGGAGGAGACGCACAACCCGCGGCGTACGACCCCCAAGACCATCCTGCGCGCCCTGATCGTCTCCGGCATCGGTGGTGGCCTGATCCTGCTCGGCGCGCTGATGGCGAGCCCGACCCTCGACGACGAGCTGTCCACCGGAGGCCTGGCCTACGTGGTGACGAGCCGGCTCGGCGACGTCTGGGGCCGGGTGCTCCTGGCCGACGTGGTGTTGGCCGCCTTCGTCTGCACCTTGGCCATCCAGACCGCCACCACCCGGATGATCTACTCGATGTCGCGCGACGAGGTGCTGCCGTTCTCGCGTCATCTCCGCAGGGTCTCCCACCGGGGCGCCACCGTGAACGCCGCCATCCTGGTCGGTGTCGGTGCCGCCATCCTGCTGTTGATCAACCTGGGTCACACCGGTGTCTTCACCGCTCTCACCAGCACCTGCATCGTGCTGCTCTACCTGGCCTACCTGTGCGTCACCGCACCCATGCTGTACCGCCGGATCAAGGGCTGGCCCACCGAGCTGGGACCGCAGAACGACGAGCTCGGCAAGCCCGTGTTCAGCCTCGGACGGCTGGGCCTGCCGATCAACATCCTGGCCGTGGTCTGGGGCCTGGCCATGGCGATCAACCTCGCCTGGCCTCGCCAGGAGGTCTACGACCCCGAAGGCACCAACCCGGTGCTGCAGTACTTCGGGCTGATCATCGTCGCCCTGACCTTCATCGGCGGGGTGGTGGCCTTCAACGTGAAGAAGACGGCCTACCGCAAGGCCATCGCCGGACTGCCCGGGTCCTCGACCGCTGTGGAGGCCGACGCTCCCGCCGTCGCGGCGTCCTGATCTCCGTCGTGCGCCCGACAGGATGATCGGGTGTCAGCGAGGTGGCTCCAGCCATGCGTCGGTCGGTGCCGCCGCGGCCAGGTTGGCGGCTCGTCGTTGCACCGCAGTGATCTCGCGAACGGCCTGGCTGATCACGCTGCGATCGATGGGGGAGAGTCGCTCGATGCGCACGGCGTCGGACGGCTTCTCTCCGGCATCCAGCTGGGCGAACTGATAGCGCAGCCGGAGCCGCTGCAGCACCTCGAAGATCTCGATCAAGGTGGTGGCTTCCTCCCGGGGCAGGATCGCCGAACCTGCCGTCGTACGGAGACGGTCGATCGTGCTCAGGGCCGACGAGCCGCTGCTCAGGGCCGCCCAGCGGGCCAGGTTGACGATCGGCGCCAGGGCGTGCTGCTTGACGTCGAAGGGTTCCTGACGTCGGCCGAGCAGGGTGCGCACCGACCGCAGTCGAGCGCGCTGCGCCAGGGACTGCTGCAACAGGATCCGCAGGGCTGACGGGCTGGTACGCAGCTCCTGGAAGACCTGAGCCACACTCGTGGTCCCCGGATCGCCGTGGATCGAGCGACCGTCGACGAGGAGCGAGATCAGCACGGCGCCCTTGTTCTGGGCAGGATCCGCGAGCCACTGTCGTCCGGCGGCCCGCCATTGCTCGTTGGTCCGGGCGAAGAGCCGGTGCGCGGGTGTGGCGCCGTGACTGTCGCTGGTCAGGCCGCTGCGGGTGAGCTCGGCGACGATCTCGCCCATCATGCTGCGGTACCGGTCGATCTGCTCGGGACCGACGGCGTCGTCGAAGGCGACGGCCGCGTCGAGGTCGGAGCTCAGCACGGCCTCACGGCGGCCGTTGCTGCCCAGCGAGAGCCAGCTGAAGGCGCCGGGATCGAGGTCAGCGTGGCCTCGCAGAACCAGGTCGATGGTGCGTCGGACGACCGTGTCGATGAGGGCGGAGTGGACGGTGATCACCTTGCTGGACGCGAGGCCGCGGCGGGTGAAGTCCCGGAGCGTGACAGGTAGCCGACGGGCCCTGCGATGCAGCTCATCCAGGGAGTCGGCGCGCCGGAGCTGCTGGTGCAGCGAGACGCTCGCGGTCGTCGGCGACACCAGGAAGTCCCTAGCCGTGATGATCCCGCGCAGCTCTCCGGCCGCATCCACCACCACCACGCAGTCGGCGTCGCTGTCGAGCATGGCGATCATCGCCTCGGCCGAGGACGTACCCAACCGTACGCAGGGCCGGTCGTGACCCGCCAGCGTGCCGGCGCTGGTGGCGCGCTTCCCTGACCCCACCCAGGCGCGGATGTCGGCGTCGGTCAGGACGGCGAACCCGCGGCCGACCACGGGCACGGCCGCGCAGGCGGTTCCCCTCGCCGTCAACGCTGCGGCCGCCTCCGAGACGTCGAGCTGGGCGTCCACCACCAGGGGAGTCCGCTCGATGAGGTCGTCGACCAGCGCGTACGTCGGGTCCGGTGGCTGACTCATCCGCGATGTCCTCGTTCGTTGCGGATACCTGGTCAGGCTCCGGACGGGCATGAACTCTCGCCTCATTCTGTACGACCCGAACCCGACCACGGCCGGCCGTAGCCTGTCGCCTGTGCGACACGGGTACACCAACGCGACCGATCGGCTGGGTGCCGCGGTGATCAAGACCTATGCCGGTCCGGGTGCGGCCGAGCGGGCGGCGCAGGAGCGGCAGGTGCTGACGCACCTCGCGGGGCAGCGCCTCCCGGTGCCGAGCGTCATCGGCGGCGAAGAGCGAGTGCTGATCACCGAGTTCGTGCCCGGTCGTCACGGGCAGGACCTGCTGGACGCCGGCTTCGCGCACGAGGTGCTCGCCGGCTGCGGTGAGGTGCTCCGGAGACTCCACGCGCTCGACCCCGGTCCGCTGTTCGGAGTATCCGCGGAGGACCAGGTGATCGTCCACGGCGACTTCGGCCCGAACAACCTGATCATCGCGCCCTCCGACTTCAGCGTGGCGGTTCTGCTCGACTGGGAGTTCTGCCACGTGGGGGATCGGGTCGAAGATCTCGCCTGGTGCGAGTGGATCATCCGAGCGCATCACCCCCATGCCGTGACCGAGCTGCCGATCTTCTTCGCGACGTACGGCTGGACGCCGACCTGGGACGACCGGCAGCGGCACATGGTGCAGCGCTGCGCGGAGCTCGAGGACTTCTGTCGCGCGTGGGATGCCGATGGCGACGGAGTCGCGACCTGGATCGAGCGGGGCCGTCAGACCGCTGCGTGGAGTGACACGTAGGTACGCTCGCGGCGTGGCGGAGGTGAGCCGTCGAGCGTCCAGGCGAAGGGCGTACCTGAGCCTGGGGGTGGGCGAGCCCCAGCTGGTCCAGGATCTGCGGACCGCGCAGCCGTCCCAAGGGAATCCTGCTGGGTCGCCGGCCCACGAGTGAGCTCGTCAGCTCGCCCGGCCGCGAACCGACCGCCTCCCCCGTCCCTGCCCCATAATGAGATCCCGTCCCTGGCTGATCGACAGTGGTGGAGGTCCGATGGAGTCCGAGCTCGATCCGGCGCGACCGCGGTTCCTGGATCTGGGCGTGCTGGCCATCGAGACCAACGGCTCGCAGCAGCGGATCGGCGGTCGGCAGCTGGCCACGATCCTCGGCGTGCTGCTGGTCGATGCTGATCGCCATGTGAGCGTCGATCGACTCCTCGACGCGCTGTGGCCCGACGGGTCGGGCTCGACGTCGACCCTCGACTCCCACCTGTTTCGCCTTCGCAAGCTGATCGAGCCGAGCCGTCGACGGGGTGCCGCCCCGACGGTGCTGCTGAGTGAGGCGCGCGGCTACCGGTTGGTCGTGTCGCCGCCACAGGTGGACTCGCTTCGCTTCGAGCAGCTGGTCTCCGACGCCGTCTCGCTCCACGGTCAGGGGCAGCTGTCACGCGCGCTCCGACGGTGCGACGACGCGCTGTCGCTCTGGCGGGGGACCCCGTACACGCCGGTGGACGATGCTGAGTGGGCGGCTCCGGCGGTCGGGCGACTGACCGAGCGGCTGGCCCAGGTGTCCGAGCTGCGCTTGACCTGCCTGCTGGGTGCGGGCGACCCCGGTACGGCCCTGGCCGAGTCCTCGCGACTGGTCGCGGAGCACCCGCTGCGAGAAGGGATCTGGGCCGCTCGGATGCTGGCCGCGTACCAGACCGGTCGCAGTGACCTCGCGCTGCAGACCTACAGCACGGCTCGCGCGACGCTGCGCGATGAGCTCGGTCTCGAACCCGGACCGGAGCTCCGGCGACTGCAGAGTCGCATCCTCGCGGCCGATCCCGAGCTCCTCGGGGTGCCCAGGGAGATCCCGACCGCGGTGGCCCGCCCGGTCGAGGTCAGGCTGCCGTCGGTCCGGACCGCGATCATCGGCCGCGACGCCGAGCTGGGTCTGCTCGAGTCCGAGCTGGGCGCGAACGACCTCGTCACGCTCGTCGGCTCCGCCGGTTGCGGTAAGACGCGACTGGCGATCGAGACCGGGCGAGGCAGTGCGTCGCAGTTCCCCGACGGGGTCTACTTCGTGCCGCTGGTGGGGGCGGCCGACAGGGGCCAGCTGCTGGACGAGGTGACGTCCGGGACTCGGCGTCGCGGCCGCCCCGGCCGGGTCGCCGACCGACGCGCTGCGGGAGTTCTGCACGGGCCGCCGCATGCTGCTCATCCTGGACAACTGCGAGCACATCCTGGACGAGGTAGCCGATCTGATCGACGACCTGCTGGCGCCCGCCACCGAGGTGACGGTGCTGGCCACCAGCCGGGTGCCGCTCGACGTCGACGGCGAGATCGTCGTCACCCTGCGGCCGTTGGCCGTGCCCGACTCGAGCGGCGACGACGAGACGGTCACGCCGGTCGGGTCGGCGGCGGTCGAGCTCTTCCTCGAACGGCTGCGGGCGGCCGATCCGGCGTCCGCGACCGACCCCGATCTCTCGGTGGTGAGGCGGATCTGTCGCGACGTCGACGGTCTGCCGCTGGCCATCGAGCTCGCCGCGGCCCGGGCCCGTTCCTTCAGCCTCGACGAGATCGCCGCCCAGACTGCCGCCGACCCGGGATCGCTGTCCCGGGTGGGACGGGAGCATCCGGACCATCACGACTCGGTCCGGCACGCCATCGAATGGAGCTACCGGACCCTCGACCCGGTGACCTCGGAGCTGCACCGCCGGATCGCCCTGCTGCCCGGGCCCTTCACCCCCGATCTCGCCGGGGCCCTCGCCCACCTCGATCGCACCACCACCGTGCACGGGCTGGCCGAGCTGGTGCACCGCTCCATGCTCGTGCCGCTGGGACCGCGCCGGCCGGGTCGTCCCTCCCGCTTCGCCCAGCTGGCCACCGTCCGCGCCCACGGGCTCCAGGCGCAGCAGCGGGACGAGACCGTCGACGTGCGCGGACAGAAGATCGCCTGGGTCGAGGACCTGCTGGACCGCAAGCCCCGCGTGGGGACGAACGCGGAGACGGGCTGGTTCGCCGAGGTCGACGACAACCTCGCCGGTCTCCGCGCCACGCTGCAGGACGCCCTGGTCGAGCGTCCGCACCCGGTGGGGGCCGCGATCACGCATCGGCTGAGCCTGTTCTGGTACTACCGCGGCATGGTGATCGAGGGGCTCCGGTGGCTCCGGATGGCCACTCGGTCTCCGGCGGCGACGCCGTTCGATCGCTGGATCGCCCACCTGTCCATGGCGGGCCAGCTCTGCATGCAGACGCGGCTCGACCTGGCCACCCCGTACTTCGAGGTGGCCCTCGGCGCTCCCCCCGAGCTCACCGAGGCCGAGACGGTCTACGCCGCGGAGATCTTCTCGGTCTCCTGCCAGGCCGCCTGGAACGCGGGTGGCAGCTCGATCGTCAGCTCGCTGAATGCCCGGGTCCGGAGCTGGGCCGATCAGCTCGATGACCCGGCGCTGCAGATGTTCGCGACCACGACCGAGCTGATGGACGCCACGGCCGAGACCCCGCCCGCGGTGCTGCTGGATCGGATCGCGGAGGCGTACCCGGTCGCCATCGAGCTGAACAACCGGTTCGCGGCGGTGAGCTACTCGGCGATGGGGGTGGGGGTCGCCCTCGCGGCGCGTCGCCCGGACGACGCGGTCTCCTGGGCCGACCGGATGCTCGATCACCACCGGCAGCTGGGGCTGGGCGACACACCGATGCTGATGGAGCTCAAGGCCGATGCGCTGTCGATGGCCGGTCAGGGATACGACGCCACGGTCTGGCACGCCGCAGCCGAGTCCCACAGCAAGCGCGCCGGGATGCGTTATCCGGTGCGGGCCGCCAGTGCTGATCTGGCGGCCCTCGCGGCCTCGACCTTGACCGACGCCGAGCGGGAGCGGGCCCGCTCCGAAGGGGCGCACCGGTCACAGGCCGAGATCAGCGCTCTGACCCTCGAACCCGCCTGAGGAGGATGCGCGAACCTCAGTCGTCGATCCGGTTGGCGACCACCTCGCCGTTCGTGGCGTCCACCTGCACCGACTGTCGATCGGTTCTAGCGGTGGTCGCGTCCGAGATCGGCCAGGAACGAGCCCATCCACGAGAGGGGAGCGTTCCAGTTGATGGTGAGCTCGTTGGTGGACCACGAGCCGATGTCGTCGATGTAGCAGAACTGCTGGACGCAGCCGGTCAGCTTGGCCGCCGCCACCGGGTCGCCGGTGGTCAGGGCCGTCCCGTTCGGTCCGCCCGCGAGCGTTCCCCGAGGCGGGTTGGGCAGCCTCGGGTCGACCTGGTGGGCGTACATCCGGCTGTGCTGGTTCTGGCTGGTGTAGGTGCCGTAGCCGGTCACGTAGCTGATGTTCAACGCATTGCGGCCGAACACGTAGTCGACACCGCGGAGCACACCGTCGGCGTACCGGTTCCGCTCGGTCAGGTCGTAGGCGGTGCCCACCACCTGGAGGATGTTCAGCACGGCCGAGTTGGAACCCCAGGCGTAGTTCCCGTCCGCAGGGGCGTACGGACTGCCGAACGGGTGCCGCTTCTCGTTGGCCAGATAGCCGTCCGCCGCCTTGATCACCGATCGGATCACCCGGTCGCGGTCGGGCAGCCGGCTCGGCACGGTGGCCAGGTCGAGGCGTCCGAGGGCGGCCACCTCGTTCCAGCTGAACCCGCCGGCGTCGAAGACCGGGCCGGTGTGGTGCGGTGAGGACAGGACGTCCCTGCGGTAGGTGCGGGCGCCGGTGGTCAGGTAGAGCTCGGCCGCCGCCCAGTAGAACTCGTCGCTGACGTCGTCATCGTCGTAGGGACCGCTGCCCGGGTTGGGATCCAGGGTGGCGTCCGGCGCCGGCGCGTAGAGGTCCGGGGTCTTCTCGGCCGCCGCGTACGCCGTGGTGGAGGCCCGCAGCAACCGGGCGGCGAACCTGCTGTCGTACCGTTCGAAGAGTCGCGCGCCCTGGGCCGTGGCGGCGGCGAGGTTCAGGCCGGCCGCCGTGGACGGTCGGAACAGGTAGCGCGGCTGGGGATCGGAGGCCGGATCGGTGGGCAGCCCGGTCCAGTTGGCGTCGGCCACCTTGTGGTACGCCAGACCCGCGTACGGCTCGCCGGCGGGGACCTGCATCCTCAGCATCCACTCCAGCTCCCAGCGGACCTCGTCCAGCAGATCCGGGACGCCGTTGTCGCTCTCCGGGATGGCGAGCGTGCCGTCGCGCAGTGCCCGTCGACTTCCGGTGGGCGCGGTCAGGGTGCGCTCGTACTCCTGCATCAGCTGCGCCACGGCGATGCCGCCGTTGACCACGTACTTGCCGTGGTCGCCCGCGTCGTACCAACCGCCGGAGACGTCGCGCGTTCCGGCGCAGGTCCAGGGCCGCGGGTAGAGCTGCTGGGCCTCGTCGCCGAGCGGCAGGCAGACCGCGGAAGTGTCGCCCTGGTTGGGATCGACGCCGACGTGGCCGGCCGCCCGGCCGTACCCCGGAGCCAGCGAGTCGAGGATCGGGATGCCGCTGCGCTGGGTGTAGAAGAGCGTCTTGGCGTCGGTCCGCAGGTTCGCGTAGATGTCCGGGCCGATGGTGAACGGGTAGGACGTCTCGCCGTCGGCCACCAGCGTGTAGCCGGCGCCGGAGCGGCGGACGTCACCGAAGTCGATGGTCGCCACGTTCAGGCCGGAGCTGGCGTCCAGACCGGCGGGCCGGGTCCAGCCCTTCTCGACGATGCGTCCCGCCGGGTTCCTCAGCTTCCAGCTCACAGGTTCGGTGCGGTCGGTGACCAGCGTCGCGTGCTTGGGGCCGTCGGGCAGGTAACCCACCTGGTTCACCCGGACCCGCGGACCGGTGTTCGGTTGGTAGACCTCCGGCGGGGCGCCACCGGTGAGGGAGACGTTGTCGAGGCACAGCTGGTAGGCGACGTCGTTGCCGACGTCCTGCTGGAACAGGACATCGGCGTTCGGGTAGTCCGCCGAGGCGGTGAAGGTGAACGACTTCGTGGTGCTCGTGCTCGGGATCTCGAACTTCTGCGCCGTCAGGAACTGGGTGTAGTTGAGATCCGGCCCGGACTGGATCACCACCCGGACGTAGCCGTTGGTGGCCGGGGCACTGGCGATGTCGAAGCTCAGCTCGTACGTCTCGCCGGCCTGCAGCGCCACCTGCTGCGAGACGGCCGCACCATACGCGCCGGTACCGGCGGGAACGCTGATGCAGCCCCGGCCGTCGACCACCGAGCTGGTCGGGTAGGCCGTCCACCCGACCAGGCCGTTGTCGAACGTTCCGTTGATGATCTGTTCCGGCCCGGCCGCATGGGCCGCGGGCGGCCCGATGCTGATCATGAGCAGCACACCGAGGAGCAGGGAAACCGTGCGGAGCGGGCGGAACCGGGACACGAGTCATCCTTTCGCCACATCGCAGGGGCCGACGCGGGTCACCCTAGTCCCGTCGCGCGGGCCCGCGTCAAGGTCACCCTCGACGGCCTGCGGCGCATCCCGGGTCAGTCAGGCAGAGACCCGTCTGATGACGGGATCGACGTCCGGCCGGGGTGGTCGTGGCGCTGGGGGGCGACCGTCGAGCTTACCCAGCACGGCGTCGACGACGTCCCGCGCGGTGGCGGTGATGTTGCTGGCCACGGTGGTGAGCGGTGGTGTCGCCAGGGCGGCGGCCGGGATGTCGTCGACGCCGATCACGGCGAGGTCGTCGGGGACCGCGACACCGAGCTGCCGGGCGCCGGCGAGAACGGCGAGCGCCACCTCGTCGTTGAAGGCGCAGATGCCGGTGACGGATGGCTCGACGGCCCGCCAGTCCCTGAGGGCGGTGGCCGCTCCGTCGACGGTGAGGGGGACGGTCGCCACCCGAGGTTCGGGCAGACCGAGTTCGGCGCAGGCGGCACGGACGCCATCGAGCCGATGCCGGGCGAAGAACAGGACACGCTCGCTGTCGGGCCAGGCGTACCCGAGGTGGCGGTGGCCCGCCCGGGCGAGGTGCTCGACCTGGACCCGACCGGTGCGTTCGAGGGACCGGTCCATGGCGCCGTCCCCGTGGTCGAGCGACGAGATCAGCACGAGCTCGGCCCCGCTCCTGGTGATCGCGGTGAGGTCGGACTCGCTGAAGGTCTCGTAGGCCAGGACCGCGGCCGGGGTGATCGACTTCCAGAGCTCGGTGACCGGTCGGGCCGACACCTTGGGGTGGATCACGAACGTGAGGTCGTGCCGGGCGAACGTCTGGGACAGCTCGTCCAGCAGGCTCGCCACGCCGAGACCGATGGGCCAGTCCGGCAGCAGGAACAGGACCACGTCGGAGCGACCGCTGACCAGCATCCTGGCTGCTGCCGACGGGGTGTAGCCGAGCTCGTCGGCAGCAGCCAGGACCCGCTCGCGGGTGGTGTCGGGGATCGCCTGATGCGGGGTGTTGTTCATCACGTAGCTGACGGTCGCCTGCGAGACCCCGGCGCGCCGCGCCACGTCGGTGGCGGTCGGTCGTTTGGTCTGCGCGCCGTGGCGGCCCGGGCTGTTCCTCGGCGGTGTTGCCATGTCCATCGAATATGCCCTATCTTCACTTATACGCACAACTGATACGCATCAGTGATGCGTATCACCGAGGTGCTGAGCGATCTGATCCCGAAAGGACGTCACATGCCCGAGGACACCGCCGATCTTCTCTCTACTGCCGGGGTCTCACGATGAGCGACGAAACGCCCACCCGGCTGCTGCAGGCGGGCCAGCGGTGCCGCGTACGCCTCTGGAGCTGGGCACCCGACGGGTCCGCCTTCGCCTTCGTCGACTACCCCTTCGGCGACGACCCGACCACCGACCTGGACAACCGTCGGTGACCCGCGAGGTCGCCGGAAGAGAGAGGATTCAGTGATGACACGATCTGGACCTGTGGGTGTCGGCTTCATCGGCACCGGCCTGATCAGCAACACCTACCTGGAGAACCTGGCCAGGTTCCCCGACATCGACGTGATCATCCTCGGTGATCTGGACGTCGAGCTGGCGAGGGCACGGGCGGAGCAGCACGGCGTACCGCAGTGGGGCAGCGCCGATGACGTGTTGGATCACCCGGACGTCGAGCTGGTGGTCAACCTGACCATCCCCGCCGTGCACGCCGAGGTGGCCGGCAAGGCGATCGCGGCCGGGAAGAACGTGTGGACCGAGAAGCCGATCAGCACGGACAGGCAGAGCGGCCACGATCTGCTCGCGCACGCCGCCGCCACGGGTCTGCTGGTCGGGGTCGCCCCGGACACGGTGCTCGGCCCGGGGATGCAGACCGCGCTGCGGGCCATCGCCCGCGGTGACATCGGCGAGCCGCTGTCGGCGCAGACCGTGATGCAGTACATCGGACCGGACAGCTTCCATCCGCGTGCGGAGTTCCTGTTCTCCCGCGGCGCCGGCCCGCTGTTCGACATCGGCCCGTACTACGTGACCGCCCTCGTTCAGCTCTTCGGCTCGGTGCAGAGTGTCGCGGCGGTCGGTTCGACGAGCCGGACCACCAGGACGATCCAGGCCGGTGACCGGGCGGGGACCGTCTTCGATGTGCAGGTCCCCACCCACGTGTCGGCGATCGCGAGGTTCGTCGACGGCGGTGTCAGCCAGAGCGTGTTCAGCTTCGACTCCCCGTTGACCCGGATGGGGTACGTGGAGGTCACCGGCACCGAGGGCACCATGATCATCCCGGATCCGAACATGTTCACCGGGGACGTCAAGATCACCCGAGCGCCGACCTTCGCGGCCATCGGTGAGGATCCGCAGTGGGAGAGCGTGGCCGTCACCGGCGCGTACGCCGAGCGGGGTCTGGGCGTGCTCGACCTGGCTCGAGCGTCGCGGACCGGCGGCAAGCCGCTGGCCTCGGGGGAGCTGGGCTTCCACGTGCTGGACACCCTGGCCGCCATCGACGAGGCGATCACCGACGAGCGGGTGGTCCAGGTGGAGAGCCGCGTCGACCGGGTTCCGCTGGTGGCCGAGGACCTCGACCCCTTCGCCGCCACCCTGTGACGATGGCGGTCACGGGCCGGCGTACGCCTCGACCGGGCGATCCCGGTGACCGTCCCGGCTTCGGGGTGGCCGTCGCCCACGGCCGGTGGTGACATCGGCGGCGATCAGGACGACCGACCCGACCGCGGCGCCGGCGAGGGCCCCGAGACCGTTCGCCGTGATGTCGGCGAACGTCCCGATCCTGGTCCCCGTGGCGGCCTGGTACGACTCGATGGCGATGGACACGACGACGCCGACCAGGAATGCCCGGACCGGGCTCCGCAGCAGGAGGGCCAGGCAGCAGACGAACGGGACGAAGAGGGCGACGTTGGCGGGACCGTCGGCGACGGTCCACGCCCACAGGTCGTCGAGCGTGGGTCGCAGCGCGGTCCGCACCGCGTCCAGCGGCTGCGGGGAGAGGGCGAGCGTCGTCCAGCCCCGCGAGGGTGCCAGCGTGAAGCCGCCGACTGCCGCGGCCGAGACCCCGGTCGCGAGGACCAGGAGCCGACGGCGGGGGACCGCCAGGGCGACCACGACAGCGACCAGCCCGAGCGCGGCGAGCGTGGCGACGGTCGAGGGGCTGCTGAGGAAGTGCATCAGGTACGGGTTGGTGGTCGGGTCGTCGAGAGGCATGGTCCGCGTCCTTCGGTCAGGCGCGGCCGGTGCGTCCGCGTCTGCTCCCACGCTGGCAGTCCCGGGTTAAAGGTGCCGTAAAGAACGAGCTTGTCGGCTCGGTGGGAAGTCGACACGGATGCTGAGGCCACCCTCGGGTCCCGGACGGGCCGTGATGGTCGCGCGGTGGGCCGCGGCGATCGCGCGGCTGATGGTCAGCCCCAGGCCGGCACCTTCGGTCTGGTTCAGCCGGTCTTGCCGGCCCCTGCGGAAGGGTTCGAACAGGGCGTCGATGCTCTCCGGCGGCACCGCCGGGCCGGTGTTGGACACCGAGACCAGGTGTGGTTCGACCCGCACCTCGGCACGACCACCGCGGGGGAGGTTGTACGCGATGGCGTTCCGCACCAGGTTCGTGACGAGTCGTTCGACCAGGACCAGCTCCCCGTCGACGGTGGTCGGCTCGGCGGTGACGCTCAGCGTCACCCCGGCCCGGCCGGCAAGGTCCTGGTGGAGGTCGACGACGGAGGTGACCACCTCGTCCAGTCTCAACGGGGAGTGACCGATGGGTGCCTGCTCGGCTTCCGCGAGCACCAGCAGCCCTTCGATCAGGCGTTCGTTCCGCTCGTTGGTGGCCAGCAGCTGGCGGGTCAGCAGGTCGAGCTGGTCACCGGTCAACGGCCCGGCCAGACCGACCTCGATCAAGGTGCGTTGGACCGCGAGCGGGGTCCGGAGCTCGTGGGAGGCATTGGCCGCGAACCGGCGCTGGCTGTCGTAGCCGGCGCCGATCCGATCCATCATCGCGTCCAGGGCCCCGCCGAGGCGGCCCAGCACATCCTGCCGACGGCCCCACCCCAACCGGTAGCCGAGATTGGCCGGACCCAGGCGCTCCACCACGCCGACCAGCTCACCGAAGGGCCGCAGGCACCACCGGGCGACCAGCACACCCAGCGCGGCGAGGCCGGCGATCACCAGCACCACGACGATGCCCGGCAAGCGGTTCGGGTAGCGGATCAGCACCGAGCACCAGGTCGCCGACAGCTGGCCGCCGGGGTCGGAGAGGCACAGCGACCGCTGCTGGGCGATCGCCGACAGCATGGGCTGGTGACCGACGCCCACGATGGTGCCGAGGATGAGGGCTCCGGCCAGAGCCAGACTCAGGCGGACGGTCGGCGTCACCGCTCGTCCCCGTCCGAGCCCAGCCGGTATCCGCGGCGGAGCACCGTGTGGACCACGGGCGGGTCCCCGAGCTTGCGGCGCAGCGTCATCACCGTCACCCGGACCGTGTTGGTGAAGGGGTCGGCGTGCTCGTCCCAGGCCTGTTCCAACAGCTCTTCGCTGCTCACCACGGCACCCTGGGCACGCATCAGGACGTGCAGCACCTGGTACTCCTTGGGGGTCAGGGACAGCAGCCGACCGTCGCGCTGCACCGACGCGCGACCCGGGTCGAGCACGATCCCGGCTCGGTCGAGGACCGGCGGGACCGCGACGGTCGACCGCCGGCCCAGTGCCTGGATCCGTGCCACCAGCTCGGCGAACGCGAACGGCTTGGTCAGGTAGTCGTCTGCTCCCAGACTCAGCCCGTCGACGCGATCCCGGACGCTGGTCGCCGCCGTCAGCATCAGCACCCGGGTCGGGAGACCGTGTGCGTGGATCGATCGGCAGACGTCGTCCCCGCTGAGGGCAGGCATGTCCCGATCGAGGACCGCGACGTCGTACTGGTTCACCGTGACGCGAGCGAGGGCTTCGGCACCGTCGTAGCAGACGTCGATCGCCATGCCACTGCGACGCAGACCCACGGCGATCGTGTCCGCGAGCAGCTGTTCGTCGTCGGCCACCAAGACCCGCACGGGCCACCTCTCGTCCCTGCTCCGCCACCGGACCCGCCCCACGCGCCGGGACGCCACCAACCACCCAGTGTGGACCCACCGGCGGTAAAGGCCGGATAAGGATGAGCCAGACCGTGTCTCTACCGGTCCGCCTCGATCCTGCTGGCATGCCGTTGTCACGTCGTGCCACCCAGCTGCTCCCGATCGTCTTCCTGGTCGGTTGCCTCCTTCTCGCCGTGCTCGCCCTGCTGCTGATCGCGAGCGTCCGGCTGCCCCTTCCCGGTGCCGGTGCGGGTGCCGGATCGGGCTCGGCGACGGTCGCGGAGCAGCATCCCTCGTGGCCCCGATCGGGTCAGGCTGCGGTATCGGTCGGCGCCGGGACCGCCGTCCTCACCTCGGGTCCCGAGAGCGCGGTGCCGATCGCTAGTGTCACCAAGATCATGACCGCCCTCGTGGTGCTCGAGCAGGCTCCGCTCGCCGCCGCCGACGACGGCTTCGAGCTGAGCATCGGAGTGGCCGACGTCGAGGACACGGAACGACGTCGGGCGCGATCGGAGTCCGTGGTCGCCGTCCGGGCCGGAGATCGGATCAGTCAGCGCGAGGCCCTGCTCGCCCTGCTGCTGCCGTCGGCCAACAACATGGCTCACCTGCTGGCCGTGAAGATCGCCGGCAGCGAGCCGGCGTTCGTCGACCTGATGAACGAGCGCGCGCGGAGCATGCGGCTGGACCGCACCACCTACGCCGACGCCAGTGGCTTCGACCGAGGCTCTCGGAGCACGGCCCGAGACCAGACCGTGCTCGCCCGCGCGGCGATGGAGAACCCGACCTTCGCCTGGCTCGTGAGGCAGCAGACGGCCTCGTTGCCCACCATCGGTCAGGTGGTGACGACCAACCGACTCCTGGGTCGGCACGGGTTCGTCGGCGTGAAGACCGGATCGACGACGCCGGCCGGCGGCTGCTTCGTCTTCGCCGCGCAGCGGGAGGTGGGCGGCGAACGCCGACTCGTGGTGGGTGCGGTGCTGGGCCAGCGCGGGACCGATCCCGTTCGAGCCGCCTTCGACGGCGGCGAGCTCCTCGTCGACTCGGTCACCGACCCGATCCGGTGAGACGACGCTCGGTGACGCCGCTTCGCCCCGTGCCGAGCGCGACGGCCGAGCGGTGCGTGCCACGTAGGGTGTGGGGCGTGAGCCGACGATGAGCAAGGCCGACGCCCAGCGAGCGATGCGCGAGGCCAAATATGCAGCCCGGAACAGCGCCGGCCCGAGCCGACGAGAGGCAGCCGCAGCCGGGGGCGCAGCCAAGGCCGCGACACGCCCCGACGCCGGCCGCCCCGGCGCCGGCGACCAAGCCGGACCGATCCGCCGCCGCTCCGGCCGCCGGCGCTGCTCCGGGAGAGCAGCTCTGCGGGCACAAGTCGATGAACGGGCGGTCGTGCACCCGCGCTGCCGGTCACGCCGAGAAGAGTCACCGGTACGGCTGACCCGGGGAGGCTTCGCCACCTTCGGGGTCGTGACGGTGCCGGGGGTCAGCCGATGGCGGCCTTCAGCTGTCCGGACACGTCGGCCAGCACGTCGTCGATCGGCTGCTCGGCCAGCGTCTTCAGGAACGGCTCGACCTTCACCGGACCGGTGTAACCGGCGTCGCGCAGCCCGGTCATGAACCCGGTCAGGTCGATCACCCCGGTCGACCCCGGGAGCCGGCGATCGAGATCCAGCTGCTCGTCGCGTTCGCGATCGTCGGGCGCGTCGTTGATGTCCACCGAGACGATCTCCGCGTCGCGGAGTCCGACCAGGTCTGCGGCCGTCTCCCCGGCCGTGTACCAGTGGAACGAGTCGAGGATGACGCCGACGTTCGACGCGCCGGTGTCGGCGATCAGCTCACGGACCTCGGACAACGAGTGGATGAACGGGAACCTCTCGGTCGACCAGAAGGTCTTCGGGCCGACGTACTCCAGCCCGAGCCGGAGGCCGGCATCGGCGAGCACCTCGGCCACCAGCGCGAGTCGGCTGACGTGCAGCACCCAGTTGCGGCGGTAGGTCAGGTCGTCGTGCATCGGACGCACCCAGGTGCCGACCGAACCGATGCCCGCCGCGGTCAGCACGTCCACCGTGCCCGACAGGTTCGCGATCTGTGTCGTGAACTCGGCGGCCGGTGCGGTGAGGTCGACCGGCAACCCGGCCACCCCCCAGCGCAGACCTCGCTCGGCCACGCCGGCCGCCGCGTCCCGGATCGCGGCTTCGTCGCCCAGGGAGGCCAGGTGACCGATGTCGGCGTCGAGACCGCCGAAACCGTGTCTGACGGCCAGCTCCACCGCCGTCGGGAAGTCTGCGGACAGGCCCAGGGCACCGAGGCTCAGGTTCGAGTACATGGCGTCAGATTAGGCGCACCGCGTCCCCCGATGATCACCCGGCACAGCGATGGCGCCCCGTGGACGCTATACAGGAGCGGCTGGATCAGGAGAATCGTGACGACGAAGGAGTGCACGGATGGAGTACAGGCAGCTGGGCCGATCGGGTCTCAAGGTCTCGACGATCACCCTGGGAACCATGGGGTTCGGGGGGACCGGATGGGCGAGTGCGGTGGGTCACCTGGGGGTGGAGGACGCCCGCCGACAGATCGATCTGTGCCGTGAGGCCGGGGTCAACCTGATCGACACGGCCGACATCTACTCCAACGGTCTGTCGGAGGAGATCCTCGGGGAGGCACTGGGCGCCGACCGCGAGGCGGTGCTGCTGGCCACCAAGGTGCGCGGCGCGATGGGGGACGGCCCGAACGACGACGGCCTGTCCCGGCACCACATCATCCGGGGGGTCGAGGACAGCCTGCGGCGGCTCGGCACCGACTACATCGACCTCTACCAGGTGCACGAATGGGACGGGCTGACGCCGCAGGAGGAGACGCTGTCGGCTCTCGACGCGTTGGTGCAGTCAGGCAAGGTGCGCTACATCGGATGCTCCAACTACACCGCCCGGCAGCTGATGAAGTCCCTGTGGATCACCGACCTGCACGGCTGGGAGTCCTACGTCAGCCAGCAGATCTACTACTCGCTGCAGGCGCGCGACGCCGAGAACGAGCTCATCCCCATCGCCGTGGAGGAAGGGCTGGGGGTGCTGGTGTGGAGTCCGCTGGCCGGGGGACTGCTCTCCGGGAAGTACCGGCGCGGGCAGGACGCACCGGAGGGCAGCAGACGCTTCCAGGGGTGGACCGAGCCACCGGTCCACGACGAGGACCGGCTGTACGACACCGTCGACGTCCTGATCGAGATCGGGCAGGGTCACGACGTGTCGGCCGCGCAGGTCGCCCTGGCCTACACCCTGGCCAAGCCGGGGGTGACGTCGGTGATCGTGGGTGCCCGGACGGAGGAGCAGCTGCTCGACAACCTGGCGGCAGCCGAGCTGATCCTGTCGGTCGAGGAGATCGAGCGACTCGACGTGGTCAGTCAGGTGCCGTTGCTCTACCCGTACTGGCACCAGGCCGCGACGCAGCCCGCCCGCTTCAGTCCGGCGGACCTCAGCCTGATCGGCCGCCATCTCCCGGGCTGAGCCCCTCGGAGCAGCGGCTCAGACGCGGGTGGGCGAGCCGGAAGCCCTGGCTGACGCGGACGCGGCGGGTGACTGGTCCCACCACAGCGGGACGGCGTCGGCACTGGTCAGCTGCCGCCGCCCGCGAGTCCGGGCCGCCGAGACCCTCAGGACGACGACTCCGACCAGGAGTCCGAGAGCCGCCAGGAGCAACATCGCGGCTCCCACTGGGCCGAAGATGGCGTGCGTGACGATCATGTGGTCCCCCCCGAGACGACGACGCACTCCCTGCGCCGTTGATCGTCGGGCCGCTTCGACGTCGTGATCGACGGCCGGCGGCCCGACGGTCTCAGCGTACGAGAGTTCCGCGCCGGCCGCTGACGATCCGGCGTGGTCGTCGAGCCACACGGAGATCTGGCAGGTCAGGTTGCTCAGGTGCGTGGTGACCGTCGGGTGCGGCGCGACTCATCGCTGAGCTGCCGGTCTGCAGGGTCGGCAGCCCCTACGCGGCCTGCTCGCGGGCGCCGAGCAGGCCGGCGACCCGGATCCGGTCCGGCTTGCCCTGCGGGGTGACGGGTACGGCGTCGAGCACCCTGACGGTCGACGACGCCAGGTCCGGATCGTGCCGAGCGACCCAGTCCAGCAGCTCGTCAGCCCGGAGCCGGGTACCGGGGGCCAGGGTCACGACGGCGCCGAACGCGTGCTCGCGATCGGCCCAGAGGGGAACAGCCGCTGCGTACCGGACCTGCGGGTGGGCGTAGAGCGCGGTCTCGAGGTCGATCGGCAGGAGCCGACGTCCGTCGACGACCAGTTGGTCGGCGGCACGACCCCGGACGGTCAGGTAACCGTCCCGGTCGAGGCTTCCGAGATCACCCGAGAGGAACCAGCCGTCGGCGCGGAATGCACCCGTCGGTGCGTCCTCGCCCACATAGCCGTCAGCCGCCCCCGTGGTCCGGACCACGATCCGGCCGGTCTCACCCGCCTCGGCGGCTGACCCGTCGGCGCGCTCGATCCGGAGCTCGGCCCCGGGCAGCGCTCGACCGGCGCTGGCCAGACGAGCGTCGTCGGTCGATCCGTACTCCGGCGCGGTGAGGGCCGTGGCGATGCCGCACTCGCTGCTGCCGTAGGGGTTCACGAGCACCGGACCCAGGACGTCCAGCCAGCGCCGGCGCAGGGGCGCCGGAGCCGTGGCACCGATGTGGGTGACGGCGACCAGGGAGCGGAGATCCCGTCGGGCCAGATCGGGGTGAGCGACCAGGTCGGCCACGAGCGGTTCGACGAGTCCGACGTGGGTGATCCGTTGTGTCTCGACCGCGCGGAGGACGGCCTCGGGATCGAATCGCGGTTGCAGGACCACCCGGCCCCCACCGATGAGGGTCTGGTCGGTGAGCACCTGCGCGACGTACGTGAGCGGGGTGCAGACCAGCTGCCGACGGGCCGGGTTCGCTGGTCCGGCGACGAGCCCGAGGTAGGCCGCGAAGCTGCGGCGGCTCGCCTTCGGGCGGCCTGACGTGCCACCGGAGCTCACCAGGACGGCGACGTCGCCGGGCTGCGACCGGTCGGCGAAGCCCGACGCCGGGCGCAGCGAAGCCAGCTCGCCGAGATCGAGTAGCCCGGGCGAGCGCCGGCCGCCGACGCGCCCGCGGAACCCGCTCGGCACCGCCCCTACGAGCTCCGGGCCGACCACCAGCAGGTCGGGACGCACCATCATGACGAACGGACCGAACAGCTCCGGTGCCTCAGGGCAGAACACCGTGGTGCAACCGACGAGGCCGGCCGCGTAACGGAGGGCCAGGGCACGGATGGTGACGCCGGCGGCGATCCCGACCGTCTGGCCCGGGCCGTAGCCGAGGTCGGCCAGCGTCCAGGCCAGCCGGCGCACCTGCGACGTGAACGAGAAGCCGGTCACCGTGCCGTGGTCGTCGGTGACGAGCACGTCTTCGCCGACCGCCGTCGCCGCCGTCAGCACGCGGGCGGCGTGGGACTGGAACGTGGTCATCTCGTGGCCTCTTGCCGCTCGGTCTCGGCGCCGCGTCTCAGCGACCGGCTGAAGCGGCCACCAGGTCCGCCGAGGACCTCGCCGTGTCCTGGCGGAGGGCGGCGGCCCGACGCGAGACCAGCTCGGCCTGGACCGCGATCATCACCGCGATCATCACCAGCACCTCGCCGAGACCGGCGCCGTCGTTGATGTGCCAGAAGTAGGCGAGGGTGCCGAGGGCGAACTTCGTGGCGACGAGCCCCACGAACAGGGCGACGGTGAGACGGGTTCCCTGGCGGAGAACTCGGCCGTCGGCATCTGTCCAGACCTTGGTGAGCCGGCCGCGGAGGATGCCGACGACGAGGCTGAGCACCAGACCGAGCGCGATCAGTGCGATGCCGCTCCCGCCCTTCGGCAGGTCGAAGCCGCCGAGGGCCAGGCCCAGCACGACGTAGATGCCGGCCATGGTGAAGCGGCCGGGGCCGCTGCTGACCTCGGCGACGCGAGTCTGCTTGTAGATGGCCCAGCAGACGAGGGCGAGCAAGACGGCGAGATCGAGTGGGGACATCGGGGGCTCCTTGGGTGTGGGGTGGCTTGTGACCACAGCCTCACCCGGCGGTCTCCAACCCCGCTCCAACGTCGGTTGGAGTCACGCTCCCGACCACCACGCTCCCCACCCACCACCTCAGACGGCCACGCGTCCCGGTGGCCCTGTCACGCCATCAGAGCTCGGGTGGCCGCTCGCCGATCAGCGCCTGGCCGGTGCTCGCGTCGAACGGCACCGACTCGTGGGCGTGGACGAGTCGCCAGCCGTCGTCCTGCCGGCGGAAGACGGCGGTCGAGCGAACCCACATGTCGACGACGTCGCCGCTCGTCAGCGTGCCGGTGACGTGGTAGAAGAAGGCGCAGTAGCCCAGATCGTCGGCGGCGTCGACGACGAGGTCGTGCACCTCGTAGCCCGGCCCGTCCGCGTAGCCCGCGAACCATCGGTCGAGGGACTCCCCGATGGCCTCTCGCCCACGGCTCGCCGTCGGCGGCAGCAGCGGGAACGACAGCACCTGCTCGTGGTGCTGATGCAGGAGGGTCGCCGAGTCGTGGCGGCGGACGGCGTCGACCCGCTCGTCGATCAGCTGCTCGAGCTCTCGTCGGCTGTCATCGGACATCTGCTGCACGCTCCTTCGGTCGGTTTCACGGCACCTGTCCGGGAACAGACTCGGACCCGACCGCGGACTCATCGGACACTCGTCGCGCTCGGGTGCCTTCCTCACACCCGACGGTCCCGAGCCATCCTCTGAGCGGGCTGCGCGTCGGCTGCGAAGTTCCTGAGAAGGTTCCCAATCCATCTGCGCTGCCGCTCCGAATCGTTTGACGAAGCGAGGTCGGGCCTGTCGTCGCCGTGGCCGTCAGGGATACGAGGAGTTGCCGATGTTGGGATCCATCACTCATCCGCCCGTGGTCGCCGACTGGCCGGTCTCGGTCGCGAGTCCGGTTCCTCGGGCGGCCTGGGCTGCGGTGCTGGACAGCGACCCGGGGGCCACCGCGCTGCAGACTCCCGAGTACTTCGCCGCTGTGCTGTCCGGCACGGGTGGCCGAGACGCCAGCCGGCTGTACGACCTGCCGGGCGGGCGTCGGCTGGTCCTGCCGCTCGTCCAACAGCGGTCGCTCCCCGGCCTCCAGGTCCTGGCGGACTTCCCCGGTGGCTTCGGTCACGGCAGCCTGCTGGCCACCGGCGGCCTACGCGAGAGCGACGTGCGTCTGGTGGTGCGTGATCTGCGTGGCCGCGCCCTGAGCACCAGGATCGGGGGAGGGCACCACACCGCCGAGCAGTGGAGCGCCGGGCTGACCAGTGGTGCGTCCGCCGAGCCGCGCCGGGTGGACGTCATCGACCTCAGCCCCGGCTGGGACGAGGTGTACGGGAGCGGCTTCAGCCGGAGCGCTCGCTACAACGTCCGCAAGGCCGAGCGAGCCGGTGTCGAGGTGGAGTGCGACTCGACCGGGCGTCTGATCCCGGTCTTCTACGACGTCTACCTCAACTGGGTCGAGCGCTGGGTGCCTCGCTCCGGTCTGCCCGCCAGCCTGGCCCGGTACTCGGCCCTGCGCCAGGAGCCTCGTCGCAAGTTCGAAGCCGTGGCGGAAGCGCTCGGCACCAAGTGCCGCGTCTTCGTCGCCTGGCACCTCGGCCGCCCGGTGGCGAGCTGCATCACCCTGGTCCACGGCCAGCACGCGATCGGGTGGCGGAGCTACAGCATCAAGGAGCTCGCCGCTCCGGTCTGCGCCAACAACCTCGTGCAGGCACGGGCCCTGGCGGACGCAGCGGCGGCCGGGTGCCACTACTTCGATCTCGGCCAGTCGGGCGAGACGGCCAGCCTGCTCAGCTACAAGCGCTCCCTCGGTGCCACCGCCCGCGAGGTCATCGACCTGCGGATCGAGAGGTCAGCGGTCTCCCTCGCCCGCCGAGCCGAGACGGCCACGAAGCAGTGGGCCGTACGGGGGATCTCGCGTCCCGACCGGTCGGCGCCGCCGGCCCCGGTCGAGGCACGACGATGAACATCACCTGCGTCGGCGGCGGACCCGCCGGACTGATGTTCGCGATCCTCGCCGGCCGGGCCGGTCATCGGGTGACGGTGCTGGAGCAACGGACCCCGGCCGAGAGCTTCGGCTGGGGAGTGGTGTTCTGGGACGGGCTGTTGAGGTCCCTCGACGCCCACGATCCGCAGACGGCCGAGGTCGTCCGGCGTGAGGCCTATCGCTACGACGACCAGATCGTGACGGTGCGGGGCGCCGAGGTGCGGCTGCCCTCGTACGGCTACAGCATGGGACGTCGGCGCCTGCTCGAGCTGCTCGTTTCCCAGGCCGAGCAGGCCGGCGCGACCTTCCGGAAGGGCACCTTCACCGGCGACCCGGACGCGCTGGCCGCGGATCTCGTGGTCGCCGCGGACGGGGTGAACAGCGGGCTCCGTCAGCGGCACGACTTCGGCACCCGGCTCGTCCGGGGGCGGAACAAGTTCATCTGGCTGGGCACCGACCAGGAGTTCACCTCCTTCACCTTCCCGTTCGTCGACACACCGGCCGGGTGGGTCTGGGGCCACGCCTACGGCTACGCGGACGGGGCGAGCACGTTCGTGGTCGAGACCAGCCCGGAGACCTGGTCCGGCCTCGGGTTCAGCTCCCTGGACGGCCCGACGACCGTCCGCAGGCTGGAAGAGCTGTTCGCCGACGCGTTGGCGGGACACAGTCTCCGGCTGCGTACCAGTCAGTTCGACGGCCACCCGTGGACCGAGTTCGTCGAGGTCCAGAACCAGCGGTGGCGGGTCGGCAACGTGGCCCTGCTCGGCGACGCGGCCCACACCACCCACTTCACCATCGGCTCGGGCACCCGGCTGGCCATGGAGGACGCCATGGCCCTGGCTGACGCGATCAGCGCCGAACCCGATCTGGACACTGCCCTGGGGCGGTACGACGAGAGTCGCCGGGAGCACCTCCAGGGAGTCCAGCGCGTTGCTCGCCGCAGCGCCAGCTGGTTCGAGCGGGTGCCGCGCTACATCGACCGCCCGGCCCCGGAATTCGCCACCTTGATGGAGAATCGGCGGTCCCCGGTGATGGCCCACCTGCCCGTCGGCGCCTACCTGCGGCTGACCGGCACGGCCGCGAATCTCCCGATGATCGAGGCACCCCTGCGGCGTCTGCTGGCCAGGCTGTGACGACCTGACGCCTCACCCCTCCAGCCACGGCTCGAAGCCGAACCTGAGGGCGGCGTACGAGGTGGGCGGGGTGAGCACAGTCGCCGTCCCGGACGGTGGCCGGGCCGACGGTGGACCCCAGCCCGCGAACGTGAACGAGCGCAGCTGGTCGCCCTGGACGAGCTGCGCCGTTCCCGACCGGTCGACGACGACGGCGCCGTCGGGCAGCTCCTCGTAGGGTGCCGACCAGGTGATCCGGTCACCGGACCGGTCCAGCCCTCGACCGCGACGGAGCCGTTCGGCGTTCAGTCGGGCATCGAGCTCGGTCGAGCGCAACGGTGCCGAGGCTCCGACCGAGGCACTGACCGCGTCGCGGTAGTCGCGGTACGCCCCTCGTCGACACTGCGCGCAGGGTCGGTGGCCGGCCGCCAGGGCCACCGCGTCGTCCAGGAAGAACAGCGGGGTCCACCGCCGCGGAGCGGCCAACGGAGAGCGGTGGTCGCGATACCGCAACGTGCAGCTGATCCACAGCGTGCCCGCGTGGTGTCGGACCACTCGCTCCAGGTCGTCCACGACACAGCCGCGGTTGCCGGTGAAGTGACCCCGGTCGGCGACCGCGTGCAGATCCCCCCAGGGATCCACCCGGTTACGGCGCGGCATCTCGGCCGTGAAGGTGGATCCGGTGGCCCGCGATCGTCAGCGCCATGGAGCTGACGCTACGCGACGCCAGGGCGCGCTGGAGGCGCCCCGTTTTCCGTACACGTGATCCGCTAAGGCCCCCGACGATGGACGAGCGCGCGGAACGACTGCTGCGACGACACGGGTGGACTCCCGGCGAGCAGCTCGGAGCGGGCGTGGAAGGCACAGTCGTCGAGCTCTCCGACGATGCCGTGGCCAAGGTGCGGCACGGCCGTTCTGGTGCCGACCTACGGCCTCTACCGGGCGGCGTACGCGGTCATCACCAACAGCTACTTCGGTCACGACGGTCTCGATGGTCACTACGCGTGGTGCGTGCGGATGCTTCGGAGACCCGACGTGGCGGCGGCACTGGTGGGTTGACCTGAGCACTGACCCGCTAAGCCGACGGTGAGCTCGCCGCAACGGGAGCTCGGTCTCCGGACCGGGTCAGCAGTCCGAGCACGACGATGCTGGCGCTGACGACCAGGCCGATGATGCCTCCTTCCAGCCCGACGACCAGGGCGGCGACGGCTCCGAGCAGGTTGATCGCACCGACCACGAGCACCGCCGGACGGCCCCAGCCGGCGTAGCGCAGAAGACCGATCGCACTCACGATCCCGACCACGCCGAGCAGGCTGATGAGCCAGTTGACGACAGCCGGTAGACCTGCGCCGCCGTCGTCGACGACGAACGGCAGGTTCAGCAAGGACATCACGATCGTGGCGGCCGCGGCCGCCCAACGGACAGTGCGCATGGTGGTTCCCTCCTCGGGTCAGGGTCGGACGGCCCGACCGCTGCTGGACCGAGCGTCGCCCCGGCGCACCACCAGCGGTAAGACGAGGCCCGCCCACCCCGGTCAGGAAATCTGCACGCCCGACTAGGCGCCTGCACCTATCCGTCTGGGCGTCGAGGCGACGACGATGGGGGCATGACCGTCACCCGCGCCGGGGTCGCAGCCACGGCTCTGTTCGCGGTCTGTGTCGCCGAGGTGGTCATCGCCGTCGTCTGCGGGGTCGCCTCGGGCCTGGGGTGGAGTGCCCTCAACAGCCTGTTGGTGATGTCCAACGCGACCATCGGGCTGGCCCTCGGAGCGTCGGGCTGGCCCATCGCCGCGTTCCGCCCACGCAACCCGATCGGCTGGCTGCTGCTCGGTGGCGGCATCAGCTACGCCTCCACCGCGGCCGGCATCACCGCGCTGGCCTGCGTCGACGCCGGCGACAGCACCGACGTGTGGTGGCGGCTGGTGGCGTCGGTCACCAACACCGGGTGGACCTGGGCGCTGACCTTCTTCCTCCCCGTCGCCCTGATGCTCTTTCCGGACGGCCGGTTGCCCTCGAAGCGGTGGCGCCCGGTGCTGGTCTTCCCCGCCATCGGTGCACCGATCCTGGGTGCGCTCGGGGTGATGTCCGACATGTCCTCCTCGGTCGGCGTCAGTGGGTACGGCGCCGACCAGGCGGTGCTGGGTGTCGGCTGGCCGGGCACCGTCGTCGCGATAGCCGTGCCGCTCTCGTACCTCTCGGCGTTCGGCGCGCTCCTGGTGCGGTTCCGTCACGGCGGCGAGCAGGTTCGTCGCCAGCTCCTCTGGGTGTTGCTGTCGCTGCTGCTCGTGGTCGTGACCTTCGTGTTCGAACCACTGCTCCCCGACAGCACCTTCATCCTGTTGATCATCGCTCTCGTTCCGGTGTCCATCGCGGTCGCGGTGCTCCGCAACAACCTGCTCGACATCCGGGTGGTGTTCTCGCGATCGTTGCTCTACCTGCTGCTGACCGCCGGCGTGATCGGGACGTATCTGGTGGTGGTGACCGTGCTCGACCAGGTCGTCCGAAGCCAGGCGGCCCTCGGCTCGTCGGTGGTGGCCACGTTGCTCATCGTCGTGGCCTTCAACCCGTTGCGGGTGTGGGTCCAGCGGCTGGTGAACCATGCGGTGTACGGGAGCAGGGAGGATCCCGTACGCGCTCTGGCGGCGGTGGGAGCCCGACTCAGCCAGGTCGGTGGCCCGGAGGGGAACGGGTTGGGCGAGGTCCTCGCGTCACTGTGCGCGACCCTGCGGTTTCCGGCAGCCATGATCACGGTGCGCGGCCAGGAGGTGGCGAGCGTCGGGGAGCTGGATCCGATGGCCCCCCACCACGTCACACCGCTGACCGGGGGTGACGAAGCGCTGGGGGAGCTGGCGGTCCAGCTCCGCCCCGGCGAGTCGAGGGCGGCCGCGGCGGACCACCAGGTGCTCGACCTGCTGGCCGGCCCGATCTCGGTGGCAGCGCGCGCCGGCCTGCTGGCGGATGAGCTGTCTCGGTCCCGGGAGCAGGTGATCAACGCACGGGAGGAGGAGCGACGCCGGCTGCGGCGTGACCTGCACGATGGGCTCGGGCCGGTGCTGACCGGGGTCGTGCTGAACGCCGAGGCCGCGCTGCGCCTGGCGGCGTCCGACTCGGCGCGCAGTGCGGAGCTGATCGGCGTGCTGCGCGACCAGACGTCCGGGGCGCTGTCCGACATCAGACGGCTCGTCTACGACCTGCGCCCGCCCGCTCTGGACAGCCTCGGGCTGGTCGGTGCCCTGCAGGAGTACGCCGTGCTCTTGACCAGACGGGCCGACGGTGCGCCGTTGGCTGTCGTGGTGCGGGCCGGCACGCCGATCCCGGACCTGCCCGCCGCCGTCGAAGTGGCCGGCTACCGCATCGTGACCGAGGCTCTGACCAACGTGACGCGCCACTCCAGCGCGTCCGCCGCCGACGTCACCCTGGCCGTCGAGGGGTCCGCCCTGGTCATCACCATCGTCGACGACGGACTGAATGTCGGTGGCGGGTGGCAGCCCGGCGTCGGACTCACCTCGATCCAGGAACGGGCCGCCGAGCTCGGCGGCCAGTGCACCATCCAGACCGACCGCACAGGTGGGCGGATCTTCGTCCGGCTACCGCTGCCGAGCGTCGCCGCGCTTCGAACGACCATCCCCGACGCAGTCGACGCCGAAGAGGTCGGCGGATGAGCCTGCGGATCGTCGTCGCCGACGACCACACGATCGTCCAGGAGGGACTTCGCGCCCTGCTGTCCACGGTCGCCGGGTACGACCTGGTCGACACCGTCGGCACTGGCGAGGAAGCGGTGCGAGCCGCTGTCACCAGCAGACCCGACGTCGTGGTGATGGACATCCAGATGCCCGGCGTCGGCGGCATCGAAGCCACCCGACAGATCGCCAAGGCGGCACCCGAGGTCGCGATCTTGATCCTGACCATGTTCGAGGATGACGAGTCGGTGTTCGCCGCGATGCGTGCCGGCGCGCTGGGGTACGTCCTCAAGGGAGCCTCACCGGACAGCATGATCCGGGCCATCGCCGCCGTCGCCGGGGGTGAGGCCATCTTCAGCCCCGGCGTCGCCCGCCGTGCCCTGACCTACCTGACCGCCCCCCGGAACCAGGAACCACCGTTCCCGCAGCTGACACCCCGAGAGCGCGACGTGCTCGAGCTGATCGCGGGTGGGATGTCCAACTCCGCCATCGCCGCCCGCTTCGGTCTCGCCACCAGCACGATCAGCAACCACGTGTCCAGCATCTTCGCCAAGCTCCAGGTGGCCACCAGGGCAGAGGCGATCGTGCGAGCTCGCGACGCTGGACTGTGAGCCACGGCGCGGCGAGCGACCTGCGAGACTCCGAGCCGTGAGCCTGATGAACGTGATCCCAGCATGAACATCCCGCCGGAGACGTTCCTGCGGGTGCCGGCCGACGCGTTGCGGGATCTGGCCGTGCGACTCGGTGTGGCGGCCGGTCTGCCGCCGGACCGCGCTGCGCTGCTCGCGGAGCTGCTGACCGCCAACGACCTGCGTGGCGTGACCAGTCACGGGACGAGTCAGCTGGCCACCTACGTGCGGCTGCTGCGCGACGGCACCCTGAATCCCGACCCTCAGCTGTCAGTGGTCAAAGAGACGGCGACGAGTCTGCTGGTCGATGGCGACGGCGGTCTCGGGTACTTTCCTGCTCACGAAGGCACCCGGGCGTTGATCAGCAAGGCCGAGACCGCCGGCATCGCCGTCCTGGTGACGCGCAACCACGGGCACTTCGGCGCGGCTGGGCTCTACTCACGGCTCACCCTCGAGCACGACCTGCTGAGCTTCGTCACGTCCGGTCACCAGCTCCAGCTGCGACCGGGCGACCCCGTCTACGCGGCCGCGGGGGGCTCGCCGATGTCGTTCAGCGCGCCGACCGCCGCCGAACCGCCGCTGGTCCTGGACTTCGGCGCGATGCACGACCTGTACGAGGAGTCGTCGCGCGACCTGCTGGCCGAGCTCGCGCCGGGGCTCGTCCATCGCAGCATCGGTCTCGGCATGGTGTGTCAGAGCTGGGGCGGTCTGCTGGCGGGCGTGCCCCTCGACCCCGACCGCGCCGAGCGTCGCTGGCCGGGAGCCAACCAGGGGTCGATGGTGATCGCGATGCGCATCGACCTGTTCGCCGACCCGGCGCAGTTCACCGCCGAGATGGACGCCTACGCGCGAGCGGTCCGCACGCTGACGCCGATCCCCGGCGCCTCGGGCAGCTACTTGCCGGGTGGCCCCGAGGCGGACACGGAGGCGGACTACCGGACCCACGGGATCGCCGTCGGGAGAGATCATCAGCTGCTGCTCGAACAGGCGGCGGCCGAGCTCGGCATCGGCGTCCCCTGGCGTCGGGCGGGGATCTGAGCAGACTCCTCGGTGGTCGGCCGGAGGATCCGGGTCGCTGACTCGGGTCAGCTCGGGCCGGTCGATGGTGCGCGGAGCGGCCAGAGGTCGGGCAGGGTCGGCAGACCGTGGCGGGTCAGCCACGGGTCGGTTCGGCTGATCGCGTGCTCCAGGTCGAGGTGGGTCAGGATCTGGTCGACGGCGGACAGGACCGACCCGTGCAGCAGCCACAGATCCGCGTCCTGCCGTGGATCGACGTCCAGCATCATCAGCTCGGTGAGCACCGCGCGCGTCTCCCGGACGACGTCGAGACTGCGGGCGATGGCCGCGTCCACCTGCTCGGCGTCGCCTCGTCCGAACTCCGCGGTGACGACATCGGCGAAGGCCCGGAGTCCGTTGGCCAGGTCGTCGAGCACGACGGCGAAAGCCGTCCGCAGCTCGCTGCCGGTCGACGACTCGGCGTCCACGGCAGAGGTGTCCTTGGCGATCGCGGTCAGCAGCGCGTGCTCGGCGGTGAGGCAGCGTTGGAGTCGCTCCAGGGCCCAGCTCAGGCCCGGATGCACCTTGGCCACCGCGAGCGCCCGCGCGTTCCAGCGACGGGTGTCCTCCGCCGCGCGGACGGCGGCCTCGGCCTCGTCGATGTCGGTCGCGAGGTGGTCGATCCAGTCGAACCAGGCGGCCACCTCGTCCGGTTCGGGGGCGCGGGCACCGAGGGTGAGCGCGACTTCGTCCAGCAGGGCGGACTGCGACCGGGCGACCCGGCGTACGGCGTCGTGGGCACGGGTGTTGGGGATGGCGACAGGCACCAGCAGGCTGAAGGCGATGCCGACGACTGCCCCGATCAAGGTGTTGAGGACGCGGACCTCGGCGGCGGTCCCCGGGCTGGACACGGCCAGGATGAGCATGGCGCTGATCGGTGTCTCCAGGGACTGCTCACCGAGGTGGAGGCTCTTCGCCAGCGCCAGGGAGGCGGCGATGACCAGGGCGAGGCTCCACCAGGTCAGCCCGAGGAAGGTCGAGACACCGACGGCGACGAGCACGCCGGTGAGCACCGCCCCGACGCGGACCAGCCCCATCCGCAGCGTGCCCACGGTCGAGGCCTGGACCACCAGCAGCGCCGTCAGGGGAGCTGTCAGGTCAGTCGTGCCGGGCGAGACCAGCACGGCGATCAGGTACGACACCACAGCCGCCGCGGTGAGTCGCCCGATCTCGACGGCGGCCGGCCGGAGGTGTCCCGGCAGCTGCGCCCAGGACGACGGAGATGACGGCCAGACGCGCCAGAGCACCTGTCGCAGCAGTGATCTGGTCTGCCGTCTCAGCCGCTCCACGGATCCATCCCTTCCGGTCCCGACCGAGCGCGCCGTGCACCGCGGGACTCACGGAGCCGGGCTCGAGGGCCTCACGAATCGAACTGGGCGATCAGCTGCTCGACCGGCAGATCGAACCTCTGGTCGCGCCAGTAGTGGGTGCGATCGTGCTCGCCGATCTCGCGGACGACACGACACGGCGTCCCCACCGCGACGACATCGGCCGGAAGATCGCGGGTGACCGTGCTCCCGGCACCGATGACCGTGTTGTCGCCGATGGTGACCCCGGGCATGATCTGCACCCCGGATCCGATCCACACGTTGTTGCCGATGATCACCGGGAGGTTGAACTGAGCCGAGCGGACTCGCAGCTCCGGCAGCACCGGATGGCCTCCGGTGGTCACCACGACGCTCGGTCCGAACATCACGTTGTCGCCGATGTGGATCGGGCCGTCGTCGACCAGGGTGAGGTTGAAGTTCGCGTACACGTCGTTGCCGAGGTGGACGTTCCGACCGCCCCAGTTGGCGTGCAGCGGCGGCTCGAGGTAGCAGCCCGTGCCGACGGACGCGAACATCCGTTGCAGCAGCAGCGATCGCTCGGCTGACTGGGATGGCCGGGTGGCGTTGTAGTCGTAGAGGAGCTCCAGAGCGTCGCTCTGTTCCCCGGAGAGGGACGGGTCCGCCGGGTCGTAGATCAGGCCGGCATCCATCCGCTCACGGTTGTCCACGTCGGTCATCGTTCCACAGGGCCCGCGTTCCCACCGGAACACGTCGGGGTGTCCCCGAAGCTCGTCAGCGGTAGGCGCGGGCCTGCATCGAGAAGAGCTCGGCGTACCGACCACCGGCGCCCAGCAGCTGGGTGTGGGTGCCGATCTCTGCGACTCGTCCGCCGTCGAGGACGACGATCAGGTCGGCCATCCGGACGGTGGAGAAGCGGTGGGAGACCAACTCCGGCTCGGCTGGGACGAACGTGATCTGGCGCCTGACTGGGCGGGCAGATGCTGTCGTGCTGCCCAAACGCGGTGCCTTTCTGGGTGTGGGGGTGTGTGGCTGGTGTTGGGCAGGCTCCAGGCTCGAGGTGTGCGCGGCGTGTAGGCCTTGCTCACGGGACCGTCGATGTCGTCGTGGTTGGGACGACGCACGTCGTGGGGCGGAGGACAGTGCGGGGAGTGAGCAGGATCAGACCGGTGAATGCGAAGGCAGCGCTGGCGGCGTTGAGGATGACGCGGGCCCAGTGCCAGGTCTGAAAGTCGGCGGCGGCTTGGCGGAGCATCTCGGCGGGGTGGACCGCGAGGCCCTCGATGAACAGGATCCGGTTGAGGGGCCAGAAGTAGAGCATGGAAGCCAGCCCTTCCAGACCGATCATGACGAGACTGGCCAGTACCCACCAGCGGACGGCTCGGACTGGCCAGCAGCTCACAGTGGTGAGGACTCCAAGGAGCACGCTAGCCATGCCGAATGGGCGGAAGTACTGGGCGGGCCCTGTAATCGACATGAACTGCAGCGCGATCGGAAAGCGGTCCGGCGCATTGTGAAAGATGTTGGGATACACCATGAACGTCTCGACCAGCAGCCCGCCGAGGAGCAGCATCATTGTCACGGTGAAGATGATCAAGATCCCGAACCGGATCAGGCTCCAGGTCTGTGCTCGAGGCGTCGTGGTTGTCATGGTCGGGGGTTCCTTCGATGTTGTCGCGGGCGGGGGTGGCGGGGTTCGGGGGCGCTGGATGCAGTCAGTGCGGCGGGAGGTTGTCGCCGGGTCCGGATGTAGCGGACCGGGGCGACGACGGCGCCGAGCAGGGTTTCGGTCCCCGGTAGGTAGGACATCAAGCTCCAGGAGGACTGTGCTGGACGTTCGGCGGTGAAGTGGGCGCCGCCGATGAAAACGGTCTGTCGCGGTAGGGCCCAGGTCGGGGTCGAGAGTTTCGGGAGAAACGCCGCGGAGCCGGCGGCTGCGGTCAAGGTGAAGGTACGGATCCCGGTGCGCAGCACGCCGCCCGTCGGCGACGGGATCCGGAGGCGGTTGGCGAAGGCGAGGCCGGCTAGCAGGTTTCGGCGGCGGATGCGGCTTGGCACGGAATGCTCCTCGGGTCGATCAACGTGCTGACCACGCTAGGGATCCGGCGTGCTGCGTCCCACTCGCTGCAGGCGACGGCCGAGGTCGCCTTGCGACGTACGCGGGGTCAGGGTTCGGTCGGGATCACAACGGATCCCCAAGCGGGCCAGGCGTGGCTACAGTGACCGCATGGCCACTCGTGCCGAGAGCAGTGGGCATCCATCTCCGCGGGTTTCGCCGGTCGTTGTCGATGTGCTGCTGGGCAGTCTGGTCGCGATCGCCGTCGGTGTGGCTGTGGTTACCAGCCAGCTCCCGGCGATGTCGGCGAGCTGGCCGGCGTACGCCTTCGCCTTCGGGTTCGGTGTCGTGCTGCTCTGGCGGCGCCGATATCCGGTGCTGGTGCTGCTGCTCACCTCGCTGGCGATCTGCGCGTACTACACACTGAACTACCCGCCGATCGGGCTTGCGTTACCGATCGCTGCCGCCTTGATCTCGGTTGCCGAGGCCGGTCGCCTTCGCACTGGCATCGTCGTCGGCGCCGTCTTGGTGGTGCTGGCGGTCTATTTCCAGCTCGTCGCCGGCCGTGACACCGCGCAACTGCTGGGCTACGAGGTGCCGCCGGTGGCAGCGTTGATGGGCGCCGCGGTTGCGCTCGGCGACAGCATCCGAAGCCGCCGACAGTTGCGGGCCGTGCAGAGCGAGCGTGAGCGGCAGGCGCGGCTCGAACTCGAACACGAGGCGGATGACCAGAGGGCGGCTGAGCGCCTGGCGCTGGCCCGGGACCTGCACGACACTCTCGGTCATCACCTGGCGGTGGTGCTGCTTCATGCGTCCGTGGCCGCAGAGTCGTTGCCCCAGCGCACCGCCGACGCCGAACGTGCCCTGCAGGAAGTGCGTCGCTTCGGCCGAGATGCCATGACGCAGCTCAGGACGACCGTGACTCGCTTGCGCTGCCTCGACACCGACACCGATCCCGCGGCGGCTTTCGACCGGTTGCCTGAGCTGCTGGAGCGGGCCAGGCGGGGCGGACTGGAGGTCAGTAGCAGCATTCAGACCGACGCGGTGCCCGAACCTGTGGGGACGGCGGCATACCTCATTGCCCAGGAAGCCGTGACCAACGTGATCCGGCACGCCGCGGCGACGACCGTTCGGCTCGAGGTGTCGACGACCGGCCGGCGCTTGCTCGTATCCGTCGAAGACAACGGTCGTGGCCTCGCGCCGACCGGTCGGAGCGAGGCAGACCCTCCAGTCGGCTACGGCCTCCGCGGCATGCTGGAGCGCGCCGAAGGACTAGACGGGTGCCTGACAGTTACGGGCTGCGGACCTGGGCTCGGGACAAGGGTGCTGGCCGAGCTTCCCCTGCCGGCCGCCGCCTCCGGATCGGAGGCGACGTGATCCGGGTCGTGCTGGTGGATGACCAGTCCCTGGTGCGCAGCGGGCTCCGGGCACTCCTGGCCAACAGCGACGACATCGAGGTCGTTGGCGAGGCCGTCGATGGCCGAGACGGCGTTGCGGTGATCACCCGCACCCGTCCCGACATCGCCTTGATGGACATCCGGATGCCGCGCCAAGACGGCATCACCGCCACCCGCCGGATCACCTCCGACCCAGCGCTGAGTAGCGTCGCGGTGATTGTGCTGACCACCTTCGACGGCGAGGCGGAAATCTTCGCCGCGATACGGGCCGGTGCCGCGGGCTACCTGTTGAAAGATGCCGAGCCGGAGGAACTGAGAGCCGGCATCCGGCATGTCGCCGCCGGCGGCGCGCTGCTGTCGGCCTCGGTTGCTCGCACAGTGATGGCCGGCATCGTGGCTCCAGCGCTGCGTCCGGCCGACCAGTCCCGCCTGCAAGTCCTGACCGAGCGGGAGAGAGACGTCCTGGCCGGTGTGGGTCGAGGCCTGTCCAACGCCGAGATCGCCGCCGAGATCTATATCAGCCCGGCTACCGCCCGCACCTACGTGAGCAGGATCTTGACCAAGGTTGCCGCCCGCGACCGCGCCCAACTCGTCGTGCTCGCCTACGAGACTGGTCTCGTCTCACGACCAGAGCTCTAGAACTGCCCCATGACCCAGGACCTTTGTCCATCGAGACGGGGACGGGTGGGGCCCAAGGTAAAGCGAGGATGCGGGTGGGGTCGGCGCAGTCGTCGATCGATGGTCGAGGAGGTTCAACGTGGCCTCGACAAGTGCACCTAGGCACCGGCTTGCGCACGGCTCGTAGGTGCGGGACGGCGTCTCGCATGCTGCGCTCGTACCCCCGTCCTGAGAGCCCCCCGTCCTGCGAGAACGTGGTGTCCGTCGACGAGAGCAGTGTTTCTCGGTGATCACCGGGCTCGAGTGACCGGATGTTCCAGGCTCGCAAGCGATACAGCGGCTACCGCTTCGTCGCCACCGACGCCGACTGGTCCGTCGCCGAGGTCGCCGGACCGGTCGGCGGGCTGCTGCTGCTCACCGGTCGCCCAGACAGCAGTTGAGTTGCCGATCTCCGGCCCGGAAGAGCCGGTGGCGGACGACGTCATCGCAGGAGACGTCGTTCGGTGCCGTTATGGGTCGTCTGCGCCTGGTGCCGGCCATGAACGTGGATCATCGTTTCGACACCGGGTTCGTGATGGGCCGAGTCGCTGGACGTTCAGCTGGTGAGTTCGCAGGCGCAGTGGCGGTGGAGCCATCGGCGGTACCTCTGGGGGCTCCAGTTCTGTTCGACGATGAGCCGCCAGTAGGTTTCGTGGCCGGCCAGGACGGCGAATGAGCGGGCCGCCTCGGCGGGGGTGAGGCCGGGTCGAAGCCATCCGCGTCTGCGCAGCTCTTTGGACAGGTGGTGCAGATCGGTGACTTGTTGCTGGTTGCCCCAGGCCCAGATCTCGGCAGCTCCTGGGTCGCCGCCGGCGGCGGCCCGGGTCATCTCGGCCACGGCCGACGTCTGTCGGTGCAGGTTGTGCACCCAGCGGGTGAATTCGGTCAGGAACGCCGCGACGGTGTGGGTGTGGAGGACCGGTTGGAAGTCTTTCCGTTCGAGGAGGGGTCCGAAGTCGTCGGTGAATACGAAGGTGAGGAGGACTTGGCGGAGCAGGTCGCTCTTGTTGGCGACGAGGTTGAACAGGGTGCGTTCGGTGACATGGGCCTGGGCGGCGATCTCTCGGGTGGTGGTGCCCGCGAAGCCCTGGACGAGGAAGAGTTGGAGGGCTTGCTCCAGCACGCGTCGGCGGGTGGCGGCGGCCTTCTCGACCCGGCTCTCAGCGGCAGTCATTACACCAATACTGTACTGCGTCGTCGTGCGAATTGAGGGCACCGCCTGTCTTGTGGCCGGTCTGATTTCAGCGTTACTATAGTAAATGCTGGTGCGGGCTCGGGGTGCCCGGTCGAACGCCCGCCGACGGGAGCTTGGCATGACCGAGGCGGCGCGGCCAGTGGGGGTGCGGTCCGCACCGTATGCGGCGTTTAGGTGCCGCTTGGTGTTGGTCGGTGCCGTCTGGTTGGTGTCCGGCTGTGTGCTGGTGGGTTGTGGTGTGTCACTGGCGGAGCCAGCTGCGACCACGCCCGCACGCTCGGCTGCGACGGCCCCCAGCCCTGCTCCCAACCTTGCTCGGCGCCCGTCGGCCGCGGCGAGGACGGCATCGGGGTTGCCGTCGGGTGGGTCGTGGAGCGGGTCCGGTCCATCGTTCGGGGCGGATCGGGTGCCGTGGCCGGGGACCCTGGGGGGCGCCCGAGCAGTGTTGGCGAAGATGCCGACCACGCTGGGCGGCAAGGCGGGGGAGGTGTGGTTCAACTCCGGCGACGGGGAGGATCCGCCGGCCCGTGACGCCGGAGTGGGCTACGGGTCGGTGGGTTCGGTGGCGGTGTTCGAGGAGTACGCCACCGACGACACGGGTTCCGGCAAACCAGGCGTGATGAGTGCCAGCAGCCTGCTGTCCGCGTCGTTCGGACTCATGTACGGGTGTGCGAAGGGGACCTACCATGGCACGGCACCCCGCCCGATGTACCCGGGCGGAGGGCCCGGGATGAGCGAGCATCCGCTGACCCGGTCGTCGTGGTTCTCCTGCCGGATCGACGGCGCCGAAGGCGACGACGGCTTCTCCGGCCACGCGGTCGGGTGGACCAGCAAGAAGACGGCCTGGCTGGTGGTGGCGCGGGACGTGAAGACGACCAGGGCATTGATGGCGGCGCTGCAGGAGGCGGCCGGATGAACCATCGGCGGGTGGTCGTGGTGGGGGCCGGACCCACCGGCCTGTTTCTGGCCGTTGCGCTCGCGCGCCGGAACCATCAGGTGGTCGTTGTCGACCGCGATCGTGGGCCGGCTCCGGACGGGTCGTGGGGCCGTAAGGGTGTGATGCAGTTCCACCATCCCCACGGCTTCCGGGGCCAGGTGGTCGATGCGTTGACCGCCGAAATGCCCGAGGTGCTCGAGGCGATGATCACGGCCGGAGCCGTGCCCGCGACGATGCCGGCGCTGCCGGGCCGCATCGTGGGCTTGAGATGCCGCCGCGAACTGTTCGAACGGGTGCTGCGTGGCGCAGCCGAACGGGAGCCGGGGGTGGAGCTGCGCCTCGGCCACGCCGACCGGCCGCTCGCCGACCGTGGACGGGTGACCGGGCTGGTCGTCGAAGGCCAACGGGTCGAGGCTGACCTGGTCATCGACGCGTCGGGACGGGTCGGGCGACTCGGCCAGGGACTCCGCGCTCCGGCCCGGGGCGGCGACTGCGGCCTCGCCTACGTGTCCCGCCAGTACGTGTTGTTGCCCGGGGCCGAGGAGGGGCCGGTCAACTCACCGGTGGGCCTGGTCGCCAACCTGGACGGCTACCAGGTGGTGGTGTTTCTGCACGACAACAGAACATTCTCGACCCTGATCGCCCGGCTGGCCTCCGATCATCAGCTCGCCCAGCTGCGGGACGAACGTGCCTTCGACGTGGCCTGCCAGGCTATCCCCGCCCTGACGACGTGGACCAGACCCGACCGGAGCAGGCCCATCACCTCCGTGCTCCCCGGGGGCCGGTTGACCAACTCCTACCAGGGGCAGCGAGATGCCGCCGGCGCGGTGGCGCTGCCCGGTCTGATCTTCGTCGGCGATGCTGTCTGCACCACGACCCCGACAGCCGGTCGCGGCGTTGCGACGTCGCTGATGCAGGCGCAGCAGCTGCTGGTGCTTCTGGATCGGCACGGCGACGACCTCGCCGGGTGCTCGCTAGACTTGGAAGACTGGTGCGACGCCAACATCCAGCCCTGGTTCGACGACCATGTAGCGATGGACGCCGCCCAGGTTTCACGCTGGTCCGGCCACGACATCGACCTCACCAAGCCACTGCCGTCGGATCTGATCGTGATGGCCGCCGCTGTCGATCCGACCATCATCGACATCGCCACGCCCTACCTTGCCATGGCTGCGCCGCCGAGCAGCCTGCTGGCCGTGGAACCGAAAGCTCGTCAGGTCTACGAAACGGGCTGGCGACCCGACGTGCCGCCCGGCCCCAGCCGTGACGAGCTCGCCAGCCTCGTCACGACAACGGTCGGCACCGCATGACGGCCACCTCGACCAGCTGGCGGGCCGGCCGATCGCGATCATCGTGGAGGCGGCCTGGAACCGTCGTCCATCAACCCGACCCATTCCGTCGGCACTGCCGACACCACCTGCCCGATCGGATCTCGCCGCGGGCACCGGTCTCGATGGTGCGGTGAGTCGTCGAGCCGATGACCTGGTGGCGGCTCGCGGAGCGGTCCGGTATGCGCGGAAGCGGTCGACCTGGCAAAACCGCGACGTCGTCCGCGGACTCGTCCTGTGCGCAAGCTCTGGCACGAGATGGCCTGGTCACGTCAGCGGCGGCGGCCTGGGTGCCCAGCGAAGCAGTCGTGATGACCGTGTCGGTGCGGAGCGGCTTCGATCTTCTGCTCGGTGCGGTCGACTGGCCGCCGGGATCGGAGGTCGTGTGCTCCGCGGTGGGCATTCCGCGTCTGGCGACCATTGTCCGCAGCCACGGTCACGTGCCGGTCTCGGTTGATCTGTGTCCGGACACCCTGGAGGTCGACCCGATCGCTCTGGAGTCGGCCTGCACTGAGCAGACCCGCGCCGTGGTGATCGCGCGGCTGTTCGGCGCGCGGTCTGATCTGAGCGCTGTTGCGTCGTTCGCGGCCGCTCGGGGGCTGCTGCTGATCGAGGACTGTGCACAGTGCTACGACGGGGTCGACCGGCGGGGCGGCCCGGACGACGACTTGACCACATTCCGACGCGGCAGACGTGCGTCCGAATCCGTCCGTCTCGACAACTCGCGGCTTGGCGGGCCGTGGGCAAAGGAGAGACCATGTGGGGATGAGCGAGCGGAGTCTGCGACTATCCTTCCGGGCGATAATCGATGCGGTTGCCGCGGCCGACGAGGACGCGCTTGATCACCTGATCGCAAAAGACATCGTTGACCACAATGCCGTCCCAGGACAGGCGCCGGGGCGCGACGGAATTGTGTATTGGATGACGACGATGCATGCCGCGTTCGCTGACCTCACGGGCATCGTCGAGGACACTGTGGTTGAGGGCGACAGGATCGCCGCCCGAGTGACTTGGCATGGAACCCACCAGGGGGATTTCGTTGGTGTCACGGGCACCGGCGCGCCAGTAGTCTTGCAGTCCGTTCAGATCGTCAAGTTCGCTGACGGGATGGCAAGCGAGTGGTGGGGAACGGCGGACGTCTTCGGCGTCCTCCTCCAGGTTGGTGCGCGGGTGGACCCGCCGGGGTAGGAACTCTGCAGCTATCCGACACCGTAGATTCTCGTGGGCTGCATCAGCACGGCGGCTCGTCGTTCGGCCTGCATAGTGGCGTCGTAGGCGTCCCAGTCATCATGGGTGCCTCCGGCGGCGACGAAGATGTTGCGCAGCAAGAGTCGCAAGATCTCCGCGTCGACGCCATCCGTTGGATCGTCAGGACCGATGACGTCGCAACGACCGTCCACGCAGACCCAGCTCCAGTCGGAGCGCCAGAGCGCTGAGGCGGCCGGGTTGGCACGCAGGGCGCGCAGCTTGACCCTGCCATTCGTCACGAACCCGACAACCGCCTCGCCGGTGAACGGATGTTCGAGGACCCCCGCGTTGACCAGCGACGAGTGCGGCGTGCCGTCTGGCCGAATCACACTGACCGAGCAGAGGCCGTGATCCTTCCCAACCATCGAACGGACCAAATCGAGATTGTGGTTCATGCCTATCAAGTTTGTCAGGCGGCAACTGCCATGGCACCTGGTCGCACGTTGGCTCTCGAGACGAGCGCCGGCGGTCCCTTGACACCCGGAAGTCGGCAAACGTCGGCCCCGGGCTGCTGAGTCAGGGTGGCGCGCTGAGGGCCGCCCGTGAGCGGACCCTCGTGCGAAGACAGGGGGCGAACTGTCGCCCTCTCACAGGTGACGCTCAACCCCGGACTTCTGACCGGCCCCCTAGGTTGCGCTGCAATCAGCCAATCGGCCGGATCGTTGCTGGACTGCAGGCACAGGGATCCAAATCGCCAGGAAGGGTTGGAGTCGCCTGAGAACTCGTCAGCGCCCCGGATGATCAGTCCCGCCCTTTACGGTCCGCAGCTGGTGGCATACGGCGCCCTATCGGACATTGGACATCTTCGCTGTCAGTTCGCACACGCCGGGCTCCTGACACGCCGACGAGTGCCTGTGCAGTCAGAACGGTCAGGTGCCGGTGGCGTGGTGTGGTGCGGCGACCGGTTTGGATTCGGCAGAGCCTTGTTGGCGGAGGTAGACGGAGGCCCCGACCATGATGGCGATGGCCAGGAACTCGCTTTGCCAGTTCTGCATGGACTCGAACCAGAACTGGCTGGTGCCCAGGTACTCCCAGAAGGTGACCGGCGTACCGCCGTGTGCAACTTGATCGGCGCTGTAGGCCTTGGCGCCGCCGGCTGCGTGCAGGGCCAGGGAGCCCAGGAACAGGATGAAGAACATGCCGGACAGTGAGTTCTGGTAGATCTTGAGGATCCAGCCGCCGTGGCGGACGGGCCACGGCGCGTCGGCATGGTCCTGGCTGTCGTAGGGGTCAGCGTCTTGGGGTGAGGGGCGGTCGATGGGTTTGGATTCGGATGATCCTTTCTGGATGAGGTACGCAGTGAGTACCACATACATTCCCATCTGGAGGAACTCACTCTCCCAGTTCTCGAAGGTCGCCTCGACGAAGTCACCGGTGGTCAGGTATCCGCCCAGCGACACTGTCGGCTGGCCGTGCTCGACCTGGTCGGCGTTGTAGACCTGCACACCGCTGATGATCATGCCGACGAAGAATGTTGCGAACAGAGCGAGGTTCGCCAGCAGGAGACCACGCTCTTTGATCCAGGTCCCCAAATGACGCATCATCACCCCACCGAACCCGTTGTTGAAGTTGGCATGAACGTCATCGTTGTGCTGGCGTTCGCGGACGCAGCTGCACAGCGGTGCCGAATACGACGTGACGGTTGACCTCTCCGGGCATCGCCCCCGGCGCCGGCCGTCGGCGGTTCGCCCTCGTCGGCGGCCAGGTCTGACGTGCTCCGCTCGTTCATCCCGTCCTCATGGTTTGGTGGAAACCCAGCATGCACCGCTCTCGCTGTGATGAACCTGAGAGCCGTACGGTGCCTCTTGTCCTTCCGCCGTCCCAGCAGAAGCGGACTCGAATGACACGGCAGGAGTGCTGCCCGCGGGCGGCACCCGGCTCGGGCGACAGCTGCCTGATCCGCTGGTCTGATCGACCGGCAAGGACTGCCGCCGTGCAGGGCCGGTCGACGCTCAGCGATGAATCGGTGGTGTCTGGACTTCGGGGAACGGGGAGCGAGGGGCGTCGAGGATCGGCTCCCGCTGGTTGCGGATCGCGTGGTCGAGAAAGGCAACGAGATAGGTGTTTGTGATGGTGATCGCGCGCCGACCACCGATCGGTCCCAGGGCGAGCAGTGGGCGCAGCGGAGCAGCCAGGTAGTAGGCGCCGTAGTCGGTGAAGTTGACGTGCTCTGCGCCCTGGATCCGGTACCTCCAGACTGGCCCGGTCGAGTGAGTGATGAGTTCTGACGAGGTCTGTTGGTCGGCCCGGTCGCCACGTTGTGACGGTGTGCACGATCCGGTGATGCACGAGCTCTGACTGCCGATCAGCAGCAGTGGCGTGCGGAGTCCGCGGTGGACGACATCGCCGAACTGGGTGCCGTCGAGGTCGGCAGCTGCCTGGCAGCGGGGATCGTCTGCGCAGGCCTGGAGTGCGGCGGCGCCGCCGAAGGAGTGGCCGAGGTAGGCGATGCGCCGGCCATCGACGTGGCCGGCAAGGATGCCGGTCGTCGACTGTCCGGCCTGCTGGGTTTGCTCACGGGCGAAACGGGCGTCGACGGCCCAGATCTGGAGGAGTCTGGCGGCGGCGCTGGCCGCGGCGCCGCTGTGGAGGTCGCCGGTTTCGAGACTGGGGGGGTTGCCGTTCGGCGACTGATGCACTGGCCCGTTCTCCAGCACCGTGAGGTTGGCGCTGAAGGTGGGGGTGACGGCGACGACGATGTAGCCATGGCTGGCGATCTGCTCGGCCAGGCTGCTGTACTGCAGGGCGGCGAAGCCGAGCCCTGGCTCGAAGATCACCACGGGGAAGCGTCCCGGTGCGGTGGGAATGTTGTCGTGGACGTGGGTGCGGATCTGCTGCAACGACGACTCGCCCAAACCGGGCAGACCTCCTAGGTGCAATCCGTTCCACTCGCCCGGAGCGTACGGCGAAGTGGGAGTGTCGACAGGGCTGGCCGGGTACCAGATCCACACGGCCAGACGTCGCTGCACGGGTTGGGTAGGACTCAGCGGATCGGTGCGCTGCGGGTCGGTCCAGACCTGGCTGATGCGCCCGATCGGGTAGGGGCCGTCGGGCTCCGGCAAGGTGATCGCGGTCGTACGTCGGATGGCCAGGTAGACGAGATAGGGCCCGGTGGCCGCGGTGAATGGCAGCAGGATCACCGCAGCGAGGGCGGCAGCTGCGAGTGTCAGGCGTCGGCTGTGTCCTCGCTGACCCGGTGTCACGGTGCGCACCAAACTCCTCCTGCCGTGCAGCGTGAAGCTCTGCGTGCGAATGGTCTGGGTGTATGTCAGGTCAGGTTCGCATCATCCAAGTTCTCTCATGGACCCGTTCATCAATTGCCCAACGACTCTAACGCCGTCACGGATCGAACAGGCTCGGGCTGCCGCAGCGGTGATGCCGGGCTGTCTCGGTTCCACCTGCAAGAGCTGAGCTCCGCGAAGGCTGCTCTTCGTCAGATGCTTGCGACCTGCATCGCAGGAGCATCAAACCGTCCTGTGGGAAGGGCGGCGCGTTGATCACGACGGATTCGACCCGGTCACCCCTTCGTGTCGTTGGCTTGGCCCCTTTGAACCGGACCGGCTCAGCATGCCTCCCCTGATGGCGGCGCACCAGACTGCAGCCGGGCGGACGCGACCACGTGATGACGGGCACCCGGATCATGATCATGACCGTGCGGCGAGACCCATCACCAAGTCGTCCCAGTCGGGCGGCCACGTGCTCTCGATTGCCTGCACGAGGGCGGCCTGTGATGCCGAGCGGAGAACCGAGCGTGTTGCGCCCACGACATCATGGAGAGTGGCGGCGCTGCCGCGAAGCTTTATGCGACCCGGCTTGGGAGTACCGCAGTGGGGAATAGCGTGCGAGCGTGGTAGGCGGTCTGCATGAGCCGGAAGACGTCGCGCATCGAGGGCTGGTGCTGCCGTGCCGAACCGATCGCCGATGATCACCGCTGCCTGTCGCCGTGGCTGCGGGTGCCAGTGATTCAACACCTCACCACCGACAGCGGCCAGGCGGTTCTCGCCCGGCCGCGACGGTGGCGGGGCCCCCGCAGATGACGCTCGACCTGTCTCGCCCCGTCTCGGTGACGCCACCGTCGGTCACTACCCTGGGCCCGTGATGATCGAGGGAGACGTGCAGACGGTGACGGTGGGCGACGTGGATCTCGCGTACACCACGGCGGGCGACCCCGCGGATCCGCCGCTGCTGCTGGTGGCGGGACTCGGTGCCCAGCTGATCAGCTGGGACGACGAGTTCTGCCGGTCCCTCGTCGACCGAGGGCTGTACGTGATCCGGTTCGACAACCGCGACGCGGGTCTGTCGACCCACCTCGGCCCGCCGGCGCCGGAGCTCGCGTACCCACTGGCCGACCTGGCGCGCGACGCGGCGGGTCTGATCGATGCCCTGGGCCTCGGGTCGGCCCACGTCGTGGGCGTCTCCATGGGCGGCATGATCGTGCAGCTGCTGGCGGTGGAGCACCCCGACCGCGTCCGCAGCGTCACCTCGATCATGTCCACCACCGGCGATCCCGAGGTGGGCGAGGCGAGCGCCGCGGCGATCGCGGTGCTGACGGCCCCTCCGGCCGCCACCCGCGAGGCCGTGCTGGAGGGCGCGGTGCTGGCCAACGGCGTGATGGGTTCTCCCTCCTACCCGACGCCGGCGGATGAGCTGCGGGCACGGGCGGCCCGGGCGTTCGACCGCGCGTACGACCCTGCGGGGTTCGCCCGCCAGCTGCAGGCCTGCCTGACCACTCCGGACCGTACGGAGGCTCTGCGTCGGCTCGAGATTCCGGCCCTGGTGATCCACGGCGCCGCAGACCCGCTGATCGGCGTCAGCGGTGGGCGGGCCACAGCGGCGGCGATCCCCGGATCGGAGCTGCTCGTCATCGACGGGGTGGGCCACGAGCTGCCGGAGGCGGTGTGGCCCGTCGTGGTGGACCGGATCGCCGCGCTGGTCCAGCGCGCCGAGCGGTCGAGGGCCTAGCGGCAGGACGGGCTTCCTCGCCGTCCGCGGGGGACGGCCGTCAGCTCCTCCGGTCGGGCGCCCCGAACCAGGTCGCGAGCGCGTCGGTCAACCCGGACCGGGTCCCGTCGCCGACCCAGGCCACGTGCCCGTCCGGTCGGACCAGGACCGCCACCGGAGCGGACACGGCGCCGATGACTGGCAGCACCCACTGACCGTCGTAGGTCGCTTCGACGACCCGCACCCGGTCGGCCCAGCCCTCGATCTCGATCCCGTCGGGCGCACCGAAGTCGATCAGGACCGGCCGGGCCTGCTGGAGCAGGGCGAACACCCGCCCCGGTCCCTCGGCGGTGATCAGGTCGAGGTCGGGCATCCGGCGCCCCAGCAGCGGGTGGCCCTCTCCGAGGTCGTACCGGACGTCGAGGCCGGAGATCAGTCCCGCGACGAGAGTGCGTGGCCCGTCGAAGTCGACCATCGTCGTCATCAGATCGCGGACCGCACCGATCCTGGGGTCCTGCCGCTGCAGGGTGCTGGCCGCCATCGTGTACCGCAGGGCACGGGCGTCGGCAGGGTGGCGCTCGGCGTGGTAGCTGTCCAGGAGCGTGCCGGGGGAGATGCCCCGGACGACCTGGGCGAGCTTCCAACCGAGGTTCACGGCGTCCTGGATACCGAGTCCGATGCCCTGCCCGCCCGCCGGCGAGTGGATGTGGGCGGCGTCTCCGGCGAGCAGCACCCGACCTCGACGGTAGGCCGCCGCCTGTCGGGTGGCATCGGTGAATCTCGAGATCCAGGTCGGGTGGTGAACGCCGAAGTCGGTGCCGAAGACCGCTGTCAGGTTCGCGCTCAGGTCCGCGAGCGTGGGTTCGGTCGTGCTGCCGAGGGCGGGCTCACTGGTGACGACGCGCACCGTCCGCCCGTCCGGCAGCAAGCTGAGTCCGTGGACGCCACTGGCGTCGTACCGCACCTCGGGTAGCTCCTCGGTCACCTCGACCTCGGCGATCAGCGCACTCGTGGTGGCGCTCCAACCCGGGAACTCGATGCCGGCGGCCTTGCGGATCGTGCTGCGTCCGCCGTCGGCACCGACGACGTAGGGCGCGACCATGATGGCGCCACCGGCGAGACGCAGCTCGACGTCGGTCTCGCCCGCCTCCAGACCGATCACCTCCCGATCCCGGAGGACGGGAACCGCCAGCTCGTCCAGCCAGCCGGCCAGGATGCGCTCGATGTGGTTCTGGGTGATGCCGAGCGTGTACGGGTGGCGGGTGGGGAAGTCGCCCAGGTCGAGCATGGTGGTGCCGGAGTAGGGCACCGGGTGGGTCGTGCCCTCCGCGAGAAACCGGTCCGCGATGCCGCGCTGATCGAGGATCTCGATCGTGCGCGAGTGGAAACCGCCGGCCCGCGAACCCACCAGCGCGGCCGTCGGCCGGCGCTCGACGATGACCGCGTCGACGCCCGCGAGCGCCAGCTCGGCCGCCAGCATCATCCCCACCGGCCCGGCGCCGACGACGATCACCTCGACCATGACCCTCCCCTCGTAGCGCCGGATGCCGGCGCGGTCCGAACCCTCGATCCAGGGGAAGTCTGGATCACGGGATGCCGGGCCCGAGCACGGGGAGGCCGCGAGAGCACCTGTCCGGCAGGTGCTGCCGCCGTGCCGGGGACGTCGCTTCGACCGCCGCCCCGCCGACCAGCTTCCGGCGACTACGTGAGGCCGGCCAGCTCGCTGCGGGAGCGGATGCCGAGCTTGCGGTACGCCGACGCCAGATGGCTGTGGATGGTGCGCACCGACAGCACCAGCTCCTGGGCGATCTGGCGGTCGGACAGCCCTCGGGCGGCCAGTCCGGCCACCTCGCTCTCCCGCCGGGTGAGCGGTCCGGCGGTCGGCACGGCCGCGGAGGACAGCTGATCCCCGAGTCGGTCACGGACCTCGCGGTGCACGCTGGTGATGCGTCGCCCGTAGCGACCGGCGTCGTCGGCGGTCGCCGCGAGCTCGGCGAGCTCGTGGGCGTGGCGAGAGAAGCCGGCCGCGAGCTGCAGCTCCGCCGCCTCGAGCAGCCGGAGGGCTGACCCCGAGCCACGCGCCGAGATGTCGGCCGCGCGAACGCGCTGCAGGTCGCTGGTCAGCGACGGGACGAGACCTGCCAGCGCTGCGGCGGCCTGCCGTGGGTCACCCCAGCGGCCCGCATCGGTCAAGAAGTTGAGGGCCATCGCCATCGCGCCCCGAGCGGCAGCGAGCCGCGCGGCCTGCACCGCCTGGTCGCCCGCGAGCCCACGATGACCGTCGGCGGCGGCCACCGCGGCGGTCGCCCAGGGCAGCAGCCCGGGGATGATCCCGATCTGGTCCGGCGGGTCGTCCGCCAGCAACCGGCTCGCCTCCTCCCGGCAACCGAGCTCGGCCAGCACGACGATCAGCTCGGCAGTGGCTTCGGAGCGGAACCGGCCCTCACCGGCGTGCTGCTGCACGTAGGCCTCACGGAGCGGCCCGAGCGCGCCGAGCAGGTCGCCCTGGAAATGGCGCCGCAGCCCCACCAGCAGCGGCCAGCCGAGGCTGGCCTGCTCGCTCGCCCGGTCACCCTCCGGCGGGGCCGGAAGAGCGTCGTCGCTGCCGTACAGGGGGTCGGGCGAACCGGGCCAACGACCGAGTCGTCCGGTCGAGAGGGACAGTCGGAACGCGGTGCCGAAGAACAGCCCCGTCACGGCGACGAGAGCGTGCGCAAGACCGACAGCCGGTGCGGGTACCTGGGTCCGGTCCAGCTCGCTCAGCAGGTGCCGAGCGGTGAGGATCGCTTCCGGGCCGCGGTCGCTGAACGTGAGCGCGCCCGTCAGGGCGGTCAACGCCTGGACCCGAGCCTGGGGTGACGGAGCGCTCTCCGCCAGCGCCGCTCGCGCCAGGGGCACGGTCTCCGCGCACGCGCCCGAGAACAGCGAGGCCAGCGCTTCTGCGGCGAGCAGCTCGGCGCGGTAGGTCCCCGGCAGCCCGCACCGTGCTCGATCGAGCACCAGGCGGGCCCGGCGGACGTCGCGCCGCCCCCACAGCGCCAGGCCGAACTCGGCGAGCAGCAGCCCCAGCTGCTCTGAGTGGGTCACCGCGTGGTCGGCCGCCTGTCGCAGGGCATCGGCCGTCGGCTCGATCTGACCCTGTTCGGATCGTGCCGCCGCCAGCAGCAGACCGGCCGCGAGTCCGCCGCCGCCCGCCCGGGCCCGCTCGGCGAATCCGGCGGCCGCGGCGGGGTCGTTGATCAGGGCCGCGTTTCCGGCCCGCAGCATCAGCTCGACGTCGATTCCTTCGCCGGCGGCCTGCTCCCACCCGGCTCGCCGGATGACGTCGACGTGCTCGGCCGGCGAGCGCCGGAGTCGAGACGCCAGCACCCGCCGACGTGCCCGGCTCAGCCGGCGCTCGGCGACCGAGAGGAGGAGCGGATGGGCGAACCGGAGCCGCAGCCCGGTGGCGCTCTGCTCACTGGTCACCAGTCGAAGGCGGTCGAGCTCCAGGACCGCATCCTCACCGGCCGTCGCGGCCAGGGTGTCGTAGGGGAGTGGCTCGCCCATGGCGAGCAGATCGATGGCGTCGGAGGCGGTGGGTGAGGCGGCGTCCAGCCGGGCCTTGAGCAGCTCGCCGAGTCGTGGCGGTAGCCCGGCGGCGCCGAGCCACCACCAGACGCCGGCTCGTTCGACCAGGGCGTCGCGTTCCAGTCCGTACCGGGCGAGCTCGCTCACGTACAGCGGGTTGCCGCCGCTCTGCGACCACAGCATCTCGACCGTGCCGGTGGCGACCCGGCCGCCGACGACGGATTCGAGCAGCTCCCGAGTCGCCGCCAGGTCGAACGGTGGGAGATCGATGCGGTCGACCAGGCGCTCCTTCCAGAGGGCCGTGATCGCGTCCGACGGCTCGCCACCCTTGCGTACGGTCGCGAGCAGTCGCAGCGTCTTGGACGTGACCAGGGTGAGCAGAGCCGCCGCCGAGTGCGAGTCGAGCAGCTGGGCGTCGTCCACGAGCAGGACCGGCGGCCCGACGTCACGTCCGGAGCGGCCGCTCAACCGAGCGGTGATCTGCTGGACCACGAGCGCGGGATGGATGTCGGTCAGGTCGACGGGGAGCAGACCCGACAACGCGCCGAAGGGGATGGACCGGCTGGCGGCGGTGGCGAAGACACGGGCCACGGGAGCCGACGGCAACCGGTCGGTCACCGCCTCTGCGATCACTGTCTTGCCGATGCCGGCCTCGCCGACGAGGATCACCCCGGAGCCGAGCTGGAGTCCGCGCAGAGCCCGCTGCAGCTCTGTCCGCCGCGCCACGAACGGCGCCGGGCGGATCGTTTCGATCATGGACACGTGGGCTGCCCCTCCGGGTGACGATGCCGAGCCAGACAGCCAGGCTAGGCACCGCGAGCTCACGAGCCACTGACAATTTCGAGTCCCGTCCGATTGTTCCCTCCATGTCCGGGTGCTGTTCCGGCGGCCGTCGTCTCGGGACGTGCGTGGTTGACTCGGTTGCCATGGACCTGGACTTCTCGATGCAGGGCAAGGTCGCTCTGGTGACCGGTGGCGCGTCAGGTATCGGTCGGGCGATCGTCGACGCGTTCCTGGCCAAGGGCGCGACGGCGGTGGTCGCCGATCGTGCGGTCGCGGACAGCCCGACCGACGACGAGGCAGCCGTGATCGCCTGCGACGTCACCGATCCCGTCTCGGTCGATCGCGTGGTCGGCGCCGTCCAGCGCCGTTTCGGTCGGATCGACGTCCTCGTCAACTCGGCCGGCCTCGCGCACCTCGGGCCGGCGGAGGAGTTCCCGCTGGAGCAGTGGGACCTGACCTTGTCGGTCAACCTCACCGGCGCCTTCCTGATGTCGCAGCGGGTCGGCAAGGTCATGCTGGGGCAGGGCACCGGCACCATCATCAGTCTGGCCTCGCAGGCCGCCTCCGTGGCGCTCCCTGGCCACGTCGCCTACTGCGCCTCCAAGGCGGGCCTCCTCGGTCTCACCAAGGTGCTGGCGCTCGAGTGGGCCGGGCGAGGCGTGACGGTGAACACGATCAGCCCGACGGTCGTGATGACCGCACTCGGTCGGAAGGCCTGGGACAACCCCGAGGGCGAGGCCCTGAAGGCGCAGATCCCCACCGGTCGCTTCGCCCTGCCGGAGGAGATCGCTGCGGCGGCCGTCTACCTGGCCAGCGACGCGGCCCGGATGGTCAACGGTGCCGATCTGGTCGTCGACGGTGGGTACACGATCCACTGACCGTTTCCGAGGCCCGCAGCCGGCCCCGGCGGCGGGCAGGATGGTCGGCCTGGCGGGGCTGGGCAGACTGTTGACGTGACAACCGAGGAGAAGACCTGCGCCTCGTGCGGGCGACGGATCGAGTGGCGCGCCAGGTGGGCACGGGACTGGGACCAGGTCAGGTACTGCTCGGCGGCGTGCCGGAGCCGAGGGGTGACCGCGGAGGATCGACGACTGGAGCAGACCGTGCTGTCGCTGCTCGCTGAGCGTGCGGCGTCCGCGACCATCTGCCCGTCCGAGGTCGCCCGGAGTGTCGGCACCGAGGAGTCGTGGCGCTCGCTGATGGAACCGGCTCGGCGGGCAGCGCGCCGGCTGGTCGCGAGCGGCCAGGTGGAGATCACCCAGGGCGGCCTGGTCGTCGACCCGTCCACCGCCAAGGGAGCAGTTCGCATCCGGCTGGTCCGGAGGTAGCAGGCCGCGCGATCCGGGTTCGGGGACTACTCCTGCGACGAGGACGACGCCAGCGCTCGCCAGCCTCGTCCGCCGTGCCAGTGGCCGCCGGACTCGAGGTTCTCGAGCACGGCTCGCTGCAGACTCGAGGCGCGAGGGTAGGCCGCGAGCGGCCTGGTCGGATCCTCGAAGACGAAGATCAGAGTGGCTTCGTCGTCCGGCTCCTCGCAGCGGGCGATGGTGAACCGCCGTTGGAACGCGACGATGTTGGAGTGGGCCGGGAGGCGTTCGGCGAGCACCGGATCGAGCAGCCAGGAGGAACAGACCAGGTACCGCGGCGACTCTGCGGGGAAGTGCCGGGGAAAGAACTCGGCTGCCCGGGCCAGCGAACGGTCGCAGGCGGAGACGTCCATCGGACCCGAGTACCGCGGGATGTGCACGGCCAGGCACGGCTCGCCCAGTTCCGCGCCGAGTCCGTGCTCCCGCATCAGACGGGTGAAGGTTCCCCCCAGCCGTGCCCGGTTCACCTGGAGCCGGCCGAGGTCGTAGAGCTGGCCGGTGAGGTGCAGCGACAGCCAGTCCAGGTCGTCGAACCCCGGTCGGCCGTGACGGTTCCGGTAGACCGCGATGTTGCGGCCGATGTCGAGGAACGTACGCCAGCTGGTGGTCTCGTCGACACCGTGCTCGCGGTGGTAGGCCCGAGCGAAGGGAACCGTCAGCAGCGCCACCAGGACGTGGAAGTAGCCGGGAGGGTCGACCACGGCCGAGGTGACCATCGGCAGCGCGGGCGGTGGGTCCGTTCGCCCCATCGCGGCCACGAGCGCGGCCACCTCCAGACGCAGCAGCTCCTCGCCCGGGCCCGCCCGCAACCGATCGGCGACGGCGAGCAGCGGGTTGAGATCCTCGAACGGGACTGCAGCCTCGAGGGCGCGGGTCACCAGCTCCTCGGTCGGCGGGATCGCGACCGCGACCTCCGGTAGTCCGCGGGCCGCCAGATCCGCGAGCGCGGGACGGTCATCGTCGCGGACCAGATCGGCGAGAGTGGGCACCGATCGAGTCTGGCAGACCGACGCACCGTGGCTGCGCATCCGGTGATCTCTCCCCGGTCGCCCGTCAGCTGATCTTGCGCCGGTAGATGGCGATCGCGATGGCGTAGGCGAGGACCAGGATGGCGACCAGCCAGGCCAGAGCGATCCAGATGTCGCCGCCGACGGGGTCGCCTGCGAAGAGCGCCCGCAGGGTGTCGACGATCGAGGTGACGGGCTGGTTCTCGGCGAACCAGGCGACCGGGCCGGGCATCGAGTCGGTGGGCACGAAGGCCGAGCTGATGAACGGCAGGAAGATCAGCGGGTAGCTGAACGCGCTCGCACCGTCGACGGTCTTCGCCGAGAGCCCGGCGATCACCGCGATCCAGGTCAGCGCCACCGTGAAGAGGACCAGGATGCCGGCCACCGCGAGCCAGACGGCCGGCGATGCCCCGGTGCGGAAGCCCATGATCAGGGCGACGCCGATGACGATCGCCACCGACACCAGGTTCGCCGCCAGCGACGTGAGCACATGTGCCCAGAGCACACTCGACCGCGCGATGGGCATCGACTGGAAGCGTTCGAAGATGCCGCCCTGCAGGTCCAGGAACAGTCGGTACGCGGTGTAGGCGACGCCGGACGCGATCGTGATCAGCAGGATGCCCGGGAGCATGTAGTCGACGTACGACTCGTCGGATCCGGTGTCGATCGCGCCGCCGAAGACGTAGGTGAACATGAGCATCAGGGCGATCGGGGTGACGGCAGTGGTGATGATCGTGTCGGGGCTGCGCAGGATGTGGCGGAGCGAGCGTTCGGTGAGGACGGCCGTGTCGCCGAGGACGTGGGTGGTCATCGTGGATCCTCTCGGGCCGGGACCGTGCCCTCGGCGGGGCCGGTGTCGGTGGTGTCGATCTGGGCGGGGTCGGTTCCCCCCGGGTCTCCTACGAGGGCGAGGAAGACGTCCTCGAGGGAGGGCTGCTTCTCGACGTACTCGACCTCGGCGGGTGGCAGCAGCTGCTTGAGCTCGCTGAGCGTGCCGTTCTGGATGATCGTGCCCCGGTGGAGGATGGCGATGCGGTCGGCGAGCTGCTCAGCCTCGTCCAGGTACTGGGTGGTGAGCAGCACTGTCGTGCCGCCCCGGGCCAGCTCCCGGACGGTCTGCCACACCTCGATCCGCGCCTGGGGGTCCAGCCCCGTGGTGGGTTCGTCGAGGAAGATCACCGGCGGGGTGCCGATCAGACTCATCGCGATGTCCAGTCGGCGTCGCATACCGCCCGAGTAGGTTGCGGCGCGCCGGTTGCCCGCGTCGGTGAGCGAGAAGCGCTCGAGCAGGTCGTCAGCGATCGTGCCCGGCGCGTCCAGGTGCCGCAGCTTCGCCACCAGGACGAGGTTCTCCCTTCCGGTGAGCACCTCGTCGACCGCGGCGAACTGACCGGTCAGACTGATCGAGTCGCGTACGTCCCCAGGCTGCTCGGCGACGTCGAACCCGTGGACCGCCGCGCTGCCCCCGTCGGCCGTGAGCAACGTGGACAGGATCCGTACCAGGGTGGTCTTGCCGGCCCCGTTGGATCCGAGGAGCGCGAAGATGCTCCCCGGGGTCACGTCGAACGTGACGCCCCGCAGCACGTGCTGGTCCTTGAACGACTTCTCGATGTTCCTCACCTGGATGGCCGATCCGGTGGTCATGGCTGCGCCTCCCGCTCCGCGTCGTCGATCGCCTTGGTCAGGCGTGCCCGCTCCTTGTCGATCCACTGCTTGCCGGTGTAGGCCTGGGCGAAGGCCTCGGCGAACTCGACCGGGTCATCGCCGACGATCGCCCGGATCGGCGTCTGGTCGGCGGCGGCCTGCTCCCAGAGGTCGGCGAAGTCGCCGAGCATCGTGATCAGGGTGTCGCCGTCGGACACCATCCCGTAGTACATGAAGTACCGCTGGAACGCCTTCGCGGTCGTGCCGTACGGCTCGGGCAGAGCCTCGATCCGGGCCTTGTACTGCCGGTACTGCTTCTTCTGGGCGAGCGAGCCGGTGAGGGTCTCGATCCACTTGGCAGCCATCTCAGCTGTCTCCTTCTGTGCCGGGGTTGCGGAGCTTCTCCATGCGTTCTGCGAGGAAGCTCCACGTCCTCCAGAACTCTTCGAGCTGATCTCGACCACGCGGGTTGAGTGAGTAGACCTTGCGCGGCGGGCCCTTGTCGGAGGGGACCTTGTCCACGTCCAGGAAGCCCTTCTGCTCGATCCGGACGAGCACGGCGTAGATCGTGCCCTCGACGAGATCGGAGAAGCCCTGCTCCCGCAGGCTCGCCGTGATCTCGTACCCGTATGCCGGTCGGTCGGCCAAGATCGCCAGCACGATGCCCTCGAGCGTGCCCTTCAGCATCTCGGTCATCTGGTTGCCCACGGGATCACCTCCTCTTGCTACTCAGTGTTGTTGACTACCAGTAGACGGTAACACTATGTACCGGTAGATAGCAACACTGACTTGCGGGCGGCCGCCGGCGCTGCGACCGGTGGTGCGTCCGGTGATCGCCGTACGACCCCGGACAGCACGGGTGGTGCATAGGATCCGGCTGTGACGGATGATCGGGTCGGAGCCGGGCTGCACGCCGACGAGCTCGATGCGGTGCTGCTCGAAGCCAAGCTCTCGATACCGCAGCCTCGACCAGGGTCGGTCAGTCGCGCCCGGCTGATCGACAGGGCCCGTGCCAGCGAGAAGCGCGTCGTGGGCATCACCGCACCGGCGGGGTACGGCAAGTCGACGCTGCTCGCGCAGTGGGTGGAGGCGGAACAGCGACCGGTCGGTTGGGTCTCGCTCGACCGGCTCGACGATGACCCGTCGGCCCTGCTCGGTCTCCTGGCCTCCGCCTACGGCCAGATCTCGGGTCAGCCAGGGGTGCTGGCCGACGTCGCGGGTCTCGGCGTGTCAGCACTGGGCCGGGCCGCTCCCCGGGTCGCCGCAGCGTTCCGGACCAGTCCGGTCTCGTTCGTCCTGATCCTCGACGACCTGCACGAGCTGCGCTCGGCCGCTTGTCACGACGTGCTGAGTGTGGTGATCTCGGGCATACCCGAGGGGTCGCAGCTGGTGGCGGCGAGTCGGTTCGAGCAGCCGCACCTGCCCCGGCTGCGGGCCTCCGGCGATGCGGTGGAGCTGGTGTCCAGCGATCTCGCCCTCGACGCGTTCGGGGCAGAGCAGATCTTCTCCGACGCGAAGGTCCCGATCACGCCCGAGATGGCGGCCGCAGTGACCGCACGTACCGAGGGATGGCCGGTGGGCTTGTACCTGGCCGCGTCGATCGCCGGCGACACCCACGGCGACGTGTCGCTGATCACCGGTGACGATCGCTTCGTCGCCGACTACCTCTACAGCGAGTCGCTGGCCCACCTACCCGAGCCCACGCAGCAGTTCCTGCGTCGCACGGCGATCGTCGATCAGCTCTGTGCGCCGCTGTGCGACGCGATTCTCGGCGAGTCCGGTGCCCAGACCCAGCTCGCCGGGCTGGAGGCGACCAGCCTCTTCCTCGTCCCGCTCGACCGACGTCGCGGCTGGTACCGCTATCACGCTCTCTTCCGCGAGTTCCTGCTCGGTGAGCTCCGTCGGGTCGAGCCCGAGATCGTCGACACCCTGCACCTGCGAGCCGCGGACTGGTACGAGTCCAACGGATCCCTGTCGCTGGCCCTCGAGCACCTGGTGAACACGTCCGAGCGGGAGCGGTGCGTCACGCTGGCTGCTCAGCTCCTGTTGCCGACCTTCCAAGCCGGCCAGCTGCTGACCGTGCAACGGTGGCTGACTGCCCTCGGCCGTCCGGCGATCCAGGACCATCCCCCGCTTGCTGCGCTCGCCGGGTGGTTCGCTGCGTTGACCGGGAGCACCGCCGAGGCCCAACGGTGGGCGGCCGTCGTTGACGCTGCCGCCTTCGACCTCCCGCCGATGGACGGCACCGCGTCGTTCGAGTCCGCCCGGGCCATGCTGAAAGCGCTGTTGTGTCGCGCCGGCCCGGAGCAGATGGCCGCGGACGCGACCTCGGCCGCGGCCCAGGAGCCGCCGTGGAGCGCGTGGCGTGCGGTGGCTCTCGCCCTGTCGGCCGAAGCCCAGCTGCTCCTCGCGGACACCGACCAGGCGACCCGTCTCTTCACCGAGGCCTCGACGGCGGCCGCCCAGCTCGGCAACGTCAACACCTTCATCCTCAGCCACGCCGAGCTGGCGGTGCTGGCCATGGATCGCGGACGATGGGAGGAGGCCTCCCAGCACCTCGAGCTCGCCCTGGGCACCATCGAGGAGCACAGCGTCCACGACTACGCCATGAGCGTGCCGGCTTTCGGCGCCGCAGCCCGGCTGGCCGTGCACCGGGGGGACCGGAAGGAGGCGGACCGTCAGCTCACCCAGGCGATGCGGGCCCGGCCGACGTGCACGTTCGCGATGCCGTGGCTGGCCGTCCGGGTCCGTCTGCAGCTGGCCAAGGTGCATGCCGCGATGGCCGACGAGGGATCCGCGCGACAGCTGCTGGTGGAGATCGACGACATCCTGGCCCACCGGCCGGCCCTGGGCGCGTCCGCGGACGAGGTGTCGAGACTCCGGCAGACCCTCGGCTCGGCTGCGCACGCGACCGCCTCGGCCGGGACGCCGCTCACCCCCGCGGAGCTCCGCCTTCTTCCTTACCTGCAGACACATCTGTCGTTCCGCGAGATCGCGGCGCGGCTGTTCCTCTCCCGCAACACGATCGCCACCGAGGCCGGCTCGGTCTATCGCAAGCTGGGCGTCTCCTCCCGCAGCGATGCGGTCCAGCGGGCAACAGCTATCGGATTGCTCGGGGGCTAGCGGAGTCTCGCCCGGCAGCACGTCACAGCAGCCCACGCTCGCGAGCTGTTGCACCGCAGCCGGTATCCCGTATCCCGTCACCGCCACCGATGCTCAGGCGTGCACCGCCGACACCGTGGCCGCCGATCGCGACGCGGGCACGACGCGGGCACGACGCGGCCAGCAGTCCTGTGACGCATCCGCCCCGTGGCATAGCGTGGCGCCATGACATCGACCCCGCTTGATCTCGGCCGCCCGGTCTCCGGTGACGTGATCGACCTGATCCTGGAGGATCACCGCCGGTTCGAGACCCTGCTGCGTCAGCTGCGGGACAGCAGCACCGACCGGGATGCGGTCCGCCAGGTCTTCGCCACGCTGCACGTCGCGCACGCCGAGGCCGAGGAGAAGCACGTCTACCCGGTGCTGCGCGCGAAGCGTGCGATCGGCGAGCACGAAGAGGAGCACGGCCAGGAGGAGCATGCCGAGGGAAACGAGGCGCTGCTCGCCGTCCTCGAGCTGCGTGGCACCGACACCCAGGCCTTCGACGACGCGGTGGAGGAGCTGGCCGGCCGGGTGAACCACCATCTGACCGAAGAGGAGCTGACCATCCTCAACCCGGCGCGCGAGGAGGTCTCGGAGAAGGTCAGAGCCGAGCTCGGCCTGGCCTTCGCCGAGGAGCGCGCAGCCCAGATCGATGCCGACTGCGGACGCGTGGAGAACGTGCGCAGGATCGTGGCTCGCGCCGAGCGGGACGGCGTCCTGCCGGCCGAGGACGACGACTGACAGGATGCAGGAGACGCGGCAGCCCTCACCCCTGATGATTCGAGGTGACCGCGAACACGGAGAGTGAGCTGACCCATGACCGACTTCAACGGCCGAACCGTCCTGGTGACCGGCGCCAGTGGTGGCATCGGCGGAGAGACCGTCCGGCAGCTTGTCGCCGCCGGTGCCGACGTCATCGCCGGCGGGCGATCGGAGGAGGCCCTGCAGGCCCTCCGCGCCGAGACCGGGGCCACGGTGCTGCCCTTCGACCTGACGTCGGAGGACAGCGTCCGCGACGCTCTCGACGGGCTCGACCTCTACGGTGTCGTCAACTGCGGTGGGTTCGGCGGCGAGATCGCCACCCCGATGGACACCGACATCGACGTCTTCGACAAGGTCATCAGCACCAACACGCGTGGAGCCCTGCTGGTGATCAAGTACGCGTCCCGGTCCATGATCCGAGCGGGGCGAGGGGGATCGATCGTCAACGTCTCGAGCCAGGCCAGCCTGGTCGCCTTGCGCGGTCACATCTCGTACGGGTCCTCCAAAGCCGCGCTGGACAACATCACCCGCGTCTCCGCCCTCGAGCTCGGGCAGTACAACATCAGGGTCAACGGGGTGAATCCGACAGTCGTGATGACCCCGATGTCGGCGTGGTACTGGGGTCGAGACGACATCCAGGGCCCGTTCCTGGAGCAGATGCCGCTGGGCCGCTGGGCCACCGAGCCGGAGATCGCCGCACCGATCGTGTTCCTGCTGAGCGACGGAGCATCGATGATCTCCGGCGTCTCGCTGGCCATCGACGGCGGCTACACCGCGCGCTGAACGCCGCCCGCGCCGTTGTCCACCGATCGGGGGACAGCGTCCTCGGCCATCAGATCAGCCGGTCGCCCGACGGTGCCGGACAGCGGATCGCCGCAGAGTAGTCCTCGTCGGCACGGAGACTCCGGGCCACGACGACGAAGGAGAACCTCAGATGTCCAGCACCGTGCCGACCGGCTCGAACCCGCGGGGGTACGTCACCCAGGGCCACACCCCGCAGGCGAACGACGGTTCCAACTTCCGCGTATCCCAGTCATCGACGAGGTCCAAGCCCACCGGATGGATCGTGGCCACGTTCGGGGCCGCGGCCCTCGCGCTGGTGGGCATGATCGCCGCCGTCTGCCTGGCCTTCGCCGGTCCGGCCACGGCCGGAGCGACCAGCACGACCGAGCACCACAGGAGTGCCACCCAGCACGTGGCGATCGTCAACGGGGGCGGTCACGGCGACCACCACGCGGTGCAGCCTTCGGCGCAGATCGAGTCCCTGCAGAAGGACCTCGGGCAGCTGAGCTGATCTCACCCGGCACCGTCGGGCTGGTCGACGATCCGGGAGCCGAACGCTACCGGGGATGTCGGGCCTCCGGCGGCAGCTGGGGGTGCGGCCGAGCCTCCCCGCTGGACTGGTACCAGTAGGCGACGGTGGCCACGTCATCCTGTCGCTCGAAGAGTCGGTGCCCGTCGTGGCCGATCTGCTGCAGCGTGACCCGGATGTCGCGATGGAACAGGATCGGATCCAGCAGGTGCCAGCGGTACATGCCGTGGCTGGGCGGCATCGGGGTCGCGTACGGGGCGTAGCGCGTCTGGTCGTCCAGCAGCCTCTGGTGGTAGCCGGAGTAGGGCGCGCTGAAGTTGATCACGCGGGGCGCGTCGGCGGCGGCGAGATGATCTTGGAATCCCCAGGCTCCACCGACGTAGTCTTCGAGCCCGGTGCCGCAGATCGTCGGCAGGTCGTCGCCGTCGAGATAGAACTTCATCTCGCCTTCGCCGTACCAGAAGCGTTCCAGGGCGGTGAGAGCGATGAAGGTCCCGACGTAGCTGCCCGTGCCGGAGACACCGTCGAGCACGACATGGTCTTCGCCCGGCTGGTTGGTGGCGTTGGTGCGTCGCCACTGGGCGTGCAGCAGACCGACCTCGTCACCCAGCTCATCGCCGAGGGTGTAGTCGACCTGGAAGAACACGCACGGGATCTCGCCCGGGTGGTCGCTGGTGATGCTGATGGTGGCGTGCCGCCGGAACGGCATCGGCAGGTAGCAGTTCATGCCGCCGGTCGGCGCGACGACGATCGCTGCCGAGGTCAGCTCGGCGCGGGCGGCGAAGCCGTTGCCGAAGAAGTCTCCCAGGGGCACCTGGATGGCCGGTTCGGGGTCGAGGTCCCAGTGGACGGTGAGGGTGAGGTCCCTGAGGACGTACGGTCCGGCGTCGGTCTGGTCGGGCACCGTGATCCAGATGTGGCGGATCACTCCGGGGCCGTCGATGTCGGCGAGGACGAGGGTGTCACCGGCGGCCAGGGGAACGAAGGCACGGCCCTTCCGACCCGGGCCGAGCGGGGACGCCGCGGCACCGCCGGCATTCGGGGCGCCGCCGGGGTTCTCCGCGGTGATGGCGCGACTGACGACGCCCGGCCGGTGGTGGACGTAGAGCGGCAGGTCGGTCATCCCGCTGCTCCGATCGCGTTGTCCACCGTGCTGCCGGCGGTGCACTCGGACGTGCAGGCTGGGTGGCGGTCGGCGAAGGGGGTCATGTACGCATCACCTGGTCTCGTTGCGGGCGTCTGCCCATCGGCTGGTGGACACGATCATGACGTGCGCCGGAGTCGTTCCGTCAGGGTGGTGCGACGTCGGCGCCCAGCGTCGATCCCGAGCGGGGCGTCAGCAGCCGCTCCGGGCAGCCGCGCCCGCGGCCAGCCTGTTCGCGACCGGGATCGGCGGCGTGTGGGGTTCCGTTGCGTCCTCGGACACGGCGTTCAGCACCAGGTCGCCGCGGTATCTGGTCGTGACCACACCGGCGTCGAGTCGGTCGACCATGTCGATCACTCCACGTGAGCCCTGGAATCCCTGCCGGCCGCCGGTGATCGGGTGCACGCACTGACCCTTGATCAACGACGACCGGTTGCCCTGGCGATCGGTGGTGAAGCTGGCCCAGGTGAGGAAGGTCGTGTGCAGCTCACCGTTGAGGTCGTGGCGGTCTCGGCAGTCGCCGTCGTGGTTGGCATCCAGGCAGCCGATGAAGACCTCGGTGCCGGCCTCGGAGAACAGACTCGGCACGTCGTGCAGCGTGATCTGGGGGTAGTAGTACCACCTTCCCACCAGGTCGCCTTCCATGGTGAAGTGCGGGGTGCCGGGAATCGGGATCTGCTCGCCGCTCACGTGCAGCGTGCGAGGCCTGCTCGGCCGGTTGTCCCTGCCGTCGTCGGCCGTGGCGACCAGGGTCGGTGCCAGGACCGATCCCGCCAGCGTCAGTGCGGCTCCGGTGATCACCGCCAACCTGCGTGCCGAGTTCGTCATCTCGTCCTCCTTCGTCTGCCCGGCCCCGATGACCGGTGGACCGCCATCGTGGCGGGGCCCCGGCTGCGGGCACATCGGCAGTTCTGCCTAGATCGATGGTGGGCACAGGACAAGCGCCGGAGGACCACCACCCACCTGGGGTGATGTCGCCTTGCCGGCGCGCTGGCTCGGCGAGGACTCGTCAGGTCCTACGGTGGGGAGCGTGATCATGACGAGGCGTGCCGCGGCCGGCACCGCGGCGGCACTGACGTCCATGATCGTGATCGCCGGTTGCGCGAGCGGGGGGATCACCGGAGCGGACCCGGTGCGCACACCGCCGCCCTCGCCGCGCGTGCCCGTCGTGTCGGCACCGCCGACAGCCGCCGCCACTCCCACCCCGACCTCTGAGCCGACCTCGCACCCGGCGGAGACCGTTCTGCGGAACCCCGGCTGGGCCCTCGACCGGATCGATCAGCATCAGCTGCCCCTGGACAAGCGCTATCGAAGTCTCGGCCAGGGCGAGGGGGTGACCGTGTACATCGTCGACGGCCTGTTCGACACCACGAACGCCGAGTTCGAAGGGCGTGCCTCGGTCGGACTCGACCTCGGCGAGCCGTGCGTGCTCGAGGACGGCATCAACCACGGACTGTTCGTGGCGGGGCTTGTCGCTGGTCGCCGTACTGGTGTCGCCACCGAGGCGACGATCGTCGCGGTCGGGTCCTCGTACGGCTGCGAGGGTGCCGATGCGGTCAGCGACCAGAAGATGATCGAGCGCGTGGTCCGCGCCGTCGACTGGGTGGCCGAGAACGCTCGCCGACCCGCCGTGGTGAACCTGTCGTTGAACGCCGACGCTGATCAGCCGGAGCTGACCGCGGCGATCGGGCGACTCGTGGCCGCCGGGCTGACCGTGGTGGGGTCGGCCGGCAACGGAGGCGAGGACGCCTGCGGCCACCCACCGGCGGGACTCCGGTCCGTCGTCACGGTGACCGGCTCGACGACGTCGGACCGAGATGCCGGCTTGAACTACGGGTCGTGCGTCGACCTCTACGCTCCGGCCATCGACATCACGTCGGTGGTGGATCCGCAGCTCAGTCCGACGCGGCTGGCCACCAGCGACCAGGCCGCCACGTCCTGGGCCGCGCCGCTGGCCAGTGGCGTCGCCGCCCTCTACCTGTCCGCGAATCCGACGGCCTCCCCTCAGCAGGTCCGGCGTTGGATGATCGACAACGCCACCACCGGTGCGATCCGCGGCAGTCGTCACGGCACCCCGAACCGGCTGCTGTACTCCCGCTGACTGTCCGCAGGGAGCTCTATCGTCGCGTCATCACATCACCCCGGGTGGCTGCCCCGACGAGGCTGCCCTCAGAGAACAGGAGCGGACCGATGACCACTTTCTCGCACACCCGTGAGCTCGCGGGTGCCCAGTTCGTCGACGTGGATCTGCGCGGCGCCCGGTTCGTCGAGGCTGACCTGTCGGGCGTGGTGATGCGCGGGGTCGAGGTGTCCGGAGCAGACGTCGACGCACCGTGGCTCGTTCACGGCGCCGGCTTCCTGGTCAACGGCGTCGACGTCATCCCCCTCGTCGAGGCCGAGCTCAACGCCCGGTTTCCCGGCCGCGCCGATCGGCGAGCCGAGGATCCCGACGGACTGCGTGCCGCTTGGGCCGCGCTGGAGCTCACCTGGGCGTCGACCATCGAGCGGGTCACGGCGATGCCGGCCGGCACCGTCGACGTGTCCGTCGACGGGGAGTGGTCCTTCGCGCAGACCCTGCGGCACCTGATCCTGGCCACCGACACCTGGTTGGGTCGGGGAGTCCTCGAGCGCGAACAGCCCTTTCATCCCTTCGGGCTCGCGGGACCCGGCGCGGAGGACGATGGTCTGGACCTGTCCGTGTTCAGCTCGACGCCACCCGCGTACGCCGACGTGCTCGAAGCCCGCGCCGGGCGCGTCGCCATGGTGCGGGACTTCCTCGCCACCGTCGGCTCCGACGAGCTGGGCGCGGCTCGGAAGAACCCGTGGGCACCACAGGCACCCGAGACCGTCCGTTCCTGTCTGCACGTGATCCTGGAGGAGGAGTGGGAGCACCACCGCTTTGCCGTCCGGGACCTGGCCGCAGCGGTCACGGCCCGGTCGGGGGAGCAGCCTGATCATCGGCCGGGCGGGTCAGGCAGCTGAAGCGATGCTCGCCGCCCCCGCGGTGGCCGGCCCGGTCCCGTCAGTGAACCCGGAGTCGATCATGATCACTCCGTTTGCGTACCCGCTGCTGCCCGTCGAAGCTCATCCCGTCGGTCAGCGGACCCCAGCGCAGCGCCCAGAGATCCCGCAGGTAGTTCTGCCGCAGACGCCACGGCGCCGCCGGACCCTGCCTCGGCAGTCGTTGACCGTCCCGGCGGACATAGCCGGCCTGCAGGTCGATCAACGGGGTGAGTTCCTCGGCGGCGAACCCGGGATCGATCGGCGTGGCGCTGGAGAACCGGTGACGATCCAGATACCGGAGCAGCCGGCAGACGTAGCGCGCCACCAGATCCGACTTCAGGGTCCAAGACGCGTTGGTGTACCCGAGGGTGAGACAGAAGTTCGGCACCCCTGACATCATCATGCCCTTGTAGGCAACGGTTTCGGCCGGGTCGACCGCGCGCCCGTCGACGGCCAGCTGCATCCCACCGAAGGCCAGCAGATTCAGGCCGGTGGCGGTGATGATCACGTCCGCATCGAGCTGCTGCCCGGAGCTCAGTCGGATGCCGTGCGGGGTGAACCGGTCGATCCCGCCCGTCACGATGTCCGCGGAACCGGACCGGATGGCACGGAACAGGTCGCCGTCGGGCGCCGCGCACAGCCGCTGGTCCCACGGCTCGTACGTCGGCGTCAGGTGAGTGTCGGCGTCGAACCCGGCGGGGAGCTGGGCGCTGGCCCCACGCCGCAGCAACGCCTTCATCTTCTCCGGCCGACGCCGGCTCAGCCGGAAGGTCACGATGCTGGTCAGCACGTACTTCCACCGCACCAACTGGTACGTCAGCCGGACCGGCCACCGCCGCAGCAGGCGTACCGCGGTCTTGTCGATCGACGGCACGGTGGCGATGTAGGTGGGGGAGCGCTGCAGCATGATCACCTGAGCGCCCTGCGCGGCCAGGGCGGGGACGAGGGTGACGGCGGTGGCTCCGCTGCCGATCACCACCACCCGCCGACCCGAGACGTCGAGATCTGCCGGCCACTGCTGCGGGTGCACGATCGTGCCGGTGAAGTCCGACTCGCCGGCGAAGGTCGGCCGGTAGCCCTCGTCGTAGCGGTAGTAACCCGAGCAGGCGAACAGGAACGAGCACGTCAGCGTCACCGTGTCGCCGTCGCCCCGGTCTGCGGTGACGGTCCATCGAGCCGTCTGGCTGGACCAGTCAGCCCGGACCACGCGGTGCCCGAAGCGGATCTCCCGGTCCACGCCGTACTCGCGGGCGGTGTCGGTGACGTACGTCAGGATCGACGGCCCGTCGGCGATCGCCCGGGTGGACTGCCACGGCCGGAACGCGTACCCGAGGGTGTACATGTCGGAGTCGGAACGGACGCCGGGATACCGGAACAGGTCCCAGGTGCCGCCCATCCGGTCCCGGGCCTCGAGGATGATCACCGTCTTGTCGGGGCACTCCCGACGCAGGTGGCAGGCGGCCCCGATGCCGGAGAGCCCGGCACCCACCACGAGCACGTCGGCGTGCTCGGGTTCCCCACCTGGCCCGGGAGGGTGGTCAACCACGCGGCATCACGTCGATCCCGCGCCAGACCTCGCGATGCTGGTTCGGATCGGTCTCGACGCGATCGCCGCCGGGGGCGAAGATCGTGGTGGCGCGACCGGGTAGCTCGAAGGCCGGCCAGGTCGTCCCGGGTGCCCCATCGCGGACGAACGCGGTCCAGTGCTCCCTCATCCGTTGTCCGAGAGCCCGCCGAGCCGGAGTCGGTCGCCCGCGGAGGATCCAGGCGAGTGGACCGGTCCAACCCCACAGGAAGGGCAGCTCGGCCGCATGCGTGGCACCGATCAGCGGTACCGCCGCGTCGAACCGGTAGAACCAGGTGGGTCCGCCCGCCGTCCGGTGTCGCTCCGCGAAGTGCTGGGTGGGGATGGCGAAGTTGAGATCCGTCCCCAGGGCACGAGTCCCCATCGGGGTGTCGGGGTACGCGGCGATCACCGCCTCCGACTCCTCGGGAGTCAGCGCCTCGCGCAGCCGCCGGGTCAACGTGGCTCGAGTGGTGGGCATGATGTTCCCGGGGAGCAGCTGGAACATCGTCACCTCGTCGTGGTTGTGACCGGCGAGCAGTCTCACCTCCGGTCGGACCGCCCGGTGCGCCGCGGCCAGCGAGTCGGGCACGAGATCACCGTCGAACCAGGGTGCGGCTGGCACGGTGCCCGGCACGGTCCGCCGGACGGCTGCCTGCGCCGCGAGCAGCCGGTCCGCCGGCATCTCCCAGAGGCGGTCGCCGTCGCCGGGGCCGAGACCCAGCTCGTCGGCGTACCGTCGGGCGACCTGAAGCCGGACGTCGGCTCCGTGGATCAGGCTGTAGGAGCCGCTCTCCATGATCGCGGAGCGGAACAACCCCCGGGTGCTCGGTGCCGTGAGCAGCAGCGACACCGACACCGAGCCTGCGGACTCGCCGGCCACCGTCACCCGCTCGGGATCGCCGCCGAACGCCGCGATGTTGTCGCGCACCCACTCCAGGGCGGCGATCTGGTCGCGGAGACCGAGGTTGGACGGCACCTGGGCGTCGGTGACGGACGCGAGGTCGACGAAGCCGAAGACCCCCAACCGGTAGTTGATGGTGACCACGACGATGTCGCCGGAGGCCGCCAGCTCGGATCCGTCGTACAGCGCGCCGCTACCGCTCGTGAACGCGCCACCGTGGATCCAGACCAGGACCGGACGCGGCGGTGCCGGCTCCGTCGGCGACGCCACGTTGAGATAGAGGCAGTCCTCGCCCGGTGTGCCGAGTCGACCGGCAGAGGCCGTCATCGCCGTCCGCTGCTCGGCGGCTCCGCCGGCCTCGGTCGCCGGGCGGGTGCCACGCCAGGGGCGCACCTTCTCCGGGACTGTGAAACGCCGCCGGCCGACCGGCGGCTCCGCGTACGGGACGCCCAGCCAGACGGTGACCCGTCCCCGGGTCAGGCCCGCCAGGGTGCCGCCCTGCACCTCGACGAGGTTGCTGGTGCTCACCCGGTCATCCTGCCTGTCGTTCGGGATGACCGGACAGCCGGCATCCGGTGCGCCCTCGCTCGGCGACCGGCGCGACGGGTCAGCTGCCGATCTTCTTCAGACCGAAGATCCAGCCGATCGAGGCGCCCGTCCAACCCGGCGGAGCGTACGGGTTCTTCTCGTCGGGGAAGTTGGTCCAGTTGGACGCGTTGTACTCGTAGAACTCGTTCGGTCGATACATCAGCGGGACGACCGGGATGCCCTCACGGTAGATGGTGTCGAGCTTGGTGTAGATCCCCTTGAGCTCGTCGTCGGTGCGGGCGGCACCGACCGCGTCCAGCAGGCCCGCGACGTCGGGATGGGAGAACCGGGTGAAGTTCGCGAAAGCGGTCTTGCCGATCGGCGCGATACCCCGGTCGTCGAGCACGTCTCGGAACCGGGTCCACGGGCTCGCGATGCTCACCCCGGAGGCGTTCCAGCACGCCAGCTCGAAGTCACCGTTCTGGATGGCGGTGGTGACCTGGGGCGCCTGCGGGAACTCGGTGGAGACGTCGATGCCGACGGCCTTGCAGGACCTGGCCACCACCTCCAGCGCCGTGTTCCAGTCGGTCCAGCCGGTCGGGGTGATGGCCTTCCACGGTCCGAGCCGGGTGCCGTCGGGCAGCGTGTAGATCCCGTCGGAGCCCTTGGTGCACTTGAGCTCCTTCTCCAGGATCTCGATCGCCTTGGCCGGGTCGTGGGTCCATCCGGTCTGGTCGACGGCCGCCTGGTCGAAGTACTTGCTCTCGGCCCCGGTGGGCAGCATCAGGCTGGCCTTCACCGGATCGGAGTAGTCCGACATCGCGGTGCTGGCGATCAGCGCGTAGTCGATGCAGTAGGCGATCGCCCGGCGGACCCCGGCGTTGTCCAGACCCTTGACGTGGGCGTTGATCTCGAGCAGCGGGAGGTTGCCCGGCAGGTAGTAGGGCTTCTCCTTCAGCCAGGTGCCGACCGGAGCACCCTTCTCCCACATCTTCCAGATCTGCGAGGTGAAGGTCTGGGCCGCGTCGAGCTCCCCGCTCTCCAGCTTGAGATCGGAGTCGTTGTTGGACTTGAAGATCGGGTGGTTGATCGTGGTCATGGCCGGCGTGCCGAAGGCCGCCTTGCCCCAGTAGTCGTCGAAGCGGGCGAGGTTGATCTGGGTCTGGTCGTAGCGCTCCAGGGTGAACGGTCCGCTGCCGACCGGTTTGAGGTTGGTCTCCTTGAGGATCTCCTCGGCATCGACCGACCCCCAGACGTGCTTCGGCACGATGAAGGTCGCGGCGATGGCGTCCTTGACCGAACCCGGGTTGTACGGCTTCTTCTTCACGGTGAACCGCACGGTGCGCGGGTCCACCGCCTCGATCGACTCCAGGTAGGTCCACACGTTCGAGTAGCCCAGGGCCACCTTCTCCGCCAGCTCGAAGGTGAAGACCACGTCGTCGGCGGTCAGCTCGGTGCCGTCGCTCCAGGTGGTGCCATCCTGCAAGGGCAGCACGAGGACGCCGGGCTCGGGCTCCTGCAGCTCCTTGGCCAGTCCCGGCTGCAGCGTGCCGTCGAGCAGGTTGAAGCGCAGCAGGGTCTCGTAGATCAGCTGGCTCTGGCCGTTCGCCGTGGGCCAAGCCGGTGAGGCACCCAACGGGTTGAAGTTCGTCGGCACGCCCGAGGCGACGAACACGAACAGGGTGTCACCGGCGGCGCCGGAGCGCCCCTTCACGGTGCTGTCATCGCTGGTGCTGCCGGTCTGCGCGGTGCCGCACGCCGTGACACCGACGCCCAGGGCTGCCGCGCCGAGGCCGATACCGCCGATCTGGAGGAACCGGCGACGCGTCGAGCCGAAGGGCGATCCGGTCCGCGTCGAGGGCGACGAGACGGGTGCTGGGGTCATGAGTGACCTTCCTGACCGCGAGTGCGGAGAGATGTTGGTCGCCGGTGTCTGCACCCTACGCATGAGACAAGCTGCAGACGTCAGCGGCGGGGTGTGGCATCCTTCCCGGGGGCCGCCTCGGCTGCTCCTCGGCGGGGGACGCACCCGCTGCTGCGGTGGTATCCCGGGGCGCCGGGCAGCTCCGGAGGTTGTGATGTCGACGCCCGATACCCCTGACGGTTCTCAGGTCCGCTCCGTGCACGTCGGTCGCCCGCGGGAGTACACCTGGTTGGGCCGGGACCTGGTCTCCAGCATCTTCAAGGAACCGGTGGCCGGCCCGGTCGCTGTGCTCGCCGACCATCTCGACGGCGACGAGCAGTCGGATCGCAAGAGCCACGGCGGCGCCGACAAGGCCGTCTACGCGTACGCCCGCGAGGACGAGGACTGGTGGGAGAGCGAGCTCGGCCGAACCGTCCCCGACGGCCTGTTCGGGGAGAACCTGACCACTGTCGGGCTCGATCTGACCAATGCGGTCATCGGCCAGACCTGGCAGGTCGGGACAGCCGTGCTCCAGGTCACCGAGCCGCGGACCCCCTGCTGGAAGCTTGGTCTCCGCACCCAGGACCCGAGCTTCCCCCGCCGGGCGGCCAGGTCACGTCGCCCAGGGGTCTTGTTGCGGGTCCTGACCGAGGGGCAGCTGCAGGCGGGAGACCGGGTGCTGCTCGGTCCGACGCCGATGCACGGTGTCACCGCGGCGGCGATCAACCGCATCTACTACGGCGAGGAACGGGACCTGGCGCCGATCTTCGACACCCCGGAGCTCGCCGCGCACTGGCGGACCTGGGCCGCACACCGGACCGTCTGGCACGAGGAGGACGAGCGTCGCGGTCGGATGACCCCAGCGCCCCCGACCGGGGGGTGAGCTTCGCCGACCGGAACGCGTTCCGGCGGCCACCGTCTCGGCCGGACGCGATGAGTTCGGCCACCTCGCGGGGTCTGAGCACCAGGTCGACGCACCGAGGGAGGCACCGTGTCCGATGAAGACCAGATCCGCCGGCTGATCACGGCCTGGAGCCGCGCGGTCCACGCCGGCGACCTGCCGACCGTCCTGGCTCAGCACGCCGACGATCTCGTGATGTTCGACGTCCCCCCACCGGAGCGCGGCGTTCTCGGCATCGACGCCTACCGCGACACGTGGCCGCCGTTCTTCGACTGGCAGGCGTCGGGCTCGACGTTCGAGATCGACGACCTGCAGATCGTGGTCGGCGCCGATGTCGCGTACGCGTACGCCCTGCTGTGGTGCGGCACCCCCGAGGAGCTCGCCGAGCGACCGGAGCGGCGCCTGCGGATCAGCTTCGGGCTGCAGCGTCGCAACGGGACCTGGGTCGTCCAGCACGAGCACCACTCGTTCCCCCTCTGATCACCAGACGCTGCTGACCCCGGTCAGCCCAGATCGCTCGGGCGGCCGTTCCAGGCTCGCCACAGCGCTGCGTACGCGCCATCGGCGGCCGAGAGCTCGTCGTGGGTGCCGAGCTCGCTGAGGCGGCCGCTGTCCAGCACGGCGATGCGGTCGGCGTCGCGGGCGGTGTGGAGTCTGTGCGCCATGGCGATGACGGTGCGACCCTGCACGGTGGCGGCCAGCGCCCGTTCGGCCTGGCGGGCGGCCCGCGGGTCGAGGAGGGCAGTGGCCTCGTCGAGGACGAGGGTGTGGGGATCGGCGAGCAGCACCCGGGCGAGCGCCACGTGCTGGGCCTGGGCGCCGCCGAGGCGGTGGCTGCCCAGGTCGGTGTCGAGCCGGTGCGGCAGCTCATCGACCCAGTCGGCGCCGACCGCGCGGAGAGCGGTCACGAGCTCCTCGTCGGTGGCCCGCGGCGCCGCCAGGGTCAGGTTGTCACGGAGGGAGTCGGCGAACACGTGAGATTCCTGAGTGACCAGGAGAACGTGGTCGCGGAGCTGCTCGGGGGGAAGATCAGCGATGACGACCCCCCCGACGGTGATCGAACCCCGCCGAGGGTGATCGATGCCGGCGATGAGGCGGCCGAGTGTGGTCTTGCCCGCCCCTGACGTCCCGACGACGGCGAGGTGTTCCCCGGCCCGCACGTCGAGGCTGACACCGTGCAGGACATCGGTGTCGTCGTAGGCGTAGGACACGTCGGTGATCATGATGCTCTCGTCGACGGGTGCCGGGGTGGCGACGGCACCGCGACCGGTCTGCGAGGCGAGACCCTCGATCCGTGCGAACGAGGCAAGGCTGCTCTGCAACGTCTCGACCCAGATCAAGACGGTGTCGATAGGGGAGCTGAGCTGACGGAGGTAGAGGGTGGCGGCGACCACCGTGCCGAGACTGACGTCCCCGTCCAGGTAGAGCAGGCCGCCGACGCCGAACACCGCGCCGACGGCGAGCGCACTGGAGACGTCGATGGTCGGGAACAGCACGGTCCGCAGTTGCAGCGTCCGCAGCATGGCGGCGGCAGCGGTGCTGACGGCGTTCACGCAGGCGGCGGCTCGACGTTCCTGGAGTCCCAGCGCTTCGACGGTCCGGGCCCCTGCGGCCGTGGTGGCCAGCACCTCGGCGACGTCCGCGCCGGCCGCGCTCTCGGCCAGGTACGCCGGGCCGGCTCGACGCAGATACCACCGCAGGGCAACGGGAACGGCGAACAGCGAGACCAACGCGACGACACCGAGCAGGGGTGACAGGAGGAGCACGGCGGTGATGATGATCAAGGCCTGGATGAGCGCGAACAGCACCTCGGGCGCCGCGTCGCGCAGCACGACCGCGACCGAGGTGGCATCGGTGGTGGCGCGGGAGGTCAGATCACCGGTCCCGACCCGTTCCACGGTCCTGGCCGGAAGGCCCATCAGGCGATCGGTGAGCTGCTCACGCAGCCGAGCCGCAGTCCGTTCGCCGAAGCGGTAGCCCAGGTAGCGGGCGCAGTAGCCGAGGACGAACTGGCCGGCCGCGGCGGCGACGAGGAGCGAACCCCACCGGTCGACCGCCGCGACCCCACCGCCGGCCTGGACGTCGTTGACGATCTGCCCGACCAGCCACGGGGCGAGCAGCCCCGCGGCGGCGGCCGCGCAGCTGACGAGCACGACGGTGACGAAGGCGACCCGATCGGCCTCGACGAGCCGGCCCGCGGCGCGACGGACCTCGGTCGGCTGCGCGATCGGCAGGAGGGTCGTCATGGGGTCTCGGCCCGGTCCGCGTCGCGAGAGGCGGGGGCTTCACCGCGGAGGACCAGGGCGGCGTAGGCCGGTTGGTCTCGCAGCAGGCCGGCGTGGGTCCCGCTGGCGACCACTCGGGAGCCGGCCAGCAGGTGCACTCGATCGGCTTCGGCCAGCACCGGGGCTGAGGTCGAGGTGACCACTGTCGTGCGGCCCCGGCGGGCCCGAACCAGTCGCTCGACCACTGTGGCCTCGGTGGCCGCATCGACTGCGGAGGTGGGGTCGATCGCCAACAGCACCGTCGGCTCGGACACGAGCGCGCGGGCCAGCCGCACGCGTTGCCGTTGACCGCCCGACAGGTTGCCCCCTCCCGAGTCGATCCTCGACGACAGGCCCTGCGGCAGGGCCTCGACGAGATCATCGCTCGCGGCGAGGTGGAGAGCCTGGAGCAGCTCGCCCTCGTCGGCAAGGTGCCGGCCGGAGACCACGTCGGCCAGAGTTCCGGCGAACAGATCAGCGTCGTTGTCGGCGACCAGCAGGTGGGCACGAAGCACTGCCGGGTCCAGCTCGACAACCGGTCGACCGTTCCAGGTCCCACCCGGCTGGAGTCCGCTCAGCCGGTCGACCAGGGCCAGGGCGTCATCTTGTCGCGCCGTGGCGATGACGGTGAACAGGCCCGCCGGCACCTCGATCCCGGAGACCGTGTCGACGAGGTCTCCGTCGGTCGGCCCCGTTGCCGTACCGGAGTGGTCGTCGCGGCGGAGAGACAGGAAGTCGGTCACCCGCCGACCGGCGACCAGGGCACGGCTGATGTCGACAGCACTCTCGATGAACGACGCCACCGGGATCACCAGGACGGCGGTGTACCCGACGACCGCGACGAGCTCGCCGACCGAGATCGCGCCCTCGGCAGCCAGCCGGGCGGCCAACCACACCACGACGGCCAGGAACAGCGTGGGTACGCCGAGACCGGCCGCCTGGATGACGCTGGTCACGCGGCCGACCCGGTAGCCCTGCTGCTGAAGCTCCCGGGACTCGTGCCGGAACCGCTGTGCGTAGACGTCCTTGCCGCCCAGCCCGTTCAGCACGGTCAGACCACCGATGATGTCGACGATCCGACCGGTCAGTGCTCCCTGTCGGGTGCGATACGCCGCGCCGACCTTCTGCAGCCGGCGCAACGCAGAGCCGACGATCAGCGCGAGCACCGGCACCCCGCAGAGCACCACCGCCGCCAGCGGCGCCGAGACCCGGAACAGCAGCACGGCGATCACCACGTAGGCCAAGACGGCTCCCACCCCCGGCCCGGTGACCGTGAGGCTCCGTCCGATCGTCCACACATCGGCGATGCCGATGGCGACCACCTCGCCGGCCCGGCTCTGCCGACGCAACGTGGCGCCGAGCCGGATGGCCTGATCCGTCACCACCGAGACCGTCCGGAACGCGGCATCCATCCGCACCTGCGTCATCGTGCGGTGCCGCCAGATCCCCAGCCAGGCCAGCACCGCGCCGCTGAGCACCAGAGCAGCCGACCACGCGAGCACGACGGCGCGCCCGGCATCGGCCAGCGCGTCCACGGCTCGGGAGAGAACGAACGGCGGCACGACCAGGCCCACCATCCAGGCGGTGCCGAGGAACGCCCCCAGCGCAACCCTGCGGCGCTGCTGCAGCGTCAGCCAGGCCAGGTACGACCACGGCCCTCGTGTCGGCGGGGCCGGCCGGGCTCCTACGGCGGAGGTCGTCATGGCTCACCCAAACACAGGTCAGCCGGTCACCCCGGCGAGGGCGGCGAGCACGTCGTCGAGGTGCTCGACCCGCAGTGGGGTCCGCACCGCCTCGGCGGCGCGATCCAATGCCCGTGCCTTGTCCGCGTCGGTCGACTCCGCCGACACGTACGAGGCCACGGCGGACTCCCAGAAGTGACCGAACTGCGCGATCACCATGGAGAAGGCTCCGTAGCTGTCGACGCGGCCCGGCCCGCCGGCGTCGACGTAGGACCGGTAGAGGTCGGCCGTCCGACCGCGATCGCCGCCACCGAACTCGAAGAGGGCCATCGGGATCTCGTGGCTCGGGTCTTCGAGGCCGCAGCTCTCCCAGTCGATCACGCAGACCCCCGCGGAGGTCGGCAGGATGTTGTCGGCCCAGAGGTCCCGATGACAGTTCTGCAGGTTCTCGGGTGCCTCGAGCAGGCCTTCCAACCGCAGCAGGTGGGGGACTTCGGCGGCAAGATCGTCAGCGAAGGGAGCCGCAACGGCTCGGGCGGTGGCCAGCAGCTGGGACCAGCGCGGCGCTCCCACCGGGTCGACGTACCAGGCCCCCAGGGGTTTGGCCGGGGCGTGCCGCACCTGGTGGATGGCCGCGAGGACGGTACCGATGAGGGCGGGATCCAGATCGTTGCGCGGAGGTCCCACCTCGACCCACTCGTAGACGCGCAGCTGGTGTCCGGCGGTCTCCAGCAGCACCTCGCCGGTGGCGGATCGGACGGGTCGGGGCATCGGCACGGTACCGGCGGCGAGCACGGCCTCCTGGTAGGCGACATCGAGGGCAGCGTCGGCCGCCGTCTGACGGACGAGCAGCTCCTTGACCGCGAACACTCCTCGGCTGGTGACCAGCCGCCAGATCTGACCCTGCATCCCCCGGGACGAGATCGCGAGGTCCTCCAGCACGGTGCCGAGGCCGTACCAGCTGGCGATCACCTCGGCATGGTCGGAGAGCACCCAGGCACCCTGCCACATCTGGCTCCAGTGCAGCTGGGTGCCACCGGGACCAGCGAGGACCCGGCCCGACACCTCGCTACTCGGCGGCGGGGCGGACCGACGTCAGCTCAGAGGCGCGGGGGGTTCCCGGCCCGAGCGGTGGTGGCCAGGACGAGCTCGTCCCGGAACGTCCTGGACGAAGCCGCGGCGACGGCACGCTCCACCGGTCGGCGGGTGCGTCGGAGCGAACGGAAAGCAGAGGCGAACGACATGACAAGGATTCCTTAGAGCTGATGGGAGTCCTTCCACGTCGAAGGCTTCGATGATCAAAGAGTAGAACTTGACCCCGCGGCGATCTATTCCCGCCATCGCGACCGATCGGTCCCAGGGTCGCCGGGTCGGGTGTCAGTCCGTTTCCGTACAGCTCCTTTCCCGAGCCGCACGGTTGCCCCTGCCGGTGCGCGGGTGGAGAGTGGCCTGAGGTGATGTAGGTGCTGACCGAGGAGGGCGAATGACCACGACCGAAGAACCCGCTGCCGTGCGTTGGACGCTTCGGCTCGAGGAAACGACAGCGCTCGACCCGGCGGTCGATGCGGTGGAACCGACGATCCGCACGGTGTTCGGCACCGGGACGCGGGCCGCCCTGTTGCGGGGCGAATGGCTGGGTCACTCGATACATCCGCTGTTGACCGACCTCGTGCTGGGCAGCTGGACCTCGGCGACCGTGCTGGATCTGGTGGGAGGTCCGCAGTCGTCGGCCGCCGCGCAGCGGCTGATCGGGACCGGGCTGTTGGCTGTGGGCCCGACCGCGTGGACCGGCTGGGCGGAGTGGTCGGCTGCCGGTCAGCGCGACAAGCGGGTCGGGCTCGTCCACGCGGTCGCCAACGCGGTCGCCATCAGCATGTACGCCGCGTCCTGGATCGCTCGGCGCCAGGGACGCCACTCTCCCGGAGTCGCCCTGGCCCTGGCCGGTGCCGCTGCCTCTGGTGTCGGCGGCTATCTGGGCTCGCACCTCGCGCTGGCCCGCAAGGTGGGCAGCCGCCACCCGGCGTACGCGGAGGATCCCCTCGCCGGGTGAGCGTCGGCTGTCGTCGACCACCACCGTCGGGGCTGCCGCCTGCAGGGCGGCGGCCCGGACTCTGTCGTAGGGTGACCGCAGCCGACGACCAGTGGGGATCATGACGAAGCTTTCCATGCACGAGAGCCTTCCCTTCGATGAGGCCACGGTGCCCCCGCCGGTGTCCACCGGGGACCTCCCCGACCCTGAGTACGTGGGTGAGGTCGTCACCGAGGCGTACGAGCGCTACCGATCGAACGACGACGGTGCCGTCGCGGACTACATCCCGGCGCTGGCCGGCGCTCGACCCGGGCTGTTCGGCATCTGTGTGGTCGGCACGCGGGCCCGGTTCTTCGAGATCGGTGACGTGGAGACCGCATTCTCCATCCAGAGCGTCTCGAAGCCCTTCGTCTTCGCGTTGGTCTGCAACGCGATCGGCTACGGGGCGGCGCGACACCAGCTGGGAGTCAACAGCACGGGATTTCCCTTCAACTCGCTGATGGCCGTCGAGCTGAACGACGACAGGACCATGAACCCGTTGGTCAACGCCGGTGCGATCGCCACCACGAGCCTGGTGCCCGGCAGGACGGCGGATGAGAAGTGGGAGAGGATCCGAGAGGGGCTCTCTCGCTTCGCCGGCCGCGAGCTCACGGTGAACAGTGAGGTCTACCGGTCCGAGTCGGCCAGCAACCAGCGCAACCAGGGCATCGCCCATCTCCTGTCCAGCTACGGGCGGCTCTACTTCGACCCCGACGAGGCCACCGACGTCTACACCCGACAGTGCTCGCTGGACGTCACGGTCCACGATCTCGCCGTGATGGGCGCCACCTTGGCCAACGGCGGGGTCAACCCGATGACGGGCGAGCGGGTCGTCGTCGCGGGTGCGTGCCGCCGGGTGCTGGCGGTGATGGCCACGGCCGGACTCTACGAGCTGTCGGGGGACTGGCTGTACGAGATCGGGATGCCCGGCAAGAGCGGCGTCAGCGGTGGCGTCGTGACGGTCTCACCGGGCAAGGGCGGTCTCGCCACCTTCTCGCCACCGCTCGACGACGCCGGGAACAGCGTGCGCGGGCAGCTGGTCACGAAGTACCTGGCCGAGCGGCTCGGTCTCAATCTCTTCGCCTCCGAACCCGCGAAGCCGTGATCGTGTCGACTGGCGAACCCGAGTCAGCGGTCAGTGTTGCTGCTCGGGCATGGCTCGCCAGATCTGCTCGTCGAGCGTGAGTGGCGCGTGCGTCACGATGTCGTGCATGAACCCGAGCTTCCTACGTACCGGGGCTGGCAGCTGGAAGGGGTAGAGGTCGCCGAAGCCCATCGCTCGGTTGATGCGGTTGAACGCCTGTGACATCCAGTCCCAGTCGTTGAGGAGCCGCTGGACGGGCTCGCGGCGGTAGGAACCGAGGGGATCGACGTCGGTGTCGCGCCCGTTCGTCGCTGCGGCGTCGAGGTGGATGCCGATGGCCGAGGCCGTCTGGAGCGTGCCGGTGATGTGCAGATAGTGGGCGAACGTCTCGGCGAAGTCCTCCCACGGATGCATGGTGGCGTACTCGGAGATGAACGACGTCTGCCAGTGCTGCGGGGCGCCGACGGAGTAGTGGCGCGTGATCGCATCCCGGTAGCTGGCCCGCTCGTCGCCGAAGAGGTCGCGACACTGCCGCCAGGCTTGGTCGTCGGTCAGCAGCACGTTCTGGAAGTAGTGCCCGACCTCGTGGCGCAGGTGGCCCAGCATCGTGCGATACGGCTCGCCGAGCCGCACGCGGAGCGCCTCCCGATGGTCGTCGAGACTCTCGGCGAGATCGAGGCTGACGATGCCGTTGGCGTGTCCGATGATGACGCGCCGGCCCTCCGAGAGACTCGACAGCAGATCGAAGCCGAGGCCGCCTTCTTCGACGTCCCACGGGGTGACGGGCAGACCGAGATCGCCCAGCTGCAGCAGGAGCCTGCGCTTGGCTTCCTCGGTCTTCGCGAGCTTGTCGAGCGCGACGGTGTCGTCCGGGTCAGGCCTCCGCCTGGTGAGCCGGCACGAGAAGCAGCGGCCCGCGGGGCCGTCTTCCCACACGAGCCAGTTGCAGTCCCACCCCCGGTTCGAGCAGGCGTACCAGGTCTGCCCGCCGATCACGGTCTGCCCGCCGCGCAGCCCGTAGAACTGCCGGGTCAACAGGTGGTAACCGAGTTCTCCGTCGCAGTACGGGCAGCGCAGCGCATCCAGGTAGACGAAGTGGCGACAGTTCGGGCACCGGGGTTGGGGGATCACGTCCTCACCGTATGGCTCCGAAGCCCATTCGCCACTCGAGAGCTCGCCTCACCCGGACACCTCGGCTGAGTCCGCTGTGGGTGAAGCCACCGACGGAGATCCCGCCGCCCCACCGGAGTTCACCTGCCGGACGACAGTCCGTCATCGGCTTGCCGGTGCCTGTTCACCGATGGCGAGGGGAGCGCACCCGTTGCGGGTGATGCCGCCGCGGCTCGGTTGCCGCGAAGGTGGATCAGGTCGCCGGCTCCGTCTCGGGGATCGGCACCTGTCAGCTGCAGGGTCTCGAGCGCCGAAGGCGGCGCTGCCAGCGCGCCCCCGTGTTGGCAAGGAGCAGGCGGATCGCCTGGTGGGTGGGGAGGGACGATGGCACGAAGTGAGGAAGGGCCGCTCGCCGGGCGGACAACCGACCCTGGGCATCCAGCTGGCCTCGGCGTTCTGCTGGCCGCCTGCGTCTCGGCGCTCGTCGTCAACGCGAACACGTCCGCGGTCACGATCTTGCTGCCTGCGATCAGTGAGGATCTGAACGCCCCGATCGAACAGCTGCAGTGGGCGGTCACCGGCTACATGCTGGTCGGCGCCGCCGTCATCGTCACCTCCGGCGCCTTGGGTGACGTCTTCGGTCGACGGAAGGTCTTCCTCGTCGGCCTGGTCCTCTTCGTCGTGTCCTGCGTCTTGATCGCCCTCTCGTCATCGGGAGCCGGCGTCGTGGTCGGGAGGATGATCCAAGGTGCCGCCGGCTCGACCCTCCTGGCCTGCGGCATGAGCCTTCTCTCCGTCGCCTCCTCGGGTGCGGCCGGGATGCGCGCGATCACGCTCTGGGGAGCCGCCTCTGCCGCCGGTGCGGCGATCGGCCCGCTGATCGGCGGCCTGCTCGTCGGTCTCACCGGCTGGCAGGGTCTGTTCTGGATCGATGCCGTGATCGCCGCCGCGTGCATCCCGCTGACCCTCCTGACGGTCAAGGAGTCACGTGACCCGAATCGGCCCCGTTCGATCGACTTCGGCGGCACCGTCCTGATCGCCGTCATCCTGGTGCCGCTGGTCCTTGCGCTCAGCAAGGGAGCAGACTGGGGCTGGGTGTCTGCCGGGACCATCGTCTGCGTCGTGGTCGCGATCGCGGGCGTCATCGGGTTCGTCCTGGTCGAGAAGCGGATCACGGCGCCGCTGGTCGACCTGCGACTCCTCGCCAACCCGATCCTGGTCGGGGCGACCTTGGCGATCCTGCTCGTCGCGGGCGCGATCAACGCCTTGATGTACCTGATCAGCCTGTACTTCCAGGATCCTGCCACGTTCGGCATGAACGCTCTGCAGGCTGGGCTGGCCACTCTCCCGGCTGCAGCGGCCATGATCGCTGTGACACCTCTGATCACGCCGCTCGCGGTCAAGATCGGATCGCGCAACGCGATCGCGCTCGGGTTCGGTCTGGCCGCTGCAGGGCTGCTGGTGCTCGTCTTCGTCCAACCGTCCTGGGGCTACGCAGTCTTCGTGCTGCCCATTGCCGCCACCGCTGTCGGACTCGGGCTGGCCAACGGCCCGGCGTCCTCAGCCTCCACCGCGACCGTGTCCGCCGATCAGGTCGGCCAGGCATCCGGGATCTCCAACATGGCCCGCTATGTCGGCGGCTCACTGGCCGTGGCTGCCGCTGGATCCGTCTTCAGCGCCACTGCCAACGCTCAGCGTGCCGCTGGTGAGTCGACGGCCGAGGCGCTCGCGGCCGGTCTGTCCGGCGCCGCGCTCCTGATGACCATCATGGCCGCCGCGGGCATCCCGCTCGCGCTGCTGATGGGCCGCCATCGCCCGCCCCGGCAGCAGGCCATCCACCGAGTCGCCGCGGCAGCGCTGCTCGTCCACACCATCCCCACGCCGTCTGACCCGTTCCCGCCGTCTGGACCGGCCCCGCGGGCCTGAGGTGATGTGGTGCCGCGACCGGAGAGCGGCGGAACCCGGCTTCGGCGGGCACGGTTGGATGTTCCCGTGAAGATCCTGGTGCTGGGGGGCACGGCCTGGCTCGGGCGGGAGATCGCTCGGGAGGCCGTCGGGCGTGGACACGACGTGACCTGTCTGGCGCGCGGGGTCGCCGGCGAGGTGGCGGCGGGAGTCCGGTTCGTCCAGGCCGATCGTGATGATCCGGACGGTCACGCGGCCGTCGCCGGCGAGCCCTGGGATGCCGTGGTCGACGTGACCCGGCAGCCCGGTCAGCTGCGCCGGGCCGTGGTCGCGCTCGAACCCGCCGCGGAGAGATATCTGTTCATCTCCAGCGGAAACGTCTACGCGAGTCAGCGTGATGTCGGGCAGGACGAAGGCGCTCCGCTGCTGCCGGCGCTCGCCGGGGACGTGATGACGTCGATGGAGACGTACGGAGCGGCGAAGGTCGCCTGTGAGCAAGCGGTCAGCGCGGTGTTCGGCCCGCGGAGGACGTTGATCGCCCGGGCGGGTCTGATCGGCGGGCCCGGTGACGAGTCGGGCCGCTCGGGCTACTGGCCGTGGCGCTTCGCGCGTCCGTCGAGCACCTCAGGCGCCGTCCTCGTTCCCACTGCCGGTGACCTGCTCGCCGCGCTGATCGACGTACGCGACCTCGCCTCCTGGATCGTCAGCAGCGCCGAGGCCGGGACGGCCGGGGTGTTCAACGTCGGAGGCCCGCCCCGGTCCTTGTCGGAGCACCTCGCCGGCGCCCGCCGCGTCGCAGGCCACACCGGGGCCGTGGTCGGCGCCGGTGCGGACTGGCTCCGGGAGCACGGCGTGCAGGTCTGGAGTGGCCCGCGGTCGCTGCCGCTCTGGCTCGACGATCCCGACTGGTACGGCATGAACGCCCGCGACTGCCGCCGCGCGAGGTCGGCAGGTCTGCTCACCCGCCCACTCGAGGACACCCTTGCCGACACGCTGGCGTGGGAGCTGGCCCGGGCCCGGCCCGGCCCGCACGGGGCCGGTCTCACAGACGACGAGGAACGAGTCCTGCTCGACGCCCTCGGCTCGGGTGTCTGATGCGACGTCGAGGGACCTCATGAGGGAGGCAACATGCGGTTGCTGCTGACGGCACTGCGCTGTGTGAAGGGTGACCTCGACGGCAACGGCCGCCGGCAGCAGGAAGTCCTCGCCGCTGGCCGCGAGGCCGGCTGTGACCTGGTGCTCCTGCCGGAGATGTCCCTGACCGGCTACGACCCCGGAGCCGCTGTCGCCCTGACCCACGACACAGTGGGTGAGCTGGTGGCTGCGACGCGCGGTGGCCCGCGACTGAGCTTCGGGCTGGTCGAGTCCGCCGGCCCGGGGGAGAGCGACCCGCGCCCGACGATCACCCAGGTGCTCGCCGGCGACGGCACGATCCTCGCGGTGCACCGCAAGTTCGCCCTGCCGCTGGATGAGCAGCCCTCGTTCCGTGCCGGCTCCGGCTTCCAGCCAGTCTCCGTCGGACCGACGATGATCGTCACGGCGGTCTGCGCCGAGGTGGGTCACCCCACGCCGTACGAGCTGGGGGCCGACATCGTGCTCGCGCCCTCCGCCCCCGGGCTCTACGGACCGCGGCGGACCAGCGAGGAGGACTGGCGGCGCGGTTTCGACTGGTGGCGCGGCAGTGTGCGGGCCGACGCCGAGCGACTGGTGAAGCCTGGCAGCTTCCTGGCCGTCTCCACGCAGGCTGGAGCCACGGTGGACGAGGACTTCCCCGGCTGGGCGGCCTTGATCGGCGCAGGCGGCACGGTCCACGCCGAGCTGGGGGACTGGCGAGAAGGCACCCTCGTGGTGGAGACGCCGACCCGCTAGTGCAGGTGGGCGGCGTTGCGGGTGTGGGTCAGGGAGCGTGCTGCCAGGATGCTGCGATGAGCACACTGATCGTTCTGGGTGGTCTGCCGGCGACCGGGAAGTCGACCATCGCCTCGGCTGTGGCACGCCGTACCGGCGCGGTCTACCTTCGCGTGGACAGGATCGAGCAGGCGGTCGTCGAGTGGACCTCCCTGGATCACCCGGTGGGCGCGGTCGGGTACGCGATTGCGCACGAGCTCGCGCGCGAGCAGCTGAGCCTGGGTCTCGACGTGATCGTGGAGTGCGTCAACCCCGCCGCCATCACCCGTGATCCCTGGCTCGAGACGGCTGCCAGGGCCGCCGCCTCGATCGTCGAGGTGGAGCTGCGGTGCTCCGACCCCGCCGAGCACGAGCGACGGGTCGCCACCCGACCGACTGACGTGGTGGGACTGGTCAAACCGACCTGGTCGCAGATCGGCGGCCGGGACTACGAACCCTGGTCGCGGCCGCGGCTGGAGATCGACACGGCGAGCACCCCCGTCGCCGCTGCCGTCCAGCTGGTCGTTGATCATCTCCGGGCGACGACGCCGACGTCGTGAGTGGCTGAGCGGCGAGCACCGGGCGTCCTGCCCGCGGCGGATCGGGCCGGTATCGAGGGTGCAGGAGTCGCCTAGCATCGTGGCATGGAGCCAGATCCACGGGCCATCATCGGTCAGGGCCGGGGATCTGTGGTGTACGACCTCGGCGACGGCACGGTTCTCCGCCGGTTCCGACGCCCGTCGGCCTCGGCCGAGCAGGAAGCTGACGCGATGCGACGGGCCGCTCGGGCCGGGGTGCCGGTGCCGGCTGTGCATGCCGTCGACTCCGCCGGCATCGTGATGGATCGCGTGGACGGACCGACCATGGTGGCCCAGCTGGCCGATCGACCCGACCGGGCGAGGCGATCAGGTGTCCTGCTCGCCGAGCTCCATCGCAGCCTCGACCAGACGGTTGCCGGCGGACCGGTGAACAGGGCGTTGGTGCACGGCGACCTCCATCCGGGAAACGTGATCATGGGCGCGGGCGGCCCGGTGATCATCGACTGGACGAACCATCGTCTCGGCCCACGCACCCTCGACCTGGCCCTGACCTGGATCGTGCTGGCCTGCTTCGATCCGGGGGAGGCCGAGGTCGCTGCCCCGCTCGAAGCCACCCGCTCTGCCTTGATCGGCGGGTTCCTCGACTCCATCGACTCGGCCGGGGCGGCTAGCCGTCTGAACGACGCTGCGGTGATCCGGCGCGCTGACCGGGCGACGACACCTGCTGAACACGCCCGTATCGCACGCCTGCTCGAGGACCAGACCAGCAGACCGTGACGTCGGGAGAAGACCTCAGGTCAGCACCACCCCCTTGCCGCCGACCGCGCCGGCTTCCATGTCGTGGTGGGCCCGGACGATCTGCTCGAGGTGGTACACCCGTCCGAGCGGGATGGTGGCTGCCCCCTCGGCGACGGCGTCGAGGAAGTCCTGCAGGGCGTGCGCCGGCAGATCACCGGCTTCGCCGGAGTAGGCGGTCAGCCGGACGCCGTTCGGCAGCCAGTCCATCGGGTAGAAGTCGTGGATCGTCCACTGGTCCGACAGCATCCCGGTGAAGCACACAGTCCCGCCGGGCCGGACCGCCCGCAACGTGTCCCTCAAGACGTTGACGCCGACGAGCTCGACGGCGCCGTCGACCCCGGCCGGGACGATGCCGCGTAGTCGGTCGGCCACAGCGCCGTCGTCGATCAGCACGTGGTCGGCCCCGAGCCGCTCGAGCTCCCCCTTGGCCTCCTCGCGCCGGGTCGTGGCGTAGACGGTCATGCCCTGCTGCTTGGCCAGGACGATGAGAGCCAGCCCGATCGACGACGTGCCACCCCGGATCAGCAGCGACTGGCCGGCCGAGGCCTGCACACCGACGACGAGCGAGCCGTACGCGGTCTGCAGCATCTCGGGCACGGCGCCGAGCTGATCCCAGGACAGGCTGCTGCTGAAGCCGATCACCTGGGCGGCGGGCACCAGGACGTACTCGGCGTAGCCGCCGTCGACGTCGCGACCCATGCCGCCCATCATCGTCATCACCTGGCTGCCGGGGGCGAACTCCCCGCCGGGTGCCGCCGCGACGGTTCCGGTCGCCTCGATGCCCGGTACGCGGGGGAAGCTCCCGCTGGCCGCCAGCCCCTGCCGGAAGTGCAGCTCCGAGCGGTTGAGCCCGAACGCCTCGACCCGGATCAGCACCTGGCTCGGCTTCGGCTGGGGGATCGGCAGCTCGCGGATCTGGAGCACCTCGGGGGCGCCGGGCCGGTCCACCACCACCGCGCGCATGGTGCCGGTCATGCCGCGGCGCCCCGACCCTGCTCACTCAGCCGCGCCTGCAGTCGACGCAGAGCCGCGCTGAGGGCCTCGAGGTCCTCGTCTCCGATCGCTCGCGTGACGGCGTCGCTGCAGACCGACCTCGCGGTGCGCAGGGCCTGCTCCCCGGCGGTCGTCAGCGCGATCAGGGACGAGCGCCGGTTGGCGGGATTAGGGCTCCTCCTCGCCAAGCCGTCGCGCTCGAGTCGGTCGACCAGCTTGCTGGCCGCACCCACCGTGATACCGATGTCGTCACTCAGCTCCTGCACGCGGACCCGACCGTGGTAGCGATCGACGACCCGGAGGGCATGGAGCTGCCCGAGACTGACCTCACCCTGCCGGGCGAGCTCCTGGTCCACCTCGCTCCACAGCGTCACCTCGTAGCGCACCAGCAGATCGAAGAACTCCATGATCACGCCAACCTCATCTCCTGGAACAATATTCCTGCGAATGTACTCCCGAGCCGACCTTCCCCCGATCACACGGCGGTTCGCTGGGTGGAGCGTCCCGTTGGAGCGATGTTGGAGTGCGGGTCGGCAGTGTCTGGGGTGTCGCCCAGCAAGGGCCATCAACCAGGAGGCACCCGCATGAACATCCGTCACCGCATCGCCGCAGCCGTGGCCACCGTCGGTCTCGCCGCTACCGGGCTGGCGCTGGCCGCCCCCGTGGCGAGCGCTGCGCCGATGCCGCAGGCGGCCCCGAAGGCCTGCAAGATCGAAGGATTCACCCCGAGCTCGGTCACCTTGGGACTGTCACCGAAGAAGGTCGAGTTCGCCCCGAAGACCAGCGGCTGCACGGTCACGTCCTGGTCGATCGGCACCGACAGCTTCATGGTGACGAACAAGAACCCGTACGCCACGCTGACCGCGAAGTCGGCTCCGGCCAAGACCCAGGACGTGGTGATCGAGGTGACCGCGAACAACGGTCTGCCGACCAAGGAGGCCACCTTCATCGACGGTCTGCACCTGAAGGCGCCGGCCCAGTTCAACACCCGGACCAAGGCGAGCCCGGAGCCGGCGAAGAAGGGCACGAAGATCACCGTCACCGGCCAGCTCGCGGTGGTGTCGTACAAGCAGAACGGGTGGACCGGCTATGCCGGTCAGCCGTTGAAGGTGCAGTTCAAGGCCAAGGGTGGCAAGTACAAGACCGTCAAGACCGTCACCTCCGGTGAGTACGGCTACACCCAGACCACCGTCACCGCGAAGAAGTCCGGCACCTGGCGGATGGCCTATGCCGGCACCTCGACCGCCACCTCGGCCACGGCCAAGGGCGATTACGTCAAGGTCACCACGTAGTCCAACAGGGTCCCCCCAGCCGGCCGCCGCTCGCCCACCCGGGCGGCGGCCGCTCTGGTGCCTGGACGCGTCAGTTGCCGTCCCCGGCACCCTGTTGCTCGACAGCCTGAACCGCATTCTCGGCGTGACGCCACCGGCGCCCGCGCCCAGCGGTACCGTCTGACATGTCCATCGAGCCGTCGGGCGGGGACCGCACCCGCCTGCAGCCTGCTCGTGACGCCTGTGCGGTCCTTCCCAGGCTGCCGGGTGTCTACCGGTTCCGGGACGCCACGGGCCGTGTGATGTACGTCGGCAGGGCGACCGATCTGCGCAGCCGGACGCGTTCGTACTGGGGTGATCTGGTGGGACGACGCCATCTGCGGCGGATGGTGCGGCAGATCGCCAGGGTCGAGGCCGTGGCCTGTGCGTCGATCCACGAGGCGGCCTGGCTCGAACGCAATCTGCTGGAGCGGTCGAAGCCTCGCTGGAATCGTGCGGTAGGTGGGGCGGAGGTGCCTCGATGGCTGGTGCTGGACCCGAGTGCGGAACGACCCGGGCTGCGACTCACCCACCAGCCCGCGACCGACCTACCCACCTTCGGTCCCTATCTGGGAGGCGACCGTTCTCGCGTGGCTCTGCGGGGGATCGAGCGCGTCTGGCCGGTGCATCTCACCGGCACGAGGACGTCCGGCACCGAGCGGGCCTTCGCTCAGGCGCGCGGTGTCGGCACCGGCGACCGGGACCGGATGCTCACCGATGTCGTCCAGCTCCTGGAACGTGATCCGAGCGCTCTCGACCGCCTCACCGCTCGCCTGCTGAGCGCTCGCGATCAGGCTGTCGCGGGGCTGATGTTCGAGACCGCCCAGCTGATTCACGATGAGCTGGGCGCGGTCGCGTGGCTGGTGTCGCCGCAGCGCGTGACGGCACCGCATCCGGCCGATCTGGTCGTCCGTGGCTGGGCAGCGGGAACACTCGTGAGCTTCTCCGGTACGACCGCACAGCTCGACCGGTGGGGGGTACGCCAGGTCGGCGAGCGCCGTGGCCGGTTGCTGGCTCAGTCGACGCCGCCCGAGTGGCGCGAGTTCGCTGCCACCAACGCGGAGCTGGCGGCCGAGCTGGTCCACGTCCAGCGGTCCTGACAGCACCGTACGGAAATCTACGTACGCGGAGGGCCCGGGTCTGGTCAGCCGAGCCAGAGGCAAGAGACCCTGATCGGACCATGAGCACTGGCTCGGTCCGCACGACCGGAACCTCAGGCCACGTCCTCGGCGCGGGCCCGGTGCTTCCCGGCCGTCGGGTCGACCTGACCGCCGAACCGCGTCAGTCCAGTCGGCATCGTGGCTGATGGCGTGAGACGCATTCCGCGGCCGGTGGCGATCAGGTACCGGCTGCGCGAGCGCGCTCTCGGACCGGGTGGTCGCACACCACGACAAGCCGCCGACGCCATCCGGCAGTTCGCCGTCGAGGACGTCAGCCGCTTCTCGTCGGCCCACCAGCTGGGCTTCGAGGACACCATGCTCCGACTGATCGACGGCACCACGAGCCTGGCCCGCTTCGGAGACGGTGAGCTCCTGTCGATGCTCCGCCCTGGCTACGATCTCTACTTCCAACGGACCACGCCCGAGCTCAGCGCGGAGCTCCGCCGCATCTGGACGATGCAGGACCTCGACGTCGGCTCCCTGCTGCTCGGCTTCCCAGACGTCAGCAAGGGCCCGTACTGGTCCGACGTGTGGGCGAACGCCTGGCCCGACCTGCGGCTGATCTCTCGAACCGACATCACGTACGGAAACACCCACGTCACCCGACCGCGCTTCTTCGCTCGACTCGGACAACGGGGAGTCGATCTCTGGCGGCAGGTCTGGGCCGACAAGTCCGTCTGTGTCGTCACCGGCACGGCCTCACGCTTCGTCCCCATCGCCGGCCTCTTCGACAGCGCGGCCACCGTCTCGAGGGAGGACGCGCCGGCGATCGACGCCTATGCCCACGTCGATGCCCTCGAGCGGCGACTCCTCGACAACCCCGCCGACGTCCTCCTGCTGTCCCTCGGGCCCAGCGCCACCGTGCTGGCGGCCCGGCTCTCGCGGCGGGGCCGAAGAGCCATCGACATCGGCCACATCACCAGCAGCTACCGAACGGTCTTCCTCGGCGACGCCCGTCCCGAACATCAGCCCATGCAACCGGGCGCCGGAGATGGTCGATTCGACATCCTCGGGCGGCCCGCGCCCAGCGAAGGAAGCCGACCCAGCTAGGTGAGCGGTGCTCCGCGGCCCTGTGCGGCGCGCGTCCGGTGCCGAGCATGCGGCGGCCGGGAGCGGGCGGACCCGATGAGCCATGCCCTGGCAGGTCCTGTTTCAACTCGGAGCGGACGTCTGGCGTCGGGGTCGTGGATCACCGCCAAGACGTTCGGGACTTTCTGGTCAGCCGCCGAGCTCGGGTCAGCCCGGAGCAGGGGGGATCGGCGACATCGAGCTGCTCGGCAAGGCGTCGGTGGTGCCGGCCGTGAACCAGATCGAGCTGCACCCTACTTCCAGCAGCGGGAGTGCAGGCCCTCGGCGCGGAGCACGGCATCCTCACTCAGGCCCGGTCGCCCATCGGTGGCATCACCTTCTCCCGCGACGGGCAGCACTCCAGCACTCTGCAGGACCCGGTGATCGGTGGCATCGCCGAGGCGCACGGCAGGAGCCCGGCGCCGGTGATGCTGCGGTGGGGGGTGCAGCAGGGACGCTCCGTCACCCCGAAGTCGACCCAGCCGCCCCGGATAGCAGAGAACCTCGCCGTGTTCGACTCCGACCTGACCTCGGCGAGCTCGCCGCGATCGACGCTCTCGACACCGCCAGCGCGGCGGCCCCGAGTCCGAGGCCATCACCCTGGAGTCGTCGGTCGTCCGATCCCCGAGGACTGAACGGGCATCAGTCCCTGCTCCTCGCGGCAGAATCGCCCTCGCGTCGCGCAGCCTGAGCGTGACCCGCGCTCAGTGGTTCTGATGAGCGCGCGATTCTGCCCGACATCCTCCACGCCTCAGTCTTCGCGCGGACGCGCGACGAGAGGACGATCATGAACAAGCGACTGCTCGGCTCCCTGGAGGTCTCAGCCATCGGGCTGGGTTGCCTGGGGCTCAGCGCCAACTACGGCGACCCGGTCGACACCGACCACGAGACCTACCGCTGACCTGACCACCAGCAGTGTCGGTCACGGGCGCGATCGTCGGATCATGATCATTCCGACGGCCAGGCTGACGGCGCCCAGCAGCATCGTCAGGATGCCCCGGATGACGTCATCGCTCTGGTCGGAGGCCGCGTAGTAGACGGCGACCGCCGCCCCGACCACGAGCCAGACGATCCCGATGCCGCAGATGGCACGTCTCAGCCGGCCCCCCCAGTCGGGACCTGCCTCGTCGTCCGCGTTCACGGCAGGGTCATCCGCGTTCACGACGTGCGGCCTCCTGAGAGGCGCCAGCCGGTGCGAGCTCCGGACCGGTCGTGAGCATCTCGGCGATGTGATGGAGCTTGGTGTTGGACTCCTGAGACCAGCGGCGCAGCAGCTCGAAGGCGACCTCGGCCTGGATGCCGTAGCGCTCCATCAAGATCCCCTTGGCCTGTTCGATCGCTGGTTGAGTCTCCAGCTGGCGACGCAGGTTCGCATTCTCGCCTCGTAGACGGCTGACGTCAGCGGTCATGCTCCACGGGTCGTGCTGGCCAGTCACCGTCGCAGCGTCGGTGATCATCGGTGCTCCTGTTCCGTCGATCGGGGCGTGTCCAGGGCCGGCTTCACGAGGGCGGCACCGAATGTGACCGTTTCGATGCCATCTGGTGCACGTGCGCCTACGTCATCACCACGGTAGGGCGGAGGGACTCGCCGCACTACACCCCTAGGGGTGCTGGGCCAGGCTTCGGCGATCAGCGTTGGCGAGCCTGACCTGGGTGAGCGTGCGCTCCGGGATCGATACTGTGAGGCCGGGCGCGGGCGCAGCCCCGCCGTGGCGAGGAAGGACCGGCTGAGATGTCCTCTGTACCCGACAGCTGGCTGTCCGACACCCGCTCGTCCTATGACGTCGACGCCTCCGGGTACGCGGCGAAGGTCCGTGGACTGCTCGCTGGAAATCCTTACCTGCGGGCGAGCCTGGCGTTGTTCGCCGATCTCGTCCGGGCTTCCGGAGACGGGCCCGTCGTCGATGTCGGCTGCGGCCCGGGTCACGTCACCGGTCACCTCCATGACCTCGGCGTGGACGCGTTCGGCATCGACCTGTCGCCGGAGATGATCGCCATCGCCCGCCGCGATCACCCGGAGCTTCGCTTCGAGGTCGGGACGATGACCGATCTCGAGCTGGCGGACGGTTCCGTGGCCGGCGTACTCGCGTTCTGGTCGGTGATCCACGTGCCCGACCACGCCGTGCCCGGAGTGTTCGAGCAGTTCCGTCGAGTGCTGCTCCCCGGGCGGCCGCTGTTGGTCGGCTTCCACGTCGGCGACGAGTCACGACACACGTCGCAGGGCTACACGGGCCGTCCGATCGCGGTGGACAGTCATCACCGCCCGCCGAGCAAGATCGAGGGCTGGCTTCGTGACGCAGCGTTCACGATCGAGGCCGAGCTGGTCATCAGACCGGACGACGACGTCCCGGGAGCCGTGATCGTCGCGCGCAGCCCGGATCAACACGCAGCACCGACTGAGTGAGCGGACGGTGGGCTGACCACCCACGACACGAATCGCGGTCAGCGTCGCCCAGGTGCTGATGTACGCGGTCAGCGCCGATCTGACGAGCTGGAGAACGCTCGACGGTGAGCTGGTGCCTCCCCAGCCCGGTTACGATCCCGCCAACTGGCGGGACCCGATCGTCCTGCGTGACGAACAGAACCGGCGTCGGGTGATGATCTCGGGTGCCCGCGGGGACGAGGACGCACTCGGCACCAGCGGATGCACCGTCTGGTTCACGTCCACGGAGAGCTGACGATCGATCGCGCCACGCTCGCCCGGATGCCGACCGGCAGCATCAGCTGACCCCGCGACCCAGCCGAAGAACGGTGGGCTGTCGGTGGCCGGTGGTCTCATCGAGGCATGAGTATCACGACGTCTGCAGATGGGACTCAGATCGCCTACCACCAGATCGGTTCGGGGCGTCCGGTGGTCGTGGTCGCCGGTGCACTGTCAACGGCAGCCGGTGGGAGACCACTGGCGGAGGCGCTCGCCGGCGCAGGGCTCCGAGCGGTCTGCTGGGACCGACGTGGCCGAGGCGACAGCGGAGACACCGTCCCCTACGCCCCGGAGCGGGAGGTCGAGGACCTGCGAGCCGTCGTCGACGCCGTGGGCGGCAGCGCGGTCGTGCTGGGACACTCCTCCGGCGCGGTGCTCGCCCTTCTCGGCGCCGCCGCCGGAGTGCCGACGGAACATCTGTTCGTCTCGGAGCCGCCGTTGCGCTTCGGCGAGGACGAGCCGCCGGCCGAGCTGGCTGGTCGACTGCAGGACCTGGTCGATGCAGGATGTCGGGCGGAGGCGGTGGTCAGCTTCCTCCGGGACAACGTTCGGCTGCCCGAGCCGGTGATCGAGCAGCTGCGGCTGGCTCCCGACTTCGCCGCTCTGCTGCCCCTGGCTCAGACGACCGTGTACGACACGTTGCTGGTCGCCTCCGTCTCGACACCGACCCCAGCCATGCTGGCTGCCCCCGTGCCGACCACCATCCTCCGCGGGGAGCCGGCCGCGCCGGTCATCGTCTCCGCGTGCGATCGCCTTGCGGCGGCGATGTCCGGGGCGGAGCTGATCGTCGTGCCGGAGTCCCACGATCACACGGTGGATCCGGCCGGCACCGTGCGCCACGTGCTCGCCCGGCTCGGCGGGAGCACCGCCCGGGTGTGATGCGGGTGTGGCGCGCTGTCATCGAGCGGCGAGAACGACTGGCGGGCCCCGTGCACTAGGTTCGCGACATGGACCGCGTTCGTTGGGGCGACGGAGCCGACTTCGTGATCCGAGTCCTGGGTCCGGTGCTGCTGCTGTGCGTCATGATCGTCGGCATCGGGTTCGCCGTGATCGGCCCCCTGGCGGGGCCGCTGAACGCCGAGGACTCCGTCAACCAGGATCTCGCCGACCACCGGGACGGTGTCTGGAACTCCATCACGTCCGTGTGGTCGTTCCTCGGCAGCACCGAGGCGATCGTCGGCGTCTGCCTGGTGGTCTTCGCCGGAGTGCTCTGGTTCAGCCGCGACTGGCGACTGGCGGTCGTGCCGGTGATGGCGATCGCGCTGCAGCTCGGTCTGTATCTGACTGCCACCGCACTGATCCACCGCGCACGTCCCTCGGTCGAGAGACTGGACGCACTGCCGCCGATGAGCAGCTACCCGAGCGGCCACGTAGGCGCGTCGACCGCGCTCTATCTCGCTCTGATCCTGCTCGCGTCCCGGGTCGAACGGGTCGGTGTGCGTTGGGCCATCACCATCATCTGCACGGCGGTGCCGCTGCTGGTGGCCATCAGTCGGCTGTATCGCGGCGCGCACCACGTCTCCGACATCCTCGTCGGGATGATGTGTGGTGCCGGCTGCGCTCTTCTGTCGTACGGCTGGTACGAGCACCGATGCCGAGCGGCCAACCCTCCGTGACCCCAGGCCCTGACCCGCCGGCTGCGTCCGACAGCGCTCGGTCTGCAGCTCGATCCGGTGACAGCTCGCAGGTCACGCGACGTCGAGCCGCATGACCCAGCGCCACTTGGCGATCCGCCGGTCCCGGGTGAAACCGAGTTCCTCGTAGAGGGGCTCCGCGCCGGTGTGGAGGAAGGCACCTGGTTGCGGCTTCCGGTCGACCACCTGCTCCGGGTACGCCTCGACGAGACCGCCACCAGCGGCTCGGATGGCATCGAGGGCGCCGGTCAGTGCTGCGCGGGCGACGCCGGCGCGGCGGTGTCGCTTGTCGGTGAACACGCAGCCGATCCGCCAGTCGGGCAGCTGGACAAGACCCTTCTCGTACGTCTTCGGGTTCTTGATGTTGGCCAGCTCGGCGGGCGGACCGTACTGGCACCAGCCCACGGCATCGTGATCGGCGAAGACCAGGATCTGGTGCACCCCTCCGGTGCGCACCAGCGCTTCCTTGGCCGCCCGGTTCCCGCCCGCGGTGGGGTGCGGTCCGACGCCGTCGGTGTGGAATCCCATGCACCAGCACCCGCCCCACACGCCGTTGTTGGCCTCGACCAGGCGGGCGAAGGCGTCCCAGGTGTCTGCGCTGAGCGCTCGTGTGGTGTACGAGCCTTCGCCGGGCATGATCCCAGGATGGACCTCGTCGCGGTTCGAGCCAATGGGCGGATGGGAGATCGCACCGACTCAGTCGGCGTCCAGATCGCCTTCGATGATGCTGGTGGATCCTGTTGCTCGCAGCTCGACATCGTCGAGATGACCCCGGATGCCCTCGACCAGCTCGGCATCGCCCAACGGGACTGTCGCCGACATCCGTTCCGCGTGGTCGTCGGTCACCACCTCGTGGATGGCGTCTGCCAGTCTCTGTCGGGCGCCGGCCGGAAGATGACCTGACTCGGTGTGAACATCCACCCGAGCCTCGCCATCGGCGTCTGGTGGCGAGATCGTCGCTTCCGCCAGCGTTTCGCCGTGCGCACTGATTCTGACGTGCCGGTCGTCGGTCATGGTGGTCTCCCAACTCTCGAGCGGGCGCGGATCGTGCCCAGCGTCCTCTTTCGACCCGCGTGGCCAGGCCCTTTCGGTCAGCCTGGCGGGCGGCTGAAGGTCAAACGGCGGGGGGCGTACCGTCGCCGGGCCCCCGACGCTCGACAGTGGTGGTGTGAGCCGTACGGCGGCGTTGCTGAGACAGCACGAGGGACAAGATGATGGCCAGCGCGCCGGCAGCCATGCAGACGTATCCGATCGCCGTCAGATCGATGGCGCTCCACTGATCCCGTACGCCGAAGGCGCAGATGCCTCCGACCACGAGTAGAAGGATTCCTAGCCCGAGACTCATGGATCCAGCTCCTGTTCGAGAACGAGTACCTGACCCCGACCCTACGGTCCCCGGGCCCCGGCCGCTGGCGGAAGCGCCGATCAGGACCCCTGGTGGGTCCGGAACGGGCCAGGTCGTCGACGCCCGGGACTCAGGTGAGGCGTCGAGAGCCTGGCTCCTGCACCCGTAGCCAGCGGTATCCGTACGGTTCGAGGTTGATGACACAGCGGCTCTGGGCATCGACGTCCACGGTTCCGTCGTGGAGAAGATCGATCAGGACGATGTCCGGGGGGAGATCGACCAGCTGCAACGGCAGCACCAGCGCCTCACTGCCCAGGTTGTGGATCGTCACGAGGTGCCCGTCGTCCCAGCTGGTCTGCTGGGCGATCACGGCCGGATGAGGCTGGTCGATGATGATCATGTCTCCCCAGCCGAGCTCGGGGCAGGAGCGATAGCAGCGGGTCAGCCGCTGGATGAAGCTCAGCAGCGAGTCCGGATCGTTCAGCTGGTCTACGACGTTGACGAACTCGGGCCCGAAGCTGCCGGTCACGACCGGGCCGGACAGCCGGCTCGGCGCCGCGGTGGAGAAGCCTCCGTTCTTGGCCGCGCTCCACTGCATGGGCGTCCGGACCGCGAGCCGCCCCTCGGCGGCCAGGTTCTCGCCCATGCCGATCTCTTCGCCGTAGAACAGCACCGGTGTTCCCGGCATGGCGAACAGCAGGCTGTACACCATCTTGATCCGTCGTGGATCGCCGTCCAGCATCGGTGGCAGGCGACGCACCAGACCGCGGCCGTAGACCTGCATCTCGGGTTCTGGACCGAAAGCGGCGAACACCTCCTGGCGTTCGTCGTCGGTCAGCTTGTCCAAGGTGAGCTCGTCGTGGTTGCGGACGAAGGTGGCCCATTGGCTGCGCCGATCGGTGACCGGGCGCTCCTGCAGTGCTGTGATCAGTGGTGCCGCGTCCTGCCGGGCCAGGGCGAGGTACATGGTCTGCATGCCGATGAAGTCGAACTGCATGGACAGCTCGTCGCCGTGCTCACCGCCGAAGAAGAGGGCCTGCTCCTCGTGCGGGAGGTTGACCTCACCCAGCAGGACCGCGTCACCGACGCGGCGGCCGAGGAACTCCCGCAGGTGCCGAAGGTAGGCGTGCGGGTCCGGCAGGGCGCTGTCGGCGTCGGGGCTGCCGATGGTCTCCAGCAGGAAGGGGACGGCGTCGACCCGGAACCCGGACAGCCCGAGCTCGAGCCAGAAGCCGACCACCTTGATGATCTCGTCGCGCACCAGCGGGTTGGTGACGTTGAGGTCGGGTTGGTACTTGTAGAAGCGGTGCAGGTAGTACTGGCCGGCGCGCTCGTCGAAGGTCCAGACACTCGTCTCGCGGTCCGGGAAGGTCGGCGCCGGCTGTGCGTCGGCGGGCGGTTCGTCAGCCCACACGTAGAAGTCCCGGTACGGGGAGGTGCGGCTCGATCGGGCATGTCGGAACCACGGATGACGGTCCGAGGTGTGGTTCACGACGAGATCGACGATCACCCGCAGACCCCGGTCGCGGGCGGTACGGACCGTCTCCACCAGGTCCCCGAGGTGCCCCAGACGATGATCGACGCCGTAGAAGTCGATGATGTCGTAGCCGTCGTCGCGATCCGGTGTCGGATAGAACGGCATCAGCCACAAGCAGGTCACGCCCAACGCTTCGAGATAGTCCAGGCGCTGGCTCAGGCCAGGGAAGTCCCCGACCCCGTCGTTGTTCCAGTCCATGAACGTCTCGACGTCGAGGCAGTAGATGACCGCCGTCTTCCACCACAGATCACTGGTGTCGGTGATGCGCATCGCTTCAGGCCTTCCGTGACGCGGGCGGCTGCGGCAGGACGTGCTCGAGCTCGATCAGATCGTGCGAGGGTTGGATCCCGACCACAGCCATGGACCAGTTCTACCGGACAGGTACCGGCCGCCGTCGGGGATCATCGGGACCGAACCGCGTAGGTCAGGTGCGTCATCCGTCGGGTCGGCTCTGCGTGAACCGGCTCCAGCGCCACACGTCCCGCGTCGACTGCCTCGAACAGGCGGATTCCGGAGCCGAACAGCACGGGGGAGAGCGCGATCGAGAACTCGTCGACCAGACCGGCGTTCAGGTACTCCACGATCGTCGCGCCGCCGCCCGCGATGCGGACGTCGCGGTCACCGGCGGCCTCGCGGGCGCGGTCGAGCGCTTCCTCGATGCCGCTGCCGACGAAGTGGAACGTGGTGCCGCCCGGCCGCTCCCAGGGGCCACGCGTCTCGTGCGTCACGACGAAGACCGGGGTGTGGAACGGCGCCTCCTCGGGCCACGCATGCTCGCCGGCATCGAACATGCGCTTGCCCATCACGCTCGCCCCCGTGCGGTCGTACGTCTCCCGCAGGATGTCGTTCTCGCGCCCTTCCTCGCCGCCACCGCCGAGCTTCAGGTTCTCCCGGAAGAACCGCTGCGGGAAGACCCATCGTTGCAGCTCCATCCACTGCCGACTCATCAAGTCGCCGAGGGACTCGGGCGCGATGTAACCGTCCAGCGACATCGACACGCTGAAGAACACCTTTCCGGCCATCAACCCACCTCTCTCGACCGAACCATCTCGGTGACGTAGCCGGCCAGGTTCCCCAACGTCTGTCGGCCGCCCTCGATCGCGTGATACTTCTCGACCGCCTCGTCGCGCACCTGTGGGGTGGGAAAGACCGTGCGCATCTCGATCCGGGTCGCCGCGCCCTCGGATGCGAACGTCAACACCGACTGGAAGGCGTTCGGGTCGCCGGCTGACTCACCGTGCAGCAGCGCGATCCGTTCCGGCGCGGCTATCTCGGTCCAGCAGATCCACTCCTGGTAGTCGGTCCCGTCCGGCCCGTGGAGCACGAAGTCCCACACCCCGCCGACGCGGAACTCGAACGCCCGGGTGGTGGTGGTGAATCCCTCCGGGCCCCACCACCGCGACAGGTGCCGCACCTCGGTGAACGCCTCGAACACCAGCTCCGGCGGGGCGCCGATGACCCGGGAGATCACGATCTCGCGGTTGGTTGTGCCCGACTGCGCCGGCGCCTGCGGTCCTGTGGCCGTCATCCGGTCACCTCTCCCTCTTCTGTCTGCTGAAGGTCCTGCACGTACGCGTCCAGCCGGTCGAAGCTCTCGTTCCAGAACTGCTGGAACCCGCCGGACCACTCGTGGACCGGTCGCAGGCCCCGGGCGTCAAGGCCGTACAGGCGCTGTTTGCCGGCCCTGCGGTCTCGCACCAGCCCGACCTCCCTCAGCACTCGCAGGTGTTTGGAGGCCCCCGGCTGACTCATCCCCAGCTCGGTGGCCACCTCGGTCACCGGCCGCTCACCGGCCCGCAACAGCACCAGGATCTGCCGGCGCTGCGGCTCGGCGATCGCGTTGAAGACGTCAGACGTCGTCGCTGCCCTGGCCATGACGCAATCATATGCCGATATCGGCATGCGTCAAGGAGGTGTCAGGCGTACGCCGACGATCAGTCGAGTCTGGCTCTGGCTGCCGCGATCGAGAGCAACCAGATCCCCGCGAACAAGGGGACCACGAGACCCGGCTGGACGGGCGTGGCCAGGGTCCGGTTGGACAGCCAGTGCTGGGCGAGGCCCAACAGGATCGGGCTGGCGATGAGGGCTGCTGCACTGATCCTGGCCACGATCAGCGTTCGGCGGCCGGCGTTCTCGGAGGCGAGCTGCGCCGTGGCGAGGGCCGCGGCGAGGAGTGCGGCGAGCAGCAGGAAGAGGCTGACCCGCGTGAGCCAGACGCCACCCGGCACCGAGTAGGGATGGGACTGCGTGTTGCCGAAGTCCCCGAAGCGCGTCGTCAGATAGAACGACAGGCCCGGCAACAGCCGTGTGCTCCGCAGCGAGGGGTGGTCGTCAGGATCGCGATCTATCCCGAGCAGCGGGACGATCAGCGTCGCCAGCAACAGCGCGGCCTGGATGAGGAGGACGGACCGCAGCACCAGCCGCCACATCTCGTCGAGGCGCCCGGCCAGGCGAAGGGCATCGTCATCGGTCTGCACCGCGGCAGGCTACCCGGCCGGGCGTCCATCGAGCCGTCAGCAGAGCGCCGAGAAGATCGTTCAGCCGACGCAGAGACAGAAGGGGTGGCCGGCCGGATCGAGGAAGACGCGAAAGGTGGTGCCGGGTTGGTGGGAGTGCTTGACTGCTCCGAGCTCGATCACGGCTGCCTCGGCGACGTCCAGGTCGTCGACTGTCACGTCCACGTGCATCTGCTGGGGAGCACTCGAGCTGGGCCAGTCGGGCGGCACAAAGCCGTCGACCTTCTGGAAACCGATCGAATCGCCGTACTCGGCTCGGATCGTTGCCCAGTCGTCCTCGAGCTGCACGGGCCAGTCGAGGATCGTGCCGTAGAAGGTCGCCAGCGTTGCCGGATCGGGACAGTCGATGACGACTTGGGGATAGCGCGCTATGGCCATGACGTGAACCTAGACCCGGTGCCGGACGTTCTGCGTCCGCAATCGCACCGTACGGAACGCGCGGACTCGATAGCGTGCCGTGCATGCCCATCAAGCTCGAGAACATCGGCATCGCCGTCCGCGACCTGGAAGAGGCGATCGCCTTCTTCACCGACCTCGGTCTGGCCGTTCTCGGCCGTGACACGGTCAGCGGAGAGTGGACCGACACGGCTGTCGGTCTCGACGGCAACCACGCCAAGATCGCCATGCTCCAGACGCCGGATGGCAACGGACGTCTCGAGCTGTTCGAGTACATCCACCCCGAGGCGATCGAGACGGATCCCACCCGGCCCAACGAGATCGGCATGCACCGGGTCGCCTTCTCGGTCGACGACCTCGACCAGGCTCTCGAGATCGCCGAACGACACGGCTGCCAGCCGCTCCGCGGCGTGGCGACCTATGGCGACGTCTACAAGCTCACCTACCTTCGAGGGCCCAGCGGCATCATCGTGATGCTCGCCGAGGAGCTGCACCAGAGCTGACGAGGGTGCATCGTGCTCGTGGGCGGGTCTATCGGCGAGCGCCGCTCCGCCTCGGCTGCCCCTGCCGTCGCCCGTCGGTCCACGGAGGCCAGCCGGCGACCACGATCGCGCGGGTCGCCAACAACACTCCGGCTCCCGTCAGCACCGCGCCGGCCACGGTGTCGGCGACCAGGATGGAGACGAGCGCGTCATTGGTCATGCTGTCGACGAGCCGCTCCGCCATCCACTGGAAGCCGAAACGAGCGAGCACGCCCAGCAGGATGAGCGCTGTGGCGATGATGCCCAGCACCCGGGACTGCCCGCGGGCACTCGCGATCAGCACGCACAGGGCCACCACCGATCCCGCGACGGCTATCCCGACGGCGGCGATCTGACTGATGGCCATCAGTGATCACCCGCCCTTGCCGGTGTCCGCGCCCGGATGGCCGCGAGAGCCAGGACCACCAGCCCGGCGGCGGCGGTGACACCAACGACGATCGACCCCGCGGCGTAGACGACTGTGTCCCTGCCGTACGCACCCGCCACCGATACGTTGGCCGCGTGCAGCATCGCGCTGACGAGCACCATCGCGACACCCAGAACACCTAGCGTGCGGTGCCGGCCAGGGGTCCTCGCGTTGAGCACGATGAAGGCGATCAGGAAGCAGACCGCGGTGATCGCCGCGGACAGCAGCTGAGCGGCCGGAATCCAGTAGGTGCGCATCGTCGTCGACTCTCCTGGCTCAGCTGGCCGGATCTGAGCGGAGATCGTCGTCGCACATGGACTTCAGGCTATGCCGACATCGGCGTCGTGGACCAGAGCCGCCGCGAAGATCAACCCGGCGACGTGGCTCATCGGCGATGATTCTCACCGAGTGACGTGGTCAGTCCTGCAGCGGCACCGATCAGGAGCGGCGAGATCTGGAGGGACAGCAGCATGACCGACGATGCACTGACCGACTCGATGGTGGAGCAGACCCGGCTGTTGGCGTCCTGGACGCGCGACGCCGACCCGGCACTTCCGGTGCCGAGTTGTCCGGACTGGACGTTGGCCGATCTCGTCGAGCACGTCGGCGCGACTCAGCAGTGGGTTGCCGCCGTCACCGAGGGGCGCATCACCGATCCGCAAGCAGCGTTCGCCGTGACGGGGGAGAAGGCCCCCGATCGGCCAGCCGACTCAGCCGACTGGCTGGACAGGAGTGCCCACCGGGCCGCCGCGGCGTTCGCCGGCGCGACCTCGGCCGCAGGCGTGTTCGACCCCTCCGGCAACCACGACGGCCTCACGTTCTGGAGGCGCCGTCTCTTCGGCGAGATCTCGGTCCACCGGATCGACGCGGCACTCACCCTCCGTCTCCCGTACCGGCTGTCCGCTCCACTCGCCGGAGTCGCCATCGACGACTGGCTCGACACCATCGCCTCGGCCGGGTGGGCGGCGAACGTCCCCGGCTTCGCCGACGCGATGCGTGGCGACGGCCAAGCCGTCGCCTGGCTGGCGGACGACATCGACCGAGCCTGGGTCGTGCGCCGAGGTGACGAGCCGCTGACCCTGACCCGGCACCAGGGGGTCACGGTGGCCGACGCCACCCCCGACGCCGACGTGACGGTGCGCGGTGCTGCCGTCGACCTGTTGCACGTGGTCAGCCGGCGGCGGTCGCTGGCCGACGACACGACGTGCCGGGTCACCGGTGACGGAGACGAGCTGGTCCACCTCATCGACAACATGAACTGGGTGGGTGCCTGACCTGCGACGAGACGCCGACGTCTGGCCGCCGGGGACTCAGTAGAGCAGGTGATGCCGGCCGCGGGGCCAGGCCAGCACGGCGAAGATCTGCACCATCGCTGCCTGCTCGATCATCTGGGTGTGCCCGGTCACCTCGGCATCGGCGCCGAAGCCGAACAAGCCGGTTGCCGGATCGCGTCTGGTGTCCCACATGCGTTCGGCGTAGGTCTCCATCGCACGCTGACGGCTGCGGCCACCGGTGATCGACTCGAGCCGCAGCAGGTTCTTGAAGAAGATCGAGTTGAAGAACGGTGGCTGGCCGTCGAGCCGGGTACCCGTGCCGTCGGCCTCGGCGTAGAAGGACAGCGCGGTGTCGGCGATGCGCACGGCCTCGTCGAGGTAGCGACGCCGTCCGGTGATCTCGAAGAGCAGCGCGTTGACGCTGACCGGGACCCCCTGGTTGTAGCTCCAGATCGTCTTCTCCACGGTGCCCTGCAGATCGAGGTGATCATGGAAGAGCGCATCCGGTCGCTGCAGATGGCGGTTGGTCCAGTCGTACATCCGGAGCGACCAGTTGAGGTAGGACCGGCGTCCGGTCAGCTGGTGGAGCCGTAGACCGACCTGAGCACCCGGCATGTTGGAGACGGTGTTGCGGTCTCGGCTCCAGGGAGCCTGGGTCCAGAACACACCGCCCGGGGCGGCGTGGCTCTGGTCGTCGTCCCAGCCCGAGACGACCAGATCGAACAGCTGACTCGCCTGCCGCAGCGAAGCACGGTCGCCGTACATCGCATGGTGCTGCAGGTCGGCCAGGGCCACCCACTCGTTGTCGTCGTAGAAGAAGTCACCACCATCGCCGTAGGGCGGCGTCACGTACGACGCGAAGCCGGGCAGGCCCGTGCTGCCGGAGGAGTCCCAGTAGTGCATCTGCGCTCGCCGGTGATCGGCGAGCGCATCCCGATGACGCCGACCGCTGCCGGCCATCCCGGTGAGGTCGAGCGCGGCGACGTGGGCCTGGGAGAACGGCCACTCGAAGGAGTACGCCCGGTCGTCTGCGGCCACCGGATACTGCTCGCGATACAGCCCGTGCTCGGCGGCGAACCAGCGGCGGAGCGCTGCGTACGTGCGGTCGGCTCGTCGGGCCCACCGTTCGCTGGAACCACCGTTCCCGGACGCCTGGGCGGATCTGCCCAACGGCAGGAGGGCGGCGGTGCCCACGATGCCGGCGCCGAGGACACGGCGCGAGATCGAGGGCCCGGACCCAGCAGGCGCGGACACTTGCGGTTCCTGGCTGTGGTCGGCGGTGGTCATCAGTGAGCTCCTTCGCGGCCGGTGATCCCCCCGGTCTTCGGACGTTACCCGTGACGACGATCCATGGTCAACGATCACCGGCGCCGTCCGACCGGGCACCAGCGACCGCATTCGTTCTCCGTACTGCCCTGGGCGGTCTACGTACACGCCGGTCAGAAGTCGGTAGTGATGACGGATCTGCCGGCTACGGCCCGTCAGCCCTGATGGTTCTGCAACCAGTGCCGCGAGTGCGGCCCCGAGACAGCCTGGCCGAGGTCACGGCGGCCTCCGACCAGCTCGACCTCACCGGGGACCGCTATCCCGCGGCGATGCAGACGTGGATCAACCGGTAGCACCGGGAACCGCGGCGGTGAGGGATGGTCACGCCAGTTGATCATGCCGAGAGGGCGGCGGCGAGTCCCTCGGGGTCGTCGGTGGTGATCTGGTCCGCTCCGAGCGCGATGAGGCGCTCGCAGCGGGCGACGCTCTCAGCAGTCACGCGCTGGATGGTCCAGGCGTCCACGCACTTTCCCCGAGCCTGACATGCGCCGATCAGGTCGAAACCGGCGAGGTCGGCGTCGGCGATGATCTCGTGTGCAAGGTAGATCATCGAGGCGGCGGGTGCCTCGGCCAGGGCCTCGCCGATGAAGCCGGCGAAGTCGCCGGTGTCACGCAGGCGAGCGGCACTGTCGCCATGGCAGGGGTCGTACCCGGTGGCGAGGCCGCGGGTGGCGCCGGCCAGCACCGCGACCGCGGCCGCGTCGGCACCGGAGACGATCACGTTGCCGGCCACCGGCTCGACCGCACGGGCGAACCCGGCCACTGTCAGCGCACCGAGAGCGGCGAGATCCTCCTTGATGTCGAGCTGCAGCATCGCGCCCGGCCCGGGCGGAAGCTCGACCAGCAGGGCACACAGGTCTTCGAGCAGCATCACCTTGTCCGGTGCTGGCATCCCGCCGCCCTCGGCGCGGCGATGGAGGCGCCGGAGCACCTCGGGCGGAGTCTCGCGAACAGGGCCGTGGCCGGTGGTCTCCTGGTCCAGCATGACGTCGTGCAACACGGCCCACCCGTTGCCGCCGTGGATCACCAGATCGACCTCGACGCTGGCCCCGAGCCGCATGCCTTCGACGATGCGCGCGCGGGTGAACACGGCGTCGCCGGCGCGGCGCCGGGCGCGGTGCCACTTCAACCGGATGCGGCGACCCCCGCGGTCCAGAAAGATCGGGTCGACCACGATCAGCCTCCGGAGGTCACCTCAGGTGTCGGGCGAAGAACCGGGCCGCGTCGTCTCCCGCGAACCCTGGGACGCCGGTGTGACCGCCCATGTTCGCGTACAACGTCTTCTCCGTCGAGCCGAAGGCGTCGAACAGGTCGAGCGCCAGCTGCCGGTCGTTGCCCTCGTCGTCCCACTGCAACAGGACATGCACGGGGATGGTGATCTGCCGGGCCTCCTCGAACATCGCCGCCGGCACGTAGCTGCCGGCGAAGAAGCCGGCGGCAGAGATGCGTTGCTCGACCACGGCCAGCCGGATGCCGATGGCCAGCACTCCACCCGAGTACCCGACCGGGCCACCGATCTCGGGCCGTGACAGGAGTGCATCCAGGACGGCCCGCCACTCCGGAACTGCCTCCTCGACAAGCGGCAGGATCAACCGGTCGACGATCTCGTCGACCGGCTCCCCGGCCGCAAGCGCCCGGCGCAGATCGGTGCGGGCCTGTTCGAGATCGGGAAGCCGGGGCCGGTCACCACTGCCGGGCAGCTCGATCGTGGCCGCCGCGAAGCCGTCAGCCGCGGCGCGCAGGGCCCGGTCCGCCAACCGCGGGTACATCGTGTCCAGGCCACCCGGGTGACCGAGCAGGATCAGGGGGACCGGTGCGGCTCGAGATGCGGGTGTCCACAAGATGCCCGGGATGTCGCTGATCGTGAACGCCCGTTCGACGACATCGTCAAGGCTCCGTTCAGAAGTGACCTGCATGGTGGCACCTTTCGGGATCGCTGAGCGATGGCTGGCTGCTCGACTGGAAGGGTCGTCGGACCGTGGTGGCGGACCTCGACCCCGGCGGGCCGTCGGGAGACGAACGTGCGGACAGTGAAACGCGCATCACCCGGGGCGACCTCAGTTCGCTGACAGTACGCTGGAACGCAGATCGTGGCTGCCCTTGGCAACGCAGGAGGACAACACCGTGAACGTGCAGATCGGGCTGCAGCTCTATTCCGTACGAGAGTCACTGGCCCACGATGCATGGGGCACACTCACCCAGGTCGCCCGAGCGGGGTTCACCAAGCTCGAGGCCGCGAATCACAACGCCCGGAACGACCCCGGTGTTGGCTTCGGCGTGCAGGCCAAGGAGCTGCGGGAGAGGCTTGGTCAGCTCGGCTTGTCGATCGTGGGGTGTCACATCAACCCGTTGCATCTCGACATCCTCCCTCGGGCTCTGGACTACCAAGCCGAGCTCGGCAACGAGCAGATCGGCTGCGACATCGAGTTCTTCCCGTACGGCGATCGCGACTTCGTCCTCCGTCGCTGCGAGACCTTCAACGAGGTCGGGGAGATGGCACGGCAACGAGGGATGCGCTTCTACTACCACAACCACTTCCAGGAGTTTCAGCGCTTCGGGGACGACTACGTCTACGACCTGATCTTGGCCAACACCGACCCCGAGCTGGTGTTCCTCCAGTTCGACACCTATTGGATGTACCGGGGCGGGCAGAACCCGATCGACTGGATGACCAAGCACGCCGATCGGATCATCCTCCTGCATCAGAAGGACTTCCCCGCGGAGGCACCGCAGCCCCTCGATCTCTACGACGGAGTGGTTTCCCCCACCGAGACCATCGACATGTCGGTGTTCGAGGACCGCAAGAACCCGTTGTGCTTCACCGAGATCGGGACAGGCGTGCTACCGATCCAGGACATCATCGACGCGGCCGCGACCCTACCCCGACTCGAGTACATGCTCTTGGAACAAGACCACACCACGCTCCCCGAGCTGGAGTCCATTCGCCGCAGCCGGGCGGCGTTCTCATCCTCGTTCACCGGTATCACCTGGCCCTGATCGGCCAGTTCACAGGTGAGCGGTCCGGCCGCACGTGCGGTCGGTGGAGGAGCTGGAGACCAGGTCCCGGCTCGGCTTCCGCAGTGCAGATTCGGCCGAGGCGTCGCCTAGTCCAGCCGACGGCTCTTGAACCGGCTGCCGGTGATCTCTTCGACGTACACCTTGATGTGCTCACCGACGGACGGCTGGCGGCCGCGCGCGGTTCCCCAGTACTCGCGGTAGCGGACCTTCGCTCCCCAGGACAGCACATCAGTGACCTGGACAGCGATCAGGTCGCCGGGCTTCAACGGTCCATCGGGCAACGGACTCACCACTTTCTCCGCCATCGGTGGGCTCGAGCGATCACGTCGCGCCCGGCTCGTGCCTCACCATAGGCCCGGCGCCGCGGTCGCCGCTACACACCGACGATCAGCTGAGTACTCACCTCGATCACCGATGGCGGAAAGCCGACAGTGCCGTTTCGCGGGTCGTCTCTCGATCGAATCACCGTTGATCGTCATAGCCGCCCGGTACGTGCGGCCGCGCCGAGAGCTCGGGCTGCGTTCGCCCCGGCGGCACCGTGGACCCCCCCGCCCGGATGCGCGGCGGCCGAGGCCAGGAACAACCCTCGGATCGGCGTCTCGGCGCGTCCCGATCCGGGGATCGGGCGCAGGACGAGCTGCTGATGGAGCCCCGCCGTCCCGCCGTTGAGGGCACCGTTGATCAGGTTCTCGTTGCGTGCCTGGAGCTGGTGAGGTCCGAGGACCCGGCGGGCTGTGACCGTGGACCCGAAGCCGGGGGCGTAGCGCTCGAGCCGGTCCTCCATGCGGTCGGCCAGCCGCTCGATCTCACTCTCGTCCCAGCTGCCGGTGACCTCATCGGACTCGTCGGCGTGCACCACCTGGGGGAGGTGGGTGTACGCCCAGAGCGCCTCGGTGCCGGGTGGTGAACGAGTCGGGTCTGCCGTGGACATCTGCCCGACCAACAGGAAGGGCTTCGCCGGTACGACGTGGGCATGGACCTTCTCCAGGCTCGATCGGAGCTCGTCCAGAGAGTCGGCGATGTGCACGGTGCCTGGGGCGACGGGCGGGGGACTGGCCCACGGCACAGGTGCGGACAAGGCCCAGTCCACCTTGATCGTCGCCGGGTCGATCTCGAACCTCGCCATCCGCGTCGCCATCCGCGCGGGCAGCTCGTCGAAGGGCACCAGATTCCCGTACAGCGCGGGGGCGCTGACGTCGGCGACGACCGCACGGACCTGGTGGTGCTCTCCGGTGCTCGTGAGCACGCCGGTGACCCGCCGCCGATCCGTGAGGATCCGCTCCGCCCGTGAGCCGAGCTGGATGGTGCCGCCGCGGCTGGTGAACCGGTCAGCCAGCGCCGAGGCCAGACGACCGGCACCACCCTCGGGCACCGGGAAGCCGACCGAGTGTCCGAGCATGGCCAGCAGCATCCCGAACAGGCCCGAGCCCGGGGCCGTCAGCGGGATGTCGGCGTGCATCGCGTTCCCCGCCAGCAGCAGCCGCGCCGCCTCGGACCGGAACCGGTTCTCGACCAGACTCTGCGCCGGCTCGATCAGAGTGCGGACGAAGTCCAGTCCGCCGACTCGCGGGAGCTTGGTCAGCGCTGACAGCCCGGCCCGGACGGGGGGAAACGGTGACAGGAGTGCCGCCACCACCGAAGGACCGATGATCGACCACTCCCGGTGGACCTCGAGCCAGGCCGCGCCGTCGCCCGGGTGATGGCGGTCCAGGTCGGCCGCCGTCTGCTCGACATCGCGCCGGAGAATCGCCCAGCCCCCGTCGGGGAACGGGTGGCCGAGCACTGCTGGTGCGTGGCGCCAACGGAGCCCGTGACTCTCCAGCCCGAGGGCGGCGATGACCGGTGAGGCAGCCGCCAGGGGGTAGAAGCTGCTGAACGTGTCGTGCACGAAGCCCTCGGCGACGTGGTCGTCGCTGGCCACAGCGCCGCCCACCTGGTCCTGGGCCTCCAGCACCCGAACGTCCCAACCGGCGTCGACGAGCAGGTTCGCCGCGACCAGTCCGTTGGGACCGCTGCCGATCACCAGCACCGCACGGGAGCCGCTTCTCGGCATGGTCCTCCGTTCTCCGGCGTCGAAGCGCCTGCCTCAGCTGCCCAGACCGTCGATGGCTTCGACCTCGTCGTCGGTCAGCTCCACCCGCGCGCCGGCGGCGTTGGCTTCGATCCGCTCGCGGCGGACCGACTTGGGGATCACCACGAAGCCGTGCGCCACGTGCCAGGCCACGATGACCTGGGCCGTCGTGACGTGATGGGCATCGGCGATCCGCAGCAGGGTCGGATCATCCAGGTTGCTGGCCTTGAAAGGGCTGTAGCCCTCCAGCACCACGCCGCGCTCGGCCAGGCCGGCTGCCACCGTCACGTCGTAGATCCCGGGACTCCAGCGGATCTGGTTCACCGCCGGCGTGACGCCGGTCGCCGCGGTGAGCTCGTCGATCTGGTCGAGCGAGTAGTTGCTGACGCCGATGTCGGTGGCCAGACCGTCCTGCTGGGCCCGGATGACCTCGGCCCACACCTCGGGTGAGGCCTGCTTGTTCGGGGGCCAGTGCACCAGCCACAGGTCGACGTGGTCGACGCCGAGCTTGGTCAGACTCTCCTCGATCGTCTGCCGCTCCCGACCGGCGTGGTCGGGCGGGAGCTTGGTGGTGATGAAGATGGCGTCCCGGTCGAGTCCGGACCGGGCCAGCGCCGTCCCGATCCCGGCTTCGTTGCCGTAGCCGGTGGCTGTGTCGATGTGTCGGTAGCCGAGCTCCAGCGCGGCGGTGGTCGCCTGCGGCGCGTCGTCGTTCTCGATCTGCCAGGTGCCGAAGCCCAGCAGAGGCATCCGGTGCTGTCCCAGCGAGACCGCAGGGTCGGTGTAGTCGGCGTTGGTCATGTCCCCATCCAAGCAATCCTGAAAGACCACGCTGATGCCGGGGTGTGCTGTCCGGAGGGCCAGGCGCCGGTGCTCGGCCGAGGCTCTACGATTCCCTGAATCGGTTCACGTGGGAATCGCGATCTCGGCCCTCACCGTTCGAAGGAGAACGTCATGTCCATGGAGGAGATCGTCCGACTCATCGAGAACGTGCCGATCGAGTACCGACCGGAGCTGCGGTGGTGGCTGGCGGAGGGCTTGCACACCGATGAGACCTTGCGGTACGAGGTCGACGCCGCTCATCGGCTCGGTTTCGGTGGGATGGAGTTCCTGGCCATGGACGAAGGCAACATCGACCACGCGCGCTACGGCTGGGGTGCCGAGGAGTGGGTCCACGACTCACAGATCGTCGTCGAGGAGACGACCAGGCGGAACATGTCGGTGAGCTTCACCTCGGGCACGAACTGGTCGAACGCCAACCTGCCGTCCATCGACCCCGACCACCCGGCGGCGGCCAAGGAGCTCGACCTCGTCAGCGAGGACCTGCCTGGTGGCACGTCACGCAGCGGCGCGCTGCCGCGGATCGATCTGGAGGCGGAGCCCGCCGCCCGACACCTGCCCGGTCATCGCGGGGTCATCCGCACCCAGACACTGGTCGCCGTCGTCGCGGTCCGCGTGCTGGAGGAGACCGAGGTCGGAGCGATCCTCGACGTGGACTCCGTGGTGGAGCTGACCGAGCAGGTGCACGACGACGCCCTGGAATGGACCGCGCCGGACGGCGGCACGTGGCGGCTGTACGTGTACTGGATGCACGGCACGGGCCAGACAGCCTCCCCGTCCGCCTCGATCAACTACACCGTCAGCTACGTCGACCCCGACGGCGCCCAGGCCGTCATCGACTACTGGGACTCGGTGGTGCTGACACCGGAGCTGCGGGAGCAGATTGCCGCCAACCCGCGCGCGCAGATGTACATGGACTCCCTGGAGCTGTCCACGTTCGGGGCCGGGGGTCTCTTCTGGGGCCACACAGTGGTCGAGGAGTTCGCGACTCGGCGCGGTTACCGCATCACACCGTGGCTGCCGTTCCTGACCCGCAACGTGCCGTTCATGGCCGTCGACACCGTGTATCACAACGACCCATCCGAGGAGCACCGGATCACGGTCGAGAAGGTCCGCTTCGACTACGTCCGTACGCTCACCGACCTCTACATCGAGAACATGCTGCGACCGTTCGCGACGTTCCTGCACGCCAACGGGATGACGCTCCGCTCCGAGATCAGCTACGGACTTCCGTTCGAGCTGACCCGACCCGGCCCGGAGGTCGACGGGATCGAGACCGAGTCGCTCGAGTTCGCCGCTCAGATCGACGCCTACCGCCTTCTCGCCGGCCCGGCGCACCTGTTCGGCAAGCAGTACTCCTCCGAAACCGGTGCCACGACCCGCAACCACGTCCTCGACCACCGCTTCTACGACCAGATCATCGCCACCCAGCTGGCCGCCGGCATCACCAGGACCGTGCTGCACGGCTGGGCCAGCACCGCCGGCGCCGAAGGTGTCACGCGATGGCCCGGCCACGAGGGCATGTGGCCGATGTTCTCCGAACGCTTCGACACCCGGCAGCCCGGTGCGGAGTTCTACCCGCTCTGGAACGCGGCCATGGGCCGCTACCAGCTCCTCCTCCGGCAGGGCAGGCCCCGCATCGATGTCGGGATCCTGCGCACCGACCACTTCACCGACAACATGTCCGGCATCGGGTTCATCGGCGAGGGTGGCCGCCGCATCCCCGACGAGGAGGCGTACGGGCAGCTGTGGATGCGCAACCGCGAGAACCACTGGTGGCAAGACCTCGGCATGCAGGACGCCGGCTGGACCTACGAGTTCTTCGACGGGTCGCTGCTGCTGCGCGACGAGGTCTCGTTCTCCGACGGGCTCGTCCAGCCCAGCGGGCCCGGTTACCAGGCCCTGATCGTGTACCAGAGCGAGCTCGATCCCGACGCTGCGATCAACCTGCTCGACTGGGCTCGTCTGGGGTTGAAGGTCCTCATCGTCCACGGCGCCCGCGAGGTCAAGCTGCTGGCGAGGGGGTTGCACGCCACCCACGAACGAGCGGCGGCACGCACGCCGGGCCTGGACGGTCGAGACGACGAGCTGGCGGCCACCATCGCCGAGCTACTCACACTGCCGACCGTCGCAGCGGTCGACGACCCGGCCCGGTCACTCACCGCACTTCGCGACCTCGGTGTGCGGGGTCGCGCGGAGTTCACCCGGGAGAACCGCACCGTGTTGAGCCACCTGCGGGAGGACGGCGACCTGCTGCACCTGTACCTGTACAACTTCCTCTACGAGAACGGGGAGCCGACCGAGGTGGAGGTGGCCCTTCCCGGCCTCGGCGCTGTGCATCGGATCGACGGCTGGACCGGCACCGTACGGCCCCATCACGCTCTCCGCCAGGAACGGGAACACACCATGGTGACGGTGACCCTCGCCCCGGGGGAGACGGCGCTGCTCACCCTCGATCGGTCCGCTGCCTGTGCGGGCGGATCGGTGGTGGTCTCGGAGACGCTGGCCGAGCCGACCGAGTGGACGGTCACCGTCGAGAGCTGGGACGCCGGAGAGCTGGAGCTGATCACCGAGGACCGTGGCCTGGGCTATCAGACCCGCGAGGTCCGACCGCTCACGGCGGTGACCCGCATCGACGCTGGAACCGGACCGCTGAGAGCCTGGAAGGACATGCCGCAGGTCGGGCCCGAGGTCTCCGGCATCGGCGAGTACCGCACGTCGCTGCATCTCGATCAGCCGCCGATGGACGACTCTCGCTATGTGCTGGACCTCGGCTCCACGGCTGGTGGGCTCGGCTCCGTCCAGGTCAACGACGGCGAGGCGAAGGGCTTCGACACGTCACATCCGACGGTCGACGTCACCGGGGATCTGCGGGCGGGGGACAACACGGTCGCGATCCGGGTTTCCAGCTCGCTGAACAATCGCCTCCTCGCCCGCGGCTACTACGACACAGTGCCCGACATCGTGGCCGAGCTGAACGGCCGGGCAGCTGCGATGCAGACCACCGAGGCGCACGAGCACGGCCTTCTCGGCCCGGTGCGGCTGCTACGGATCGGCGAAGAGGTCTAGTCAGCCCTCGCTCGCCGCGCAGGCTCGCCCACTGGACGTCCAGCCGGTCACGCTCGCGGCCATGGGTCGGGAAAGGCCCGGCGACAGCGCACTGGCGCCGGGCCTTCCCACTGACCTGCTGAGTGACCGACGGACGAGGCGCTGTCAGTCTCGGAATGCGTCCTTGACCTTCTCGCCGGCCTGCTTCAGGTTGCCGGAGGCCTGGTCCGCTCGGCCTTCGGCCTGCAGCTGCTCGTTGTCGGTCGCATCGCCGACGCCCTCTTTGGCCTTGCCCTTGAGCTCTTCGGCCTTGTTCTCGACCTTGTCATCGTTTCCCATTGCTCGCTCCTTCGCGACAGTCGCAACGACCGGACTCTCCGGCCTCGGCGACAGCCCGGTACCCACGACTGGATGCGTTGAAACAGCGCCGGGACGAGTTGTCTCGCTACAACCCCCCGGAGATGATCATGGAGTCGGCCGCCCAGTCGGGGGGCTGCATTGCGTGCTGGTGCCGCCGAACCTAGGCTACGCACGGTCGACGCCGGCGAACGGTGTCGCGACGACGAGGGGGCCCGCCGGTGACACCCGACGTCGTCGACCCGCCCGCGGTCATCGAGTCCTTTGCCGCAGGTGACGAAGCGGCGCTGGCCGAGATCTACGACCGGTGGTCACCGTTGGTCTACAGCGTGGCTCTGAGGTCGCTGGGAGAGGTGACCGGCGCGGAGGAGGTGACGCAGCGAGTCTTCACGCAAGCCTGGACCTCGCGCCGGACCTTCGATCCTGCCGTGGCGAAGCTACCTGCCTGGCTGATCACGATCACGGCGAACCAGCTCGCCGACGCCCGCTCGGCGCGCAGCAGACAAGCCCAGCCTGGAACTCAGGGCACCATCACGACCCGAGAGTGTGACGAGATCCTGCCCTCGGTCCTGGCTGATCGGCTCGTCGTCGCAGACGAGATCTCGCGACTGTCGCCGTTGCCGCAACAGGCGATCCGTCTGGCCCTCTCGGAGCGTCTCACCCACACCCAGATCGCGGAGCGGCTGAGTCTGCCGGCAGACGTCGTCCAGGTGTATCTGGCTGACGGTCTCCGCAAGGTGCGGGAACGGCTGGCGGTGCTTCATGATGCACACTGATCCCGAGCTGCTGAGCTTGCTCGCCCTCGGCGAGGAGGCAGGCACCGATGAAGACCGTTCTCATCTGCAGACCTGTCAGACCTGTGCCGACGAGCTCACGGAGCTGCAGCACCTGGTGAGCCTGGGCCGTGGCGTCGGCTCAGACACGGGGTTCGCGGTACCCAGACCCCACGTCTGGGCCAGGATCAGCGACGAACTCGCTCTGCAGCCGGCTCAGGAGGAGAGCACGACGCGGCACCCATCGCTGCTGGCCATGATGGAGGCAGCACTCGTCGGGTCCTCCCGTGGACCGGCGGAGCTGGTGGCGCGCGCGACCTTGGCGTCGGTCCCGACCGGTCGGTCCGGTTCCGGTTCCGGCGAGGCGGTGATCGCCACCGACGAGCTGGGTCGGCGGATCCTGCAGGTCGCCCTGGAAGCCGATCTACCGGACACCGGGTTTCGACAGGCCTGGTTGATCCATCGGGACGACCCGGCACGGAAGCAGACGCTCGGTATCCTCGACGGCCGTTACGGGGTGTGGACCGTGGACAAGTCGATCGACCTCGAGCAGTACGCGATCCTGGACATCTCCCAACAACGTGCCAGCGAGACCGAGCACTCCGGTCTCACCATCGTGCGGGGACAGCTCACCGTCGTCAGCTGAGGCGTCAGGTTCGTGTCGGATCTGGTCGTGACCCACCAAGCACACACCGCACCAGAGAGGTGGAGGAGAGATCGCCCATGGGGCGGGTAGTCGTCGTGAACTTCGTCAGCATCGACGGAGTGATCCAGTCACCGCTGTCACCCGAGGAGGACCGTGACGGCGACTTCGAGCACGGCGGCTGGGTACCGCCGTACAGTGACGACACCGTCAATGCGTTCATGCAGAACGCGACGAGAGCCGCTGCCGGCCTGTTGTCGGGCCGCCGTTCCTACGAGATCCTCGCTGACGCCTGGGCATCCGCCGACGATTCCGAGGCAGCAGTCGCGGCGCTGAATCGGATGCCGAAGTACGTGATCTCGTCCGCTCCCGGGGAGCTCCGGTGGCAGAACTCCCACTGGATCGGTGCCGACGTGCAGAGCGCCGTCACGGACCTCCGGGAACGCACCGACGGCGACCTCGTCGTCTTCGGAGCAGGAGCCCTGGTCCGCGGACTCGCTGAGCACGATCTCGTCGACGAGTACTGCCTGCTGGTCTTCCCGCTCGTCCTCGGCGACGGGAAGCGCATGTTCGACGAACGAGGCCACCTGGCCCGGTTCAGGCTGACTGACAGCGTCGTCGCATCCACCGGCGTCGTCATCCTCACCTACACGCGCGACAGGTCCTCCTGACCACTCCCACAGTCTCGACGGCGCGGGGATTCAGTACCGAACCCGGTAGTGCAGATGGGTGACGCCGGCTTCGCCCTCGAGCACCCTCAGGGGACGGGCGAGGGCCGGGGCGTCGGTGGGCTGGGGTGGTGTCACTGGGCCGTGGTGTGCCAGATGGCCAGGTCCAGGCCGGTGATCGGGCTGAGGAGGTCCATGGTCGGTCGGCTCGGTCAGGTTGGTTGGTGGGGGAGTGCGTCAGTGGCCGATGGGGTGATGGGCTGGCCGGGTGTGGTCGGTGAGGGCTGCAGGGTGCGGGCGCGGAGGTGGATGATCTGGGCCTGGACGGCGATCATGATCGCGATCATGGTTCCCCCAGCTCGGCTCGGTGCAGGTGAACGCGTCGAGGACGGTACGCCTTCGTGGAGAACTCGGTCCAGGCCGGGCCGGGTGGCTCCAGCCAGATCGCCGCGATCAACACCAAGACGTTCAAGATCGCCTGGCGGGTGACCACCGGCTCCCAGTCCGAGGGCTTCGCCCTCGACACCTCGCGGGGGATGGCCTACGTCGCCAACTACGACGACGACACCCTGACTACTTCTCAGTGCCGAAATGAGAACGTCGCGGGGCCGAAGCGACGATCGGCGAGCACCGTCAACCGGCTGGGAGGGTGGTGGCTGCGGTGAGGATCTCGAAGGCGGCTGGAACTGTGTCGTCGGGCAGGAAGAGCAGCCCGCTCGCCTGCACCCAGACCTGGCTGGCCCCGACCGGGATCGGCGCGGCGAACGCGATGGCCCCGCTGATGCCGGGCGGGACCTCTGCCCGGTCCCCGACACCACCGAGACCTTCGGCGTCGGGAGTCATGAAGCCGATCGGGAGCGAGGGTAGCGGCGCCCAGCCCGTCTCGCGCGCCCCGTCGCCCCAGTGCACCGCACAGTGCGGGACCGACAGCACGAACTCGGCCGGTCGGCTGCCCTCACCCGTCACCAGCAGCGCCAGGTCCACCCGATTCATGGCGTGCACCCGGAACGACGCGACGGCGGTCGGTGAGGCGCGGAGGCTGTCCGCGACCCGATCGGCCAGGACGCCGACGGCTGCGACACGCGGGTCGGGCACCACCAGGTCCAGATCGATCGCCGGCCCCTGCTCGGTGAGGCCGGCCAGATCCTCAGCGGACACCACGCCCTCGTACGTTCCGATCCGGTCCCGGTGCGACCTCGGCCGGCAGACCGTCAGTCGGGCCCGCCGATCCGCTCCGACGACGAGCCGTTCGTCGACCGCGGTCGGCGGCGAGGTGTGCCAGCGGACGGTCACGACAGGCTCGTCAGTCATCTCAGCCGACTCTCACGGTGAAGGCGTCCTCACGCGGGGCGTGACGCAGCTGGGTGTTGAACGCGGTGACCATGGGTAGGAACTGATCCCCCCGGACCGTGGTCGTGGCGGACGAGCCCATCAGACCCTGGGCACTGTAGGAGACGTCCTGGTCGGGGGCGGCACCGCCGCCCGCGGTGGGGTCGCGACCGGTGCCGGCGGTGGCCGCCTTGTCGGCGTCCAGGCGGGTCTTCATCGCGGCGACGATCGAGGCCATGTTGGGATCGGCCGGTCCCGCCGCCGCCATCCCCGCCGGTGGTGTGGTGCTGATCCGGGTCACCTCGGCGTTGATGTCGGCCTGGACCCGGCCGATGCTGGAGGCCAGCGTCGGACCGATCGTGGCCCGGACGAGGTCGCCGACGACCTGCCGGGCCGCGGCCCGAGCCGAGTTGCTGACCAGCTGGTACGCCTTGCGGTAGAGCGCGGTCGCCGACGTCAGCGAGGGTCCGGCCGGGGCGGCACCGGCCGGCAGCGCCGCCGCCGCTGCCGCCGCCGACGCGGCTGCCGCGCTGCGCAGGCCGGCGGTCATCGCCGTCGAGAAGGCGGCCGGGGTGACCGAGGTCTCCAGCTGCGAACCCGCGGCTGACCAGGTCGCCGGCAGGCCGGCGAGCTGGGTGACCAGATCGGCCGGCGCCGGGATGGGCGGCAGACCCGGGCCCGCGGCGGCTCCACCGCCGGCCGCTCCGCCACCACCAGCCGCACCGCCTGCACCGCCGCCGGCCGCCGGCGTCGGCGTCGGCGTGGTGCCCACCGAGCCGGTCGCCACAGCCGCGGCCGGGGCGGTGATGCCCGATCCCGCGCCGGCGGCGTTGTACATCCCGCTGGACATGTTGATGGTCACGCTGTCGAAACCAGCCACGGCCACCGGGACGCTGTGCGGGGCGAGCAGCGCCTGCCAGTACGCGTCACCGATGATCGAGCCGAGCCCCGCTGCGGAGAAGGACCTGCTCACCGCATCGCCGGCGACGCCGGAGTTGGAGAAGTTGGTCGTGGTCTGGAACGCGACGGACCGCGGGACGCCGGCGCCGGTCCGGGCATCCGACGCGGCCCGCAGCTCGGACTCCAGCTCTCCTCGGACCTCGGGAGTGACGGCGCCCTGTCGCGCGGCGGTGGCCAGCTTGCCGGTGACCGCGGCGCGCTTCGCGGCGAACGAACCGACCAGGCTCGGGATCGCCGACTGCAGTGCGGAGTAGAGCGGGTTGGCCATGGCCGCGAGCGCCATCCGTTCGATGGTCGTCCGGTCCAGGGCCGCGCGGGCCGAGGCTGCACCTCCGGGTGCCGCGCCGTGCATCAACGCGTTCAGCTGCTCGTTGCTCTGGCTGTACTCGTCCGGGATGCCGAGCATGTGGCCGTACTCATGGGCGTAGATGACATCGTCGGTCGCCGGGTAGGCGGCGGCACGCTTGGTCGGGTCGTCGTCCTGGCGGTACCAGTTGCCGGCGTCGATCGGGTTGCCGGCGGTCCCGGGAACGGCGCTGGGCGGATGCACGATCACCTGCTGGTGCGCCTCGCCGGCGGCGGCGAAGACGGCCTGGGCCTGGAAGGTCACCGGCAGGCGGAGCTCGGTCGGACCCGACCCCGCGTGCGAGCCGGACCCGGCGCCGGCTGGTACGCCCGCGTCGGTCGGCGCCGGTGCGTCGGGATCTCCGTGGTCCTGGGTGACGAAGCTGACCCGCTGGTTGTTCCAGGTCGTCACGGCGCGGTTGGCCACGTCGGTGGCCCACGCGCGTCGGCCAGTCGGGTCGTCGGCCGGGATCTCGGTCACCGGACCGGTCAGCTGACCGACGGCCGGAAGGTTGGCCGGGTTGGGGTTCGGCGGCGGCACGGTGTTGCGCGCCTGCTGCATGAAGCGGATCTTGATCAGCACCGTGGCACCGGAGTTGTCCGCGGCCCGCGTCATCTCGTAGCTGGAGTTGGTCGGGTTGTTCACCGTGTCCGGCGTGCCGCCGGTGAAGCCCTGGGGCGGCGCACTTGCCTTGCCCGCATTCTCCTGGTTGTAGAGGGTCTCGTGGAACTCGGCGGTCACGCCGACACGCTGCACGCTCGGCCCGACCAAGCCCGTCACCGCGGCGTTGCCGACCAGACGCTGCAGACCGAGCATCGCCTGCGGACCGGCCAGGAACACACCGCCCCCCGGCCCGATCCGGGCGGGCATCTGCGCCGGGCGTGCGCTGGTCGACTCGGGTCTCGCCCGGGCGGCGGCGTCGACCGATCGTTCCGCGTGGACCGCCTCGGGCACGGCCGACTCCCTCTCTGCTGCAGACGCGACACCCCACACCACGGTCGTCGCTGGCGCGTTGCGGCCAGCATCCCGGGTGCCGACCCGGCCGCGCCAGACCCTGGACGGGCCGACTTGGCTGCCCTTTCGGGCAGCCGGTCGTGGCGGTCAGGCGGAGGTGTCGGGATCTTTTCCGAACTTGACGAAGATCAACAGCACGATGATCGCGCCGATGATGGAGCCGATGATGCCGGCCGGGTGCAGGAACCCGGTTCCGGAGTTGCCCCGGAAGAGCAGGAAGCCGATGAAGCCGCCGACGAAGGAGCCGACGATCCCGAGCACAATGGTCAGCGGAATCGACATGTTCTGCTTGCCCGGCACGACGAGCCGCGCGACAGCGCCCGCGATCAGTCCCACGACGATGATGCTGATGATGAGTCCGAGCATGGGTGGTGCCTTCCTCTGAGGAGCCGGCGATCGGTTGGCGCCGGGTGTCGGGCCGAGTGCAGCTCGCTCGGGCTCGAACCCGTGCGGGGTGGGCATCTGCGTCGTGAATGTACCGCCTTCCGACGTTCGCCACACCCCTTACCCGACCCGGCTCGCCGGTGCAGATGCCTGGGTCTGCAGAACCGCCAGGAGTCCGAGCACGACCCACCCGACGAGCAGGCGATGGCCGATCCGTCACAGCGCGGTAGCCAGGTCTCAACCGCCGCCTACCAGGGGTACCCGGATGGCACCCGACGTGATCTTGGACCTGATCCCCTCGACCCGACGGCCGTCTTCGAGATAGCGCACCTGGTTGGACTCACTGGCGGCGCGGACACGTCGTCGGACCGGACCGCTGAGCAGAGGTAGCGCTTCTTCCAGCGGCAGGACCCGGCTCTCCGAGATCTCCACCGGCTGGATGACCACCGCGTCCAAGACGGCGTCATCGAAGACCCCGCAGTCGAACAGGAAACGCATGCCACCTGGACGGCCAGGCTTGGGGTGCAAGAAGTCCACGCACACCAGCCGGCCGGCGGTGACGTCGAGGCCACACTCCTCCAGGGTCTCGCGGCGACAAGCCGCCCACGGGGACTCGCCACTCTCGATGACACCGCCCGGAATCGTCCAACCGCCCTTGTACGTCGGCTTCAGGATCAGCAATCGGCCCTCGCGGCCACGTACCAGCGCTCCGGCAGAGGCACTGATGGTCGCAGCGACAACCGGCGGCGCGGATCGTTCTGCGGGCTCGACGTGGCGCATGACGATGATGCTAGGTGAGGCCTCGGCGTCGGGCGGCCGTGGTGCAGTCCGTCCAGGTGCCCGCCCGGGCACGCCTACGCTGATAGCGATCTTCTGAGAGCCGACAGAAGGGTGGCCAGATGCCGACAGCGGAACCTGACTGGCGGCTGGCGGCGGCGGTCGCTGCGAGTCGCCGTTGGTACGAGATGACGTTTGCCCTGCACGGCAAGACATTCCGTCGAGAGAACGACATCTGGGTGGCTGTGGAGCAGCCGCCCGCCTTTCACTCCTCGGCCATGACGCTCCGCCCGCACCTCGATGCCGACGTCGTCGCTGCCGTGGCGGCACGCCCGAGCGATCACTCGGTCGCGGACACGTTCGCCGACGTGGCTCTGGATCAGCACGGCTACACGCTGTTCTTCGAGGCGACGTGGGTGCACGCGACCAAGCCCGGTAGACCGACCATCCGACCACCGGGCTGGACCGTGGTGGATTCGGTGGCGGCGCTGGACACCTGGAGCCTGGCGCACGACTACGTCGGGGTGCTGCCCGAGGGGGTGCTTGCCCTCGACCAGGTCGATGTGCTGGCCAGGTACGACGACGGACTGATGACCGCCGGGGCAGTGGTCCACGCCGGCGGGGTGGCTGTCGGGCTCTCGAACGTCTGGGCGGTGAACGACGGTGGACTCGACTGGGCCGAGGTGCTCGCCGCTGTCTGGTCGCTGCACCCCGATGACGATCTTGTCGGATATGAGCGCGGCCACGATCTGAACAACGCGCTCGCTGCCGGGTTCATCGGTGTGGGGACTCACCGCGTGTGGGCCCGTTCCTCGACCGATCATGAACCCTGAACAGCCAGGCGAGCTGGTGACGTGGCCTGACCCGACGACCCAGCGGTGTCGCCGGCACCACTGGGCATCCGGGTCACCTGCGAGGCTGGTGTTGGCAGACTCTGTCTGAGCGGCCGGTGGCAGGCTGCCCCAAGCGGATGGTCTTCGGCCCGTGCGGCGGGGTGCGCGCCGATGATCGGTGTGAGATGGCTGCCACCCCGTGCGTGGTCGCCGGTGCACTGACGCTGCCGGAGATCTCGTCGGTGAACCAGGTCGAGGCTGAGCTGGAGCGCCGTCACGCCAGTCATCCGAGCTGGCAGACGGCACGGGAGCAGACGGCTCGGGAGCAGACGGCTCGGATGGGTCAGCTGCTCGAGTCCGGCGAGGTGACCGGCAGCCTGCTCGTGGTGGCCCCGACCTGACTCGACAGACGCGACGAGTCTCACAGCCTCGACGGGCGTCCAGGGCTGCCTGATTGGCGATACTGGAACGATGCTTCATCGACACCCTGTGCTGGCTCTGCTGACCGGCGGCTATGTCGCGTTCGTGGCCTGGGTGACCTTGACGCCGCAGACCTATGCGAGCGAGCACATTGCGATCATCTACAGAGTCCTGGCCGCTCTGCACCGGCACGGGTATCTGCTCTCCATCGACGACAGGCGGCTCGAGTTCTTGGCCAACATCGCCTTGTTCGTGCCGGTCGGGATGTTTCTGATGCTCTTGTTCGGCACTCGCTGGTGGTGGGTCGCGCTCGTTGCCTCATTTGCCATGACTGCTGTCATCGAGTTCGCTCAGCGCAGCATCCCCGGCCGTGTCCCGGACGAACGGGATCTGGTCGCCAACGGGCTGGGAGCCGTCGTGGGGGTCCTGATCGCGCTTGTCCTGACCGCACCGGCTGCACTGCGCCGACGCCGTCGCGCGCGGGCCGGGGCCGGGCGCGGCAGTCCATCGTCACAAGCGATGGCCTGACGCGCGGTCCGGAGACGACGAAGTCCGCGGCCATGATCGGGGGAATCCGGCCGCGGACTTCGTATCGTCCATCGGCACCGCGCTCTGGGGGAGATGCGGTGCTGTCCGCAGGTTGGGGAACCTGTGGAGGTTCGAGCCGTGAGGGGGATCGACGGCCCGTTGTCACCAAGGTTAAGCGGTCGCGAACCCCCACGCACCTTTTACGGCAGCCGGTTGAGGACATGTCCTAAAGCGGACTCACTCAGCGCCCTCGACGAGCCTGTTTGTTACGGGCTCCAGACGCTCCGCTCGAACGGGTCTCGGTCTCCCATCCACCGGACGTAGTCCTCGTAGGTCTCGACCTGGCTGGTGAGGACGGCCTCGTACAGCCACCGACCGAAGGCGCGCTCCTCCGCCGCAACAGCCTCCTGCTTGATCCGCAGGATGGTGGCGCGGGCCCCGGGCCGGCTTCTGATCGCGTGGGCGACCGCTTCAGTGGCCGCCCGGTTGTCGTGCTCGTGCTCTGGGGTGAACATCCAGTTGTCGATCGTCCAGGACTCGCCGTCCTCGATCACCTCCAGCTTCCAGTACAAGCCTTCAATGGGTTGCTCGCGTGCGTCGGTGTACCGGATCCGCCGCACGCCCGGCAGGTCGGCCAAGGGGGTGAGCGCGGCGAACCCTCGGCGCGGCCGCAGCTCGTCGACATAGACCTCCAGGTCGATGTCCGGCCGCACGACCACATCGAGCGGCACCGAGCCGACCAGGTGAACTCGGCCGACCTCGTGCCAGCGCTCGACCAGACGCAGACGGCTGAGGATCCGTCGAGCACGAGCGTGGCGAGAGTCGGCAGCAGCCAAGACGTCCTCGTCACCCGACACGAGTCATCAAACTAGCGCCGGATGTCACGGGCATCCAGCCAGGTCCCCGGCAGGAACCTGATCGTGCCGACAGGCGCCGCACGACCTCGGGAGTGACCGCTCGGCTAGCCTGGCGTCGATGACACGGGGTGCCCCGCCGGGGCTGAGAACACACCCGTCGAACCTGATCTAGCTCGTACTAGCGAAGGGATGTCGATGACCTCCATGCCCGATCAGCTGCTCACCCGCACCACCGAGGCGCTGGAAGGCCTCCGGGCCCGCACACCACTGGTGCAGTGCCTCACCAACAGCGTCGTGGTGAACTTCACCGCCAACGCCCTGCTGGCCGTCGGCGCCGCCGCGGCCATGGTCGACATCCCCGAGGAGTCCGGCCCGTTCGCCGGCGTGGCCGGCGGCCTGCTGGTCAATCTCGGCACCCCGACCGCCGAGCAGCGGACAGCGATGCTGGAGGCGGTGGAGGCGGCGGCGGCGGCCGGAACACCGTGGGTGCTGGATCCTGTGGCTGCCGGGACCCTGCCGGTACGGACACCGCTGGCCCACCGGCTGCGGGATCTGCGGCCCACAGTCATCCGGGGCAACGCGTCCGAGATCATCGCCGTCGCCGGCGGCGGCAGCGGCGGGAGGGGAGTGGACGCCACCGACGACGTCGACGGAGCCCTCGACGCTGCCCGCGGCCTGGCCGCCGCCACCGGTGGAGTGGTCGCCGTCTCCGGGCCCGTCGACGCGGTCACCGACGGTCGACAGGTCGTCCGCATCGCCAACGGCGATCCGCTGCTGACCCGGGTCACCGGCGGCGGCTGTGCTTTGGGCGCTGTGATGGCGGCCTTTGCCGCCGTCGAGTCCGACCCTCTGGCGGCCACGGTTGCCGCCGTCACCGTCTACACCGTGGCCGCCGAGCTGGCCGCCGACCGCGCCTCCGGCCCGGGAACCTTCGCCGTCCACTTCCTCGATGCACTGGCCAGCATCGACGGAGCGGTGATCAGGGACCGAGCCCGCATCTCATGACCCTCCCCGACCTCGACCTGTCCGTGTACCTGGTGACCGATCGAGCCATGGCCGTGGCTCGAGGAGGCGACGTCGCCGGCACCGTGGAGGCCGCAGTCGCGGGAGGAGTGACCGCCGTGCAGATCCGGGAGAAGGACACTCCATCCGCCCAGTTCCTGGACACCGTCTGCGCCGTCGCCGAGTTACTCCCCGAGCACGTAGCGCTCTTCGTCAACGACCGCATCGACGTGTTCCTGGCGGCCCGCGCAGCCGGCGTCCGCGTGACCGGGGTGCACGTCGGGCAGGGCGACGTCCGGGTCACCGTGGTGCGGGAACTGGTCGGCGACGACGCGGTGATCGGCCTCTCCGCGGCCACCGCCGCCGAGGTCGCCGCCGCGGCCACGGACCCCGGACGGGTCGACTACCTGGGCATCGGCGTGCTGCGGGCCACTCACACGAAGGCCGATGCCCCACCGCCGCTGGGCCTGTCGGGGTTCGCCGAGCTCGTCGCGCTCTCGGATCTACCGGCGGTGGCGATCGGCGGCATCACCCCCGCCGACATGCACGCCCTGCGCCGATCCGGTGCAGCCGGCGCAGCCATCGTCTCGGGTATCTGCGCGGCCCTCCACCCCGAACTGGCGGCACGGGAGTACACCGACGCGTGGGGCAGCATCTGAGCTGTGGCAGGCTCGCTGTCTGATGCGTCACGCTCGTGCACCGCGGATCGCGGCCACGCCGTGGGCCGCTGGTCACATGAGAGGTTGCTGCGTGGAACTCGTCGGGGTTCAGAAGACCCTCAGTGCTGTCCTCAAGGCCAAGGCGCTGGACAACCGCCTGCCTGATCCGATCCTCGGAGACGTTTACGCCGAACAGACCATGCGCCTTCTCGATCCCGACTACGACGAGGGCAGATTCGGCGCCAGCCAGCTCGGCCTGGCCGCCGTCGAGCGCGCCAGGGCTCACGACCAATGGGCCAGACGGTTCCTCGACGATCACCGCCAGTCGGTGGTGCTGCACCTGGGCTGCGGCCTTGACGCTCGCGTGTTCCGCATCGATCCGCCAGACACCGTCGACTGGTACGACCTGGACTATCCAGGCGTCATCGAGCTGCGACAGCAGTTCCTGCCGGCGCACGAGCGCTGCACTCTGATCGCGTCCAGTGTCACCGACCTGGCTTGGCTGCAAGGCATCCCGCGCGACCTTCCGGTGCTGGTGATCGCCGAAGGACTCGTCCCCTACGTGACGGAGATCGAGGCCAAACGACTCCTGATCAGCATCGTCGACCGCTTCCCGACCGGCCAGATCCAGCTCGACACGGTGTCGGTGTCAGCCTGGCGCTTCTCCCGGTGGGATCCTCTCGGGCGCCGGTACAACGCCCGGTTCCACTGCGGCTTCGACGACCCGTCGACGCTGGCCGAGTGGCACCAGCGTCTCGAGTACGTCGACGAGGCGCCGATGAACGACTCGCCGACGCTGCTGGCGAAGGCACCTACGGCCATCCGCCGCATGTACCGCCTGATGAATCTGCTGCCAGGCTTCAGAAACTCCAGCCGCATCGTGCGATTCCGATTCTGATGCGTGCCCGTAGCAGCTGTTGGCGTCCCAGGCGAACCGCGCGTCGCATTCATGTCGGTGATCGACGAGGTGGTCCTGCGGCTGACCTCGTGGAACCTCTTCTCATGTGGGACTCGATGTCGTACGAGTGGCTGCGAGGCCGGGGCGTGGGTGGGCTCGGCGGACAGGTCCGCGGGGGCGTCTTCGTAGGAGAAGCGTGCGGCGTCGACCAGCTGGCGCGGGCGGTGGCCGCGGCTACGCGACGCGAAGCCGCGTCGGCAACGAATCGCTGACGAGGATCAGCGCTCCCCATCCGGCATCCGGCATCGCCAACCACCAGAACCCCGAGACCGGGAGCCACCTTGCGGCCACGCGTCCACGTCACACTCCCGGCGGACTTGTACGCACTGGCTTCGGGTAGGACTGGTGCGGCAGGGGAGGTCAGCAGCGTCATCGGTCGCCACTCAGCGACCCAGCTCGAGCAGGCGCCTTGTCAGGAACCGTCGCTCAGCGTCGGTCCGTGCCTTGGCGATGGCTGACTGGTAGGCGGCGCCCGCTTCCGCCACCTGTCCGGCACGCCTGAACAGGTCGGCGCGCACGGCGGGGACCAGGTGGTATCCAGCCAGCCGAGAGTCATCGGCGATGGCGTCGACCGCGACCAGACCGGCCTCGGGACCGTCGCGGAACCCGGTGGCGACTGCTCGGTTCAACGCGACCACCGGCGACGGCCAGATGACGAGGAGAGCGTCGTACCAGGAGACCACTGCCGCCCAGTCGGTGGCCGCGGCGACCGGTGCGCGCGCATGCAGGGCGGCGATCTCAGCCTGAACCCGATAAGCGCCCGCGGCACCGCGCGCCGCGGTCCGTGATCGCTGCAGGGCGGCGAGCCCGCCCTCGATGAGCCGAGCGTCCCAGCCCCTGCGGTCCTGGTCTTCCATGGCTATCAGATCGCCGTTCGCATCCACCCGTGTCGAACGCCGCGAGTGTTGCAACATCAGCAGAGCGTGCAAACCCTCGGCCTCCGCATCCATCGGCAGCAGCTCGCAGACCAGACCGGCCAGTTCGACAGCCTCGCGGGCCAACAACGGGTCGTCGGCCGGGCCGACGGACGCCGTATAGCCTTCGTTGAACAACAGATAGATCACCGCAAGCACACCGGCGCTGCGCTCGGCCAGACGATGGGCTTCGGGTAGTGAGAACCCGATCCCGCTGTGGGCGATCTTGTTCTTGGCACGCAGCAGCCGTTGACTCATCGTCGCTTCAGAGGTCAGGAACGCGGCAGCGATCTGCCGAGTGCTGAGACCCGAGACCGTTTTCAACGTGAGGGCCACGCGGCCCGCCATCGGCAACGCCGGGTGGCAGCAGCTGAAGATCAGCGCCAACCGGTCGTCGCCGGCGGGCTCCTGACGGTCCCTGAGGTGATCGACCATGTTCTGCACCTGCCTCACCTGCTCGGTCTCACGGCGACGGCGACGCAGGATGTCCAACGCGCATCGCTGGGCGGTCGTGGTGAGCCAGGCCGCCGGGTTGTCGGGGATGCCATCCGACGGCCAACGGCGCAGCGCCCGGACGGCAGCGTCTTGGAGGGAGTCTTCGGCGAGATCCCAGTCTCGGGTCGTCCGAATCAGCGAAGCGATGATCCGCAGCCGCTCGGCGGCCAGGGCGCCAGCCAGCGCGTGACCCACCGACGCTTCGGCGCTGGACACCGCGAGGTGCTCAGAACTCTTCTGGCCAGAAGGGGCGGATCTCGAGACGGCCTTGGCGGGCCATGGGGTGCGACGCAGCGATCTCGATGGCCTCGTCCAGACTTCCGCACTCGAGAATGTCGAAGCCGGCGACCCACTCCTTGCTCTCGGTGAACGGCCCGTCGGTGATCAGCAGCTCACCATTGCGCACCCGGATGGTCGTGGCGTCCTCGATGGGACGCAGTCGGTGGCCGAGGATGCGGGTGCCGCGGGCGTCGTTGGTTCGGACCCATCCCTCGGTGGGGGGCATCGCCGTCAGGTCGGAGTCGGGCTCGGTGTCCGTCGCGACGAAAAGCAGGTACCTCATGGGCTGTCTCCTTCGGGTGAAATCCTCTGGCGGTCAGAGGACGACGACATCTCCACGACGATCCGACGAGTCGAGATCCGACACCTCCGCCGGAATCGGCCCACTCGCACCGGACTGTAATCCCGTCGGCGTCGGCGTCGGCGTCCACGTCGGTGTCGAGGGCGTTCTGTCCACCCACTCCTCAGCGACCACGTCGCCGAGCGTTCGCTCGTCGACCCGATGGTGACGACTCGCGATCAGGTGGTGTCCTGAAGCCGTCCACACGGCGACAGGAGACTTGGTGCGCGTGGCCATGGTCAGTGGACCTCCGTGTTCTGCCAGAGCTGCACGTCAGACGACGTGACTCACAGACGACGAATCCGAGGCGCAGAATCCGACACCCGTCAGCAACCTGGGCGCGTGCCATGCCTCAGACGGCAACCTGGTGAATGGCTCCGCTGAGGAGCACCCCGTGGCCGGGGGCGGCCGGAGCCCTGGTGATCACCGGCACTCGCGTCGCTAGGAGGGCGAGGGCCGGCGCAGCGTCAGCGCGGGCCGAGTCCGGTACGTCCGTCCAGGAGCTCACGAGCGATGTCGAGATGTCCGACGTGCCGGGCGATCTCCTCGATCGCGTGCAACAGCACTCCGCGGACAGTGGTGACCTCGCCGACCAACTCATCCGGTTGGAGGGTCAACGCATCGTCGAGTCCGAACCGGGTGAGGATCTCGTCGGATCTCCGGCACTCGGCGCGGTACGACTCGACGGCTTCGGCCAGCGTCGTGGGCTCGCCGGGTCGAGCCGGCGGATCGGTCACATCGCCGGCCAACGTGAAGACGAACCAATGTCGCTCGACGCCACCGAGGTGCACCAGCAGGTCGAACGGGGTCCATCCACTCGGCACGACAGTCAGCCGCGCGTCTTCTTCGGACAGACCGTCGACGACCTGCAGAGCGGCCCGCCGGTTCGCAGCGAGGAAATGCAGCAGAGCCGAGCGTTCGGAACTGTCCGGAGCGGTGATCATGCACCCGGACTGTAATGGTTGGCTCACGTCGCCGGACGTCAGCTGTGGTGATTGGTCAGTGGTGATCAGGTCCGGCCTGTTCGTAACCGAGGTTGCTCGAGAGGTTGCGGTTGGCGTCGGCCAGCCCGGCCAAGAGCTCGGCGCGGTCTTCGAAGGTGGTGACGGCGTCCGCGCCGGCGGGGAACCGGGCCGGCTGCTGATCACGGTCGGTGAGCTCCACGAGGGCGGCGGCGAGCTTGGCGGGGTCGCCGCTCTGCTGTCCGTTCATCCTCTTCCACGCGGTGACAGTGGCCGCGGTCCGGTCGGCGTAGTCGTCGATGGAGGCATCCGCGTACTGCGTCGACTCCGTGGTGAGGAGCTCGGTGCGGAAGAACCCCGGCTCGACCAGCATCGTGTGGATTCCGAACGGGGCGACCTCGGCTGCCACCGACTCCATCCAGCCCTCCACCGCGAACTTCGCGGCCGCGTAGGCCGACAGGAACTCTCCGCCCGCGATCCCTGCCGTCGATGACACAGTCAGCAGCAGACCGGAGCGCTGAGCACGCAGGGTCGGCAGTACGGCGCGGACGACGTTCACCGGGCCGAAGAACGAGGTCTCGACCTGCGCCCGGAACGCCTCCGGCGTGAGTTCCTCGAAGAATCCGGCGTGGAAGTTGGCGGCGTTGTTGACGACCACGTCGAGGTGTCCGAAATGTTGAACCGTGGCCCGGACAGCAGCCTCGACGCTGTCCGGATCGGTGACATCGAGAGCCACCGTGGCCAGGTCGTCGTCAGCGGCGAACGCGGCCGCGACCTTTCCCGGGTCCCGGCCAGTGGCCATCACCGCATGGCCCGAGGCCAACGCCGCTTTGACGATGTCAACACCCAGACCCCGCCCAGCGCCGGTGACCAACCAAACCTTCTTCTCAGGCATGAGGAGCAAATCCTTTCGTGGAGTGATGTGGCACCAGTGAAGGCGTGACGCGACGCCTGAGGGAGTGCCTGGCTATGGGGTCAATGACAGGGACTCCCTGGGAACGTGACCCTGGACATAGGTTCGATGGCATGGACATCCGGAACGACATCCGCGAGTTCCTGACCACCCGGCGGGAACGGCTCACCCCGCAACAGGCTGGGCTGCCCGACTTCGGCGGCCGCCGCCGCGTGAAAGGGCTACGCCGCGAGGAGGTCGCCCTGCTCGCCGGGATGAGCACCGAGTACTACGTCCGGCTCGAACGCGGCCATGGGACCGGCGTCTCCGACGCCGTCCTGGATGGCATCAGTCGGGCCTTGCAGCTCGACGAGGCTGAGCACGCCCACCTCTGCGACCTCGTCCGGGCCGCGAACCAGGGAGCCGAACCGGTCCGCCGGCGAGGGCCGTCCCGCCCGCACCAGGTCCGCCCGAACGTGCAGTTGCTGATCGACGCGATGATCGACGTGCCGGTGTTCATCCAGAATGGCCGCCTCGACGCGGTGGCCACCAACCGGCTCGGGGCCGCACTGTTCTCCGAGATGTTCGTGATGCCGCAACGGCCGATGAACGCCGCCCGGTTCATCTTCCTCGACGCGCGAGCACAGTCGTTCTACCGGGACTGGGAGGGCAACGCCTGCCAGATCGTCGCCCTGCTACGAGCCGAGGCCGGACGGTCCCCCTACGATCGGATCCTCACCGACCTCGTCGGTGAGCTCGCCACGCGCAGCGACTTGTTCCGTACCCTGTGGGCCTCACACGACGTCCGTGTCCACCGCACCGGTACGAAGGACCTGCACCATCCGATCGTCGGTGACCTCGACCTGACTTTCGAGGCGATGGACCTCACCTCCGATCCCGGCCTGCAGCTGCTCGCGTTCACCGCCGCGCCCGGCTCACCGAGCCACGACGGCCTCCAGCTGCTCGCGGCCTGGGCCGCCACCGCCCAGAACGGCGACGTGCAGGCCGCCATGCCGGCCACCGACCCCGCTGACAATCCCTGACGGGCTCTTGGCGGCGTCACGGATCATCCGCCGTGCCCGGCTCGGACCGGGGACATCTCCGTGATGAGCTGCAGCACCTTGGCCAGCACGGCCCGTGACGGCACCGTCGCCTCAGTCAGCACGTCGGCTTCGGACAGCCGCCGGTAGACGGCGAAGATCCAGTCCAGATAGCGGCGATACCCGTCGTCGGGGAGCGAGGTCAAGAGTGCCGCACCGTTCCAACGGCGGTTGACGTAAGCGTCGATCTCCAGTTCCGCGTACTGGCGCTCAGCCCGAGTCCTCCACTGCACACTGAAAAGCCCACTGTCGCTGCCCCAGCTCCCGTCCGGACACAGGATGTCAGAGCGCAGTGCGACCTCACCGTCGACGAGGGTCGCCGGATAGGTCCGACAGACTCCGGGACGGAGCGCGTAGATCCCGCACCGGCCGAGTCCGTCACCGACGGGCATCCAGAAGGTGCACCAGCCCGCCGAGTCGCCGCCCCGGCGTTTGTCCAGACTGAGCCGGTGCGTCCGTCCGCTGGTGTCGACCCGAAAACCGTCAGGGGGTTCGCCGTAGGAGGTGGGCACGGCGAACTGGTTCGGATCCAGACCGAGACCCGTGCTGATTCGGTAGACGTCGAGTCCCGACACCGTGACGAGGTAGTCCCGACAGCAGGCCTCGTGGCACTGCGCACAGGGGGACAGGGCAGTCACGCCATGCTCCGACGGGCGGCGAGCAGGTGCGCACAGAACGCCTCGACGGAATGATCTCCGCCGACCTGTTGGACGTGGCGATTCCAGTCGGCGATCAGGGTCCGGTCAGCGGCCTCCTCGGCCTCCGCCGTTCGTGCCTCGGCGCGATCCTCGTCACCCACGTCTTCGGAGCTCCAGTGGTGACAGGGGCAGAGGGCGTCCTGAACCCGGATCTCACCCCGGACGGCAACGGCGGGAAAGGCCCGGCAGGTGCTCGGCCGCACGGCACCGGCACCGCAGAACGCGTGGCCGTCATTCGTCTCGACGAGAAAGACGCAGGGCGCACCCATCGAGCCGACGGCGCCGTTCTTACGCAGCACGAGCTCCCAGGCTGGGCCGCCGGGCTGCAACACGAACCCCTCGGTGTCGTAGGGAGGCCGTAACGGAGCAGCGGTTGTCACGGCGAGTGCGGAGACCTCCAACGCCGAGGTCAGGCGTTCCAGATCGGCGGCCGTCACGTGCACCCGCGTGGTCCGACAGCAGGACTTGGTCGTGCAGGCGTTCCAGACCTGGTCCCGGAGCGACACGGTGATCATCGGCGGTCCGGGATCATCAGCGGTCCGGCAGACCGCTCGATCGGAGCCAGTCGGCCGCGCGGGCTGCAGCAGCCTGGCGCTGATCCGCGTCGGCATCCGGCGTGAAGTCCTGCATGATCTGGCTCAGGTCGTTCGTGTCGTGGTCGTCTCCGGTCTGTCGCAGCACGGCTCGAATGACCCAGTCGCCCTTCGCGCGATCGGCCCAGTCGGCGGAGCCGAGCAGCGGTATCGCTACCGAGAGAGCCCGTAGGCCGAGGCCGGGTAGCTCGTAGGCGGAACGCGACATCTCCGAGTGCAGCAGGTCGGGCCAGTCATCCAGGGTGTCGGCCAGTGCGTCCAGGGCGGCCGGGTCGTTCATCCGAGCCAGAGCCACGGCCGCCAGCGAGCGAACCTGACCGTCGGAGTCGTCCAGCCCGGCTCGTACGTCATCGGCGGTGCCCGGGTCCGCGACGGTGCCGAGCCCCTCCATCGCCAGCCGGCGCACCTCGACCCGGTCCGAACCCAGCGCCGTCACCAGCGTCGGAACAGCGCCCCGGCCCTGTTCGACCAGCTCACCGAGCGCCAGTCCCGAGACGTTCGGATCCGGCGAAGCCAGGCGATTCAGCACGTCCTCGGCCATTGAAACCTCCTCATGGGGTGCTGGCGGTGTGTTCGAAGGTGAGCATGACGCGGCGGTTCCCGCGGCGGTTGGCCTCCTCGTCCTGGGCAGTCACCGCGTCAGTGGTGAACGACGATGTCGCACCCGACACGGTCGGCGCGTCGATCCGGCTCGCGTCGACGCCGGCCGCGACGAGACCGGCGACCGCCGCTTGGGCGCGGCGCGCGGCGAGCCGGCGGTTGTGATCCACCGAACCGCGGAGGTCGGCAAAGCCCTCGGCCTTGATCCGGACGTCGGGGAACCTGGCGAGGTACGGGATCAGACCAGCGAACTTCGCGTCTTCTCCGGCGCTGGGGGTGTCGACGTCGAAGTCGTAGTAGATCGTGACCGGTTCGTGGACGTAGAAGTCCTCGTGGCGCCTGAGTGCCTCTTCATAGGTCGCTGACGCGTTGTCGCTCACCGAGACGTGCTCATCCGACACCAGGCCGGCCCGGAGCTTGAACTCCCACTTGATCGCCCCGTAGTTCAGCAGGTTGTCGTCACCCTTCGCCACGGTCTCGAAGCTGAAATCGAAGTCGGCCTTGCCCGTCGATCCCGGCGTGTCGGTGAGCTTGGCGGCCTTGATGTCCTCGACCTTCTCGGAGCGGCGAAACCCGAAGATCGGCGCCCCGCCCTCGTAGTAGGACGCATGGGCCTGACCCTTCGGTGCGACCACCGGTGGCGCGGCTCCGAAGTTCTGGTGCAGGACGTCGGTGAAGAAGCCACCTTCGACGCCCTTCAACGGGTCGGCCTTGGTGCGAACCTCGGGACCCGTGGCCGCCGGCAGCGAGGCAGGGTTGACATCGGTGCCGCTCTTGTCCTGCAGCTTGACGATCTGCACGAGCCCGAGCTTGTTCGTGTACGGCGCCGTCGACGCCGGCTCGAAGGTGACCTCGCCCTTCAGCCCGCTGAACCCGCCCGCCGGGGTGGGGCCATCGTTGTGGGCGATCATGCCGATCCCGAAGACCCCGTTCGCGACCGGCATCGACTGAGCCAGGTCACGTTGAACCGAAGCCGCGCTGACGGCCGGGGTGCCGGCCGATGATTGTTCCGGCGGCCGGTCGCGCCGTGGGAGATCGGCCAGGCTCATCTCGCCGGTGACGACCACATCCTCGGCCTGCCCGGTCAACAGCTGGGCCACTGCGTGGTTGCCCACGGCACGTTGCAGGCCCACCACAGCATCGGCAGCGGTGAGTGATCGAACCTTCGATGGCTGTCGCGGTCGATCAGGCACCGCATCGTTCCCGGGTTCACGTTTCCAGGTCATGTCACCCCTACCCGCCTGGTGTCCTCCCGACCTTACGACCCGTCAGCGGCAGGCGGGAAGGAGGCCTCGGGCGCCGGCGGGGGCGCTTCCGGCTGCCCTTTCGCGCAGCCCGACGCACCCGATCGGTGGTCAGCGACCTGGCAGCTGTAGTTTCACGTTGTGTCCATCCTCACCGAAACATTTCCCCTTTCCTCTGGCCTCCAGATCCCGAAGATCGGGTTCGGCACCTGGCAGATCCCGGACGGATCCGAGGCTTACGATGCGGTGACCGAGGCCCTGAGAGTCGGCTACCGCCACATCGACTCGGCTCTGGCCTACGGCAACGAGCAGAGCGTGGGTCGGGCCATCCGTGACTCCGGTGTGCCGCGCGACGAGGTCTACATCACGACCAAGCTCCCGGCGGAGATCAAGGACGCCAAGGGCGCGCGAGAGGCGTTCGAGACGTCGTCGAGCAATCTCGATCTGGGGCCGATCGACCTCTGGCTGATCCATGCGCCGTGGCCCTGGCAGGACATGGGCTCAGACCACAAGGCGGGCAACATCGAGGTCTGGAAGGTCTTCGAGGAGATGTACGAGGCCGGGCGGGTGCGCTCGATCGGCGTGTCCAACTTCAACGTCGAGGATCTCGAGTCGCTGGCTTCAGGCACCGAGGTGACGCCGCACGCCAACCAGATCCGTTGGTTCATCGGCAACACCCAGCCCGAGACGACCGCCTACTGCCACGAACACGACATCCTCGTCGAGGGTTACTCCCCGCTGGCCACCGGCAAGCTGCTGGACGACAACCGGCTGTCCGACATTGCCGAGAAGTACGGCAAGAGCGTCGCTCAGTTGTCGATCCGCTACCTCTTGGAGAAAGACGTGCTGCCGCTGCCCAAGTCCGTGACCCCAGAGCGCATCGAGGCCAATGCGCAACTCGACTTCGACCTGGAGGCCGACGACGTCGAGGCCCTCGACCACCTGTCGAACTCGGTCGACTGAGCGGTAGCACAGATCACAACGACTGCCACTGACCTTGCCCTCCGTCTGGGTATGGGCGCAGCAGCCGGCTCGCGGCTGGACCAGATGCCGGCTGCGCCCGAGCTGGAGCTCGTCGACGACGTGGTCGCGCAGGAGCTGATGGCGTTCTGCTCGGTTCAGCCCGACGACGCGGAGGCGATGCTGGCTGCTCGGCCAGAGCCCGGCCGCGAAAACCAATTGGTGGCATGGCTGCAGGGATCACGAGACAGGTGGCGCGAGCCGGCTGCCGCCGATCGCCGAGCCTGCGATGGGGCAACCGCGCAGGATGAGGGGTACGCCGCGTCACTGGAGGCGGGCCTCGGCCAGCGCGAGCTGCCACTCGATGACGGTCGAATCCCCGCTGCGGAACGCTCCGGGAAGGTGGTGACCAAGCCAGTACGCCCAGTACAGACGCAGCGTGTCAGGCGCGATTCGATCAGCCAACACCTCATCGAGGCGGCGGGCGGCGGCTAGCTCGGTCTCGTCGGCATCGGCACGCCTGACAAACCACTCGCGGTCGAACCGGGTCTGTACGAGGGCAAGCTGGTGGTCACCCCGATAGACCCCGAGATTCCAATCGACAACGGCGCTTGCCCGATCCTCCTCGTCGAACAGCACGTTGGCCGCGCTGAGGTCGACATGGACCAGATCGCGGCCCGCCAGCAGGCCGTCTTCAGCGCTGCTGGTGAGTCGGACGATCTCCAGGACCACCTCACGAGCCCGACGATCATCCTCTGGGACGTACCGGAACTTGCGATCCCGATCCTCGCCCGCTGGACGAAACCAATCCGAGACCGATGGCACGTCCGAGCGACCGGACAGCACGTCGGCGAAGAGCTCGTTGATCCCGACGATCTCGTCGACCCGCTTCGGACCGAGTCGTCGCGACGGCCCGCTGGCCAAGCGTTGCTGGACGAACACCACCCGATCGCCCAGATCGACGACGAGCTCGTGACGTGGCACCGGCAGACCCTGGGCCTGTAGCGAGTTCAAGACACTGGCCACGCGTTGAGCGTCGATCAACCCGCTGTGAAAGATCGTCACCACCCCGGTGCGACCGTCCGGCCAATCGACGAAGATGGCTCCGCCGAGCTTCCCGGACATCGACCGCCCTCGAACCCTCAGTCCCGCACCGGTGGAGCGATTGATCGCACCGACCAGGTCCAGGTCGTCACGTGTGTAGCTCAACACGTCGGCCTCTCTGCCAGAGTGTTCGGATCTCGATTGACGATAGGCAAGCCGACGTGTGTGGCCGAGCGGTACCCGGAAACCTGTGTTGCCGGACGTCACTGCCGGCCGGCGGGCAGCATCGACTCGCTCAGCGAAGAACGCTCACGTGCCGGGCCAGAGCAAACCACGCCGATCGAGCTCCGAGTCTGCGGCATCGCGCATCTGTCTGAATTGCCGACGTGCCCGCGGGTTGCGTCCCATGCCGGGTGCGTCCGAAGATCTCTGCTGCTGCTCGGCCCAGTCCCGCATCTCACGCAGGCGAGCCTCGTTCGCCCCGGGCAGGTCTGCAGCGAAGGCGTCGACCGACTTCCACCACATCTTGGACACCCGGTGATGCTCGCACGAATGCGAAGCGCGGTTGCCGCTCTCCTGGACCACGTGCTGAGCCTCGTCACCCTGCGAGATCACAGAGCTGGTGACCTCACACACGGTGACGCCGTCCACGACGACGACGGCTTCGAACGGGAGGGTCGCCGCAGTGAGCGCTATTCTCAGCAGGCTGGCCGGCCCGGAGACGCCTGGTCGCAGGCGTACGGCAGAAGGTCAGTCGTTGCTGGTTTCAGGAGAAGGTCCTGACTGTGTTGTCGGCGCGGTGGAGGGCGGGGATTGATGCGCATCGGTGAGTTGTCCCGGGCCACCGGGGTGAGCGTGCGGTCGCTTCGCTACTACGAGGCGCAGGATCTGCTGTCGTCGACACGGACGCCGAGTGGTCAGCGGGTCTACCCGGCGTCAGCGATCGAGCGGGTCGAGGTCATTCAGCAGCTGCTCCGGGCCGGGATCCGGACCAAGACCATGGCGGATCTGCTGCCGTGCATCCTTCACCCCGAGGACCGCACCGGTCTGCTCGGGGAGGCGTTGACTGAAGAGCGGACCAGGATCGATGAGCAGATCAGCGACCTGCTCCGCACGCGGACGATCCTCGACAGCGTCATCACCTCACTGCGCTGAGCAGGTGAGAGCTGGTTCGCTCATCCACGGCAGGTAGGTGCTGTAACCCGCAGCATGGTGGGTGTACAGCGTGGTCCGGTCGTAGTCGTCCACGTCCGCGCCCGCCCGGATGCGGTCAACGAGGTCGGGGTTGGCGATGAACAGTCGACCGATCGAGACGAGGTCGGCGGTACCACCGCCGACGAGAGCGGCTGCTGCCTCGATGGTCGTGGCCGTGCCGTCTTCGTTGCCCACGTTGCCGATCAGCACACCGCTCCAACGGGGGCGGAGGTCGATCAGCGCGCGATAAGCGGGGTTCTCGATGAGGTGCAGGTAGAGCAGGCCGAGTTCGTCCAGTGCGGTCACCAGTGGCCGGTAGATGGCGGCCGGCTCAGCCTCCAGGTGCCCGTTGATCGGATTGGCGGGGGACAGCCGGACGCCGACGCGGTCGGCGCCGATGGCGTCGGCGACCGCAGCCGTCACCTCGAGCGGGAAGGTGAGTCTCCTACCGATGTCGCCGCCGTACTGATCGCTGCGCAGGTTCGTGTTGTCGCTCAAGAACTGGTGGATCAGGTAGCCGTTGGCGCCGTGCAGCTCGACGCCGTCGAAACCGGCTCTGATCGCGTTCCGGGCGGCGGAAACGTGGTCGTGCACGGCATCGGAGATGTCGGCGGTGGTCATCGTCCGCGGCACAGGAAACGGGGCCTTGCCGAACGGGGTGTGGGCGGTGTTGGTGGAGGCTACCGGGGATGGCGCCAGCGGCACCTGACCGTCGAGCCGGTTCGCGGGATGGGAAGCTCGGCCCGAGTGCATGAGCTGGGCGATGATGCGCCCGCCCCGGCGATGGACGGCGGCGGTGACCCTCTGCCAGCCGGCGACCTGGGCGTCGGTGGCGAGCCCGGGCATGTACCGGTCGGACTGGCCCCGCTCACTCGGCCAGATGCCTTCGGTGATCAGCAGGCCGGCTCCGGCTCGCTGAGCGTAGTAGTCAGCCATCACCCGAGTCGGGACACCGTGGATGTCGGCTCTGAACCGCGTCATCGGTGCCAACACCACGCGGTTGGGGAGGCGCAGCCGCGAGTGGTTCAACGGGCAAAGCAACTCGGCTCGAGCCAGGTTCGTTCTCATGGACATGACGCTAAAACCTGACACCAGTGTCAGGGGCAAGACCCAGCGCCGAAGAACTTCAGTGAGAGACCTGGCGACTACAGGTCGACGCGCATCACGGCGCGACGCGGCGTCGGTCTGCTGACCTCGCGATACCCCGCCGCGGCGAAGATCTCGCGGCTGCCGACGTAGAGCGACATGTCTCCCGTCTCCTGCGGTCGGTGGTGAGTCGTGAACAGCCCCTCGACGGCTCGGGCGCCTCGCTCGTGGCACAGCTCACGGCATCGAACCCCGTGACCTGGGCATCGAGCGTCATCATGTCCTGCTCGATGAAGGTCACGTCGAGGCCGAGCGCTTTCGCCTTCGCCCGACCGGTGGCCAGATGGGCGGGGGCAAGATCCACAGCGGTCACTGTGGCGCCGTGTTGAGCGAAGGTCAGCGCTTCGTCACCGACCGAGCAGGCCAGCTGGAGCACCCGACGGTTCTGCACGTCCCCCACGGCGGCGATCTCGTCCGGGGTGAGGGCGCTGCCGCCGTCGAGGAAGAACGCGACCGGCTCGCCGTGGCGATGGGTGCCAGACGGTCCCAGTACTCACGGTTCTGGCTCACGACATCGGGATCGGACACGGTGGTGACGGTACTGCTCGCGGGCGCCGTGCCCATCGACGTCCTCTCGTGAAGCCGAGCAACCAGTCCGCTCCACGCCTACATGGATGGCGCCGCAGGCCGACCCCTGACTGACGTCGAAATTCCAGGGCGCCGACCGAGCCGTGGCCCGTAGGTTGATCGCGTGGCTGGCGTACTCACCTCGCAGACCCAGGACTTCCCCCGTTGGTACCAGGATGTGGTTGCCAAGGCAGAGCTGGCCGACAACGGCCCGGTGCGCGGCACCATGGTCATCCGACCGTACGGCTACTCGATCTGGGAGCGCATGCAGTCGGAGATGGACGCCAGGATCAAGGCGTGCGGTGCGCAGAACGCCTACTTCCCGATGTTGATCCCGCAGTCCTACCTGCAGCGAGAAGCCCAGCACGTCGAAGGCTTCAGCCCGGAGCTGGCCGTGGTCACACATGCTGGCGGCAAACAGCTGGAGGAGCCTCTGGTCGTCCGGCCGACCAGTGAGACCGTCATCGGCGAGTACATGGCGAAGTGGACGCAGAGCTACCGGGACCTGCCGCTGTTGCTCAACACGTGGAACAACGTGGTCCGCTGGGAGCTGCGGCCGCGGCTGTTCCTGCGCACCACAGAATTCCTCTGGCAGGAAGGGCACACAGCACACGCGACCGAGGAGGAGGCCGGCGACTACGCTCGGATGATCCTGCACCGGGCCTATCAAGACCTGATGATCAACGTGTTGGCCATCCCGGTCGTCGTGGGCCGCAAGACCGCCCGGGAGCGATTCGCCGGAGCGGTCACCACCCTCGCCTGCGAGGCTCTGATGCGCGACGGCAAGGCACTGCAGATGGGCACGTCGCACGAGCTGGGCCAGAACTTCGCCCGAGCGTTCGACATCGACTACCTGTCGGCCGCAGGTCGACAAGAGCTGGCGTGGACGACGTCGTGGGGCACCTCCACGCGGATGGTCGGCGGACTGATCATGGTGCACGGTGACGATGACGGGTTGCGGCTGCCACCAGCACTGGCGCCTGTTCAGGTCGTGGTGATGGCGGTCAAGGCTGATGTGGCCGAGGCTGCGCACCGGCTCGGCGCAGACCTACGGAAGGTCGGCGTGCGGGTCGTTGTCGACGACCGCACCGACATCCCGTTCGGGCGTCGAGCAGTGGACTGGGAACTCAAGGGCGTTCCGTTGAGGCTCGAGCTCGGCCCGCGAGACCTCGTCGCAGGGCAGGTGACGGTCGCAAATCGGTTGTCCGGTGGAAAGCAGCAGACGCCGCTGAACGGCAGCCCTGAGGCGGTGGTCGCCCTGCTGGCGCGCGAACAAGCGGCCATGTTGGACGGTGCGCGCGCAGCGCGGGACGCCCGGACCGCCGACGTGGCCAGCGTGAGCGAGGCGGTCGAGGCCTGCGGCGAGGGATGGGCCAGGGTGCCCTGGTCGGTTGTCGGGGAGGCGGGCGAAGATCTGTTGGCGCAGTCGGCGATCACGGTTCGCTGCCTGACCCGCGTTGACGGTGCGGTGCCCGACAGCGACACCGAAGCCGACCTCATCGCCTATGTCGCCCGCTCGTACTGATCGGAAGCACGACTTGCGGGGTGCTTGGACCATGGTCCGGGTGCTCAGTCGGCTGGGTTGCCCGGTGCCCTGTGCCCGCAGGCGGAAGATAACGCCGGTCCTGCGACTGGCGTGGCCGGAGGTGACCGGCAGGAAGCATGTAGAGCGACATCGACCGCCTGGGTGTCCTCAACGCGTTCCAGCTCGTTCGTGGGGCCGACCGGGCGACCGGCATGCCCGCAGCGGCCTCGTTCAAGCACGTGTCGCCGGCAGGTGTTGCCTTACCGGGCCGGGGTCGACTCGGTGGCCGCCGGGCTGTGGCGCGTCGGCCCAGCGGAGGACTTCACGTTGGCGTCTGCGTACGTGCGAGCCCGTGATGCCGACCCGAAGTCGTCGTTCGGTGATGTCGCCCGGTGCCGGCCCGCGCGTCTACTCAACTCGCGCCGAGCTGTTGCTGGACGTTGGATGCATCGAGGTCTGGCGGTAAGTCAACGAAGGGTCCGACCGCACGGTCGCCGGCCGATCAGGCACTTGGCGGTTCCGGCTCAGACGTCGAGCTCCACCTCCCGCAGACGGAGCAGGGGAGTGCCGCAAGCGGGTTGTCCTGCGGCGGGAGGGCTGGTCTGATCCAGGGCAGAGGCGGTGGGGTGCCCACTTCGAAGCGCTAGGGATTCGGGCGTCACGGGATCCGCAGAATTGGCGTGCACAGGTTGCGTTGGTGGGGTTAGCCTTCAGGTGGTTCGCGTGAGGTGTGACGATCCTCGGCCGGTAGTTTCGGCGCTCGTGACCCGCGCGTTCGGTGTTCCGACGAGAGGTCGGCATTCGTCGGCGAAGGTGTGGTGGCACCGCGATCTAGCCCCCGCCCACACCTCCAGGGCTTTCATCGCCTGGAGGACACATGAGATCAGCAACCCCGTCTCGCACACTCGCTGCAGCGCTGCCCACCGTGGAAGACGGCAGCACCGTCACTGTGCAAGGTCACGTCCATCGTCGACGAGAGCTTGCGTCCGTCAGCTTCTTGGTATTGCGCGACCGAAGCGGGCTGGCGCAGATAGTGGCGGCGCCATCGACGGTGTTGCCGCCGGAAGAGACCGTGGTGTCGGTGACAGGCATCGCTGTCATGAACTCGAAGGCGCCCGGTGGCGTAGAGGTCACCGAGCCCGAGATCAGCCTCTTGTCTGAACCAGCCGCTACTCCACCCTTCGAACTGTGGCGGCCCTCCCTGACTGCATCGCTTCCGACCGCACTCGACCACGCAGCGGTGGCTTGGCGACATCCGGCGCAGCGAGCGCGATGGGAGATTGCCGCCGCCTCGACGGCGGGGTTCCGTCAAAGCCTGAATGTCCAGGGTTTCACTGAGATCCAGTCACCGAAGCTGGTCGAAACGGCTACGGAGTCGGGTTCCAACGTGTTCACGGTCGACTACTTCGGCCGGCCGGCCTACCTGGCTCAGAGTCCGCAGTTCTATAAGCAGCAGCTGGTCGGGGCCTTCGAGAGGGTGTACGAAGTCGGCCCAGTGTTCCGCGCCGAACCGCACGACACTGTGCGCCATCTCGCCGAGTACGTGTCGTTGGACGTGGAGCTGGGCTTCATCGCTGACCACCGTGACGTGCTTGCGGTACTGCGGACGGTGCTGGTGGGCATGACTGAGGCGATCAAGATGTCCGCACCCGAGGCGATCGAACGGCTCGGCGTCACCCTCCCTGTCATCGATGAGGAGATCCCTGTCGTCCACTTCGCCGAGGCTCTGCGTCTGGTGGGCGCCCCAGCCGACGAGCCAGATCTCGCCCCCGAGCACGAGCGTCAGCTTGGTGAGTGGGCCTGCCGCACCTACGGCAGCGACCTGCTCGCCGTCGAGGGGTACCCGGCGGTCAAGCGCCCCTTCTACACCCACCCGTGGACTGGTGCGGATGTGCCTGGCGGCCCGTGGACGAATAGTTTCGATCTGCTGTTTCGAGGAGTGGAACTGGTAACCGGAGGCCAGCGCCTCCACCGGCACAGCGAGTATCTGGCCGCACTCGCTGACAGCGGAGAGCCACCGGAGCCCTACGAGTCGTACTTACGCGCCTTCGCCTACGGGATGCCACCCCACGGAGGCTTTGCCATCGGCTTGGAACGTTGGGTGGCGCGACTGGTCAAGGCTGCCAACATTCGGGAGGTCACACTCTTCCCACGTGACCTCCATCGACTCACACCCTGAGCCAGCCACCGGTGTGCGGCCACATGCCGGCCGACGTTCGTCACGGGGTCGCATGCCCTGCAAGGCCTACCGTGTGACCTTCACCGAGAAGACCGCACGCCGGCGTCCGAGTGCCACGTGCTTCCGCGAATGGTGAACGACTTCGGTACGCGTACAGCATTGCTCGTCTGTCCTGTGCGCGGGGACCCTGCCAGCGGGGCGTTCACTGCGGAAGACGTTGACGGGAAATCGATCGTGAGGTGGCGGGCGCTGGGATACGACGGCGCCAGGGAGCCCCCACCCGTTCCGGTTCGAGCCGCACCTCGAGCTTCAGTTCGATCGCGCGAGGGGCGACAGCTTGCCGTTCGACGACCCCATCAGGCATGCCGGAACACGCTCTGGCATGTTGACTGCGTTGTCGGGCCAGATCGGGCGCAGGGCACGTCTCCTGCGGCCTTCGAAAGGCTAGACGGTGGCGGTTCGTGCGCAGGTTCTCGGCGAGTGTCACTATGGCACCAGTCCGAGCTCTGGAGGCGTCATGGCCGCGCATGATGTGGTTGACCCGGCATCGGTCGGGATGAGTGTGAAGCGTCTCGAACGAATCGCCCCAGCGATGCAGAGCTTCGTCGATCGAGGCGTCGTTCGTGGCATCAGCACGCTTGTGGCCCGACGGGGACAGGTGGTGCACCGCGGCCTCTTTGGCTATCGCGACGCGGAGGTCGCCGCCGCGATGACCGAAGACACGATCTTCCGGATCTACTCGATGACGAAACCGATCGTGTCGACCGGGTTGATGCTGCTCCATGAGGAAGGCCGCTTCCTGCTCGACCATCCGGTCGCTGATTTTCTGCCGGCGTTCGCCACCCCACATGTGATGAACGCCGACGGGTCGGTGGTCGACGCCACCGCCCCGATCACCGTCGGCGACCTGCTCGGTCACACCAGCGGTCTCACCTATGACTTCATGGTCGACAATCCCGCGGCCCAGCTCTACCGCGACCATCGAGTCCTGGACGATGCGACCCGCACACTAGGGGAGTGCGTGGATCTGATCGCTTCCCTGCCACTCGCGTTTCAGCCCGGGGAGCGCTTCCACTACTCGGTCGGAATCGACGTCGCGGCCCGGCTCATCGAGATCATCGCGGATCAGGCTCTCGGCGACTTCCTGGCAGAACGCATATTCGGCCCCATGGGCATGACCGACACCGCATTCGGGGTGCCCGACGACCAACTACACCGACTTGCTGCGATGTACGGGCTGCCGGACCTCGCTGGCCTGAACTACGACGCCAACGACCTCGCCAAGGCCGAACTGGCCGGGTTCAACGAGCGCATTGATGTCTCGGCCACCTATCCAACGTGGACGCCGGACGTGTTCGTCCGAGGCGGACACGGCCTGTTCTCGACGATCGACGACTACTCCCGCTTCGCCCAGGCACTCGCCAACGGCGGAGAACTCGACGGCAACCGAGTTGTCGGCCGTAAAACACTCGAGCTGATGCACGCCAACCGACTACCTCCGACCATGCTGCCCTGGGAGATCATGGGCGAGCCGACCCCCGGGTATGGGTTCGGCCTGGGCTCACGGGTGCTGCTCGACGTCGGCGCCAGCCAGAGTGCTGGCTCGGTCGGCGAGTTCGGATGGTCCGGCGCAGCGAAGACTTATTACTGGGTCGACCCGGCTGAGGATCTCGTCGGCGTGTTCATGACGCAGTACATGACCGGACCCGAACAGCCGGACCGAACGTTCCGGTCGGTGGTCTACCAAGCAGTCGCTGACTGACGGAAGCGCCGGTCGGACAGCACTCAGGCTTGCCTGCAGCGCAACGCTGACGCTTGGCGTTGACCGATCCACAACTCGACCGTGTCCTGCCGGTCCTGCCGGTCCTGCCGGTCCTGCCGGTCCTGCCGGACGCCGGCGCCTGACCGGCCGTACCGGTGGTTGGCTTCCCATTCCCAGGGGTGGCTGTGATGCCGGTGCGGGCCTGAAGGTCTGATTGTTGATGTCGTGAGCCGGCTCAGCGGCCCCCCTCTCCGATCTGGTGTTGATCCCACAGGGCGGCCGCATCAGGAGCGCCACCCAGCGTCAGCCGCACCGTGGTCCCTGCATGGCGGCCCTCGACATGGGACCGCTCCGGTGGCCACTTGCGGTGCCGGCGTGGTGGATTGTCCCGTCCGTGATCGCCACCTGCTTCCCCTGAGCTTGTGGCGGGCAACTGTGCCGCCGAGTCCGCTCGTGGTCGCGATGGCGGCGCAGGGGCGGGAATACTGAGTTCGGTAGGTGGCGGGAAGCGACGTCCGGGTTTCAAGCTCGCACCAAGGTGTTGTGGAAGGCGACGGCGGCCCAGGCGTCCCCGGTGCGGCGAAGGACTGTGGTGTTGACCGCGCGGTGGGAGCCTGCCATCGGTCCTGCCGGCACGTCGAGGGTGGAGTGGCCTCGGGCCAGCACGAGCTCATCGTTGAGGGCCCGGGCGGTCTGCACGGTGTACTCGACGGTGCTGCCGCGGTAAATGCTGTCGAAGATTCCCTGGTGTCCGGCGCCGATGGCGGCTGCACCGTCGTGGGTGTCTCCTCGGACGTCGACGAACGAGGCGTCGGCGGCGAACGCGGACCCGAAGGCTTCTCCGTCGGCGGCGTTCCAGGCCTTCTCGATCCGGTGGTAGAAGTCGGTGGCGGCGGTGCGACTGTCGATGGTCACGATGGTCCTCCTGGGTTGGTGGGTGAGGCTCCCCGTGGTCGGGGAGGGGCGAGTAGGCCGTGGGCGAGGAGCCGGCCCAGTGCGTCGCGCAGCTGGGTTGCCGTCCATCCTCGCTGGCGGAGAAGCTCCGCGGTGAACGTGCCGGTCAGCAGCGCACCGAGGAGGTCGGCTGCTTGGTCGACGGACACCCCGGGTGCCAGCTGCCCCTCGGCGGCGAGTCGTGTGACGACCAGACGCACCAGTTGCCGCCGGCCCCTGGACCGGTGCTCGAACGCCTCGGACAGTCCGGGGGAGAGTGCCCGTTGTCCTTCCACGGCACGGAGCGCGTCGAGCAGGGGAGGAGTCAGCTGCAGATGAAGGTCGAGCAGTGCTTCCAGCGCATCCAGTGCCGTCGCCGCCAGTTGCACCGCTGACGTGAGGGTCTCGAGGCCGGCGACTTCGGCGCGGAGCTGCTCCACCGCCGACACGATCAGTCCGCGCGGTCAGGGAAGCGCGTGTAGAGCGTCTGCCGAGCGACTCCCGCCTCAGCCGCGAGACCGTCGTAGGTGAAGGTCGCGTCCCCTCGTCGTAGATGCCCGGCACCTACGGTTCCCATCAGCAGCAGGGCGGTCGGCATGGCCTGAGGCTAACGCGCGGAGGCCGCCGTGGTTCGCCGTTAACACGATCAGCCGGTGTGCCATAAGACGTCGGACTTGCGACACGCGCCATCACCGTAGTGGACCGGGTTGCGAGGATCTGAACGGCCCGGCAGCTCAGTCCCTTAGTTCCGCATGAACACCCTGGAGGCGACCCAAAAGTCCATCGAGTCCAGGATTTGGCGTAGACCTTGCCGTCCCGGTAGGACACGGAGTGGTAGTTCCAGTCGCTGGAGGGGTGATGAGTCCGCGTCGACGAGCAGCCTCATGGGGTGGGACACGGTCGATCAAGTCCTCGCGCCATCGGGCTGCACCGAGTGGCCTGCTCCGGGGGCGGGTCTAGCAGCGCCCGGACCGAGTCCGCGATGCGGCGGTCACGAACGCTTCCAACGCACCCGAGGTGGCGAAGATGACGATGAGCACGGCACCGTCGAACACCTGCCCGATCGAGGCGGCGACCACGGCGGCCATGATCATCAGCAGGTCAACCGTAAGGGTCTTCTCCCGCAGCGCCGCCCGCCGCTTGAGCTCGGTGGTGTCCCATGCTTTTGTTGGTTGGCCTTCAGGGGAGTCCGATGGCGATGAGCTCCGTCGCGACGAGGTCATGTCCGTGCTGTGTCAGCCGGGGATGGTGGTGGGGATCGGTTTTGTTGGCGGTGATGTGCTCGTCTGTGCGGGCGATGTTGTACGTGTTGACGCAGCCGGTGCGGTAGGTGGCAGCGATCTGACAGGCGGTGCGGGCGATGTTGTTCTGGCTGGGTGATCCGGTGGTCGGTGGTGGGGTGATGATGCGGAGGGCGGGTGGGCTTTGGTGGCGGAGATGTCTGGTTTCGGCGATCCATGCACTGAGGTTGGACCGGAACAGGCTGACGGCGACCTCCGGGCATCGAGCCCCCTGCTTCGAGCGGCAGCGTGCTGCCGTGGGTGGCGGTGTCACGTCGCCGCTGCCAATGGCGAGCATGATCACGTCGGCGTTGTCTACCGCGTAGCGCATGGTGTGGTCGGTGTGGAGGCGCCTGAGAAGCTCTGGCATCGCGGACGGCGATTGATCCGCCGCCGAGGTCTGGTCGTTGATGTGAACGCGTCGTCGGCCGTCCTGTGACCATGCCGCGGCCAGCTGGTCGACGTAGGTGAGGCAGTCTGCGCAGCCGTCATGACCAGCCGAGCTGTCACCCAGGATCAGTACCTGGAGCGGGATGGGTGGCGGGCTCAGGGTCCCGGGCTCGCGGCGATTGGGATCACCGACCACGGTTAGCGCGGCAAGGCTGGCGACGACCACTGCCGCCGCGATCACCACCAACCACCGAGGCCGTCGACCTGTCGGTGGAGCTGGGTCAGGGCCGAGTGTCAGGCTCTCGATCGATCTCGTCGAGATCTCGACGAACGTGCCCATCTTGGTTGGATGGCCCGACTGGTCGATGAGGGACGCCACCTTGGTCGGGGGAGCATCGGGACGGGCAGCCGCTTCGACAGGACTCCCTGTTACGGCTCGCGGGTGCGACATGGTTGTTGGCGCCTGCTGTGTCTTTCTCTGCGACATGTCCGACGCTCTTTCGATTCGACAACGCGGTGGTCGCGCAGATCGTTGGCGACAGACTTGCAAGCGTGGCTGAGCAGGTCATCGGCAGAATTGCGTAACCTCGTTCATGATCAACACCAGACACACCAGAGTTGCCGGCACAGCAATCCAGCAGTCCCTGGCAACCGAAATCGGTAAAGGTCGTCAGGTACGTTGCAACCTGTCGACTCGCGACGCCCCCTGCCGGCGTCGCTCGGCGACGGCCTCCCTGGGTGGCATGGGCTCCTGCGCCCGCTGGAGACGCCCTCGCGTAGCGAGTCCGCCGGGCAATGACCTCGACGACGCACTCATTGGGCTGCCCGAGAGGTAGGAACACCACCACGCCCCACGGCGGGACCGGCTCACCTCCGACTCAGGCGCGCCTCTTTTGCCCGCACGAACTTGCGAAACGCCACGCCCTGGAGCGATGCTCGGCCTAGTGCCGAGCGAGCCGCAGCCGCCGTCCGCCTTGCTGACCAGGAGGTGGCTCCACAGGCGGGATAGGGGTGCGATGGCGATCGACGCCGAGTTGTTCGGAGACATCTTGCCCACGTACCTGACCCGCTTCGCCGGAAGGGAGCGAGAGAGCAATGCTCTCGCCTCAGCGGTGAACGACGCGGCGCTGGTCACGGTCTGTGGGGTCGGGGGTGCCGGCAAGACGCGGCTGGCCCTCGAAGTGGTCAAGCGACTCCGCGGGGACTACGCCGACGACCCCGAACCGCTCCAGGTGTACTGGGTGCCCCTGTCCGGAGTGCGAATCCCGGCTGAGGTCGGACCGGCCATCGCGAGCGCCATCGGCCTGACCGGGTCGTTTCCTGATCATCAGCTCGGCGCCATCATCTCGGTGCTCCGAACCCAGCGAGCACTCCTCTTGCTCGACGACTGCGAGCACTTGGCGATCAGGTGCCGCGAGCTGATCGAACAGCTCCTCTACTCGTGCTCTCGGTTCAAGGTTCTGGCCACCAGCCGGGTTCCACTGGGGTTGACCGCCGAGGTGGTCTGGGCGCTTCCACCGATGGGCGGCGAGGCGACAGCCGCTGATCCGTACGCGACAGACGCGACCGCGCTGTTCATTGACCGGGCGGCGAGGGTCGTGTCGGCGTCCGTGTTTGCCGATGCGAACGGGCAGATCGTGAGGGACATCTGTCGGCTGCTCCAAGGATCGCCGTTGGCGATCGAACTGGCGGCCAGCTGGATCCGGGTGCTGTCGCCTCACGATCTGCTCGTCCATCTCAAGACTGCTGAGTCGACGCCGGAGTTCGACGTGGCGGTGGTCGATGGCCGGCATCCCAGCATGCAGGCGGTGCTGGACAGCTCGTGGCAATGGCTCGGCAGTACCGAGCGATCGGTGCTGAGCGCGTTGGCGGTGTGCGTCGGTGGTTGCACCCTCGAGGCGGCACAGTCGGTGGCCGGTGCCGATCTGGGCTCGCTTGCCCGGCTCACCGAGCTCTCGCTCCTTCAGCGGCTGCCGGATTCCTCCGGCGGCTCTCGCTACCAGGTGCACGAGCTCGTCCGCGTCTACGCGCTCAACCAACTCGAGCACCCCGAGGTGGTTCGCGACAAGCACCTCTGCTTCTTCCTCGATCTCCTCGAGAGCACGACAAGTTCCTCGAACACCCAAACCTCGCTGCTGTCGAGTGACCCCGTGCATGCCGACCTGGCCAACATCGATGCGGCGACCACGTGGGCCATGGACTGCGGTGACGCGGAACGGGCTCAACGCATGGCCGTCGGTCTCGACCAATCCTGGGTTTCCTGTTCCCTCTCCTACGAGCGCCTGCTGTCTCAGCTGCAGGCGGCCTTGGATTTGCCGGGTCCGCTCGCGACGACGACGCAGATCCGAGCCCGCGCGCAAGCACTGCGCGCCGTCGGGTTGCGGCTCTTCTCCACCGAGCCTGCCAGCAGCCCTGCCAACTTCCGGGCGGCTCGACGCCTCTTCGAGCAGATCGGAGACGCCGCTGGAGTCGCCGCCTGCCTGCGTGAACACGGCAAAGCCCGCCTCCTCGAGGGCGACGTCGACGGATGCCGACGGGACTGCATGGCCAGTCTGGTCCAGTGCCGGGCATGCGGCGACCTGGTGGGAGCAGCCTGGTGTCTGGAGACCATCGGTGCGGCCGCGTTGGCCGGCGGCGACTGGGCTGAGGCGGTCGACTACCTCAGCCAAGCCGCACACGATTTTGCTGTGCTGGACATCCCCGCAGGCATCTGCTGCAGCGAGATGGAGCATTCCCTCGCCCATCAGGCCGGGCGTCGGTGGGTGGAGGCAGTCGATGCCTGCGTACGGGCGCTGGACTGCGCGCGGAGGTATCGGCTGACAGCGCAGTGGGCCCAGATCATCCAGGTCGTCGCGCGGTTGTGCGGGGAACTGGGCCGCTGGGCCGCGGCCGCACAGCTCTGCGGTGCCGCTATGAGCTGGCACTCCGACCACGACACGATCTCCTGGTGTGCGGTGGTCAACCAGCTCAGCCTGGACGATCAGGTTCGCCGGCACCTCGGCGAACCCGCGTGGATCGAGGCTAGCGAGGTGGGACAGCAACTCGGGTCCGACCGGGCGATGCAACTCGCGTACGCATCCCTCACGGAGCTGCGAAGCGAGGTCGAGGCAGGCGCCTCGGGCCTGTCACCCCGGCAGATCGAGGTGCTGCGGCTCGTCGCCGCCGGCCTGAGCAACACCGAAATCGCTGCCCGGCTGGTAGTGAGCCCGCGCACGATCCACGCTCACCTGCGCTCGATCTACCAGCAGCTCGACGTCACGTCTCGCACAGCCGCCGTAGCAGCAACTGGCATCGCGTTGCATGCCGGTGGAACCACAGCGGGAGCCGCCCAGACACCATTTGCACCTTCTCGCGGGACCCGTCTGCCGCGCTGACTGTCGAAAGGCAGGCGTGCCACGATCGCCGTCAGCCACCGACGCTCATGTCCAGCCGAAGTCGATCGTCGTAGGCTCGACGGCACGACCCCGGACGGTGGCGACCACCAAGCCAGTCGGCTGAGCCCTATCCGATCAGCCAGGATTGGAGGAGCGTCGACCCATGCAGGACTTGACCGCCCGGCTGCCCGAGTACGCCTCCAACTTCATCGGCCGTGAACAGGAGATCGATGATCTGGTCGGCCTGCTCGGCGACCACCAGATGGTCACCATCTGTGGCGTCGGAGGGTCGGGAAAGACCCGGCTGGCCATCGAGACGGCACGACGGCTCGCTCACGTCGACACCGAGCGTCAATCAGGCGTCTACTGGGCCTCCCTGGCAAACGTGCGCGAGGACGCCATGGTCGAGCAAACCATCGCCGACGAACTCGGTGTGCGGGCCGCAGGAGGACCCGGGTCGGTGGCCGCCCTGTGCGACGCGCTGGCAAGCGCGGACGGCGCGCTTGTGCTGGACAACTGCGAGCAGGTCGCCGCCGGATGCCGTGAGGTCATCGTTGCCCTGCTTGCCGCCTTCCCTGACCTGCGGATCTTGGTCACCAGTCGTGTTCCGTTGGGTCTCGCAGGGGAACGCCTGTTCGCGATCCCGCCGCTCGACGCGGCCGGCGCGGCGCTCGAGCTGTTCATCGACAGGGCAACCGCAATCGCACCCGTCTACGCACTCACGGCGGCCAACCGTCAGCCGATCGCAGAGATCTGCGCCCGGCTGGACGGTCTGCCGTTGGCGGTCGAGCTCGCGGCGAGTCGGATCCGCATCATGGCACCGCGCGACCTGCTGCACGAGCTGACGGTCAGTCTCGACGTGCTGTCATCGGCCGAGTGGTCACTGGCCGAAAGACATCGCAGCATCGGCGCCGTGCTGTCCACCACCTGGCGCGGGCTCGGTGAGGACCAGCGCGTCGTGCTGGCAGGCTTGGCGGTCTTCCGCGGCAGCTTCACCGCGGCCGCGGCCGAGGCGGTGACCGACACACCAGTCGACACCCTGCAGGCCCTGGTCGACCAGGCATTGGTCCAGGTCACCACCGACCCGGGCAGGAGGTCGCGATATCAGCTCCACGAGCTGGTTCGGACCTACGCCACCAACCGATCGGCCATCACTGATCCGCACTCTGACGTCCGGCGAAGGCACTTCGACTACTTCCTCGCGTTGATGAAGCAGTCTCGGACGCAGTGGAACGGCAGCCAAACCGTCGGTCGGCAAGGGCCGCTCTGGGAGGAGCGCGACAATCTCGACGCGGCGATGCGATGGGCCCTGGAGGTCGGCGACAGCAATCGGGCGCTGCTTCTCTCTGGGGCACTCTATGCCTTCTGGGCCTACGCCTGGCCGTCCGAGAACGCCAAGCGAGAACGACTGGAGCTGGCCCTGGCACTTCCGTGGAAGCCAGGCGACCCTGCGTCGATCCTCGCCCGAGCGCGCGCCCTGACATCGGTCGGATTCTCCTGGTCGCCCATCGACGGCGCCCGCGCCCGGAGATACTTCGACGAGGCACTGGGGTGGTATCGGCAGCTCGGCCACCGCAGCGGCATCGCCTGGGCGCATTCGTCGCTGGGCTGGCAGCTCCTCATCGACGGCGACCTTTCTGCCGCCAGCCGGCACCTGCGCGAGAGCGTGACCATCTTCGGCTCGATCGGTCATGAATCCGGCGAAGCCTCCTGCGTGAGCGATCTCGGCCAGATCTCCCTGGTGGCTGGATGCTGGACTGAAGCCGAAACCCACATCGCGAGGTCAATGAGCCTGGCCGACAAGCTCGACGATGACTTCATCCGGTATCGCGGCCACGTCATGCGGGCCGACATGTGCCGTCTCACCCGACACTGGAGAGATGCAGTCGCCGGCTACGAGCGTGCTCTGCAGATCCAACGCGACACGGGCATCTGCGGCAGCGCTGCCGACATTGTCGAGGGGTTGGGCGAAATAGCGGCGGAGATCGCCGAGATCGAACTGGCCGCTACGCTCCTCGCGGCGGGACTGGCCTGGCGCCATCACCATCAGTTAGTGCGCGCGAGCTTCTACGAACACAACTACGCCGCCGCCGTCGCCCTCGTACAGAGGACTTTGTCCCCCGAGGCCTGGCGGCAGGCCCTAGACACAGCGGCGAAGCTATCGCCGACAAGCATCGAGGACACTGCCGCAGGAGCCATCAAGCGACTCAACGCCACGCTCGAGGAGCGCACGCGAGGACTCAGCCAGCGCCAGATCGAGGTGCTCCAACTCGTCGCACAAGGACTCAGCAACGCCGACATTGCCGAACAGCTCGTCCTCAGCACTCGTACCGTCGAAACGCATCTGAGGTCGGTGTTCGCGAAGCTCGGTGTCACCACCCGCAGTGCAGCAGCACACGAGGCGATCCGGCTGGGCCTGAGCTGAGGTCGCCACGGTGGACGTGTCGCGTACCGTGCGGCACGAGCTCACAAGTGCGAGATCAGCGTCGGCCCGTACAACAAGTAGCTCGCCGACCGGGCATGATCATGCCGGGCGAGCCGTGCCGTTGCTGCTGGGCGCGACCGGTTCTGACAGCAGCTACGCCGAAATGCTCGGGTAGGTGTCAAGCGCATCACCAACCCTGCGATCGACAGCGTCGAGCCCACCGACCCGTGGCAGCGCCGAGAGGGGCTGCGTGTCTTCGTCGAGTCCTGGCGGGGAAGCCTGGCTGTCGCCGACCCCCGCGTCAGCCCCCTCACCCGCCGACCTGACTGGGCTGGGCCCGCCGACCGTTTCAGCGGCACCCCGACATCCTCAACCCAGACGCCCGGCTGCAGCTGGTCGAGCGATCAGCCAGCGCCGGTCTCGAGGTGGACTACCACGAGGGCGCCGGCTTGCCTCACCGTCTACCCGCTCACACCGATCCCGGAGGGAAAAGCCCCCGAGCGCTCATCGTGGAACAACTGCGAGCTCGGTAGCTGCATCGCTATCACTGGGTCCGTGCGGCAGGTGCGGACATAGGACGCATTAACGGCCAAGTTCTGATGCTGGTGTGTTTGCAGCGGTGGGGCGGCGATGGTTTTTGGCCTGGTGGCCGGGGGGTGGTGATCGTGCTGGACCGTGTTGAGGAGTCGGTTGAGCTTTGCCTAGCTAGAGATCGACGGAGAGATCGGTTTCCGGTTGGGAGCAGCAGATCAGGAGGTTGCCGGTTGCAGCGGGCTCGAGGGGGTCTGGGGCGTAGGCGACTGTGCCGTCGAGGAGCGCAGTTTCGCAGGTGTGGCATACGCCTGTGCGGCAGGACCAACGAACGGGTACGTCGCATGCTTCGGCGAGCTCGAGGATGCTGCCGTAGGCGCTGTTCCAGCGGACGTTCAGGCCGGTCCGGACGAACGAGACGAGCGGGCCGGTCCCGGCTGCACCTCCGGGTGTGTGTGGTGGCTGGACTGTGTGGGTGGCAATGCCGGGTGTGATGGGAGCGATGACGCTGAATGCTTCGCTGTGGACTTGGGAGCTTGGCACCGTCAGCGTGTCGAGGCTGGTCCGGATTGTTGTTAGGAATTCGGCTGGCCCGCAGAGGTAGAACTCGCCGTTCAATGCTGCCCCGGACGCGATTATCCCCGAGGCGTTGATGTGTCCGGACTCGTCGTAGTCGGTTCCGGGGCGATCGTCGGTGCCCGGTCGGCTGTACCACACGCGGCTGCGGGCGGTGGGCATTGTGGCGAGCAGCGACCGCACTTCCTCGGCGAAGGCGTGCTCGGCCCTGTTGCGGGCTGCGTGGAGCCACCAGATGTCTCGCGTCGAGTTGCTGTCATGTAGTGCGTGCAGGATGGCCAGCAGGGGTGTGACGCCGATTCCTGCGCTCACCAGCGTGACGGCGGTGGTCCCCTCGGCGAGGGTGAACTTTCCGCGCGGTGCTGCGACCTTGATGTGGTCTCCTACGTCGACGGCGGTGTGAAGATATCGGCCGGTCGCTCCGTGCGGTTCGATTTTGACGCTGATTCGGTAGTGCGGGTCGGTAGGGGATCCGGAGAGGGAGTAGCTGCGTATGAGCGGCGGTTCGCCGTCGGCGGGCTCGAGTCTGAGGGTGACGAATTGGCCCGGAAGCGGGCTCGGCAGCGGTGTGCTGTCCTCGGCGTCGAGTTCCAGTGAGACCACGCTGGGCGTCTCCGGACGTTTTGCGACCACCCGTAGGTTCCGGTACCCCGGCCACGCCGGCGGAGGTCCTAGGTACGTCAGGCCTGTGTTCCCATCGTCGGCGGCTCCGTTGCGCCGCTGCTCGAGCATCGCCCGAAACGACGTTCGCCAGCCGGGGCTGAGCGCGGGGATACGCAGGGCGCGTTCCAGCAGCCCGATGCTGGGTCGGCGCTCCAGGTACAGCAAGGCGTTGATGGCGCGAATTGTCATTCGCCCAGCCCCGGTTGCGACTTTGACGACGTCGGCTCCGGGCTGGACCACACCTTCCTGGAGGACTCGGAAGTAGAAGCCGGGTCGACCCTGCCCGGTGAGCAGCGCGGCCATGCGAGGCTCGCGCATCCGGATGCCAACCCGATAACACGTCGTCCGTGGCTGGGTGACCTCGAACAAGGCCGAGCCGATCCGGTATCGGTCGCCGATGCACACCTCGTCATCGCCGAGCCCGTCGACGGTGAAGTTCTCACCGAACTGACCGAAGACGAAGTCGTCGCGGTGCAGCTGCTCGCGCCAATGACGATATGAGTCGAGCTGGTAGACGAAGACGGCACGCTGCTCGCCCCCGTGCCCGCCTCGATCACCTTGTCCATCGCCATCGACGTTCAGCCGTCGGACCAGACGCGAGCCCTGGACCGGCTCCTTCCAGATCCCCGTGAAGACGGTTCGACCCTGCCACTCGACGTCGCGTGGCATGCCGACGTTGACCGACACGAGTCGGGCGCTCTTCTCAGACATGGGCCAAGCACCTCCCGTACCGCGAGTGTGCACCCTGCTGCGTTCCCAAGATAGGTGCGGCCGTGAATGGTCAGACGCGGCCCCGCCGCTTGGTGTGCGCTACGCCATCCGTACATCCTGCGTGCAGCGCTCGGACCGCACCGACCGAACCATGTCGGCGGTGCGGGAAGGGCTCGGTGGTGCAGTGACCCGTGGCGCCCCGCCCGTGAAGGCGATACCGTCGTCACAGACCGGAAAGCAGGCTGCGATGGGTACGGCAGGTGACGTCGGGAGTGGCGCGAATGCTGCGGTGAGCGCCGCTACAGCAGATCTGAAGCTGGAGGCGGTGGTCATTCCTGTCTCGGACGTAGACCGTGCGAAAGCGTTTTATCAGGGCCTTCGGTGGCGGCTTGACGCCGACTTTGGTTTCGACAACGGCTTCCGGGTCGTTCAGTTCACCCCGCCCGGGTCGGAGTGTTCGGTCCAGTTCGGGTCGAACATCACCTCAGCTGAGATCGGCACTGCCCAGGGCCTGTACCTCATCGTCTCTGACATCGAGGCTGCGCGCGAGGAGCTGGCCGGTCGTGGTGTCGGGATCAGCGACGTCTTCCACCCAGGGTCGCCAGGAGCCCAGTTCCAGCCCGCTGGCGGCAGCGGGCGGGTCAGCGGACGCGCCCCCGATCAAGCCAGCTATGGGTCCTTCGCAACGTTCAGCGACCCAGACGGCAACGGCTGGCTGTTGCAGGAGATCACGTCCCGGCTGCCCGGACGAACCGATGCCGCCACGACCAGCTTCACCTCCAGCCAGGACCTGGCGGGCGGGCTTCGACGGGCAGCGGCAGCGCATGGCGAGCATGAGAAGCGCACTGGCGAGGCGGACGAGAACTGGCCAGACTGGTACGCCGACTACCTGGTAGCCGAGCAGTCGGGTGCGGGGCTGCCCACATGAGCGAGGAGCCTGTCGAGCCACCATTGTGCGTCTCGTGCCGGCTGCGGCCGGCCGCATACGTCCTCGATCGCCTCGCAGGTCTGGGCCGGGCTCTGTCCGGGCCGGCGGTCGCGTTTCCGGTATGGGCCTGCGAGAACTGCGTGCAAAATCTCCTCGGCCAGGTTCTTGATGTGGTCTCGGTCGCGTCCGTGTGCAACACCGAGACCTACGAACAGGAACACCCGTCGCGGTAGGACCCAAGCCGCACTCGGTCTCGGGGGTCACCGGAGAACTGCTGACCTGGCTCGAGCGCGGCGTCGTCGGCGGCTGCGAAAAGACCAAGCGTGCGCCAGCGGTGTCGCCTCGTCGGTGCGCCACACCCGCAGCGGCATCGAGTCCGGTACTGGTGAGCGGGATCGCCGTGGCCGGGTTGTTGCCGGGGCTGATGTTCGGGCTTGTCGCCGGTGTGGTCGCGGACCGGGTGAACCGGCGCGCTCTGGTCCTGGCGATGGACATCGTACGTGCGGTGCTGCTGATCGGCCTTGTTGTGGTGATCGCGACCGGACATGCCACGATCTGGCTCGTCTATGTCGTGGCCTTCGTCTCGGGTCTGGCCTCGGTGCTTCGCGACACCACCGCAGGCACCCTGTTGCCTCGATCGTCGCGAAAGACCAGCTCGACCGCGCCAACGGTCGGATGGTCACCGCCGAGATCGCCGGCAACGAGTTCGCCGGCCCACCCCTGGGCGGATACCTCTTCGGAGTCGCAGTTGCCCTCCCGTTCGCCGTTGACGGCGGGACGCTGGCGATCGCGGCAGCCCTGATGGCCTCGATCCCCGTCATGGTGCAACCCATAGCCCCGATGGGCGCTGTACGGGGGCAGAGCTGGATCACCGACCTGCGTGCCGGGTTCGGCTGGTTACGGCGGCAGCGTGAGCTGCTGGCCGTTCAGGTGACCGGTGTTGCCTTGGCGATGACCGACAGTGCCTGGTTCACCCTGCTGGTGCTCTACCTGCGCGACGTCCTCGGCCTACCCGGCTTCTGGTTCGGCATCATGCTGGCGATCGGTGCAGTCGGGGGGCTCACCGGCGGTCTGCTGGCAGCGCGGATCGTGCGCGCGGTCGGGATGAGATCGACCATCGCAGCTAGCTTGCTCATCGCCGCGGCCGGCCAGCTGGCTCTCGGACTCACCAGTGACGTCGCGGTCACCGCGATCGTGCTTGCTACCAGCAGTCTCGTCTTCGCCGTCTGGAACGTCGCCACCCGCACCTTGATCCAGCGTCGAACCCCGCCGGAACTGCTGGGACGGATCAGCAGCATCAACAGCACGGTGATCATCACCGCCTCGATCCTCGGCGCCGTCCTCGGCGGCATCGTCGCTCAGCAGCTAGGGCTCCACGCCCTGTTCCTGTTCGGTGTCCCACTTCTCCTGGTCGCGACTCGGTCGGCTGGTGGGCACTTCGCGCGCGTAGGTAGCGCGTCGTGACGACCAACGACCAGTCGGCGGCGTGAACATCACGATCACCGTTGTCGCGGACGACACCCAGCAGCCGCGCACCAGCGCACCGTTAGTACCACCAGCCGGGCGGCATCGTGCAGCGTGACGGCGCCAGAACCGTCACCTGCGGTTCCTGCTAGCGCGGTTGTCGGAGGAGGGCGTCGATCTGGGCGGAGGCGGTCTCACGGTGCAGTGTGGTCGCGAGGCTGACCAGCTGGGCGGCCAGGTCGTGGACCTTGGTGTTGGTGGTCTGGCTGTGCCGGCGCAGCACTTCGAAGGCGCCGTCAGCGTCGATCCGGTAGGTCAGCATGAGCATGCCTTTGGCCTGCTCGATGACTGCCCGATGCTTGGCGGCTTCGTTGACGGCATGGTTCGCGGCTGCCTGGGTCGCGTTCAGACGGACCGTGGTGAGATCGAGGACATGACCGACCAGCCAGGGACCGGTGGCGGCGGCCACCACGTCCATCCGCAGTAGAGCCGACATCGACAACCCGCTGGGTTCGTCGCATCTCTCCGCGGTGATCAGCACCGAGTGGACGCTGCCGTCTGAGGCATGGAGGCGACACGACACCAAGACCTCGTCACCGTGCTCGACAGCGGCCCGGAACGCGTCGTCGGCCAACGGTCGTTCCTCGTCGGCAACATGCTGCAGCAGAGTTTGCAGCGATGCCGGGCCCCTACGGCCGGGGTAGCCCAAGATCAACAACAGCTGCTCGTCCAACACCCACTGGTCTGCGTGGGGCCGGCCGACGAACCGGCCGACCAGTCCATCGTGTCGTCCACTGAACCGGGCGACCAGCTGCTCATCCGCTGGGGGAGCCGCGCCGCCGACCATGGTCCAAGTGTGCCGCGGGACCGCGGTTCAAGCACCGTTCGGTTGGGTAAGAATCTTGCCGGATGGTTCGCGTCTTGCGGAGCGGTCGAAGGTGAAGCCGACCGCGGCTTGGGTGCGGTACCTCGAGGTGCGTGACCAGCGCGGCTTCACTCCTGGCCATTGGCACAAGTTGCTACTCGCCGCGCTCGAGGCCTACCCGCCCGTCCTCGTCGTGGCCACAGGGACCGCGGAGCTGGGTTCAGCTACGACTTCCCCGCCAGGATCGACGAGAGCCGCGGGTCGATGATCGTCAGCTCCCGTGACCGCCACAACGACGAGCAGGGCCTCGATCCGTTCTTCGACTCCGTGCAACCTTCGACTCCGTGCAACCTCTCGATATGCCCGGTCTCGGTTGAGGGGGAGAGGGTGTTTCACACCTACTGCCACTTCGCGCGCGCCACCGAAGGCACCCAGACGCAGTACGCCCTGTTGGACCTCATGGCCATGGACGTCAAGAGAACTGTGAGGGGAGGGACGGGCCGACGACTCGTGCCCGCCACAACCCGACTTCAGTAGGTAGCCATTCGGGGCACTGCCGTTGGCTCTCTTGCAGCCGGTCATCTGAGGCGCCTGGAGGAGCGCGGCGGCGGATGTTGGTGTAGTACTCGGCGATGTCCGCTGTGCGCCATGCTTGCGTGGAGCGTCTGTGGGGGACAGTGTTGCGGTCGGTCCAGCCGCGGAACAGGAGATGTCGTGACCAGTACTCCCGAGTCCAACCTCCCTGAGGTAGACGATGCCGCTGGGCCGTCGGCGGCGGCACGCACTGCCGCGACACCGATCGAGCACGCGGCGCATGGCCATGGTTCTTTGGGGACCGTGGCGTTGGCCGCGCTCGGCGTGGTTTTCGGTGATATCGGCACTAGCCCGCTGTACTCGCTACAAACGGTCTTCAGCGCTGACCACAACGCCGTCCAACCCTCCCGCGAAGACGTGTTCGGTGTCATCTCGATGGTGTTTTGGGCCATCACGATAGTGGTCTCTTATGGCTACGTGTTTCTTGTCATGCGCGCCGACAACGAAGGCGAGGGTGGCATCTTGTCTCTGGCGGCATTGTTGCGGCGGAGACTTGCAGACCGTCCCAGACTGGTTGCGATCACGATCGTTATGGCAATTGTGGGAGCCGGTCTTTTCTATGGCGACAGCATGATCACGCCCGCGATCTCGGTGATGTCCGCTATTGAGGGTTTGTCGGTGGTCGACCAAGGTTTCGGCGGCTTTGTGCTTCCGCTGGCAGTGCTCGTGCTCACGGGCTTGTTCGCGGTGCAGCGCTTCGGGACGTCGCGGGTCGGCAGCTTTTTTGGTCCAATCATGATTCTCTGGTTTGTCTCGATCGCCTGCCTGGGTCTGCCGCACGTCCTTGCGGATCCCGAGATTCTGGGCGCCATCTCCCCACTCCACGCCATTGAGTTCGGCTTGAGGAACCCGGGAGTCGCCTTCATCGCGGCAGGTGCGGTTGTCCTCACAGTGACCGGTGTTGAAGCGCTCTACGCGGACATGGGCCACTTCGGGCCCAAGCCGATTCGGCTGGCCTGGTTCCTCCTGGTTTTCCCTGCCCTGGCGATCAACTACATGGGCCAAGGTGCGGAGATCCTCCAGGACCCGGCCAGCGTCGCCAATCCGTTCTTCCACCTGGCTCCGGACTGGGCGCGCATTCCATTGGTCATTCTGGCCACCCTGGCCACGGTGATCGCCTCGCAGGCCGTCATCTCGGGCGCTTTCTCCGTATCCCGCCAGGCCGTTCGCGCAGGGTTGCTGCCACGCCTCAACGTGAAGCACACCTCCAAACACGAGAGTGGACAGATCTACGTCGGCTCCATCAACTGGATCCTCTTCGCAGGCGTCGTGCTCCTCATCGGCATTTTCCAGAGTTCCGAGGCACTGGCCAGCGCCTACGGTCTCGCAGTGACTGGCACCCTGCTGCTGGAAATGTCCATCTTCTTGATGCTGGCGGGATTTGTGTGGCGGGTAGCCACTTGGAAGATCGTCGTCGCAGTCACACTCATTCTCGGCGTCGAGTTGTTGTTCTTCCTGGCCAATCTGGCAAAAATCGCCCATGGTGGCTGGCTGCCGCTGCTCATTGCCGGCATTGTCGTACTGGTCATGCTGACCTGGCGCAGAGGCGCCGCCTCGGTCCACGCCAAGCGACGCGACATCGAGGGCCCACTGTCCGACTTCATCGAGATGGTCCACGCTCAGCAGATTCCTCGTGTGCCCGGCCTGGCTGTCTTCCCCCACCCCGACAAGGAGACCACCCCGCTCGCCCTGCGGCGCAACGTCGACTTCAACCACATCCTGCACGAACACATCGCCATCGTCAGCATCGTCAACGAGAACGTTCCCCATATCCACCACGTCGACCGCGTCAAGGTCGACAGTCTGGACTACGCCGACGACGGCATCGTCCATATCAGTTACCGCGTTGGGTTCAACGACAGCCAACACCTCCCCCGCGCGCTCGACTGGGCACGCGGCAACGGCCCGGAGACCGCGAACTTGGAGCCCGATCGAGCCTTCTACTTCCTGTCGTCGATGCGCCTCACCCGCAGAGACGTTCCCACGCTTCCCCGGTGGCGGCGCACCCTGTTCCTCTGGCTCGCCAACAACGCCGCCGACCGCACCGGCGTGTTCCACCTGCCACCCGAGCGAACAGTCATCGTGGGCGGCCACCTGGAGGTGTAGATGGGCGTTTACGCCGAACCTGGCGCCCCCCTCCGGCGCCTGGAAGGGCGGACGGCCCGGGACCCTTCCTCTCGGCTACAACGGAAGCCACCCAGAGGCATCGCCGTAGGCCGACCGGCAACCGTGGCACCTGGTGAGGGCTGGCACCGTCTCACACGCCGCGCTCAGCCCCTCCTGCGCGAACAACGCGGCATAACGTGGCGCGTGGCGGGTGTGGCACTTCTCAGAGCAATCCTGCAGGCCAAGGGCAGCGAAACGTTCCTGCGCTCCTGCGGAGGGTGGCGGTCTCGATCGAACAGCTCATGAAACGCGGTAGTTGCGTAGTGGCTCTACGGTGCCTGCATGACTCGTCCTGGTTTCGACTCGTGGTTGCTCTGCGCGACGCCTCGGTCAGGCAGCACGCTGTTGTGCGGACTGCTGGAGTCGTCGGGGGTAGCTGGTCACCCAGCGTCCTATTTCAATCGGCGTGGACTGCACGACTACGCCACCAACTGGGGCGTTGACCAGTCCGTCCGTGGGCGCATCGACTCGGCGTATGTCCAGGCGGCGCTGGCCGCAGGCAGAACCCCGAACGGCATCTTCGGGGGACGTCTGATGGCCGAGTCACGTCCCGAGTTGTTGGCCGATCTTGCCGCCGCAGCCGACAAGCCGGCAAGCGAGCTGGAACTCTTGAACAACCACTTCGGCCGGCTCCGCTTCGTCCATCTCCGCCGAGTCGATGCCGTGGCTCAAGCCGTGTCGTGGGCGAAGTCCCTCCAAACCCACTTCTGGCACCCGGGGGAGCGCGTCGAGCCCGGCGCCGAGGACCCGCACTACGACGAGGAACTGATCGAGCGACTGGTCCACACGATTGAGCGGTTCGAAGCCGACTGGAGCAGCTGGTTCGCAGAGCAGCACATCGCTCCTTGTGAGGTGACCTATGAGGAACTGGCGGCCGACCCGCGGTCTGTGGCGCACCAGGTGCTTGACTTCCTCGACCTCCAGGTCCCCGCTGGCCAACAGCTCTCCGTCGGGCACCGACGGCAAGCCGATCAGATCAATGCCCAGTGGATCGACAGATTCAAGGCACACTGGTCCCGACCGCAGGGTCCTACCCAGTGCGGGCGAGGCGGTTTGGGCAGGTTCCACGCTGGTGACACCTGACGACGGGGCGGCCGCGCCATGTCGTGGGCGAGCCGGAAGAGCTCGGCGCGCAGCTCGTCTCGCATGGCAACATGCTGCCGCGCAGGGTGGGTAGCGGGCTCGTGCCAGTTACTCATGGATACCGTCCGACCTGGTGGCGCCGATGTCCCTTCGGCTCCCATTCGACAGCTGAACGCGACCGTGACCTTCTCCGCATCCTCCGGGCCGGTGCGCAAGCGGATGACTGCCTGACCACCGGTCACGCCTGCCGCCCTCGCGAGGCGGCGGACCCACGCAGGGACTCAGTTGGCATGGGAGCCATGAAGCGGGTCTGCGCGAAGAAGAAGAGCCCGCGCTGCGGCAGCCAGAAGTCGCCCAGGCGATCTTGTTCGGGCTGTGGACCAAGCGGGCCGAGGTCGATGCGGTTGAGGAGGGCCCGCGACGACGCGACCGCCCAGAGCAACCGCGGACCGGCCTGGAACGATTGCCCGTTGGGTGTCAATCCGACCAGCCGGATCTGGCCGGCGCTCAGCATCGAACCCGCCATCGCGCCCATGGCGCGCAGCACGGTCTGGCTGTGCCAGAGTGGCTCGGGCATGGCCGCGGCGGCGGCGCTCATCAGGCGGGTGGCGGGTGTCGGCGCGAGCTCTACCGTCCAGGTCAGCAGGTCGGCCACTCGGATCGCCAGTGATCGGGGTCCGGTCCAGCCGATCTCGATCTCCGCTTCCCGGGCAGCCGAGAGGGCGGCACCGAAGTAGCGCGCGCAGCTCACCTCAGGAGCCGCGTCGGCGTAGATCGTCCACTCCCCATCGGGGTTGCGGTGCCAGACAGCGTGGTAGCCGGGGCCGATCGAGCTGGCGGGAAGATGTCGCATCGCGAGATAGTGACCGCTGGCGAACGGCAGCCCCATCACCCCGTACCCCGCGAACCGTTCTCCCTCTCCGAGTGGCAGCACCGGGTTCCGTACGGTCTCCGCGGCCAACGTCTGTGGCTCGAACTTGGTCATCGTCGCCTCCTCAGGCTGCTCCTTCCAGCGTGGCGGGCGACCGCTCAAGGCGCATGGGGCGCTCGCCCCATCTTCGGCGACCTAGTCGGCGTCCCGTTGCCAGCCGACCAGGCCGTTGCGGATGGCGAAGAGCGTGGCGCCAGTCCGGTTCGAAGCGCCGATCTTGGCGTAGATGTGCTCGACGTGGTTGCGCGCCGTCTTCTCGGTGATGGACAGGTTCTGTGCGATCAACCGGTTGGACAGACCGCCGGTGAGCAGCCGCAGCACCTCGACCTCGCGTTCGGTCAGGCCGGCGGCAAAGGCGGTCCGTTTGCCGCGCCGCTGACCCGCGGCGACCAGCACCGCCTGCACGGCGTCGGCGTCGAGACGACCTGCCCGTACCTCGTTCCGCAGCCGGTCGACCGCCTGCGGTATCGGCAGCGCAGGGCGGTGCGGTCGAGGCTCCCCGTACCCCTGGTAGGCATCCGCGGCGGCCAGCACCCGGTCCGCCGGGCTGAGCGCGGCACCGGCGGCGCCCCGCGGGTAACCCGACCCGTCCAGCCGTTCGTGGTGTGCCGCAGCCAAGGAGGCGACCCGCACCAGGGACGGCACCCGACGCAGGATCCGCTCGGTCAGATACGGATGCAGCTCGACCCGCTCCCGTTCGGCGTCGGACAACGGCGACGCCTTCTCCCACACCTGATTGGAGACCCCCAGCCGGCCGAGGTCGTGGGCCAGCCCTGCTCGGCGGAGGTCGGTGACCTCGCTGGGAGGCAGGTTCAGCTGGCGCCCCGCCTCCGCGGCGAGCGCGGAGACGCCGCGGGAGTGGCCGGCGGTGAACGGGGACTTCAAGTCAGCGAAGTCCCCCATCGCGAGCAGCATCTCGTCGAGTTCGACCGGGGTCAGCCGAGCGTCTTCCGGTGACAGCCGCAACGCCGCCGGCCACGGGTCGACTTCGGCCAGCTCGGCGGCGAAGTCACCGGCCCGGGCGCAGAACAGGTCCGCCAAGTCGGGGTCGAAGTGGGTTCCGCGTCGCCGGCGCACCATGGCGACGGCGGCGTCAGTGCCGCCCGCCCGTAAGAACACCTCGGCGGTGTCGGCCAGCTGGACGATGCGGATCTCCAGCGGGATCTCCGCACCCGCGACGCCGTTGGGCAGGCCCGCGCCGTCCCAGCGTTCGAAGAGGCACGCCAGCGTCGGCGCCAGCCGCTCACCCAGTCCCATCTGGGCGGCGAGCATCCCCGCCGACGTGCAGTGTGACCGGATCACCTCCTGCATCGTCCGCGGACCCCCGACCAGGAAACCGGCGGCTTTGGCCGCGCGCCGAAGCGGCGGTTGACCAGCCCCAACCTGCCGAAGCATCAGCGCGGCCAACGGCATCCCGCGGTTGTCCACCGTGTAGACCGACGCACGGAACGCGATGTCGTCGCCGAACACGGCGGCCAGCTCGTAGGAATCGGCGTGGCAGCCGATCCAGGCCAACAGGCTCGCGTAGTAGACGGTGGCTCGTCGTTCCTCGCTCAACCGCACCTCATCGGCCAGCCGGATCGCCAGCACACAGGCCCTGAGCATGTGCTCCATCGGCTGCCCGAGTCCGAGGTCGATGGCCAGGGATAACGCAGCCAGCGTCTCGGCTCGGGTCGGAGTCACCGCCGACTCAGGGCCGGGCGGTCCGTTGGCCTGACCTGCCATCACCCCACCCTAGGACGACTCGGTCCTGCTGGCGCTGAGCCGGCCAACGGAACTGGATTGAGCGCCGGAGGTGACCAACTTTGGACCATCCAGAAACTCAACCGGCGGATACCACGATTCTTCACCGAGGAGACCGGGCGTTAGCAGCTTGGTGACCGAGCTTCGCGGGTTCCAGCCGTTCGCCGACCTGTTGCTCGCCGAGGCAGATCGACTCACCAGATGAGGCGTCGGGATGAGGCCAGGACGATTGCCTTGCGAACCCCGGCTACGTACGCGTCGGGCCGCTCCCAGGCGCCGAAGTGCCCGCCGGACGGCTCCTCGTCCCACGCCCGGATGTCGAAGAGCCGCTCCCCGAACTCCCGTGGAGCACTCACCAGGTCCTTCGGGAAGAGCGTCACGGCCGTCGGGACCTCGACCCGGCCCCCGACGAGCTCGCCGCAGGGCCGGGCGCGTGCTTGCACCGACGACGTGGAATTCAGTCGGCGACGCCGGGTCGCGATGACGGCCACGACCGGTGTGCTGCTACTCGATGTCAGTCGCGTCCTGGATCGACATCTCGGAGTTGTTCGTCAGAACCCGGTAGTTCCTCGATGTCCTTCGATCGGGGGACAGCTGGGTCGCCCGCGCAGAGGACCGATCGGAGGACTGACCGGAACTGCTGCGTCCAGCAGAGTGGCAGTCATCGGATCGTGTCCGAATCCCTAGAAGGAGATCCACCGCCATGTCCCTCATCTCTCTCACCGCTATTACGATCGGAACCCCGATCTCGCTCACCTCGATCGCGTCAGCCCTGTTGTTCCTCCCTTCGGTTCTCGGGTTCTAGACGGCCAGCCTCAAAGGACGTCGACTAGCTGCACCGCAAGACCGAAGGATTGCGCACCGTTGTCTGAGTAGGCGGAAGCCGCATTCCACACGGGCGTTGAGGACCATTAGCCGTCGGTGGGCATGGTCGGTCGCAGCAGCCAGGCGTCTGGCGGGGGGTCGAACAACGCAAGCTCGGCAGCATCGGGGGCCTGGAAGAGGGCGGCCCACCCGTCAAGGTGGGCGCGGCTGATGGGTGCGCTGTCCCAGGGTGGTTTCGAGTTCCGGGCCTCGATACGCCGCCAGAGTTCGTCCACCGGCACATCGAGGACGTGCAGTTCGATACCGACACCAAGGTCACGTGCCACGGATCGCACCTCGTCACGTTCGGTCCGCGCGGCGAAACCGAAATCGAGGACCACGCTGAGGCCGAGGCGCACGATCTCCTGGGCGAGCTGCCAGAGTTGCTGATTCACCTTCGCCTGGGTCGTCGTGGCCCACGGAGTGAGGCCGAGAGCCCACAGCCAGTCATCTTTCGTGAGGCGCACGGCGATCCGGTCCGCGGCTAACTGCCGGGCGAGTGTGGTCTTGCCCGCTCCGGGCAATCCGCAGGTGAGAATCAGTCGGGCCTCGCTCACCTGTTTAGTCAAGCAGTTCTCGAGATGGGTGAGCGGTACACGTGTTGGATATATGCACCGATCTGACTGTCGCGACCCTCCGTTACGGCGTGCTTCGTACGACGGTCGGTCGGCATACAGCGTGCCTTCAAGGCCTGACCACCCAGCGACGACCAGGAAAGTCCAGGCACCATGACGCTTGCGTGATGAGCGGCAACCCCAGGACGACCTCGAAAGGCGAGGCCAGGGTGGCGTTCAAGACTGAGAAGTCCACCACAGCGCAGACCTGCGCGCCGAGCTCCTTGCCGCCGATTCGGCAGGCGGCCAATGTTCCCCATGGATGACTGGCGTTGGCGCCCGTCACGTCAGGGCCGCTACCGATCTCGTTGCCTATGACCACGATGTCGGGTGACGCCTGGCCCAGGACTGGTGGACCAGGGTGACCCCTGCTCCGGTGTCCCAGATCGCCGTCGACGTCGTGTGGTCCCAGTGCACCTCGACCGTCGGTGTGCGGTGCGGATCGGTGGTGAGAGAGAACCAGGCCGCATCCGCCGGTGGCCGGCCATCGAGCTCGATGCGGGGATCGTCGAGGTGGAAACCGCACCGATACGAGCCTAGGACGTCCATGCCGAGCAACGCTGGCGTGCCTTGATGCCGTTCATCGAGCAGTGTCTGCTCGGCAAGGATCGCGTCGTCCTGTCCGATCCGCGACGAATGAGTGGCTGGAGACGGTACCTGCCTCGCGTTCCAACGGCTGGGCGACTGAGCGGGTGCCTGGTGTCGGGGTCTTGGCTCTGTCTGTGGAGGTATCAATCCTGTTCGTGCCTTGCTCATCGTCACAGAACCCCGCCACCGAGGCCGGGGTGTGCGAGCAGGAGGCGGCGATGGCCGGCAATCCTTATCACCTGACGGTGCCGCTCGATCTGAGCGACATTGACGACAAGCATGCTGACGATCGGGTCAAGGTCGTTGCTCAGGCAGCTGACGAGACCATCGTGAGCACCATTTCCACTGTCGCGGAGCTCGAAGCTGACCCTGTGCAGTTGACGTTTGCAGCCCATCCCGGCACCGTGCGGGTCGCCGTCGGTCCGGCCGAGGCGCAGGACGAGCAGCTGCTCGACGGCGACACCGTGCACAAGCTGGTGCCGTCTCGAATGTGGGACGACATCACCACAGTCGATCTAGCGCCGATCAAGGTCGGCCCGTGGTACTGGGGTCGGTGGAAGCGCTGGTGTCGCACCATCACCGTCACCGGGCGGTTGATCTGTCCGGACGGTCGACCGGTACCGGGGGCCACGGTGTGCGCGTATGACATCGACTGGTGGTTCATCTGGTCCAGCAAGCAGCTGACGGGCTGCACGACGACCGCCGCCGACGGCAGCTTCAGTCTCACCTTCACCTGGTGCTGCGGTCTCTACCCTTGGTGGTGGTGGTTCCAAACCCGGCCGTGGATCCTGGACGACGACCTGGCACGGCTGGTGCAGCGGCACCTTGGTGCCGACCTTCGCTATCGGCTCGATCCGCCAACGATGCTGCCGTCACTGTCGGTGTTCCAGAATCTGCTGGATCGTCGGCGCGGTCTTCTCGGCGAGCGACCCGTCCTGTTGTCCGACCTCGACCCCGAGAAGGTCGAGTCAGCTCGGCAGACCTTGGTCAAGGTCCTTCCCGATGCGCCCGAACTGGAGAAGTTGCAGATCTGGCCGTGGGCTCCCTGGGCGCCATGGCGCGACTGTTCACCCGATCTCGTGTTCAGCGCCACCCAGGATTGCGGTGAGGGACAGACCGTCGTGCTCAGCGAAGGCCCGGCGCAAACCCGCTGGGACGTGCCCGACCAGCTCAGCGTCACCCTGGTCGCCAACGAGAAGGCCTGCTGCCGGCCCGACGGTGGTGACGATGATTGCCTGATCGTGGACGAGGTCTGTTCCCACGCCATGCATCACGTTGCGGGCAACCTCGGGGCGCCTGCTGCGCCCGCCGCCGTCAACGGCTACCTGATCACGAACACCGACGGGGTCGACCAGGAACTCGATATTCCCTTCGGTGGCTCCGTTCCGGTGTATCAGAATCCGAGCGATCTGGTCGGCGTCGACTACTACGCTTTGGAACATTCCACCGATGGTGGTGTGACCTGGCTGCCTTTGCCGGCGGGCGCATCTCCGGCCTTCGTCCGTCGGTGGATGGTCTTCACGCCGATGTTCGGTACCGGTCAGGAGTCGTTCACACCGACCGTTGTCGGTGCTTACCAGGTGTACGAGACCCGTCGGCACTTCCAGGACGACCACTATGGCGACTGGGATCCGGTGGGGGACCGGTTCTGGCTTTCCACCAACTACAACCTGCTGTCGGCGATCGACTCCACGACGTTGAACGACGGCGTGCACCAGTTCCGGGTCATGCAGTTCACTGAGACTGCGCCGGGAGAGTTCACCGGCCCCGAGCCGGTGCTGAGTTGTGACAAGCAGACTCCCGCCTCATTCGTGCTGACCATCGACAACCGGGTGATTTCGCCGATCGGGCACGACCCCTCGCACAACTGCGGGGCCGGGGTGCACAGCTGCACCACCGAGCCGGACACGCACATCCTGTCGGTCCGCGTCGACGGGGTGGAGGTGGGACCGTGCGACACCATCAAGCAGAGCGACGGCAAGGTCGAGATCGACTTCCTGGTCACTGATCCTGACGGTCACCTGCTCTCCTACGGTCTATCCAGCCACTACGGGACCTCCGGGTACGTCGACCTGACCTCGATCGGCAGCGTGGTCTGTCTCAGCGGTGGTCCTGACGCACGCAGCTACGCCGAGGCGCTAGCGCTGGGGGCGACCCGCCCGGTCTGGACGGGCGGGAAGTTCCGGCTCACCGTGCCCGCGCACGAGGCGTTCCCCATACCGTGCTGCTACCTGCTCCGCCTCGAGGCATACAAGCGGACGCTGGAGAGCTGCGTGCAGAATGTCCGCAACGTCAGCGAGATGACGCTGGGAATCGGGGTCTGACATGGGGTGCTGCGGCAGCAACCGGACGTCGTGGACGCCGACCGGGCAGATCAGCTCCCACGGCGCCGGGCCCGGGTCGGTCAAGCTGCGTTGGCGTCGTCGGGTGACGGCTTCGGTGACCGGCCCAGGCACGGGCCACACCTATCAGGTGTCTGCAGAACGTCCGATCATCGACGTGGACACCCGGGATGCGACCGGCTTGATGGCGACCGGCTTCTTCGAACGACACGGCTGAGCCGATGATCACTCGCATACAGGACGACCCTGTGGGCCTGGTGATCGGGACGCTTGCCACCTGGCGGGTGTCGCATCTGCTGGTCGATGAGGACGGGCCGGGTCACGCTTTGACCCGGCTCCGCCAAGCCGCCGCTGCCACACCGTTGGTCGGTCTCCTCGACTGCTTCGGGTGCACGTCGATCTGGGTGGGCGCGGCAGCCAGCCTTGCAGTCCAAGGAAGTCGTGCCCGACCCGTCGACATCGCTCTCGGTGGGCTCGCCATGTCAGGGGCAGCGTTCCTTCTGCAGAAGATGATCACCCAACGGGATTCGGCGGAGTGGGTGCCTGAACCGGAGGTTGACTCGCCCCTGATCACGGTGCACGACTGAACCGGCGACTAGCGGCAACGCCGTTTGCCCAGGTCCCCTGCGTGTCGGCCCGCTCAGCGACGAGCGTTTCTCCCTGCCGGGCCACGGCTGCTGATCGACCACGAGGGCACCCAGGTGAGTCAGTGCAGCCACGCCAGCCGGATCAGCCAAGAGTCTCAGGCGTTCTCGGACGTGGCGGGCTGACCAAGTTCGTCCTCCTGGACCGCGCCTACGCGCATGGCATCGACTTCATCGAAACGGGCCTGAGGCTTTTCACCACTGACCCGGGCCTGAACGCCGATCAGGGCGGGTCGTTGCCCACCAGCCCGTCGATCGCCTCGCGGATGATCGAGGTCTGGCCGGTGTGCAGCAGATTCTCTTCCAGGATGTCGATCAGCCGTCGCCGGCGGTTGACCACGTAGCCGGGGTCGTCGGTGCACTGGATGTCGAGGCCCCCGTCGGCGAACAGCCCGGTCCACTCCGTCCGGCAGCGAGTGATCGTGCCGTACCAGAGCTCGTAGAGCTGCTCCGGCGGCAGCATCGGCGCCTCCTGCCACTCGGCGTCGTAGTGCGCTTCGCCGTCGGTGCCGATCACCGGCGAACCCGGCTCAGCCCGGCAGCTTCCGCGGTCCACATTTCCTCGACCTTGGCCAGGTGCACCATCGTGCCGGCGATCGTCAGGCCCGACGGCGGATGTCTGGTTCCCAGCTGCTCGGAGGTGAGTCCTCCGGACTTCCAGGCGAACTGCCGGTGCACGCGGGTCGAGCGCGAACAGGAGCATCGCGCTCTCGTCACCGGTACGACAGTCCTCCATCGGAATGTCGGTGTAATCCATCTCGGAGACACTACTCCGCACAGCGTCCATCCGAGTTCTCTCCACCTCGGCTGTGGGGGACTGTCCGACCAACGATGGAGGACGCGGTTCCATGATCATCTTCTGCCGGCGGCCATCACGTCAGCAGCCGGGTCGCGGCCCGGTGTAGCTCACGGGCCCAGCGGGCGTCGGCGAGGGCGTGGTGTACGTCCGGTGGGGGTGGAGGGAGTCGTGGGTCATCCCCGTGCACGCCGGCCGACTCGATCAGCAGCAGCACGTCGTACGCGGTGTACAGCCAGCCGTCGGGAACACGTTCGGCCACCGGGAACAACTGGGCCATCGCCATCCAGTCCCACGGCGCACCGGCGTAGGACCAGAACCGGGGCTCGTCGTCGCCGATGAACTGCACGAGGCGATCTCTCATTTCGACCCGCGACATCCATGCGGGGTGTTGGGGCGTCTCCAGCTGCGGGATCACCACCGTCCGAACGAAGGTGTTGGCGTGCGCTGGATCGAACTCGGTGGAGATGGCGTAGAACTCACGGCCGTCTTCGGCGACCACACCGAGGCTGATCAGGTCGATGAACCGCTCGCGGTCGATGAACTCGGTGTCGATGAAGTACTTCACCTGATCAGACTGCCAGGCTGTGATCACTCGGTGATCCCGCTCAGCGTCGGCCAGATGTCAGCAGGCTACGGGCCGACGCGGTCACGGTCTCCTGCCAGGGTCGTGAGGTCCAGCCGAGCTCGCGATGGGCTTTGTCGGCCGATGCGGTGCGCTCTTGGCCGAGCAGCGGGACGAGGTCATGCAGCTCGGCGTTGACGTGTCCCGCGAGGCGTACCAGCCAGTCAGGTGCCGGCAGACGTGGCACCCTCGCTGCGTCCGGGCCGAGCGCCCGCCGCAGCTCCTTCGCCACCTCGAGCAGGGAGACGGCGCCGCTCGCACTGGCGATGTAGCGCTGTCCGGCAGCTACCGGCGAGTCCATCGCCTTCAGGTGCAGCCCGACGACGTCGCGGACATCGACGATGACCAGCCGTAGGTCCGGTACCAGTGGTGGGGTTCCCTTGAGCAGGCGGTCGATCAACGCCAGGGATGACGTGGCGCGTCCGGCCAGAGCCGGGCCGAAGATCCCACTGGGACAGACCGTCGTGAGTGTCAGATCGCCGCCCTCGGTGGCGATGAAGTCCCATGCCGCTCGTTCCGCCAGGGCTTTCGACTTGACGTAGGCGCTCATCGGTCCGCCGCCGACGATGGTCCAGTCGTTCTCGGTGAACGGGGTGTCGCGCGGCGGATGGCCGTAGTACACCGCGCCGCACGAGGATGTGGAGACCACGCGTTCCACCCCGGCGTCACGGGCGGCTCGAAGTACTCGGAGCACACCGTCGACTGCCGGTCGGATGACGCTGTCCTCGTCAGTGGTGTGGAGGAACGGTGTAGCCACGTGGTGCACCACTGAGCAGCCAGCCACCGCGCTGGCCCAGCCGTCGTCGTTCGACAGGTCTGCGGCGACCACCTCTAGTCGGTCCAGGGCGGCGGACAGCCCGGCCGCCGCGAGATCGCTCCGGATGTCCGTAGCTTTACCGAGGTCCCGAACGGTCGTGCGCACGGCCCGGCCCCGTCGCAGCAGCTCGGCGATGGTCCACCCGCCCACGAACCCGGAGCCGCCGGTCACCAGGATCGGCGCCCGCTGGTTGCTGTTCATGTCCATCCTTTCACTAGCCGATCGGCTAATGAAAGGTAGCATGATCCTGTGACCACCCGTGCCGAGCAGGCCCGCCGTACCTCCGAAGCGGTGATGGACACCGCCCGCACCCTGTTCTCCGAGCAGGGTTACGACGCCACCTCGCTGCAGCAGATCGCCGATCGGATGGGCGTGACCAAGGCGAACGTCTACTACTACTTCCGCACCAAGGAAGCAATCCTGGAAAAACTGCTCCACCCATTCGCCGAAGCCCTCACCGCCTTGCTCGATGAGGTCGAAGCCGAGAGCGACCGGAAGGCACGGATACGACTGCTCTGCGAGGGCTATGTCGATCAGGTGGTGACCGCGTGGCGGACCGTCGGTCACCTCGACCTGGGCGACCCGGCTCTCCGCCGCCAGGTCGGCATCGCTCGCACGCTCGATGACCTCGGTGCCCGTGGTATCGATCTGCTGTTCGGGCCGATCCCGAGCCCCGACGAGCTGGCAGGCTGGCACCAGACGCGCGATCTTGCCCCGACCCTCCGAACGCTGTCCGAGCTTCCCGACGACGAGTTGCGGGCAGTGCTGGTGAGGCTGCTGACGAGGGCGATCCCGGCCAGAGAATGACGAGCTGGTCACTCCGTCCAATGCGAGTCATGGCCGTCGCCGGCGAGTAGCCGTTGCTTCTGTGGTGGTGTCAGTAGGATCCGGCGATGCGGCTCGTCGGTAACAGCGATGCTGACACGGTGACATCCGGAATCGAGAAGGTGGCGGCGAGCTCGAGCAGCTGCTGCCGGCCACGCGTGCACTCCTGGCGATCGACCGACCCGACGGCAGCGGCAAGACGAGATTCGCCGAACGGCTCCGCGATCAGCTCGGTACGCGTCCGGTGATGCTGGGACGCGTCTCGATCGTTGTCGACATCACCACGAGCGAGCCCCGGATGATCGGCACTCACGAGATCAGTGCCGGCGGTACCGGTCTCCGAGTGGTCAACAGTCGTCCCGCGGCACTTGAGCCGTAGTTCTCGTATACGACAACCAAGGTCTTCTGTGTCGATCAGGTTTCTGTGGAGTCACGAGTGTGTGCCAGCTCATATTTCTTGGCCACTTTCGTATACAAACCTGAGCTGACGTACTAGCGTCGTGGTCAACATCCGGTTCCGACCTCTATCGGGAGCTGTACCCATGACTCTGGACAGCAGTACGAACGCCGCGACCACCACCACGATGTCGGCCACGTTGGATCGTGCCGGCTTCACCCGCGCCCAGTTCTGGGTGATGATGCTGATTCTCGCCGGCATGTTCTTCGACACCCTCGAACAGAACTCGGTCGGGGCGATGGGCAGCAACATCAAGGCGAGCCTGGGCATCGACAACACCCACCTGACCGCGATCAACACCGCCACCGTGATCGGTGGCCTGCTCGGTCGCTTCTTCGGCGGCTGGCTCGCGGACCGTTGGGGCCGACGAGCCGCCCTCGGCCTGAACCTCGTCATCTACAGCATCGGCGGACTGATCAGCGCGATCGCCCCGAACTACGAGGTGCTCCTGGCGAGCCGACTGATCGTCGGCATCGGCCTCGGCGGCGAGTTCACGATCGGCATCGCGATGCTCTCGGAGATGGTGGCCACCCGGTACCGCGGGACCCTCGTCTCCGTTCTGAACATCGGATCCGGTGGCGTCGGCAACTTCGTCTCCTACGGCCTGTTCTTCCTGTTGCTCGGTCCGCTGGCCGCCGGACTCGGTGGGGACGATCTCGTCTGGCGCTGGACCTTCGCGTTCTTGGCGCTGCCCGCGCTGCTCGTGGTGTTGTACCGACGCAAGCTGCCCGAGTCGCCTCGCTTCCTGCTGTCCCAGGGTCGAGTGGATGAAGCCAACCGCTCACTGAACATCCTCATCTCGGACACCTTGACCCCCGCGGCCAACCCCACCGCGTACCTCACGGAGAACGATGTGCCGGCCCACCAGGTGCGGTCGAGCCCCAAGGCCGTGTTCGAGCGGGTCGTGCTGCCGCGCACCGTGACGATCGGCATCATCTCCTGGATGGCCTTCGGCGCCCAGGTGACACTGAACTTCTTGATGCCCACGCTGTTGGTCGAGCGGGGCTACTCCATCAGCCAGAGCCTGCTCTACACGATGATCATGAACTTCGGTTCGCTGCTCGGTGCTTGCGCCGCCGCGGTGCTGGCCAAGCGGGTGGGTCGGAAGGTGGTGATCTGCACCGCCGGGATCCTGGGCTGTCTGACCGCTCTCGCGTTCGCGCTGTTCGCGGATCAAACCGCGCTCATCCTGATCCTCGGTGCCACCTTCCAGTTCTTCGGCATGCTGACCAACACGACTCTGGCCGCCTGGTCCCCCGAGCTCTACCCGACCAGGATCCGTACGCTCGGCACCTCGATCGTCAACGGCATCGGCAACGTGGGCGGCGCGATCATGCCGTTCGCCGCGGTCGCCCTGTTCGCGGCGTACGGGTTCGCCGGAGTGTTCGGCATGGTCGCGATCATGTACGCCATCCTCGTGATCGCCTCCCGGTTCGCCCCCGAGACCCGCGGCTGCACCCTCGAAGAGGTCAACGAGAACCGTCTGGTCGTCGATCCCGAGACCGCCGACACGACCTCCTAGATCGAGTACGACACCCCTTCGCCCACACCGATGTGAACGAGTAGAAACGAGACAGCACGATGAACACCTTGAAGATCGCCGCCACTGCCAACGGCGTCAACTACCTGCCCGAGTACCTAGCCGGGGCCGCCGGCCTGTTCAGCGACGCTGGTCTGCAGGTCGAGACGACGCCCAAGGACCCGTGGACCGGGGTGATCGACGACCTCGAGTCGGGGGCGGCCGATCTCGCCCTCGGAGGTCTCTGGGTGCCCGCCATGTACGCCGGCTCGCCTCGGGAGCTGACCGTGGTCTGCCAGCTCAACCACCAGTTCCCGATGGGCATCCTGCTCCGGGACCCGTCACCCGACTTCCAGCTGAGTGACCTGGTCGGGAAGTCGCTGTTGGCTCCCGGGGCGGGGGGGAGCGCGCCGTACGCGTTCACCTCCGGGCTGATCCGGGAGAGCGGCATCGACCCGTCGACCGTCCGGTTCGTCCGGGACCTGTCGACGGGCATGCTGGTGGAGCTTTACCAGGCCGGCTTGGGTGACGGCATGATCGCCGACCTCGGCACCGCGACCGAGCTGCAAGCCGCGGGCTACGGGAAGATCGTGTTCCGCCACCTCGACTCAGGCGGACTGATGCCCAACAGCGTCTACTACTGTCAGACAGCCCGGGTGGAGGAGTTGCGCGACCGCATCACCGCCTTCACCGGGTGCATCGCCGAGGCAATGAAGCTGACCAAGACCCTCGACCCGGCCCTGCTGGACAGCATCCTGGCCGAGCGCTGGCCGACCAAGGATCGAGCCTTGATGCGGTCAGTGGTCGATGCACTCGTCGCCAGCGACGTCTGGCAGACCGTCGCCATCGACCCCGACGCCAGCGACCGTTGGATGCGCATCCTCACCGAGGAGGGCATGGTCAGCACACCGCCGTCGTATGACGAGCTGGCCGATGACACCTTCATGAAGCCCTACCGCTGAGCTGCAGGAAGCCAAAGCAGCGAAGGGCCGAAGCCCACCCGATCCCGCACTGGGGTCGGGTGGGTTCTTCGTTGTCCGACCGATTCTGCTGCCGGCGCCCGACGCGGGACTACTCGTTCTCTCCGTGAGATTGCCCGGGTCTACGTCGCCGGCAACGTCAGTGATCCGGGCGCCCAGGTCCATATGGCCGTTGCAGCGGGAGCCCTGGCGAAGGTCCGTACGGACGCCGACCTGGTCGAGGTGACGACCGGGATCGCGGTTGCGGTCGCCGTACGGGTCTGAGCTCGGCTCGGGTGCTCGCGGGTCGGCGGGGTTGCGCGTTTTCCGACAGTGGTCGGAATACGCCCGGTCGCGGTCGCCGTACGGGTCTGAGCTCAGCTCGGCTGCACGCGGGTCGGCGGGGTTGTGCGTTTTCCGACCGTGGACGGAAAGCGCGGGCTCGAGGGCCGGAGGGGGAGCGAGGGCCGACCGTGGTCGGAAAACGCACCCCACAGGTGCCGGGATGGAAGCGAGGGCCGACCGTGGTCGGAAAACGCACGCCACAGGTGCCGGGATGGAAGCGAGGGCCGACCGTGGTCGGAAAACGCACCCCACAGGTGCCGGGATGGAAGCGAGGGCCGACCGTGGTCGGAAAACGCACCCCACAGGTGCCGGGATGGAAGCGAGGGCCGACCGTGGTCGGAAAACGCACCCCACAGGTGCCGGGATGGAAGCGAGGGCCGACCGTGGTCGGAAAACGCACGCCACAGCCGCCGGGATGGAAGCGAAGGCCGACCGTGGTCGGAAAACGCACCCCACAGCTGCCGGGATGGAAGCGAAGGCCGACCGTGGTCGGAAAACGCACGCCACAGCCGCCGGGATGGAAGCGAAGACCGACCGTGGTCGGAAAACGCACCCCAACAGCTCGCTCCGAGCGCGGTCCGACCGATCTTCGGCGCAACCGGCGACGCCGACCGGCACGAACTCCCGGTCGGCGTACGAGGGCTGCGGATCAAGCCGGACCGCGCTCTTCTCGGGTCGGGGTCCGGCGGCTCGTCAGCGTGGTCGAGCAGTCAGCGTGGTCGAGCAGTCAGCCGATCGGTGCGAGAGCCGGTGAGGCCGAGAGCCGAACGGTCTGACCGAGCCCGAGCTTGTCGGCCTTCTCCAGGCAGAGGGCAGCGTAGGCGAGGTCTTGCAGGGCGAGCCCGACGGAGTTGAACAACGTGATCTCGTCATGGTGGGTCCGGCCAGGATCCTGCCCCAGCAGGACACTTCCCAGCTCCCGCTGGAAGTCAGACTCGGTGGTGGTGCCGTCGGCGATGGAGAGCAACGCATCACCTGACTTGGCCAGCTGGGTGGCAGTGCTGTCGACGAAGACAGTCGCGGCCCCCATACCGGCGGCATCGATCTCTCGGTGGTCCGCACGCGGGGGTGCTCCGACAGCATTCAGGTGGAGTCCCGGATGGAACCAGGCCCCGGACACGATCGGGTCCTTCGACGGCGTGAGGGTGCAGACGATGTCGGAGGACGCGACGACGTCAGCGGGACTCGATTCGACGCTGATGGCAACATCGCCGCCGACCGCGGCACGGAAGGCCGCCAGGGTGTCGACCGAGCGGGACCAGACCCGGATCTGACTGATCGGTCGGACCGTCCGGATCGCGGCGACGTGCTCGATGGCCAGTCGTCCTGCACCGACCAGGCCCAAGGTGGTCGCGTCGGGATTGGCCAACGCACCGGTGGCCACGGCGCTGGCCGCCGCCGTACGGGCGCGGGTCACCACACCACCGTCGATGATCGCCAGGCACTCCCCGGTGGTCGAGTCGAGCACGACGATGACCGAGCGCTGAGTCGGCAGCCCCAGACCGCGGTTGTCGGGTGCGTCGGTGAGCGCCTTGACGACCGACAGGTTCAGCCGTCCGGAGGACGCGACCATCGGCAGCATGACTGAGCTGCTGACGCTGCTACCCAGGGCGACCGGGGCGGGTTGGGATGCCTGCCCGGCGGCCAGCTCGGCATGCGCCGCGCGGACGGCACTGATGGCCTCCGGCAGTGTCACCAGACCGGCAAGATCGTCGGCGGAGAGAATGAGGGTCACCGTGGCCTCCATGATGTCGCCGGCGAGCGAGAGCCGGATGGGCTGTCAGGTCGAGGCGAATGCCGCTCCTGATGCGTCCTGCGCGCGTAGCCCGGGACAGACGAGAGACGGTGCCTCAACTCTGAGCCAACAGTACACCGCTCACGACGTTTCGTATACAAAAGGTGGCTGTGCGCATCCGACATCTCTCCTGCAGCTCTGGTCAGCGGGTGAGTTAGACCGGCTGGACCTGGGCGTCACTGCGTTCGATGGCCTGGCGGTAGAGACGCTCGTCCTTGATGATGTGCTCACCCATCAGGTAGCCGGCGGTCGGACCGGATCCGGCCAGGATCGCCTCGGCGATCGCCGAATGGTCTGCCCAGGAGGACTCGATCCTCCCGACGATGTCCAGCTCGAAGCCCCAGGCGATCTTCTGCAGCAGGTCGCGAAGCATCTGCGCCAGGTGCGAGTTGCCGGAGGCCCGCGCGACCACCTCGTGAAACTCCATGATCAACGGAGGCAGCAGATCCACCGCTCGGTCGTCGCGTGCCTGGCGGCCGCGCTCGATCACCTGACGCAGCTCATCGGCCATCTCGCCGCCCGCCCGCTCCCCAGCAAGCGTCGCCGCAAGCACCTCGAGGCCACGACGGACCTGCATCAACTCGATCACATCGTCTTGGGAGCGGTGGGAGACCGAAGCTCCCTTGAACTTCTCGATGACGACGAAGCCTTCGCTCTCCAGCTGCTGCAGAGCCTCCCGGACGGGCACCCGGGACACCCCGAACCGAGCCGCGAGAACGTCCTCCTTGAGCCGATCCCCGACAGCGAACTGCCCCTGGATGATCTCGGCGCGCAGCGCCTGAACGACCGATGCGGACAGGGGCTGCATGCGGCCAAGGATAGTTCACAGCGGGCCGCGGAGGGGTGCGCGCCGCGGTTGCGTTCACGGCTGGCAGCGATCCCGACATCGCTGTCTGGGATCCGACACCAGGCCGGGTGCCGGAGGTGCTGAGGCGAGCGAGCGGCCCGGTGCTGGAAGTCTGCGGAGCGCCTCTCACCGCGATGTCGTATACAAAACGGCGGCAATGAGGGACACTGGATACATCCACACCAACCCGTACGTGTCGCACACAGCAGACACGCTGCCGCACCTGCGCCCAGCGCCACCAGCAAGCCGAGTCGAGCACCTTGGAGAAGCCATGACCAGCTATCACGTTTCCGCGACGTCCCACTGGCCCAACTACCTACCCGAGTACATCGCGGTAGCCAACGGTTACTTCGCTGACGAAGGACTCGCGTTCAGCCGAGATGCGCCCGACGACTGGACCGGAGTTCTCCGCAGTCTGGCCGATGGCAGTGCACAAGCGGTACTCGGTGGCCTGTGGGTTCCGGCGATGTACCACGGCCGCGGCCACGACTTCGTCGCCTTCGCCCAGCTCAACGCCCGCAACCCGAAGGCCATCGTGACCCGCGAGCCACAGCCCGACTTCCAGCTCGCCGACCTGAAAGGCAAGCTCGTCCTCGCCCCTGGCGCCGGCGGTACAGCCCCCTACATGCACACTGCCGGGCTCATCCGCCAGGCCGGTATCGACCTCTCCGACATCCGCTTCATCCGCGACCTCAGTGGCCAGACCCTGTCAGATCTCTTCGCGGGTGGCCTGGGAGACGCCATCATCGTCGACCTCGTCAACGCCCATCTCCTGGAACACAACGGCCTCGGCACGATCGCCTACCGGCACGCCGATGCGGGCGGGGCGATGCCCAACAGCGTGTACTACACCCTCCCGCACCTGATCGGACAACCCGATTCGGCGCCGTGGCAGTTCACTCGCGCCATCCAACGCGCCATGAACTGGATGAACGACCACGAAGGCCGAGACTGCACCGACCTGCTCACCCACTACTGGCCGAAGCTTCCGCCCGAGGTCCTCATCGACAGCGTCGACGATCTCAAGAAGTCAGGTATCTGGACCGACGTCCGCATCGACCGCGACGGCTTCGACAGCTGGATGAAGATCCTCGCCGGCGAGTGGCTGATCGACGAACCCTTGAACTACCGCGACATCGTCAACCCCGACCCCGCCGAGGCCGCCGTCCGAGCGGTCGGAACGACAGTTCGGTAACGGAGGCGCATCGTCAGCGGTGCGTCCCCGACCACGACGGGCCGCATGAGCTCGATCGATAGGGTCGGCCGATGGGTGCTCCACAGAACGGATGGCGGTCGGACAGGATCGGGTCGGCTCTTCGCGGGGAGAACCCAACGGTGATGGCGAAACTGCCGGGTGCCTTTGCCGTGATGGGCGACGTCCAGTGGCTGCCGGGCTATTGCGTGCTGTTGGTGGACCGACCAGACGTAGACGGCCTCAACGATCTCGCCCCTGACGAGCGGCGGGAGTACCTGGCCAGCATGGCGATTCTGGGTGCGGCGGTCGAGTCCGCCTGCCGCTCCGCTGACGGCGGCTTCCGCCGCCTCAACTTCGACATCCTGGGCAACACCGATGAGTTTCTCCATGCTCACGTGTGGCCTCGCTACGACTGGGAACCAGTAGAGCGGATGAGGAAGCCGGTGTGGCTCTACCCGGCAGAGTTCTGGACGCTGCCGTCGGTGAGACTCGGTCCACAGCATGAGGAGTTGCGCGCCGCGATCACGGTCGAGCTCATGCGACTGGGCGCCACAGCTGCCGACCACTGACTGAATCGTCGTGCTGGACGATCGTCCTTCCACACGACGATGCGGCTTCGGAGTGCGCGAGCCGGGAGACTGTGCGTGACGTCGGTCAGAGCCGAAGGGGTGTGCGTGGTGAATGAGGTCTTGGGCGTCCCGGTTGGCAGCAGCCTGGTTTCGACCTGGCACGGCTGGTTCGCCCCGCCGGTGCAACCGTTCCCCATCCAACTCCTGAGCCCGGGTGTCGCCGCCGACATCCCTGACCATCGAGTCGAGCCCACTGCAGAGTGGGTCGACACGTTCTTCATGTACGCAGGCACGTGGACCTGGCTGGACGAATCTGCCTTCCTCAGCCTCGCGCCGAGCCGTCGGCGCTCGCTGCTCGCAGCTCGACGGAAGAGCACACGTCCGAAGAAGGTGATCTCGGTCTGGCCGACAGAACTCGACGCCGCGGGTGACCAGCTGATGTTCGACTGGATCAGTTCCAGCGTCCGCCCCAGCAGACACCTGTCCGTCGACCCAGGTACGTGGGATCGCGCGGTAGGGCTGCTCCCAGATGCCCGACGTCTGGCCGGCAGCTTCACGAGATCTGGGTCGGGAGCCAACTGCTTCGGCACCGTCATGGCCGCTGCAGGTCAACCCGTCGAAGACGAGCACGTCGCGCCCCAGATGTTCCGGGACTGGCTCACCTCCCACACAGAGCCCATCGAAGGGACCCAGCACGATGCGGAACCTGGCGTGGTGTTCGTCTGGACCGAGCAGGGCGAGCTCGCGCATGCCACCGTCACGATCGGCGGGGGATGGATGCTGACCAAGCCGTCCCAGTCGTGGTCCAGCCCCAGGATGATCTGGACGGTCCGAGAAGCGGTCAACTCCTGGCGCTATCCCGACACGCGCCTGTCCAGGCGCCGGCTTCGTCGGTAGCCGTCCCTCGCCCGGACGTTCATCCGGCGCGGACGTACGGTGGCAGGGATCATCGTGCGAAGCCGGCCACGGGCCGGTGACCAGCACGCGCGACGACGCCAGCCGGAAGGGACACATGAGGCAGCTACCAGACGAACTCATCGCGATGCTGGGGAGCAACGCGGTCTGCTACCTCGCGACGACCATGCCGGACGGGTCACCGCAGCTCACCCAGACCTGGTGCGACACCGACGGATCGCACATCCTCATCAACACCGTCAGCACCCATCAGAAGGCTCGCAACGTCAGCCGGGACCCGCGCGTGGCCGTCACGGTCTTCGATCCGGTCCGTCCGTCTGGGTACTTCGCTGTCCGTGGTCGGGTGATCGAGGCGACCACGGAGGGCGCGGCCGACCACATCGAGACGCTGTCGCGGCGCTATCTGGGTGGCCCGTACCCCTGGTGGGGTGGTCGGGACCAGATCCGGCTCCTTCTCACCATCGATGCCGACCGCGTGCGCGCGCAGGGCCTGTGACCGTCTCGTCGGACGCCATGCCGAGCCTGGCCCGAAATCCCGGCCCCATGGTCGTTCGTCCAGTGGGGTAGATGGTCGCCGTCTCCGCGATGCTTGCGGTACTCGCGCGGCACACACGAATATGCTGCCTCGGTGCTGCCATCCGGTCTGTCGATGCTGTGGGAGTCGGTCGAGCCGCACGACGCCCTGCGCAGCCGCTTCGGGTTCGACGGCTCCACCGAGGCGATCGAATGGATCTCCACCTCCCTGGCCCGAGCCTGGACGATCACCGTCCGGAGCTGTCGCCGCATCGTGATCAGCGGGCCCAACGCGATCGCCTGGGCGGACAGTGACCGTGGCGCGCTGGTGATCAAGTGGTCGCACGCGTCGTCGCACTTCGATGGGCTCGCTGCGTCGACCGAGCTGCTGAGTTGGCTCGGTCAACGGGGTCTGCCGGTGGCCGGACCGATCCGGTCCGGCGACGGGCGGGATCGGGTCGTACTCGGCGGCCCAGCCGGGCCGTTGTCGGTTGCGGTGCAGCCGGAGCTGGACGGCGACTGGCTGGATGTGGGCGACTCGACGTCGGTCCGCGCGGCTGGAGCGGGTCTGGCGGCGGTGCACCGCGCCCTTGCTGGGTACACCGATCCGAGACTGTGGCGCCCGGCCGAGGCAGAGCCGCCCGATCGCCGGGTCCGGCGTTGGCTGGCTGACCGTGATCCCGGACTCATGCCCGAAGCATCAGCGCGGCTGACGAGACTGGTGGCTGCTCTGCCACGGTTGGACCCGAGCTCTCAACCCGTGCACAACGACTTCCGGGCCGCCAACATCCTCGTACGTGACGGACGGATCATCGGCGTTCTCGACTTCGACGATGCGGCGTGGGATCACCCGGTGAGCGACCTCGCGAAGGCGAGCGTGTATCTGGGCACGCTCTTCAGGAAATGGCAGCCGACTCCTGACCTGGCCCGCCGACAGCTGCGTACGGGTTACGAGTCGGTACGACCGCTGACGCTGCTCGAGAGTCGTTGGCTGGAAGCGCTGACGCTCTGGCAGGCGATTCTGGCGGTCCCGCACAGCCACGATCCCGCTGGTTGGGCGGAGGCCCTCTGAGGACCGGACCTGGCGTCCCCGCTCCCATCCGGACGCTTTGTCAACTGGCGTCGGCGTAGCTGGTGACGCGGGAGACATCCAGGACGAACTCCACGGGGAACGACCCGAACAGCAGCTGCCCGGCCCGGTGGGCGGCCGCCCGAACGGCCTCTTCCACCTGATCGCGCAACTCGGTCGGCGTTTCCACGATGACCTCATCGTGCAGGAAGTAGACCAGCCGCGGGCGGCGATCGCCCGGCGCCACCAACGTGATCAGTCGCCGCCGGAGGTCGGCCAGCCAGCACAGCGCCCACTCGGCTGCCGTGCCCTGGACGACGAAGTTCCGAGTGAACCGTCCCCACTCCCGCGCCTGGGCCCGCGCCAGCTGCTGGTCGTCCGGCCGTGCTTCGGACGAGCCGGCCCACCGCTGCCGCTCCCACCACGATTCCGGTGGCAGCGGTGAGCTCCTGCCGAGCCAGGTCGTCACGACCTCGCCACGCTCCCCGGCCCGCGCGGCCGCCTCGACCACACCGGTCGCCGCCGGGTAGCTCCGCAGGAGCCGGGGCATCAACCGGCCGGCCTCACCCGACGTCGCCCCGTAGAGCGCACCCAGCATCGCGACCTTCGCGTGCGTCCGGGTGTCGACCACACCCTCGTCGACCAGTGCCTGATAGAGATCACCCGCCCGGCTCGCCCTCGCCATCGCCTCGTCGCGGGCCATGGCCGCCAGCACCCGAGGTTCGAGCTGCGCCGCGTCGGCCACCACCAGCTCCCAACCCGGCGGTGCGACCACCGCTCCACGGATCTGTTTCGGCAGCTGTAACGCCCCGCCGCCACGGGTCGCCCAGCGACCGGTCACCACCCCGGACGGCACGTAGTCGGGCCGGAACCGACCCTCGCGGACCCAGGACCTCATCCACGCCCAACCGTTCGCGTTGAGCAGTCTGGCCAGGACCTTGTACTCCAGCAGCGGCCCGATGACCGGGTGGTCGAGACGTGACAGCTCCCACTTCCGTGTCGTCTCCACCGAGAGACCTTCGGAGCGGAGCGCCCGCAGCAGCTCCGGCGCCGAGTCAGGATTCAGGGTCGGAGCAGACAAGTCGGTCCGGATCCGCGCAACCAGCGACTCGAGTACCGCCGGACGTCCACCCGGCAAGGGTTGCGGACCGAGTACGGCCGTCAGCAGCGCATCATGGGTGCTCTCGTCGAACGGCAGGCCGACCGCGGAGAGCTCGGCCGCAACCAGAGCGCCGGCCGACTCGGCCGCCAGCAGCAGCCGAAGACGATCCGCGCGCCCCGACGCGACCACCGCGGCCTGCTGCCGACCGTGTTCTGCCGCCAGCTCAGTCACATCGAGCGCAGCTCCCTCGACCGGCAGGTCGAGCAGGCTGGGCTCCGCGTCTCCCGGTCCGGCCTCGCCGACACCCCACCGCGTGTCGTCAGCGGCAACGATGCCGTCGGGAACGTACGTCGACCGGGCCAGGACCGCATGACACAGGCGGAGATCCACGGCCCGGGCAACTGTCACTCCGGCTCGCAGAAGCCGCGGATAGACCGTCGCCGTATCCGCCCAGACCCAGCGCGGATCTTGCTGCTCCAGCTCGCGAACCTGGTCGACGAACCCGTCCACGGTGAGGCTCACCGCCGAACCAGGCCGACCGGCCCGGTCGAGCCGGGCGATCGACACACCGGCACCGTCGGGAGCAACGACGATGTCCACCCGATGAGGGTACGGCCCTCGTCGGTAGCCAACACCTCCACCGCTGGACAGGATCAGGTGGTGCCCAGCTGAGCGGCTTCTGTCTCACACGTCGAGCCCGATCACCGTCGTGCGCATCACGGTCTTGCTCTTGCCGATGTGACGCTCGAAGGTGAACCCGGCTTTCTCGAACATGGCTCGAGTGCCGTTGTGCAGGAACGACGATGACGTCTTCTTTCCCGGGGTGAGCTCGTTGGGGAACGAGACGACCTCTCCGCCGCCGGCTCGGGCGATCAGTGCGAGGGCGCCGTCGAGGGCCTCGCGCGCGACTCCCGTACGTCGGTGGTCGCGGTCGACGAAGAAGCACGTGATGCGCCACGGTGCTGGTCTGGTCTCGCCCGCGTCGTACTGCTTGCGGTGGTAGATGTTCGGCAGCTCGACCGGGCTGCCGTACTCGCACCAGGCGATCGCGTCCTCACCGTCGAAGACGAGGGCTGCGTGCGCGACCCCTTCGGCGACGAGTCGGCGCTTGAACGTGGCACCGTCGTAGTCGTTCTTGACGGTGTGCTCGGTGTCGCCGTGGAAGTACGAGCAGTAGCACCCGCCCCAGACCCCGTTGTGCTTCTGGGCGAGTGCGAGCCACGCCGGGAAGGTCTCCTGAGTGAGGGCTTTGATCGTATGCGGAGGCGTCACGGTTCATCTCCGGCTCTCTGTCGGATTCTGGTGGCGACTCGGTCGAGTTCGCGCATGGCGTGGTGCTGGCCCTCTCCTGTCGTGGAGGTGGCCCGCACCATGCTCACGTGCGTAACGCTATCCCTGAAGGTCAGTCGTCCGTGACCGTGGGACACTGACCGAAGCCGGCGGGATGAGGCCCGGTACCGACGTCACCAGAGAATCAGCTGCGCCTGCGCTGATCCAGGGCGCGACGTATCCGGCTCTCCTTCTGGCCGGTGATCTTCGCGATCAGCGGCACCCGGTAGCGGTAGGCCACGACGCCACCGACAAGGAGGATGAGAAGAATCAGCAGGGTCATGATCACTCCGCATGCGTGGTTGGCTGGGCTCTTCACCGTACCCGCGCTCTCGGTGTCCGCGACTGTGACGTGACCCTGAATCTGCCCTGATCATGGTGTTCGCCGGGCTGAGCTCTCGGTTACCCCCGCGCCTCAGGCATGGGCTGACCGGCCAGGCCCAGGCTCCTCACCAGACGTCACTCGGTCCTCGGCATGATGCACCTGTGACCGCAAGAAAAGACGATACGTGGACTGATGACTTCGAGGGCCTGGCCGGCCAGCCGCCCGACCCGTCGGTCTGGACACACGAGCTCGGTGCGGGCGGTTGGGGCTGCGGGCAGCTGCAGGATTACACCTCCTCGCCGGCCAACGCCAGCCTCACCGGTGAGGGATACCTGGCGATCACCGCCCAGCGTGAAGCGGGCGGGCGGATCACCAGTGCCCGCATCATCAGCAAACAACGACTGACTGCTCGCTACGGACGGATCGAGGCTCGGATCAAGGTGCCGGGGGAGCCCGGGGCGTGGTCGGCCTTCTGGCTGCTCGGGCACAACATCGACGACGCCGGCTGGCCCGCGTGCGGCGAGATCGACGTCATGGAGCAGGTGGCCATCGACCCCACGTGCGTCCACGGCACTCTGCACGGTCCCGGATACAGCGGCCTCGACGGCGGCGCCGGTCAGGCCCATGACTTCGGCCAACCGCTCGCCCAGGAGTTTCACCGCTACTCCGTGCTCTGGTCACCGTTCAAGATCCAGTGGCGCCTCGACGACCAGCCTTACCACCAGCTGACACCCGCCGAGGTGCCCGGCCCGTGGCCGTTCACCCACGACTTCTACCTCCTCCTCAATCTCGCTGTCGGCGGCGACTGGCCGGGAAATGCCGCCGTGGTTCCGACGCTGCCGGCCACCATGCTCGTCGACTGGGTCCGCGTCCGAACGTCAGAACCGACAGCGCTGTAGACGAGGGTCGAGCGGACACGAGCGGTACGACACCGATCTCCATCTAGGAACGCCCATTCAGGTAGGGCGGAGCCCGAGAAGGAGCAGACCCCGAACAGGTGAGGGAAGGTCCGTCTGCTCACGCCTCGATTGCGACGATCAGCTCACTGCGCCCGGCCGGCTTCTAGTAGGAGTTGATGGTGAGGTTCACGCCGGTGGCAGGCCCTGTGGTTGTGTCGACGGCCCCCTCAGCACCGGACGGGAAGTGGGTGGTGTCAGCGGGTGACCAGTCGGCACTGACGTAGTTTCCGTTGGCTCCGGATATCGCGCAGGCGGCTACGGGGTGGAAATGTTGTTGCGGGTCTTCATCTGGGGCGTACTGGCAGACGGTGTACCTGCCTGGAGGCAGATCCATGTGCCATTTGGTACCGCCGTCGTCGGCGTAGTTGTCGAGAGTATCGACTCGAGTTCCGTTGAGGTTGAACGCGACGGCACCGGTGGGATAGTCGTTCATCGCCGCACTGTAGGTACCGCTGATCTGGGTGGTGTTCATCACGATGCTGGTGCCCACGTAATGGGCGGCGTAGTGCCCGCTGGTGTCGTACGGAATGGTCCAGTAGTAGTAACGAACGCCGCTCTGGTGGGCGGTGGTGTCGATGAAGCTGAGCGGTGCGCCAGCGAGCTGGATGACGTGTCCGCCGGTGGTGGTGGGTTTGGTGTTGCGCACGATGCGCAGGCCGGCTTGGTCTATGTCGACGCGACGGTAGTGGAAGGCCACGGTGACAGCAGGTGTGGCGGCCGCCGACCTTGACTTGACGGTTGCCCCGACGCTGCTGAGATCAGCGGGAGGTGTCACATCGGTCAGGGTCGTGCCGGTGATCGTCCGCCGGCTCGAGTAGGTGTTACCGGAGCGGATCCAGACGGCGAAGGTGTATCGCGCGTTCGAGGTCAGCGGCCGTGCGGTGGCAGTGTGGCCGACAACAGGAACTGCGTACCCCGTGGTCGGCGTCGGTGCTGGTGTGGCCCCCGCCGTCAGCCGTACCACGGCCGCTGCGCCTGTCTGGCCGGCAGGAACCTGGAAGGACAGGACGAGGGTGTGGTCGTAGCGGTGCGCCAGCGCGAGGTTCGACGCGGGTGATGGGGGCGTGGCGGCGACCGCCGTGCCGTCCGCGATGAGTAGCGTCCCCAGCAGGAACGCCGAGATGAGTAGTGCGGCAGTCCGGCACTGTCGTGATGCAGTCATGACACCTCACGTCACTCGGTGTGCTCGAACCCTATGCCCGTGGTGTCGGTGTCAACAGAGCCGACCGCATAGCCTCGCCCGTGGCGCAGGGAGAGCTTCCCCAAGCCGAGCCGTCTCCGTGCCACGCTCATGCTCCGTTCACTGGGGGCTGGGTGACTACGGTTGTGACTGTGTCCGATGGCGGATGGGAATCTCAGGCCAGGGTGGTTGCTGCGTTTCTCGATGAAGCAGTAGCTGGTCTGATCGGCGTGTTCGTCCACGGTTCAGCAGCTCTCGGGGGATGGACGCCTGCCAGTGACCTGGACATCCTGGCGACTTCTGATGGTGTTGATGAAGACTGGCCGGCAGTCGGCCGACACCTGCTCTCCGTACTCGCGCCGGCACCTGCGGTCGAGCTGTCAGTTGTGAGTGCAGCAGCCGCAGCGTCACCGGAAGCACCCTGGAGCTATCTGCTTCATCTCAACCAGGCGGACGGCCGCGTTGTGATCGACGCCGGCAAGGGAGACCCCGACCTGTTGATGCACTACCTCGTCACGCGTTCGAGCGGGGTCACGATCCTCGGCTCATCTCCACAGTCCGCCGTCGGACAGGTCCCACGCGCGACAGCACTGCGTTACCTGTGCGATGAGCTCGCCTGGGCACTCGACGAAGCGGACCAGCGCTATGCCGTGCTCAACGCGTGTCGAGCCGTCGCCTTCTGCGAGGACGGAGACCTGCTGTCGAAGATGGCCGGCGGGGCCCGGGCCCTGGAACGAGCCTCTGCTCCCTCGCTCGTCCAACAGGCGATGGACGCCCAGACCAGCGGACACGATCTCGGCCCGTCGACACCTGGGGCGCGAGCATTCGTGAAGCAGAGCATCGCTCGGATCGAGGCTGAGATCACCACGAGCCCCGCCCACCGCTGATCTCGTAGTCACGGACGGCAGGCGAGTGGGAGAGCCGACTGCATGGCGAAGGTGCCCCGGCCCGGTGTTCCGGGTGCGCTGGCTAGGGTGCAGCCGGTGAGCCTTCCGACCGAGCAATCCACCAGAGAGTCCATCGAGATGGATGACGGGGCTCGGTTGGCGACGTGGACCTCGGGCCAGGTGTCGGATGGCTCCTTGTCGTTGGTGATGGTGCATGGTGGTCCCGGTCTGCCCGACTATCTGGGTCCGGTCGCGGCGATGGTGGCCGACCTGTGCCGCGTTCACCGCTATGACCAGAGGGGAACGGGCGAGTCTCTCTGGGACGGCGAGCACACGATCGCCCGACACATCCGTGACCTGGAATTGCTGCTCGACGCTTGGGGTCACGACCGTGCCGTGTTGGTCGGACACTCCTTCGGGACCGACCTGGTCAGCTTCTTTCTCCTGGCCCATCCCGAGCGGGTGGCCGCCGTCGTCTACCTGTCTGGCCCCTTCTTGGGGCCGTGGAGGGATCCAACACGCGCGATCGAGGTCTCGCGCCGTTCACCGCGCCAGCAGGCACGCCTCGAGGCACTTGGCGCGGCCGCGATCCGTTCCGACGCCGAGGAGGTCGAGTTCCTGACTCTGTCGTGGTTCCCCGATCACGCCGACCAGCAGCGGGCCGTGGCCTGGGCACACGACGCGGCCCAGAAGCGACGACCGATCAACTACTCCATGAACACCCAGCTCAACGCCGACAAGCGCCGAGTTTCGCTGGAGCTCCAGGTCGAGCGGCTGCAGGCGCTCGTGCCTGCAGCCACGACAATCATCGGCGGCGAAGATGACCCGAGACCCGCCTCGTTCCTTCGTGACCTTGCCGATCGATTCGGCTGCGACGTCACGATCATCCCGGATGCTGGCCATGAACCATGGCTTGAACAGCCGACAGCGTTCAGGGCGGTCCTGCGGTCTGCGGTGCGCACGTATACGGTCAATCAGTCATGACCTGGACCATGGATCCGTCAGCAGATCCAGGTGACCGACGTGGCACGCCGTCTCTTCGAGCATGTGCACCATCGCCCAGAGGTCACCAACAGAACGCTAACGACATCGCCACGACCCGCTGGACCTGATGCGCCGCGTTGCCCCTGGGGTTCGTGGCCGAGCGATCCTGTCAGCCCGCGACGCCGCGCTGCGCGGGTCGGGCCGCCTACCACGAGTCCTCGACCGGCAGGACCGCCGCGCCCAGCAAGAGCCGCCGAGCCGACTGCTGGCGACGGCGATCCGGATCGGCACCAACCCACGGCAGGTCGACCATCCCTAGCGCTGAGATTCGCCCACGGATGGCTGGAACCCTCCTCCTGCTCGAACCTGAGGCGTCTGCCGTCGGCGTAGTCCGTCGAGCACGAGGGTGACCGCGCCGTCTGCGTCGCCGCGTGAGCCCGGCTGGCCGCAGGTCGTGCAGATTCCCTGGACGACCATCAGAACGGCACCGGAGCCTACGTCGTCGCGAACGGTGCCTTCCTCGACGCCGGCCGCCAACAGGTCGGTGATGACCCGCTCCAGCTCCCGGCCGCCCTCGGCGAGTGTGTCCGGGCGCGCGGTCATGAGGATCGCGAGCGTACGTGCGAGGCCCTGATGGCTGTGCAGGTGACTGACGACGCCACGGAGGAAGGCCGCCAGCGCCTCTGCTGCGGGAAGCGTTGCCTGCAAGGCGCGGCCGCGGCCGCACAGAGCTGTGAGCTCCTCGCGATAGACCGCCTCGGCCAGTGCCGCACGGGTGGGGAAGTGTCGGTAGAGCGTGCCAGTGCCCACGCCGGCCAGCCGGGCGAAGTCGTCGAACCGTAGGTCGAAGCAGCCGTCGGCGAACAGCTCACGAGCCTTCGTGAGCAGGGCGTCACGGTTGCGCTGGGCGTCCGCGCGCAGCGGCTTGGTGGTGGTCACCCGACCTCCTTTGACAAGCGGAACGTGTCTCCATATCGTGGAAGTGGAGACAGTCTCCGATTATAAGCGAGCTGGATGACGGCCGTGAGGCGGGCGAATGAAGATCCTGATGTTCGGCAGGGGCGTGATCGCCGTGGCGTACGGGTGGGCGCTGGAGCGGGCCGGGCACGAGGTCGAGTTCTACGTGCGTCCCGGTCGAGCGGCGGAGTACGGACCGGCGATCGACCTCGAGCTGCTCGACGCGCGGCGCCGGCCGCAAGGGCGGCGTGTCGCCGAGAAGTGGCCGGTCCGTTACCGCGAATCGCTGGAGCCGGATCACGACTTCGACCTGATCGTGGTCAGTGTGCAGCACTACAGCTTTGCCGAGGCCGTGTCCTTCCTGGCGCCGCGGGTGGGCCGCGCGACCGTGCTCGCCTTCAACAACCTCCTGGTCGAGCCGGCGCCAGCGGTCGAGGCCCTACCCACCGCACAGGTGGCTTGGGGCTTCCCGGGCGCCGGTGGCGGCTTCGGTGACGACGGAGTGCTGCGCGCCGCCCTGTTACCCGTCGTCTTCTTCGGCACTCTCGGTGGACCGCCGTCCGAGCGCGAGCGAGCCGTACGTACGGTGTTCCGCCAGGCCGGGTTCACGATCCGGGAGACCACCGATTTTCGCGGCTGGTTGTCGATCCACTTCCTCCAGAACGCGGGCCTGCACACGCAGAGCCTGCGCCTGGGCTCGCTCGCCGAGCTGGCCGGGAGCCGACACGACGTACGCGAGGCGATCCTGGCCACCCGCGAGCTCCTGCCCCTCGCCGAGGCCCGCGGCGTCGACCTGCGGCGCCATCGCAGCGACCTGCTGCCGTTCACAGCGCCGGTCTGGTTGACCGCACCGTTGCTGACCTGGCTCTTCAGGCACTTCCCGCCGATGCGCACCGTGATGGAGGCGCACGCCAACCCCGAGGAGCTTCGCGCGGTCTGTCGCGACACCCTGGCCGAAGCTCGGCGGCTGGGCGTGTCAGTGCCGCGCCTGGAGGCAGCCGAGCCCTATTTCACTGTCGAGGAGCACAAGACCTGACGTGGTCACGGTGTTGGTGCAGTCGTCGTCTGAGCGACCCGAATGTGGTTGCCGAAGGGGTCGCGAAAACCGAAGTCGATTCCGTAGGGCTGCACAGTTGGTTCCTCTGGTAGCTCGACACCCCGCTCCTTGAGCTCGGCGTGGGTCTTGTGCGCGTCAGTGGTGGTGAAGAAGAGGTGCCCGCCGGCCGCGCCCTTGGAGATGAGGTCGCGGATCTGGGCGGCGGTCTCCTCGCTGTAGCCGGGAGGGCCTGGCTTCTCCAGCAGAACCGCGTGCCCGGGGTCGCTGGGCAGGACGACGGTCAGGAACCGCATCGGACCGAACGCCATGTCGGTCTGGACCTCGAAGCCGAGCTGGTCGACATAGAACAACAGGGCAGCGTCCTGGTCGGGGACGAAGATCTGTGAGATCGAGATTGAGTTCAACATGCGCGCAACGCTAAGGGTTGGGCTCGGAGCAGGGCTTCTCCGATCCTGCTGTGTTGGACCCGGGTCGCAACCACGCCATGACGAAGCAGGTCGGCACCGGTGCCAGTTGGCCGCGCTGGCGATAGACGCTCGGCGGCTCCCCGACCACGGCCGTGAACACCCGGCTGAACGTGCCCAAGCTGGAGAAGCCGACCGCCATGCAGACGTCGGTGACCGTCGCGTCGTCGCTACGGAGCAGGAACATCGCCCGCTCGATTCGGCGCCGCTGCAGGTACCGGTTCGGCGTTTCGCCGAAGGTGGCGCGGAAGGTGCGGATGAAGTGCGCCTCAGAGACGTGCGCCAGCCGGGCCAGGCCGGGAACGTCGAGCGCTTCGGCGTACCTGCGATCCATCGCGTCTCGGGCGCGCAGCATGCGGCGGTTGGAATCCTCACGAGCTCGGCTCACCGCTTCATCATCGTGGCTGTCGACGGATTCGTCGTGCGTCTTCACGCACCTGCAGGACAGCCCCTCGAGGACCTGCCTCCGCGGCACCGCCGCGGCACCGGGAGTGTCCGGGACGATAATGTGTCAAGAACCTGCACGAGATCTCACAAGGATGTGAACACATGACCATGCGTGTCTCGGGTTCGATCACACGACGCAGCCTGCTCGCCGGAGGTGTGGTGGCCGGCGGTGTGGCCGCCGGTCTGGGCGTCCCCGGGTGGGCGGGTACGCCAAGCCCTGCCGCCGCGGCGGACACAGTCACCGAGAACAGCCTGCGCATCACCAAGATCAAGAACCTGACCGGACCGGACCTCACCGGCCGGTTCGGGGTGCACTGGGCCGATCTCGGCATCGCGGGCCGCTGTCCGGACGGTCGCACGCTGTACGTCTTCGGCGACACCTTCGGACCGGGCTGGGGTGAGAACTGGCGGTCGCCGACGGCGTTGTGGTCGCGGACCAGGCATCTGAACCGAGGGGTGACCTTCAGCGGGACGCCCGGCGGCGACTGGGCCGAACAGCTCATCCCGTACGAGCACGCCGGCCCACCCTTCGAGTCCGGCGACATCTCCACCATCATCCCGTCCGACGTGATCACGTTGGGTAGCACGATGTACCTGCATGCCGTCGTCAACCAGGGCTTCGGCAACGTCATCTGGAGTGGCATCTGGACCTCGCGGGACAACGGCGCCAGCTGGCAGGACTCTGGGGCACGGTTCCCGGCGGACGCCTACGACGAGAAGTGGCAGCTGGCCACCTGGGACCTGGGTCGTGACGGCTGGGTCTACGTCTACACCTCGAAGTTCCTGCGGCAGACGCCGATGATCTTGCACCGGGTGCGGCCGCAGCACCTGACCCGCCCGGATGCCTACCAGCCCTGGGGTTTCGATGGGCGCCGGTGGCGCTGGGGTGCCGATCCGACAGACGTGACCGACGGCATCATCGGTGAGGCGTCACTGCGCCGGCTCGGTCACCACTGGTTGTTGACCTGGTTCGACGGTCCGAACTATCGGATCGACGCGCAGGTGCTACGGCACCCGTCCCAGGATCTGCGCGCCACTCCGACCGTGACCCTGCTGCACGGTACGGACTGGGACAGCCAGGACGTCAACCACCTCGCCCAGCTGTACGGGAGCTACATCATCCCGGGATCGACACTGGACGACACCCATCTGACCGTGTCGCAGTGGAACACCGGCGACAACAGCGTCTACCACGTGATGCAGTACCGGTTCCGCGGCCTGGAACGACTCGCCTGACGCATGGGTCGGAGCCGTGGTACCGCCCGGCGAAGTCATCAGCCAGGTGAACCTGTCGGAGGCTGAAGCGGGTCCAGAGAGATCGCACCCGCCCCGCCCAGCAGAATTCACCGACGACTGTCAGGATGTGCCACAGGACCCGTGAGACGGGATCCGTTCCGGCAACTCCTAGACAAAGGTGGACCATGTCCGACGACCAGCCCGTGATGACAGCCCTCGCCGAGATCACCGCGATCTCCCTGCTGCACAGTAACCTCCCAGCCCGTGAGCACATGGTGGCCCGACTGGCCGCCCTCGTTGCGGTCGACGCCCCGACCGCCTCCTACGTGATGAATGCCAGCACTGCTGCCGAGACCGGGATCACGGTGGAAGACGTCCAGAGTCTCCTGGTGGCGGTCGCCCCCATCGTCGGCACCGCCCGGGTCGTCACCGCCGCCGAGCGGATCACCGATGCTCTCGGTTTCGTCATCGAGCTCGCCATCGCCGAGCTCGCCGCGGAACTCGAGGACGAGGAGCTGGCTGACGAGCTCTGAGTAGCGCCGCGGCGTCCCGATGCTCGCGGCCAGGCAGGGTCGCGGTCATCGGTGCGTCCCGGCAACCCGGGGGTGCTCGCAGGAGCGACCGTCAGCCGGGCATCCGGCTGTGCGTCGGTCGCTATACGGTGACGACAGAACCCTGGACGTCGCGCGCAAGGAGTCGAATGTCACTGGTCAGTCGGCAGATCCGCTTGGCGTCTCGTCCTGAGGGACCTCCGAAGCGGGAGAACTTCTCCCACGAGGACCATCCCGTGCGGCCCCCAGAAGCCGGCGAGGTCGTGCTGAAGACGCTGTACCTGTCGTTGGATCCCTATATGCGCGGCCGGATGTCTGACGCCAGGTCCTACGCCGAACCGATGCAGCTGGGCGATGTCATGGTGGGAGGCACTGTCGCCGAGGTGGTGGAATCAGCCTCCGACGTCCTGCGCCCCGGGCAGGTGGTGGTGGCGTACGGGGGATGGCAGACCTACAGCACCGAGCTGGCCTCCTCCTTGCGGGTCCTCGATCCGGAGCAGGCGCCGATCACGACCGCTCTCGGGGTGCTGGGCATGCCGGGGTTCACGGCCTATTCGGGCCTGCTCCAGATCGCGAAGCCCACCGCAGGTGAGACCTTGGCGGTGGCGGCCGCCACTGGGCCGGTCGGTGCCACGGTCGGTCAGATCGCCAAGATCATGGGATGTCGGACCATCGGCATCGCCGGCGGTCCGCGGAAAGTCGAGCACCTGCTCGAGCTCGGTTTCGATGTGGCACTCGATCACCGCGAGGACGATCTACGCGGCCGGCTTCGAGATGCTGCTCCCGATGGCATCGACATCTACTTCGAGAACGTCGGCGGGGCGGTCTGGGACGCCGTGCTGCCGCGTCTGAACACGTTCGCTCGAGTTCCCGTCTGCGGACTGGCTGCCAATTACAACCTCTCCGGACTTCCTGAGGGGCCCGACCGATCCCAGGCCCTGCTGCGAGCCGTGCTGGACCACTCGCTCACGCTGCGTGGCTTCATCCAGAACGAGTTCGTACCGACGATGTTCGACGACTTCCTGCGCGACATGGGGGCCTGGGTCCGCGGGGGAGAGGTCGCGTACCGCGAAGACATCACGAACGGTCTGGACCACGCCCCCGAAGCCTTCACCGGCATGCTCGAGGGCAAGAACTTCGGGAAGACTCTTGTGAAGGTCGCCGAAATCTCCTAGCACGGCGAGCCCGCCACATCGTGTCGTCGACCGGACAGATCGGGGAGGTCCGGCTACCGTCTCATCCATGGCGCGATTGACAGCCCGGTTCTCGGTCACCGGCTGGGATGAACAGCCTCTCGAGGGCATCGACGGCGACTGGGTGGGGGCCGTCCGGATGAGCAAGACCTTCTCGACCGGGCTGATCGGGACGAGCACTGCGCTGTTCGCTTCATCGGGACCGGTCGAGGGCCATCGCGCCTATGTGGCGATCGAGCGCATCGAAGGGTCGACCGACGATGGCCGGACGGGCTGCGTCACCGTGCACCACGGCGGGTTGGAGTCCGATCCCCGTACGTGGCGGCCCGTCTGTCCGCACTTGCTGCACAACGAGCTCGAATCGCGGTCTGGCGGCCCGTCTGTCCGCACTTGCTGCGCAACGAGCTCGAAGCCGCGGTCTGGCGGCCCGTCTGTCCGCACCTGCTGCGCAACGAGCTCGAAGCCGCGGTCCGGCGGCCCGTCTGTCCGCACCTGCTGCACAACGAGCTCCACGCCTGTGTGCGGCCTCAGCCCGAGATCGTCCAACAGGCGGCCGCGCGATCCAGCGAGCAACAGCTCCACCTGTACGGCACTGTCCGGGCTCTCGAGCACACCGACACTGTGGCAGGCCGGGAGAGTCTGGCTGAGAAATTGCCACCAGGCCCGCACGGGTTACGTGCTTTTAGCTCATGCGAATCAGGTAGGGGCGAGCACACGAGCGAGTGCCACAAGACGTCGTGCTGTGGAGCGCGCCGGAAGCGGACGTTTGCTTGGGTGGTGAAGCAGCTGGCGGGTGCGAGAGTGTGTCTCCATGGGTTCCTGGATGACCACGTGACTGAGCGCGCTGGCGGCAGGCCTTCGGACGTGGTGCTGTCTGATGGTCGGATCGCGTTGCGGCCGTGGACGCGCGAGGACGCACAGTTCCTGGCCGACGCGAGCGCCGACCCAGCAATCCGCCAGTACAACGGGAACCATGATCGGCATGGCCGGCCAGACCCGGTCCCGTCAACCACCCAGGCTCAAGCGACGATCGCTGAGTTCGAACAGAACCTGGGCGCCTTCTTGGCCGGTGGCACACCCGCTGGAGTCGCCTTCGTCATCGAGGACGTCGAGAGCGGTGAACCGGTCGGATGCTGCGGAGTGGATGCTTGGACAGGCGAGGACGTCGCGCAGATCGGCTACTGGCTCGTGGCGGCGGGTCGAGGACGCGGTTACGCCACGCGAGCGGTGGTTCTGCTCACGGCTTGGTTGTTCGGGCTGGGAGCTGGGCGGGTGTTTCTGACTGTCGTGGCGGGCAACGACGGTTCAGTTGCGGTGGCTTTGCGGGCGGGCTTCGTCTACGAAGGAACGATGCGGTCGCATGCGGTGTGGCAAGGGCAACGCCGTGACGTGATGTGGTTCGCTGCCCTGCCGTCGGAATGGCCGCGTTCTTCGAGCTGAGCCCGCTGCCACACGCCACGCCAGTAGCCGACCACTGGTCAGCAGGATCGATCCGGCACAGACAGGTCCGCCGTGGCGTTCAGCTAAGCGTGCTCGGGGCCACGTCGCGCACCATCACGCAGTTGACCTGGCCCTTCGGTCGGTTGTAGGTGAAGCCTTCGCGCTCGTACCGGTGCGGGTGCCGTTGTAGAGGAACGAGGAGTTCTTCTTCAGGACGCCGGCGGTGTCGTGTGGGTAACCCTCGACCAGGCCACCACCAGCGTGCGCGATCAGCTCGACGGCTCCCCGGAGGGCCATCGCAGCGATGCCACGCCCGCGGTAGCCGCGCTCGACCAGGATGCCGGACGCTGCTTCAGCGCTCGGTTCCACTCGACGCTCGGACCCTTCTCTGCGCAGTCGAGGTGGAACTTCGTGCGCCAGCAGCCGGCGAACATGCCGCCCTTCCGCTCGACGAGAACGGCGAAACTGCTCGAAGGTCGCCGAAGTGAGCGCCTCGACCAAGCAGCATGACGACCGCCCCCGACCGATCGGCTCAGGTCGGATCCTGCGCGCAGGCCTCTCGCACGTCGGCGACGATCAGTTCGAAGGTACGCAGGGCTGCCGCGAGCTCTTCTGGCTGAGCACCTAACCCGGCGAGCGCGGTCTGACATCGGGCGGCGAAGTCGGTGGTGCAACGTCGAGGCGGCCTGCGCTGGCGATGGCGTTCTTCTCGTTGATCAGCCAACGTCCTGCCCGGCCGTGCAGAGCATGCGCGCACAACAGGAACGCGTGGACTATCACGCCGGCCACGTACACCGTGTCGCCTCGTGCGGTGGCTTTGTGCGCCGCCCCGAGCTCGAAGGCCGGCTCCCACAACCCAGCGTCCAGGGCGGACGCCAGGGCGGGCGGATACGCAGCGGCAGCGCCTTGCAGGGCCGTCACGTCACCGGTCCGGTCCACGAGCACGACGCCGAGAGCGACCTCACCGATGTAGGCGAAGTCCGGCACGCCGAGCTGGTGCCCCGGCTGACGGTGAAACGAGAACTGACCGACCTGCGCGTCGGCCCAGGCTTGCTGCACCCTGTCGATGTCCCGGTAGATCCAATCGACCCGGACACCATTCACGTTCAGCCAGCCTCCGCCGTCGACCCACGGACCCCATCCGCCAGGCTCGGTCACCTCGGCCGCGTGGCCGGCGACCTCCCGGGCCAACCGACCCAGATCGGCGACATCCAGGGGCGGGCGGTAGTAGAGGCCGAGGTCATAGTCAGAGTCGGGTAGGTGGTCGCCTCGGGCACGACTGCCACCGAGCAGGACCGCCTCGACGCCCTCGATCATCACCAAACGTGCCGCCATCGTCGTCAGATCGAACGGCTCGGCGTTCATCGCATGATCGTCGCAGGCCGGCCGGGTTCACCGCTGTGCCGGCTGAACCCGCGATCGCGGAGCTCAGCCAGAATGCGATGGGCGTTGTCGGCGGCGGACGTTTCTGTCGTGTCGATGTGGAAGACCTCCGCCACGGGCGGCTGATAGAGGGTCGTGGTGAGGCGGTGGCCTCGATATCCCTCAGGATCGGATCCCTTGCGGAGTGCCACTCGGTCGGGGTTGTCGATCCGACTCACTTGCGCCTCGATGTCACAGGTGAGCATGACTGAGAGGAACAAGGATCCGCGTCGATGCGCGACTGAGCGGACGCTGTCGTACTCGGCTGCAGCGGTGGGGCCTTCCTCGATGACGTTGGTGAAGACGTAGCTGTTCGTCGAGGGAGCCAAGTCTTCGATGGTGGCGAGCACGGCGTCTCGGATCGGGACGGCATATCGCCAGATCTCTGGGGGCAACATCTCGATCCCGTCCCACTGGAACAGCTCGAGCAGCGGTCTGTTGATGAGGGCGTTGTCGACCAGCACGCCGTCGAGCAACTTCGCCAGATGCCCTCCGACAGTTCGCTTACCCATCCCGGGGTAGCCCAGCATGTAGACGACGCAGGTCGTGAAGGTGCCGGACGGTGGGACGGCATGGAACGGCTCGAAGGCGTTCGCGGTCGCGTCTGCGGATGAGGCTGCCATAGAGGTTGCCGTTCTTGATCGAGGATCGACTGACGAGCTGTCCACCACGGGTGACTGGCGTACCACCGAGGCTTCAGGATGGCGTTTCCCTCAGCGGGTGCGAGTAGACGCGAAGCACTCCACGGCTCAGACCCTAACAAGCGGCCGTGCGACAAACCTGGCGACCGCGCGGTGCGGTCCCGCTAGGTTTTCGGCGTGGATGATCACTCGTTGGCCCGTGACGCCGCGGGGCTGGTCCTGGCCGGATGGAACCGTTCAGTCGACTCGGTTGTCCCGCTGGGCGGTGGAATGAACTCAGCGACCGCACTGGTCGATCTCGTCGACCAGCGGGCTGTCCTGAAGTGGGTGCGCGACGCGTCTGCCTTGGCGGCGGGCTGCGACGCTGCTCGCCGACTCGCGCAGCACGGACTCCTCACGGGTCAGCCGTTCCCGACCAGCGCCGGCGACCTGATCCACCCGGTCGGAAACGGGGCTGTCGCCCTGCTCCGGTTTGTCCCAGGAAAGGCGCTCACACCGAACGATCCTCAGGACCAACGCGACATGGCGCTCACCCTCGCCGCTGTCCACACCACCGAGGCCACTCACAGGTCCGGTACCTTCATGAATGACCAGATCGCTGAGATGGTGCACGATGTCGAGCCCTGGGTCCGACCGTCCGTCGGCCTCATCCTCGACGAGTACGGCAGGCTGCCGGAGCTGACCTGGAGTCTGCTGCATGCCGATCCGGAGTGCGGGGCGTTCCTGCGCCAGCCAGACACCGGGCAGGTCGCCGTGATCGACTGGACCGCCACGACCTACGGACCGGTGCTGTACGACGTTGCTTCGGCTCTCATGTACCTCGGCGGGCGGCAGAACGCGGACGCCTTCTGGGATGCCTATGTCACTCGCAGTCCAGCACCGGTGGCTGAGTTGACCAAGCACCTGGGCACGTTCACCCGTTACCGCGCGGCGGTCCAGGCCGCGTACTTCTCCATGCGCATCGGCACCCACGACCGCACCGGGATCGACGACGACAGCGAGAACTGGAAAGGACTCCGCGACGCGGAGCAGATGCTGCGTGCCAGCGGCGCCGACATCCTCAGGCACCCGTCCTGACCCGACGGCACCGAGGCCGCCTTAGAACGTCGAACGGCAGGCTCCCGCTCCATGTCTGGCGACTACCGGGCGAAGGCGCGGAATGGGTTGTGACGGGTCAAGGTGGTGAGGGTGGCGTCGTCCACACCATGACTCGCGAGCAACGGGATGAAACGGTCGAACAGAACTGTGTACGGCAAGGGCGTGCCGCCGCGGGGCTGCGCCGGGTCGAACCAGCCGCGATCCTGGCTGAGCAGCACGGACTCGGCGAAGCCGGCGTCCAGCAGGTCGCGGGTCATGTCGACGAAGTCCTGATCCTGGGCGGGGTCCCCGATCCCGTCGAACTCGACCCAGCAGCCGCGGCGGGCGAGCTCGAGGTGGATGGCCCGGTCGGGCTCGGCGTGGGCATGTATCCAGACGAACCGATCCGGTCGGCCGCCGGCCCGCTCGATGATATCGAGCTGCTTGCGAGCCACTGCGCCGTTCACGGTATGGCTCCCGATCGTTGCCCCGGTGGCGAGCGAGGCGGCCACTGCCGCCCGGAGGACTTTGACCTCGGCTTCGGTGATGCCGTCGTCGGAGGCGCCGATCTTGATCCAGCCGGCCCGGACCCCGGTGTCCTCGATCTCGTCGGTGAGCTCGGTGAGGAACAGGTCGCGTAGCTCTTCGGTGCTGCCCTCGCGGACGAAGGGCGGGATCCACTGCTCTCGGTAGACGCCGGTCGGGGCTACCAGCGGGAGCCCGACGGCCTGTGAGACAGCCAACAAGATGTCGGCCCGACGCCCGACCCCGATCGGTCCGGGCTCCACGATCGCTGTGACCCCTTGCCGCTGGACGTCTCGGAGGTAGGGCGACATCACCTCGACGACCTCGGCCGTGTCGGCCTCGCCGTATCCGGGCTGTTGCCACGTCCGGAGGTCGACGAACACGTGCTCATGCGGAAGGATCGGCCCGAGCTCCGCCGCCGTTCGAGGGCCGAGGGTAGTGATCAGGGAAGCCACCGCTCGACCGTAACCCAACCTGCAACGGATGGTGGCCGAGCGACCGCCGTACTCGATCATGGTTCGCGGCGCCGAAGCCGACGTGTTCCCGACCGCGGTACGCGCGCCGTGTCGTGATTTTCAGCGTTGTGCCGACGTGCTGAACGACCCACCGGGTGCAACGGTGATGGGTTCCGACGGTGAACCGAGCCGACAGGAAAGATCGTGTCGTCGTGATGGACAGCGCAGGGATTTCGCTCGCTGACTTCGGAGGGATCGCGGCACCGCGGTCCTCGCCGGAGCCGGCCGCTTCCGGCTCGCAACAGCGATGCGTGTCCTGCAGTGTTGCTCCACCCAGCATGATGCTGCTGTGACAGATCGCGATCGAGCGGGGGTTGTTGACGGCGCCTTGCTGGACCGGCTAGAGGCGGAGGGGCGCCGCCTTGTTGAGGCCTACCGTCTGGGTCGTCCTGAGGCGATGGCGCCGGGGCTGGCATGGTCGGGGCGTGAGGTGCTCGCCCACACCGGCGCCGTTCATCGCTGGGCCGCCGACATCGTGTCGCGGTCCCTTCGGACGAACGAGACCGGCGGCAGCCAGGCGTTCGCGTGGACGGGGCCGGATGAGGAACTGACCGACTGGTTTCAGCAAGGCCTCGACCACCTCGTGGTGACGCTACGGGCGGCTGATGCAGATGTTCAGTGCTTCACCTTCGTCCCCGGTGTCGCACCACGTCAGTTCTGGATTCGGCGTCAGGCCCACGAGACTGCCATCCACCGAGTCGACGTCGAAGCGGCCGCTGGGCTGGCTATCAGCGAGGTCGAGCCGTGGTTTGCGCAAGACGGTCTCGGTGAGATCGTCGGAGCGTTTGCGCGCGAACCCCAGTTCGCCATTCAACGCCCGGGTCGGCTCCTGCTCGTTGCCACCGATGGACCCACCTGGCGGATCGACTTCGACGGCGACGGCAACCGAATCGTGGCTGGGAGCTTCGCCATCGAGGATGCGCAGGCGGCCGTGCGTGGCACGAGTGACCGTCTCTACCGGTGGGCGTGGAACCGTCCAGTCAGTGGGCTCGAGCTCATCGGCGACACGGCTCTCATCCAGGCATGGAGGGACACGGTTCGCATCCTGTGACCGTTCCGGTTCCGTGAGAGGAACTAGGGGCGAAGCCCACATCTTTTTGTTGGGCAGCTCAGCTGGTTCCGTCGGACCGAAGACCGTCTGTCACCGGAATCGGAGGTCCGGTTGAACCGTCGTAGCCTGCGGGCAGTTGCGCGATCGTCGATCCCGGAGCTACGTTCGCGTATGTGACGGCAGGCAGAAAAATCGTCACGAAATCCCCAACCCTGATGGGAAGAACCATGAAGCGGATCCGCTCAGCAGTGATCGTTCTCCTTCTTGCGTCCCTGGTGGCCTGGACAGGGGCAACAAGCGCATCGGCGACGTCATCGGGAAAGGCCTCGGCAAGAACGACCGGCAAGGTTGTCGCGCAGCGGGGTCCGGCGGGCGAATTCGGTGGTCCGTTCCAGCTCAAGTTCAAGGCTGGAGGCACAACGAGAGCCCATGGCACGTTCGCGTACCGGGAGCCAGGCGGCTACACGGTAAGTGGCAGAGTGACCTGTTACCACCAGGAGGGGCACAGGGCGGTCTTCACCGGGCCGGTCACCGACGAGGCCAACCCCGACAACGACACCGAGTCGTTCGTTGTGTGGGTTGCCGACAACGATCCTGCGCTCGGCGGAAGGGATGCGTTCTACGTGGCTGGCGGTGCGCTGTTGGGGCCTGATTGCGCAGAGAACTTCCCACTCGACATCTTTGACAACACCTCTATCCAGGAGTCCCTGTATTACGTGACTCGGGGACAGATCATCATCCGGTGAGCCGTACGGCGCGCGCCGCGCTGCAGGTCGGCGGCGTCACAGCGGACGTCAGCGGCAGCCAAGGACACCTGGATACCGATGACTGCGGTGACGTGGATACGGGGGACGCGAAGCATGCGTTCGAGGGGTCGAGCAGCATGGGCCGTCCCATGCGGTTCGTTCGGCCAGCCGTGTGGACCTGGTGTGTCCACCTGGACAGCTCAGTTCCCTCTATGGTCAGGTGCGCAGCGCGGCAACTGCCCGAGCCGCGATGCGTGCGACATGATCGGTACGATCGGCAGCCCAGGCCGGCCAACCGTCTTCGAGAGTCGGCGTTCGCCCGCTGAGCACCGCCAGGCGATAGTCGAGGCAGCCGAGCCACAGTGGTTTCAGGTGGAGGACACCGGGGAGTCTTTCGATCTCCTCGCTGGTGAGTTGGACGTGTTCGGAGTAACCGCGAACAGTCTCGTCAACGCGTGATAGATCGCCCTCTGCCGCGGTCGTGAGAAGCCAAGCGAGGGCAGGTAGCCGCGGGCCGCGCCCTGATCCCGCCCAGCCGACGATGACAAGGCTTTCTGGCGGGCCCACGGCGGACCAGGCGTGATAGTTGCCGTGGGTCAGGGCTTCGGGAAGGCCTTCAGCATCGTCAGCGTGCTCGACCCGATCACGGAGGAGCTCAAAACCCTGCCTGCCCTCGGGGGCAACGTCATCCTCGACACTCACCAAGAAGATCATGGCCGCGGCAAGGTCCTCCTTGGGTCGTCCGACATGGGCACCACCTCCGGATTCGTCGGAGCCACCAGGGCGAGCGACCGCGCCGTCGGCGGCGGGGAGGCTGTGTAGTCGGCCGAGCAGGCTCCCGAGCTCGTGGTGGATCTCGGCCGCATCGGGACGGCCGCCCTCGACGAACTGGGTCACGATCACGCCGCTTCCGTTGAACACTGACACCGGCTCCTCATGGGCCAGACGTTCGGCAGGAAAGTTGTGCGCGGACAGGAAACGCAGGATCTCCGCATCGCCCTCCACCCGGCTGACCTGGTCTGCGGGTGAGGAGAAGATCCGCGCGATCCATGGCGGGCCGTCGTTGCGCCTGAGCAGCAGGGTTGCGGGGTAGTGGCCGGGCCACGAGTCGCGCGGACGCGTGTTGGGGTCGTCGTCGATCGAGGCCAACGAGGTGATCTGTATCCCGTACTGCGCTTCGAGGTGAGCCGCGAGCGCATCGTGTTCGAATGGGCGGTCGTGGATGAACGCCTGTCTCTCGGCGACCTCCAGGTCGCCACGTGCCTCGGTGTAGCGCTGGCCCGAGCGGCGTGCGTGTTGACGCACTGCCCGCTTGAAACTGCCCTGCTTGGTCATGACAAGCCTCCTCGATGTGTCCTCGCTCCCAGCAGCGCGACAACTCGAAACAGGCCTGAAACCAGCAGCAACCTTGAGGGCAGATTCCCCTTCGCCATCATGAGGCCCTGGCTGGGCAAAGACCTCAGAGGCTGGGCGTCAGTCAACGCCGAATCTGATCTTGCTGCAGGGAGCGCTACGTGTCAACGGTCGCCAGACTTCGGCGTCAGATGCGGCCGGTCTCGTGAGCCCACATGGCGACCTCGACGCGGTTTCGGGCGCCGAGCTTTCGCATCAGGCTGGCGAGGTGGGCTTTGACGGTGCTCGGGGTGATGTAGAGCTCGCTGGCGATCTCGTTGTTGGTGCGACCTTTGGCTACGGGCACGAGGACGTCCTCCTCCCGGGCAGTCAGCGGCTCTATCGGCTGCCGTGGTGGCGAGGTCTGTGTGTGGGCGAACGCTGCGAGCAGTCGGACGGTCACGCTGGGTGCGATCAGTGCGTCTCCGTCGGCGGCGGCGTGGATGGCCTGGGTCAGCAGGGCGGGTCCGGCGTCCTTGAGCAGGAATCCGCGGGCGCCCGCTTTGAGCGCCCCGTGGACGTACTCGTCGAGGTCGAAAGTGGTGATGACCACGATCGGCAGGGGGTCGGTGACGTCGGGACCGGCCAGGCGCCGGGTGGCTTCGATGCCGTCCATCAGCGGCATGCGGATGTCGAACAGGCCGACGTCGGGACGCAGCTGGAGCGCCAGTCGGACTGCCTCGCGCCCGTCGGCGGCCGCGCCGACGACGTCGATGTCGGGTTGAGCGTCGAGCAGCATCGTCAGCCCGGTGCGCACGATGGGCTGGTCGTCGGCGATGAGGACCCTGATGCTCATCGCGGCGTACCGGTTCTGGGCAGGACCGCCTCGACCCGCCAGCCCCGCCCGGCGGCGGGGCCTGCGTGGAAGGTGCCGCCGAGCAGTGAGGCGCGTTCTTGCATGCCCACCAAGCCATAGCCTGATGGCGCCCGGCCGCCTGCGGCGGAGCCGTCGTCGTCGATGGTCAGCCGTACCTGATCGGCGTCGCCCGTGACGGCGACGGTGACCTGGGTCGCGTGGCGGGCGTGCCGTCGAGCGTTGGTGATGGACTCCTGGGTCAGGCGGTAGATCGCGGCCCCGACCGCCGGACTGAGGTCGTCGAACTCGCCGAACAGCGTCACCTCGACGCAGGGTCGCATCTGGCCATCGGTGGCGAGCTGCTCGACCTCGGCCACGCCGGGCTGCGGTGCGAACTCGGTCTCCTGTGAGGCGCGGAGCACGCCGACGATGGCCCGCAGCTCGGTGAGGGTGCGGGCTGCTGCGACCTCGATGATGGCCAGGGCCTCGACGGCCCGCTCTGGGTGGGAGGCCGCGATGGCACGACCTGCCTGGGCCTGGATGGCGATGCCCGAGACGTGGTGGGCGACGGTGTCGTGGAGTTCACGAGCGAGCTGTTCGCGTTCGCGCGCCTTGGCCTGGTCGATGTCGCGGATGCGGACCTTCGCGCGATAGCGGACGGCGGCGCCGAGTGCGGCGGCGAACAGGAAGAACCCGTACGCTGCGACCGTCTCCGCCAAGCTGGTGGGGTCGGCAACGGTGGTGATGGGCAGCCAGATCAGGATGACGCCGAGGCCACCTGCGGCTTCGCGACCGGAGCCCCACCGGAACAGGGCGTAGGCCAAGATCAGCGCCGCGGAGGTGCTGTTCAGCAGGCCGCCGTGCGACCCGGTGAGGAGTCTGACGATGTCGACCATCGTCAACATGCCGAAGGACACCGCAACCGCGACAAGCGGGTGCGTGCGTCGCCACGGCAGCGGGCCGAGGACCGCGAGCGCCGCGAGCAGCAGCAGCGGGCGCGGCGCCAGATCCTGGCGAAGCGCCATTTCCACGGCGGACCAGCTGACCAGTGCTGCGACCAGGGCCCAGTCCCGCGGCCCCGGGCCCGGGGCGTTCGTGGGTCGAGGTTCGGCCCACAGCGAGCGGAGTGCGTCGGTGGCCATCTGATCAGCCTAGGCAGCACACGTGCTCGGTGCATCCGCCGAAAGTACGAGAGCTCAGGTGTGCCAACGGGCAGGTCGAATCAGGCTCCGGGACTGATGTGCCCGCCGCCGGCATCCGTGAAGGTGGAAGCACTCACCCGATCAAGCCAAGGAGCATGTGATGAGAACGCCGCGATCCCACACCGCACTGGAGAATCCGCCTTCCCAGAGCACGCGGGACGATCTGCGCCTGCCCGTGCAGGCCAAGCTCGCCGCAGCCTGGACCAGCTTCATGTTCCTTTACATCTACGTCGACTACCTCGCCCTGTACAAGCCCGGCGTCGTCGACGACATCCTGGCCGGCATCGTCCACGAGTTCGAGATCGGCCCGACCTTTGTCGCCAGTGCGCTCACGCTCATGGCCATCCCGATCCTCATGATCCTGCTCTCCACGACACTGCCCGCCCGGGTCAACCGCACCGTCAACCTCGTCGTGGCGACGCTCTACATCCCCGTCTCGATCTACAACGCGGCAGGGGAGTCCTGGACCTACTCCTACTTCTACGGCCTCTCCATCGGACTCGAGGTGCTGCTCCTGGTCTTCATCCTGCGCTCCGCCTGGACCTGGCCACGCCGCATCGACGGCGACCCCGGCAGCGGCGCAGATCTCGTATGAGAGGTCGTCGTTACGCCCTAGTCCGACCGTTCAGTCAGGACGAGGTACGTTGGCGACGACGTTGCCGAGAGGCCCATGGATGGAGGCGGTCTCGGCGGCGTCGATCGGGCCATCGAGCAGGTTGGTGAACACGATCACTTGCCCATCGGGTCGCAGGACTCGCCGCATCTCAGCCAACGCCGTCGTCAGGTCCGGCAGCACCTCGATCACGTCGCGGCACCAGACGATGTCAAAACTCGCCGTCTCCTCGACCAGATCCTCAGCGACTCCCAGACGGATCGTGATCTGGTCGCCGAGCCCGGCACTCTCCACCGCAGCCTGGGCTCGCTGGACGTGCCACGGCACCGGATCGACTCCGACACCGGTCGAGCCGTAGCGGCGGCTCAGCTCGATCAGGTGTCGGGCGTCGCGGCAGCCGACATCCAGGATGTGATGGCCGGCGCCGAGGAACGGATCGGCGATCTCGTACAACTGCTCAGGACCTGCGGGTTCGAGGCTGATGTCGAGGTCGTCGAACAGTCTCCAGAACGACTCGCTGTAGATCTCGGTCATGTCCACAACGCAAGCATCCACAACCGACCGCCCAGACGTCGAACAGTGCGCCGCCAGACGACCCTCCGGCGAAGTGGAGTGCCGGAAGTGCACGGTCCACCGGCGAGTTGTCGAGCGTTGCGAAGAGTGTCAGGCTCGGCTGGTGGAGGCCGTTGTGCAGCAGCAGCGACTGGTGGCCGCGCTGAACGAGTCGTACGGGATCGAGGTGGTCTCGCTCGGCCGCATCGAGGCAGGAACGGCAACCGACAACTATGTCGCCTTTGGTCGCGCCGGCCGGCGATGGTTCGTCAAGGTCTACCGAGATCGGCGCACGCTGCCGTCGGAGCTGGACGCTATCGAGTTGGCGATGTTCGCCCGCGCGGGCGGTGTCCCGGTGCCCGCGGTGCACCACACCCTCGACGGCGAGCTCGTGGCGGTTCTCACCAGGAAGTCAGCTGTCTCGCTGTGGGACTACATCGACGACGCAGTGACCGCCGAAGGTGAACTTCGAGGCGCCCGTTGGGCTGCGGTCGGGACTGTCGTGGGTCGGCTCCACCGTTGCCTCGCCGAGCATCCTGCGGCCTCCCCTGATCAACAACCCGCCATCCGGTTGCGCGACCTCCGGCAGGCCCGCACCCACTTCGACTGGCTCATCGCCCAGTACCAGGCCCGGGGGGAGCTGAACGAGTTCGAGACGTGGGCCTTGCAAGCCCTGCAGCACCGACGATCACTGCTGCCGGCGATCGCCTCCATCCTGGAGGCCCTGCCTGTGCTCACCACGCAGATCGTGCACGGCGACCTCGCCTCGCCCAACCTCCTACTTCGAGGCGACCAGGTTGCCGCGGTGATCGACTTCCAACCGCCACGACCTCGATTCGTGTCATGGGAGATCGCCCGGATCGCCTGCGACCCGCGAACGGTGATGCTCAGCGACGAGTGGAGAACTCGGCTCCCGGAGCTGCTCGCCGGCTACCGGGCCGAGAACCCCTCCGTCGGCCTTGATGACCTCGCCTGCACGGTGGCTATCGGCTGCGCCTACACCGTGTCTTCGAGCTATCCGCTGGCCGAGCCGATCCACCACCCCGGCGACGTCGAGCCCACACTTCAGACCTACGCCAGGGCGCGTCACGGCGCCGCCTTGCGCATGCTCGCCGAACTCGACTCCACCCCAGAACTCCGCCGCCAGCTCAGGACCTACCCGTAGCGACGAGCCTGTCTCTGACTCCGTGGGCAACGCTCACGAGAACGTCGCTCTTCAGCTCACTCTGGGGTTGCGGACAAAGCGCGACTCGGCGGTCATAGAGTGCCGAAATGGCGTCGTCGTCGGATCTTCGGACCAGCGCCGTGCCGGTTCTGTGGCTCTACGGCCCGTCGGGGGTCGGCAAGTCCACGATCGCCTGGGAGATCTTCACCCGGCTTCCCACCGACATGGGCCGGATCGGATATGTCGACCTTGATCAACTCGGCATGTGCTACGCACCGCCCACCGAACAGAACTGGGCGCCCGAGCCGTCGTCGGATCACGGTCGCCACCGGCTGCAGGCCCGGACCCTGAATGCGATCCTGCCGAACTTCGCCGCCGCTGGAGTCCGCGGTGTGGTGGTGTCTGGAGTTGTCGACGCCGGGCGGGGGCCCGACGCGGACCTGTTGACCCATGCGGCGCTCACGATACTTCGGCTGCGTGCTTCGCCCGAGGTGCTGCGGACGCGTCTGGCAGGACGTGGCCGGCCGGGCGAGGACATCGATCACATCGTCACGTTCGCCACCGACCTCGATCGGCTCCCCGGTCCGAGCCTCGATACCACGGCGCTCACCGTGTCCGAGTCAACCGACGAGGTGCGGGCCCGACTCCCCGAATGGCCTGATTCGACGAGCGGGACCACCCCGTCCCTCCAACCAACGGTGGGTCGAGACACCGGGAGCGATGCGGCTCCACCCGGGCGGATTCTCTGGGTGTGCGGTCCGAAAGGCGTCGGCAAGTCGACTGTCGGCTGGTCGCTCTACCAACTCGTCAGTCGCTGCCGCATCTCCACTGCCTTTGCCGATCTGCATCAGGTCGGGTTCCTGCAACCCGATGGCGCGAACGAGCAGGAGCATCATCGGCTCAAGGCCAGGAACCTGGCAGCGATCTGGAAGTCCTTCCGCGCGGCCGGTGCCTGCTGCCTCGTCATCGTCGGTCCTATCGGCTCGATCGACGACCTCACCATCTATCAGGCCGAGCTGCCCGAAGTCACCATCACCGTGTGTCGGCTACGTGGCAGCAGAGATCAGCTTGCCGACCGGCTGAGGCAGCGCTTTGAAGGCAAGGGCCCCGACATCGCCGGCGACGACCTCGTCGACCAGTCACCCGACCTGCTACCAGGAGTGCTCGAGCGAGCCATGCGCGAGGCACAGGAGCTCGATGGCCTTGCTCTGGGTGATCTGGTCGTCGATACCGATGACGAAGCCCCCCATGCACTGGCCCGGCAGATCATCGCGCGGACCGACTGGATGAACCTGGCCGACCGAGTCCGTTCGAGATCGTCGGCGGCGGATTTGAGCCGAGATGGCCGTTGATCACGTTCGCCCCGGCGCTCTAAGAGCTTTCTTCAGGTGCACGTCCTCGGGCTCTCGTTCGTAGAGCTCCGGCAGCGCTTGGGCCATGAGCTCGTAGCCGCGACCCAGGTAGAAGCGCACGGTGTTCTGCGACGGTGTGGCGGACACGACGATGTCGGTGTCGCCGGCATCGCGGGCGACAGCGTCCAGCTCGTCGCAGAGACGACCACCGATGCCCGTTGCTCGCACGGCCGAACTGACGTGCAGAAACGCCAGCTGGGCGATCTCGGGGCGACGGTGTGGAACGACAACACCGATCCCGACCAACAGACCATTCGAGAAGGCGCCGAGCGCGATCCCGCCCGAGTCGACGTACTGCTCGAGAGCGTGCTGTTGCGCCGCAACGGAGTGCTCACCGTGCCCGTGCGGATCCCAGGGGGTCGAGCTCCAGTTCCCGCGCCGCTCCACGAGCGTGGTTCCGTGTTGCTCGTAGAGGATCTCGATCCGCTCGCTACGGTCGATCTCGGCGACCCTCGACAGCTCTGCCCGGGTGAGCCGCCTGATCTCCAACGGTGTCGCCACGTCGCCACCTTTCCACAGCGGCCGATGCGCAGTTGTCCGAACCAAGGAGCGGCACGTTCCTGTGGGCCAGATTGCGTCGTACGCGGTGCGTCAGGTGAGGTCGCTGATCCTGCCTTCGAGGAAGGCGCGTTCTGTCTGGTTGTCGGTGAGGGTGAGGGCTTGCCGGTACTGGTCTACGGCCTCGGCGGGCCGCCCGAGCCGGACGAGAAGGTCGGCTCTGATCGCGGGTAGGTAGTGGTAGGTGACGAGCCGGCTGTCCCGGCTGAGCTGCTCGACGTGCGCAAGCGCGGGTTCGGGCCCGGCGACATGGGACAGCGGGATGGTGCGGTTGAGCGCGACGACAGGACTCGGCCATTCTTCCAGGAGCTTGTCGTAGAGAGTGAGGATCTGGGTCCAGTCGGTGTCGTCGTAGGTCGCGGGCTCTGCGTAGAGCGACGCGATCGCGGCCTGCAGCGTATAGGGGCCTGGCTGGCCTCGACGGAGCGCGGCGACGATGAGCGCATCGCCCTCGGCGAGAGCGTCACGGTCCCAGAGGCTGCGGTCCTGCTCGTCCAGCCGCAACAATCTGCCTGTCGTGGATGTCCGGGTTGCTCTGCGGGCATCGATGACCAGCATCAGGGCGAGCAGCCCGGCGGCCTCGGTCTCGTCCGGCATCAACGTATGCAGCACACGTCCCAACCGGATGGCGGCATCAGTCAGGTCGCTGCGGGTGAGCTGTGAACCCGATGGGCCCGTGTGGCCGGTGGTGAAGAGGAGGTAGACCACGCTCAGTACCGAGCGGAGCCGGTCAGGCAGCTCGCTGCCGCGCGGCATCCGGAAGGGGATGCGGGCGCCGGCGATCTTTCTCTTCGCCCGCGTGATCCGGGCCGCCATCGTCGCCTCCGACACGAGGAAGACGCGCGCGATGTCGGCGGTGGCTATCCCGCAGACCAGGCGCAGGGTCAACGCCGCTCGTGCGTCCTGGCTGAGTGCCGGGTGGCAGCACAGGAACACCAGCCGTAACCGCTCATCGGGCACGGGGTCTGTGGGATCGGCCCCTTCCGCAGCTCCGTGCTGGTTGGCGGCGTGGTCCATGGCGGTGTCCTCGACTGACTCGGTGTCCTCCACGGGTTCGATCAGCAGCGGCAGCTTCGCGCGAAGCGTCTGCTCGCGACGGATCAGGTCGATCGCGCGCCGGCGGGCGGTGATGGTGAGCCAGGCGGCGGGGTTGGTCGGAATCCCCGCTTGGGGCCAGGTCTGCAACGCAGCCGTATAGGCGTCTTGGACGCATTCCTCGGCCAGATCGAGATCGCGAATCGTGCGTACGGTCGCGGCGACGACTCGCCCCCACTCCTGACGATGTGCCTGCGCGACCGCGTCGGCCACCGCCGACTCGACCACGGCCGAGTCGGCTGTGGTCGCGCCGGCCGCAGTATCGGGTGGACGGGCGCTCACTCGCGGGGTTCGCGGATGACGCCGCCGCTGTGGACGGGACGGACCTCGACGCCGCCGCCGTCCCGCAGCACGGGGTTGGTCCTGGCGATGGCGAGTGCCGCATCGAGGTGGGGGGCCTCGATGATGTAAAAACCAGCCACGATCTCCTTGGCGTCGACGAAGGGCCCGTCGGTGACCGAGTCCGCTCGCAGCGAGGTGGCCATGTCCCGCGGTGTCAGCGCGTACGCCACGAGCATCGAGTCAGCACCGATCAGTTCCTCGGCGTGATCGTCGCAGTCCTTCAGCTCGACCTCGGTCGCGTCGGGGGCGTGGGCGGAATCGGGGGCGTAGATCAAGACGGCGTACTGAGCCATGTCGGCTCTCCTCCACTGGTTGTTCCCGTGATGTCCGGGCTGTGCTGTGCTTCTGACACCTGTACGACGGATGAGTCGATCCGAATCGACAGCATCAGCAGGGAAGATTCCCGCCGGGCCCATCGTCGAAACCGACACGCACATCGTCCACGACCATTCGGCCGACAGTATTTTGGGTGGTGCTGCTGGGCCGTGCCGATCTACCGTTCGGGGCGTGGGTGAGCGCAACTATCTCGTCGAGGGCGTCTCCGGCGCAGGAAAGACGACTGTGGCCGAGGAGCTCGACCGACGCGGGTACCAGGTCGTGCACGGGGACCGAGTGCTGGCCCGACAGGGTGACCCCGTGACCGGCAAGCTGGTCGAGGCCCCGATCGCCGGGTGGTCACTCGAGGAGAGACATCGGCACCACATCTGGGACGTCGACCAGGTGCGGTCACTCGTCGCCGACCACGGCCGTCCGCTGACCTTCTTCTGCGGCGGTGCGCGGAACTCCGCGATGGTCCTTGATCTGTTCGACGGGGTGTTCATCCTCGAGGTGGACATCGAGACCCTCAATCGGCGCTTGGACGTCCGCCCCGCTGACGAGTTCGGCAACGTGCCCGAAGAGCGCGCTCTCGTGCTTCGGGTCCACCTGACCCGCGAAGACCTCCCCGCCGCCGGGGTCAGTATCGACGCCACCCGCCCCGTCGCCCAGGTCGTCGACGACATCCTGAGCCATGTCGAGGGAGGCGCCAGCGCCGCGGCGGGGGTCACGTGATCACCGCGCCCTACCACGCCTGGCCTTGACGACACTGGTGGTCCCGGAACCAGCAGCAGCCCCGATTCACGACCGTCATGCGCGGGTGCGAGCATTTCGCTGTGCCTGACGACTCCGCGCCTGCCCAGACCGTCGCGTACCCGGCGCCCAACGCTCGCCCGCGTCACAATCGAGAGCCGGCATTGCCTCCGCACGTGATCGTGCTGTTCGGGGCGACCGGGGACCTGTCCCGCCGCAAGCTCATCCCGGGCCTGGCCCACCTCGCGCTCTCGGCCCTGGCCCCAGACATCCAGGTCGTCGGAACCTCCTTGGAGGAGATGTCGGACGACCAGTTCCGCGCCTTCGCCAAGCGCGCTCTGGATCAGTTCAGTCGCCGGACGCTCACAGCTGAGCAGTGGGAGCGGTTCGCGTCCCGGCTCAGCTATGTTCCGCAGGGGCAGGGCGCTGATGGTCTGGCGGCGGGCGTCGCGGCGGCCGAGCAGCGGCTCGGAGGGACAGCCCCGCGCCTGCACTACCTGAGCGTGCCCCCGGCCGCCGCGCCGGCGGTGATCAAGATGATCAAGGACGCCCACCTGGTCGACTCGTCCCGGGTGGTGATGGAGAAGCCGTTCGGTACGGACCTGCGCAGCGCGGTCGAGCTCAACGCGGAGCTGCACCAGACCTTCGACGAGCGCCAGATCTTCCGGATCGACCACTTCCTGGGCAAGGAGGCCGCCCAGAACATCCTCGCCTTCCGGTTCGCCAACGGGCTGTTCGAGCCGATCTGGAGCCGTACCTTCATCGACCACATCCAGATCGACGTCCCCGAGTCGTTGGGTCTGGACCAGCGGGTGCTCTTCTACGAATCGACCGGGGCGTACAAGGACATGGTGGTCACCCACCTGTTCCAGGTGCTCGCCTTCGTGGCGATGGAGCCGCCGACCGCGTTGGAGCCGTTCGCCATCAGCGAGGAGAAGAACAAGGTCTTCCGGTCGCTGCTGCCGATCAACCCGCGCGATGTCGTCCGCGGACAGTACGCCGGCTACCGCAATGAACCCGGGGTGGCGCCGGACTCCGACACCGAGACCTTCATCGCGCTGAAATGCCGGATCGACAACTGGCGCTGGGCCGGGGTGCCGTTCTACCTGCGGACGGGCAAGCGGCTGGCCGAGGGCCAGCGGATCATCTCGATCGCCTTCAAGGAGGCGCCCCGCAGCATGTTCCCGGCCAACTCCGGGGTCGGGTCCCAGGGTCCCGATCACCTCACCTTCGACCTGGCCGATGAGGCGCGGGTGTCGCTGTCGTTCTACGGCAAGCGGCCCGGACCGGGGATGCGGATGGAGAAGCTGTCCATGCAGTTCTCCACCGATGAGACTGCGTCAGCTGCGGACGTGCTGGAGGCGTACGAACGGTTGATCATGGACGCGATGCGGGACGACCACACGCTGTTCACCACCGCCGAGGGCATCGAGAGCCTGTGGGACCGGTCGATCCCGCTGCTGGAGGACCCGCCGCCGGTGAAGTCCTACCCGCAGGGCAGCTGGGGACCGAACTCGATCCACCAGCTGGTCGCCCCGAACGCGTGGCGCCTCCCGTTCGAACGGACCTGGCGCCAACACACACGCTGACGAGGGCGGGGGAGCGGTGGCCGCCGACGATTGCTGCGGTGATCGTGCGCCCGGGTCGGCCAGTTCAGAGGTCCGTCGCGCCAACTCGAGCAACGCAGAGCTGCGTGAGGTTTCCGCGCGCCCCAGCGGCACTGCCACTTGACAACCGGATCACCGTCGCCAAGGTTGGGTACATCGATGTAAACGGCGGCGGGCGTGTGCGTGTACGCCGGGGGCGGGGCGAGCTACATGGAGGTGCCACATGATCATGCTCAGATCCGCCGTCGTCGTGATGGCCGTCGCCCTCACCTTGGTCGCCTGTGCGGGAACCGTCGGCGGCAGCGCCGGCGTCGCACCGGGGACGTCGAGCAGTCCCGGTTCCGCGGCCGCGGAGAGGCCCCCGCACGACGGATCGTCGAAGCCACACGGAGACATCAGCCCGATCCACGACCCGGCGCTGACGGTGGAGCGCGGCGTCTGGTACGTCTTCTCCACTGGTCTTGTCAATCGTGAGCAGGGCGGCACCATCCGGATCGCCACCTCGCATGACCTCGGCCGGACCTGGACGACGTCGGGATCGGTCTGGAACACGATCCCCGCCTGGATCGACCAGCACTACGCCGACCAGGGCAAGACTCTGCCGGACAACCTGTGGGCTCCCGAAGTCTTCGCGCACGGCGGACTGTTCTACCTCTACTACTCCGCGTCCACCTTCGGCGGCAACGACTCGATCACCGCTCTGGCCACCAACACGACACTCGACCCGAACGACCCGGGCTACGCATGGGTGGACCGTGGTCCGGTGATCACCAGCACGCCCGGGCAGCTGCTGCCGGACGGGCTGGAGCTCAACGCGATCGATGCCGGCATCGTCCAGGACCGGGGAGGGCATCCCTACCTGACCATCGGCTCGTTCTGGAACGGCATCTTCTTGGTGCCGCTCTCCTGGCCGAGCGGCAAGCCGGTTCGTGACTGGCACACGAAGACTGTCCATCTGGCCGAGCGGCCAGGCGTGCCGTACGACCCGATCGAGGGCGCCTCCATCGTCCGGCACGGGCGGTACTACTACCTGTTCACCTCACGCGACTTCTGCTGCCGTGGAGCCGACTCCACCTACAAGATCGCCGTCGGTCGCTCGACCTCGGTGAAGGGCCCGTACCGGGACAAGCAAGGGCGGGACATGGTGAACGGCGGCGGCACTGTGTTGCTGCAGACCCGCGGCGACCACGTCGGTCCCGGTGGCCAGTCGATCTCCCAGAACGTCCTCGCCTACCACTACTACGACGGCGGCAATACGACGGCGCCGTTCATCCCGACGTTGGGGCTGGAGAAGCTCCGCTGGACACACGGCTGGCCCACCCTGAGCCCGTAGCGTCCCGGCCAGGGTCGGAGAACCAGACGAGTACCTGTCACTCAACGGGGTTCTCGCTGTCGGCGAGGTTGTGTCAATCTGCGCAGCCACTAGTGTCGTGCTGCCGCCGCCCGGACCCGACCCCCGATGAACTGGCCCTGTTCGGGCGGATCCAGACCAGATCTCGCCTCCCTCTCCCGAAAGGTCGCTACCTATGAAGACCGTCCCCGTCGGCCCTGCTGGCTTGACCGGCCCCAACGTCGTCCTCGGCCTGATGCGGATTTCCGACAAGACCGACGACGAGATCCGGACCTTGATCGCGACCGCACGCGACGCCGGCATCGACTTCTTCGATCACGCCGACGTGTACGGCTCCGACCTGCACCAATGTGAGGAGCGCTTCGCCGACGCGATGCGCCTCACCCCGTCGGAGCGGTCGGAGATCACGGTGCAGACCAAGGCCGGCATCGTTCCCGACGGACCCTACTTCGACTTCTCGTACGAGCATCTGGTGTCCTCGGCCGAAGCGTCACTCCGTGCCTTGCGAACCGATTACATCGACATCTTGCTGCTGCACCGTCCCGACGCACTGGTCGAACCGGAGGAGGTCGCCCGCGCCTTCGACGAGCTCGAGTCCTCAGGCAAGGTTCGGGCGTTCGGTGTCTCCAACCAGACCCCTCGCCAGATCGACCTGCTCAAGACCGCCGTCCGGCAGCCGATCGTCGCGAACCAGCTGCAGCTGTCGATCACCCACGCACCGATCGTGGCGCAGGGGGTGGCGACCAACATGGTCGGTCTCGACCAGTCAGCGACGATCGACGGTGGCGGGATCCTGGACTACTGCCGGATCAACAAGATCACCGTGCAGGCCTGGTCACCGTTCCAGGCCGGCTTCTTCACCGGCCCGTTCCTCGGCGCACCCGAGTACGCCGAGCTGAACGCGGTGATCGACCGGCTGGCCGGTCACTACGACGTCCCGCCGATCGCGATCGCCACCGCGTGGATCACCCGGCATCCCGCACAGCTGCAGGTCGTACTGGGGACCACCACCCCGGATCGCGTGGCCGGAGCGGCGCAAGGCAGCGACCTCCCGCTCACCCGCCCGGAGTGGTACGACCTGTTCCGTGCGGCGGGCTATCGGGTGCCGTAGCACCCGGCGCCGCCGTACCACCGTGCAGCACCATGGGCCGGGGTCTGGGATCAGATCGCGGCGGCTGTGGCGCGCCTTCGCCTCGGCGGCGGCCGCCGATCCGGCGGTCGACCGGGGGGAATGGGGTCCTGATAGGGACGCCGCGCCGGGGAGTCCCCGGCGCGGCGTCGCCGTTGCTGCATCAGGAGCGGTCAGCTGCCGCAGGTCAGTCCGACGCAGTTGCCCAGGCCGTTGTGGCGGGCAACGTTGCCGCCCAGATCGTTCGCCGCGGGGGAGTGGATCCCGTACCCCCCGTTGCGGACCGCCGTGTTGCGACGCAAGGTCAGGCCGTCACCGGCGGTGTAGATGCCGTGCTCGGTGTTGTCTCGCAGCACGTTCCCGGTGAGGCTGCTGCCGGCCGGGTCGTCGATCAGGATCCCGGTGGTGTTGCGGGCGAAGGTGCTGTTCTTGATCTCCAACGAGCTGCCCCGTACCGCCACTCCGCTGCGGTTGAAGGTGGAGCCGCTGATTCGGTGCGTCCGGTCGGCGAGCTCGCCGACGATCGCGCCGTTCGGCAGGTTCGTGAACGTGCTTCCCACGACATCCAGGGTGCAGAAGTTGTAGGCGTAGATCGGTTGAACGAAGTCACGGACGACCGAGTTCGTGATCGTGACTCCACCTCCGCACCAGACCGCTCCACCCTCGTAACCAGAGCCGTCGAGCACCGAGTTCTTGATCATGATCTGGGTGTTCTCGTCGCCGATGTGGGCGCCGAGGACGCGGCTGCGCTCCAGTGAGATGGTGAGCATCTCGCCGCTGATCGACGACCGGTCGAAGGTGCTGTCGGTAGCGCGGAAATCCGCCACCCACATGCTGATGGCGGCCTTGCGGAACGTGCTCTTGGTGACCACGAACTTCCCGGTGAGCAGACCCACTGACGAGTCGATCACCTTGAGACGATCGATCTTCACGGTGTACGTCGTGACACCGTCGTAGATCCCCTCGTAGTGGATCCCGTCGCGGAAGCCGCGGATCGTGCCGTTGCTGATCTTCGCGTCAGCACCCTCGAGGACCCTGACGCCGGTGCCGTCGACGGTGGCGTCACCGGTCAGGGTGTGACCACCGAGGTCGAGATCGACCCCTGGCGCGAGCGTCAGTCCCTCTCCCGAGCACGTCAGGTTCTTGGTCAGTTTGGTGTCCTTGGTCAAGGTTGCCCCGCAGGTCACCACCCCGGCGTCTGCCTGCGCCGGTTGTGCTGCGGCGACCAGCAGAGCGATGGGCAGCATTGCCGCTGCCATGGCGCGTCTCACGCCTGTCGAACGAGTCAAAGGACTCTCCCCCCGAATGTGATGGATGTGAGGGCCGGCCGAGCCAGGTTCGCTCAGATCGGTCAGACCCCAGGACGACGACCGTCGGTGGTCGCCGCCCAACTGCAGAAGGCGTGATCGAGCACGTGATACACACCAGGCGAGACGACTTCGTCTGAGGGAGTGCCGACGGCCGGATGGCTCACGGCACCCCGCAAGGTGTCAGTCGAACAGGGCTGCCTTGCTGAGGTCACCGAAGATCACGAACTTGCCGTTGGTGAAGGTGTAGGCGCCGACGGCCGCGCAGCCTTTGAAGTAGGACACTCCGAAGGACTCGACGCCCTTGGCGGGCTTCCAGTCCCAGTCGACCCAGCCGGGCTCGCCTTCGTCGTCGGTCACGTCGTAGCCGGCGCCCTTGACGATCTTCTTCGTCTCCTTGAGAGTCAGGCACTTCTGCCGGTCGAGCGCGCGCACGACCTTCCGCGCCTCGGTACGGGTCACTGAGCCCGGCTTCTTGTAGGTCTTGGCCTCTGCGGCCGGTGCCGGCGCGGCGCCTACGACGCCGGCTCCGAGTGCTGCCGTCGCGACGATCAGGATGCCGAGCCTCTTGTACGTCTCCACTGCCTGGTGTTCCCTTCTCAGTCCCTACGGCGGGTGCTTCGGCGACAGCGCGTGCAGCTGCGGTAGGCCCTGGGTGATGCACGCGGACCGAATGGTGCGCGTTCTTGACGGACGTCTGCGACATTGGGACGGTCCCAGTATCAACGGTCGATGACGCTAACAGCGCGCTCCGGGCGTGGTAGTCAGAGTGGGGGACTGTGATCCAACGGTGATCTGTGGGTGGTCTCCGAATCGCCACGTTCCTGCACCTGACCTGGACCCCGGATCCGAGCAAGCCCATCACGACACCGACGCTGGCCAGATCCTCACGATCGACTACAGCCCGGTTGGGTCGACAACACGGTCGATGACGCCGGGCAGATCTCCACCGTCGATGACAGTGGCGACACCGTCAGGGCCTACCGCGTACCGGACCTGGCGGCAACGGTGGGACCGGACGCGGCCCGAAGCGACCCCTGCCGGCGTTCGCGGGGAGAGCCCTGGTCACCGAAGTGTCCCGCTGCGCCGGATTGCCGCGACGACCTCGGCGGCGATCAGTGCCGTGCCGGCCGCGTTGGGATGGTCCCCGTCGTCGGCCAGCAGCGGGGTCGGGTCACGTGTGCCGTCTGTTCCCTTGAACGGCTTGTACAGGTCGACACAGGTGGCGTCGGCCAGTTGAGCCGCTTCGCAGATCGTCGCGTTGGCGTCGCGAGTGACCTCGTCGCTCCAGGAGAGGTAACCGTCGTCGTAGTCACCCTCCCCGACGTCCCCATCCTCGAACACGTTCCAGTAGCTCAGTACGAACACCGGCGTGCTCGGCTTCTTGGCGCGGTTGACGAGAGTCAGGATGGCGCTGAGCCGGTCGCCCATCGCCTGCACCTCGGGGTGATAGCAGCTTCGGTCGCAGCCGTCGCCGACCCAGGAGTCCAGCACCGGTCCGAGATCATTGGCGCCGATGATCAGCACAACCACGTCGGCCTGGCCGATCTCCGCCGTGTAGTCGTCATCGGTGCGCAGACTGGTCAGCGCGTCAGCGGCGGTCTCACCGTTGGCGCTGTTGTTGATGGCACCGACCGTCCGTCCAGACGTCGACTCCAATCGGTCGGCGGCCTGGGTGAGGAAGTCGTCGCAGTCACAGCCGGCGCCGGCCATCACCGAGTCACCGAAACCGACCAGCCGGATCGGACCTTTTGCACCGGTAGGGGAGGTCGGGGCGGCCGGGGACGGCGTCGTCGAATCGGTCGACGACGGAGCCGACGCCACCTGACCCGGGTCACGGAGCCGGGTGACGACCACCACCGTGACCAGGGCCAGCGCCAGCAGCACCGACACGACGACGAACCATCTCGCCCGCGAACTCACCGCACCAGAGTGTCATCAGCCACGACCGATCGTCCCCCACCGATCCGACGACCCGTCGCCGGCGCCATCGAGCCACCGTCGGTGGGAGGGGGGGTCAGGCCCGCCGCCAGTTCCAGTCGCGCACCTCGGGCAGGTCCTGCAGGTGCTCCACCACGTAGCTGCTGTGCCGGGTCAGCTGATCCTGGCACCATGCCTTGAGCTCGGAGGCTCCAGCAGGTGTCCGCTTGGCGTTGTTGATGGCGTCCATGACCAGGTGGTAACGGGAGGCGCGGTTCTTGACCACCATGTCGAACGGAGTGGTGGTGGTGCCCTCCTCGATGAAACCCCGGACGTGGAAACGGTCCGCGTCGGGCCGGCCGTGCACGAGCTGGTGGACCGCTCCGGGGAAGCCGTGGAAGGAGAACACGACGTCGACGTGATCGGTGAACAGCTCCCGGAAGAAGGTGTCCGGGATGCCGTGCGGATGATCCTGCGGACGAGGCAATGTCATCAGGTCGACGACGTTGACCACCCGGACCTTGAGGCCGGGCAGCTCCCGCTTGAGGATCTCAGCGGCGGCAACGGTCTCCATCGTCACGACATCGCCCGCCGCGGCGAGCACGATGTCGGGGTCGGCGTCAGGATCTTCGTTGCCGGCCCAGTCCCAGATGCCCGCGCCGGCGGTGCAGTGCTGGATGGCTTCGTCCATGGTCAACCACTGCTGTTGCGGCTGCTTGTCGATGACGATCAGGTTCACGTACGAGCGTGAGCGATAGCAGTGGTCGGCGACCGACAGCAGCGTGTTGGCGTCCGGCGGCAGGTACACCCGGGTCACCTCGGCCCGCTGGGTGATGACCGTCTGGATCAGGCCCGGACCCTGGTGGGAGAAGCCGTTGTGGTCATTGCGCCAGCAGGTGGAGGTCAACAAGATGTTCAGGCTGGGCACCTTGGCTCGCCAGGGCAGCTGGTTGGCCTCCTCCAGCCACTTGCTGTGCTGGATGGTCTGGGAGGCACTGACCATGGCGAAGGACTCGTAGGTGGCGAACAGGCCGTGCCGACCCGTCAAGGTGTAGCCCTCGAGCCAGCCGTGGCAGTTGTGTTCGCTGAGCACCTCCATCACCCGGCCGTCGTGGGAGAGGTGGGTGTCGGTCGGCAGCACCTTCTCCATGAAGGCACGGTCGGACACGTCGAAGATCGCCCCGAGCCGGTTGCTGTTGGTCTCGTCGGGGCAGAACAGCCGGAAGCTGTGCGGGTTCCGGCGGTAGATCTCTGCGGTCAGCTCACCGAGGCGTCGGACCGACTCCACCGCGCCGCCCGGGTTCGTCAGATCCACCGCGTAGTCGCGGAAGTCGGGGATGTCGAGGTCCTCGGTGAGCAGCCCGCCGTTCGCGTGCGGACTCGCGCTCAGCCGCACCTCCCCGGACGGGTTCGCCCGCCTGACGAGCTCGACCGGAGCGCCCTGCTCGTCGAACAGCTCCTCAGGCCGGTACGACTTGAGCCAGGTGTCCAGCAGGGCGAGGTGCTCGGGATTACCCTTGACACCGGAGAGGGGCACCTGGTGCGAGCGCCAGCTGCCGGTCACTTCGATGCCGTCGATCTCCTGCGGGCCGGTCCAGCCCTTCGGGGTGCGCAGCACGATCATGGGCCACGCCGGAGGCTCGGCCGGTGCGCCGTTCGTGCGGGCGTCGTGCTGGATCGACGCGATCGTGGCGTAGGCCTCGCGCAGCGCCTCGGAGAAGCGGTGGTGCATGCCGGGGACGTCGTCGCCCTCGACCTCGATCACCTGGTAGCCGTGACCTTCGAGCAGGGAGCGGACCAGGGTCGGGTCCTTGCGGCCGAGCACGGTCGGGCCCGCGATCTTGTAGCCGTTCAGGTGCAGGATCGGCAGCACGGCTCCGTCACGCGCCGGGTTGATGAACGAGACACCCTTCCAGGAGCCTTCGAGCGGGCCGGTCTCGGCTTCGCCGTCGCCGACGACGGCGATGGTCAGCAGGTCGGGGTTGTCCATCACGGTGCCGAAGGCATGGACCAGGACATAGCCGAGCTCTCCGCCCTCGTGGACGGAGCCGGGGGTGGTGACCGAGACATGGCTGGGGATGCCACCGGGTGCGGAGAACTGTCGGAACAGTCGCTTGATGCCGGCCTCGTCCTGGGTCACCCCTGGATAGACCTCGCTGTAGGTGCCTTCCAGGTAGCCGGCCGCGACCAGGGCCGGGCCGCCGTGGCCGGGTCCGGTCAGGTAGATGGTCTCCTGCCCGCTGTGCTGGATGAGCCGGGACACGTGGGCGTAGATGAAGGACAATCCAGGGCTGGTTCCCCAGTGACCGAGCAGGCGGGGTTTGATGTCGTCGGAGGTCAGCTCGCGACGCAGCAAGGGGTTGTCCTGCAGGTAGATCTGGCCGATCGTGAGGTAGTTGTTCGCACGCCACCACGCGTCGATGGCGTCGATCTCGCCGTCGGTGATCGCGGGAAGCTGGCGGGCTGTCGATGTCATCAGGTGAGTCTCCTGCTGGTGGGATCAGAGGGTCAGGAAGCAGTCTCGCAAACACCGGATCCGGAGTGACCGGCAGGCGGTTGCCGGTCACCCGCTCAATACGAACCGTGAGATCGACGTGATCAAGATTTGATCGGTAGCGGGCGCTAAGCCGGGGGCGGTTGGTCCGACCGCACCGATCAGCCCGGACAGCGCTGCGGCGCTCGCCGCCGCCGTGATCTGCACGACCGGAGTCGCCGCAGCGCCGCACCGACCGCGTACGACGCGCCAGGTGATCTCTGTGCCGCCGGCGACGGGGACGACGCTCGGCCAGCCAGAACACGATTGACCGCCGCCGCCGCAGCAGCGACCCGACCAGATCACCGGTCACAACCGCGCCGATCTGGTCGCGAACGCGGCGGTCACACTGCATGCCTCCCCCGAACCGGTACCGGCGGCGGCGGTCACAGCGATCAGAACAGCAGGCGCCTGGGGGCCCACCGGCCACTCCGGATGCGTGCCCATCGACTTCGCGCGCCGCCATGACCGCAGCAGCCGTCGAACCGCCACCAGTTCAGGCGGCAGCCACCTCGCTGCGACCGACCACCGTCCGGCTCGAAGACACGATCGACCTGATCATCGCGATCGCCGCCACCGTCGAGGCAGGCCGCGATCCGGCGGCTCTGATGGTGCAGGCAGAAGGTCAACTCGACGAGGTGAAGGAGGCGACCGGAGGACCCGCTCTCCGGAGGAGAGGGTGGTGGCGAGCGCAAGCTTCTGGTCAAAAGCCCTAGACCTCGACCAGGTGGCCTCTCCGGCTCAGGCTTCCTGCAGCTGGCGACTCTGTCGAGCTCACGGGAGATCACACCGCGCCAGCTCGTGGTCGTGCTGTAAGTTCTCGGATTGGCCGAGATTCGGTGCGCTCATGTCCCCGAGTGCTGGTCATTGATCCAGTCGAAGCGCCGAAGGTGCGCCAGAGAGGTCTCCCCATGACGGTTCCCAGCGTCCAGCTCAGTGACGACCACAGCATCCCGCAGATCGGACTGGGTACTGCGCTGGACGACCAAGCGATCGTGCCGGTGATCGTGAACGCGGTCGAGGCCGGCTTCCGCCATATCGATACCGCCTACCGCTACGGGAACCAGCGGGGCGTGGGGCAAGGCATCCGCGAGAGCGGCATCGGGCGGGAAGAGCTGTTTGTCACCACGAAGCTGGATGGCGAGTTCCAAGGGGAGGGTCGTGCCGTGGCCGGCCTCGACGAGTGCCTGCGCCAGCTCGGCACAGACTACGTCGATCTGCTGTTGATCCACTGGCCCCTCCCGCAGCGCGACGAGTACGTCTCCACCTGGCGGACCTTCGAGCAGCTGGTCGAGGAGGGCAAGGCGCGGTCGATCGGCGTCTCCAATTTCAAGCCGGCTCATCTGGACCGGCTCCTCGCCGAAGCGACGATTCTGCCGGTGGTGAATCAGATCCAGCTCAGTCCCCGGATCACGCGTAGCGACCAAGTGGCCTATCACCGCGCACACGGCATCGTCACCGCCGCGTGGAGCCCGCTCGGATCAGGCTCGGGGCTGCGCGACGATCCGACTCTTGCGGCGATCGCCGCGAAGTACGGCAAGACACCCGCTCAGGTCATTCTCCGGTGGGACGTCGAACTCGGGATCGTGCCCGTCCCGCGCTCGACGAACCCCGCGCGGATGACGCAGAACCTCGACGTCTTCGACTTCGTGCTCACCGCTGATGAAATCGCTGCCATCTCGGCGCTCGACACGGGCGCCGAGGAGCGAGTCGACTCCGACACCGTCGGTCACTGACCCCGGCGTCGGCACATCGCTGGGGCACTAACCGCCTCATGGAGACAACACAACGTCGAGACGGGGGAGATGTCCTTCTCATGGGCAGCACGAGTGGGTTCATCACGAGTGGTTGATCACCACGCCGGGTGACCCAGTGCCCCGGGGAGCTGCAGCGCCAAGAGGAGCCGCCCGGGGTGGTCAGCCCCCGTTCGGGACGATGAAGCCGTCCTCGATGTCGTCCAGGATGTGTGGCAGGCCGATGAGGTCGATGCTGTTCCAGAACACATCCGGTCGCGACCGATGCGCTGTGGGTTCGGACCTGACGCGTGCCTTCAGGGCCCTCGTGTCGACGGCCGGCACACGACAGACTGGGTCCGTGCTGGGCTACCGGGGACTGGGCGGCGACGTAGACGAACCGAACGCCGACGAAGCGGTGTTCCTCTGCGGACCACGGTGCGCGGCCGAGGTCTTCCTCGGCCGGCACCGGGTGGGTCGGGTCGCCTTCTCGCCGGTGGACGCCCTCGAGCTCATCGACCTGCGGATCGTCGGAGAGGAGGCAGCCGCCACCCGGCTGTATCCCGATCATCTGGAGAAGACGCACCGTCTCGCGCACGGATTCGTCGGCCGGAGCCGCTGGTTCGTCGTCGCGGATGAGCCCTGCTTCGTGGTGTGGTTCACCTTCGACAACCCGGGACCCGATGTGCGAACTGTCGAGGTGTCGGCGCGGGCTCGCTACAACGTGAACTACGTCAGCAAGTTCCGCAGCTATGCCAATGACCGTTTCGAGGCGGAGTCCGATCGCCTCACGGTGCGCGACGGTCGACACCCGGCTCTGCACGCAGTCACCGCGACTCGGCCCACCTGGAGCAACCTCGAGGTCGATCTCGAGCCTCCCGTGGTCAACGCTGCCGGATCGGGCGACGGGCCAGATCAGTGCGATGTCGCCATCGACGGCGACGAGGGTGTCGTCACGGCCACCTGGGTGAACACGATCATGGTCGAGCCGGGCGCCGAGTCCGAGCTGGTGATCGTGGTCGCCGCAACCGACCACGACGGTGGCACCGATGCCGCGATCGCCGCTGTGCTGGGCGATCCGGCGGCTGGCTTCGCGACCACGATCAGCGCCTGGGAGAACCACGCCCGGTCGGGGTTGGGCTGGGTCAGCGGTCGGACGGCGGTGGACCGGCTGTTCGGGCACGCCAAGCTCTGGGCCTACAAGGACAGCCGGATGGTTCCCCTGGGCTCCCCGCACGCGCTGGGCAGCACCGATAACGCTCAGGTGCTGGCCCTCACCGCCTCGCCGGACTACCACGGCATCTTCGCCAACGACAACGGCCAGTCGTGTTGGGAGCTCGGAGCGCTGGGCCCGGATCTCTACCCCGTGCTGGAGCAGACACTCGACGTCATTTTCCGGTTCGGCGTCCCGGAGTCCGTGGAGATCGATCCGATCGATGCCACCGGCACACCGTGGCTGTCACCGTTGAAGATCGGGCAGCGTCCCCAGTGGGTGATCGGTGCGTCCGCCTTGGTGCTCTGGTCGGGGCGTTACCAGGACAGGTACTGGCCGCGGGTGCAGGAGGTGCTCGATCAGTTCCCCGCCGACGACCGCGACGGCGACTGGCTCGACGACTACTCCAGCTCGACCTTTCCCGAACAGCCCAACCCCGGCCGCTTCCAGCACGAGATGCTCTACGCCAGCGCCTTCTGGTTCCAAGCGTTCCGCCTGGGCACGGAGCTCGCCACCTACCTCGGCGATCGCGATCGGTCCGAGGAGTACGCGCGATCGGCACGGCAGATCGCCGAGGCCGTGGAGCACCGGTTCGGTGCGCCCTACGGTTACGCCAGCTGGCTCGACGCCGAGCACCAGCAGCACCCGCACCAGGGTCACACGATGGTGCTGCCGCTGCAGTACGAGATGGCGTCCACCGAACGGGCGGCAGCGACTTTCAACACCTTGCTGCATGGGCCGATCTGGGATGAGAACGGGCCGTTGGCCATGGAGCCTGCATACCCGGACCTCGGCGCCGCCCACTCGTGGGGGTTCATGCGATGGAACCTGGTCGATGCGCTGTTTCGGTACGGCTACGTAGGTGACGCCGCCTCGCTGCTGGAGCGCTGGGCCATCCAGGAAGAGGCGCTGCATTTTCAAGCACCAGAGGGTTTCCCGACCGTCACCGGGGTCACCGGGCACGGTTACGTGTGGACGGCCGCCCGGACCTTGCGCGCCCTGCTGTTCGGTCTGGCCGGGGTGCGCCTGACCGCGGCCGGGCTCGTCCTGGAGCCGAAGCTCCCCACCGGTTGGGGACCGGTCCTGTTGGAGCAGCTGCCGTTTCGCGGCTCGACGTACGACATCACCATCGAGTACGGCGCCGTGCGTGCACTGCAGGTGGACGGAGTGCCGCTGTCGTGGGGAACGCCGATCGAACCGACCAGCGTTCCTGGACACCACGTCGTCACACTGTGCCTCGGACCTGATCTCGGACCGCCACCCAGCGTCGGGACGGGCCGGGGATGATCCTGGGTGTCACGATGACGAAACCGTCTCGCCGGCTCCGACCAATGATCTCCGCCAGAACAGGGGAGTGCGGTTCAAACCGGTCGGGACCAGGACCATCCGCCACCCTCACCGGAAGCGAGACGACGCCAGCCGGGGCGCCTGCTGATACCGTGCGCCTCACGTGATTTCCGAGGTATGTGGCACAAGAGGTGGGTGGCGTTATGGCATGCCCGTTGTGCGGTGCCGTCGAGCCGAGACGGCTCATGGCGTCCGGCTACTGGGAGTGTCAGTCGACCATCAACGCCGGCGGCGCCAGTCACGAGCCCGCCCCGGGCCATCCCTGGCTGACGGTGCCGATGCCTCGTCCGGACTACAGAACCTGCGGCACCCGTTATGCCGAGCCTCGGGGACGCGTGGACTGACTCACGTAGCTCGCCCCAGGTCGGTCCGGTTGGCCCCGGTTGGCAGGGGTGTCCGGTCTCAGACAACTTGTCAGTGCTCTGAGCGTGGGCTGACATCACTGTGCGGCTGCCGAGGCCAGCGTGACGAAATCTGTCTCAGGAGGTTGTCAGTGTCCGGATGCAGTCTCACGCATCTTGTCAGTGCCCGGATGATCATGTCCCGCCGTACCCGGTCCGCGGCCAGTGTCAATGTCGGTCCTCGGCGCCTCAGCTGAGGTGTGGGCAAACTCAACTGTCCGATCCTCGCCGGCAGACGCTACTGTCTGTCTCGACTATTGCGTGCCTATTGACGGGGTACCTCGTGACCAAGCGGTCGGATTGGCGATTGGGTCTGCTGCACGGAGTAGCGGGTGTACAGGGTGCGACACACCGCGCAGGTCGTGCCGAAGGCAAAGGTCCCGGTCGGCGCCTTGAGCAGAATCTTCCGTGCCCGGTCGACGGTGCTCGTGTCGTCGAAGGTGACCCCGCCCTCGCCCTCGGCCACGTCGTAGGCAGCAACAGCCGTAGCCGCCGATTCCAGGCCGTGGCCGGCGCGTTGTGGGTCAATCGTCAGTCAGCGGCCTGGTCGTACAACCCGTTGACGTATCCGATTCGTCGAGCTGCCACTGGTGGGTCTGGATCCGACCGATGCTCTCCACCGATGGATCTCGTCCGCTGCGGGTGATGCGGATGGTGGGGGGTTGGGCCAGTGTGGAGTCTGGCGTCGGTGGCCAAACGGGGCCACCGTATCGAGGGCACGGGATGGGGCAGATGATGACGCAGGCACCGACGACAGGCAGCGACGACACGGTCATTCTCGAGGAGATGTTCGTGCAGATCGCGCGGAACGTGACAAGTGATGAATCGACGCTGACGTTACAGGACGTCTCGCCGTCCACGTTGTACTTCTCCGACCGTCCTGAGCGGGTGGTTGGCCACATGACCACGGAACAGTTCGTCGACCAGTGGTCGGAGGGTCCGAACAGCTTCTTGGAGGACCCGCCCAACGCCGTTCTGTCCTACGTCGGCATGGGTGAAGACCTCCCCTCCGATGCGGTGGTAGTGCTGCGAGATCCGGTGGTGTCGGGTAGCTCGCTCCGCTACTCCATCGAAGTGCTCGACGGCACGGTGCCGGCCACCTCCGGGGCGGTCACGCTGTTCATCGATCCGCTTGGACGCCCGCTGAGCCCGGTCTCCTTGGCTGGGATGAACCGACGCGATCGGCGACGCGACCGGCGCCGCTAGGTCCAGGGCACCTCGCCACGATGGAACAGTCGGACAGGTCGAGCAACTCGTTACTCTGGGCAGCGACCTGGTCGACGGCAGTCGAGACGGCCGTTTCCGTGGTTGTGCACAGCGAAGGGCAGTGGTCACCCGGCTGCAGCGGAGGAAGATGGGCAGGTCGGGGTGAGCGGCGATCTGCCGCTTGAAAGTTTCTGGAGTAGAGGCAGAGGGGCAAACATGACGAACCGGAGTGACGCAGGCAGCGACGTGAAGGGTCGAAACGCACGCGAGGGATCGCCGATCCAAGGTGACGGCGAGGATGGCCGGCCGGCCGCGGTACGCAAGGTTGCTCACCTGAGCGTCGAGGAGAGGGTGGCCCGAGGCAAGGCCGCCCGCAATGAGGTCCCGCGGTCCTCCCACGGGCGGTGGGCGCCTTCCGATCAGAGACCGGACCCTGTCGCCTTGTTGGAGGAGCAGGCCGGAAGCCGGGTTCCGGAGTTGGTTCCGATCCGCTACGGCCGGATGCTGGTCTCGCCGTTCACGTTCTACCGTGGCGCGGCGTTGATCATGGCAGCCGATCTGGCCGCAACCCCTCGCTCCGGTTTGAACGCCCAGATCTGCGGCGACGCGCATTTGTCGAACTTCGGCGTGTTCGCCTCCCCCGAACGACAGCTGATGTTCGACATCAACGACTTCGACGAGACGCTGCCCGGACCATGGGAATGGGATGTCAAGCGGCTGATGGCGAGCTTCGAGATCGCCGGCCGGAACCTCGGGTTCGCCAGCGACCAGCGCCGGGAAATTGTTCTCGCCGGAGTCGCGGAGTATCGCACCCGCCTGAAGGAAACGGCTGGGATGCGGAATCTCGAGGTCTGGTACGCCCACGTCGAGGCCGAGAAGCTGTTCGCGCAGCTGAAGACAGCCGTGACCGCCAAGCAGCGCGCCAAGGCGAAGGCGAACCTGGCCAAGGCCCGGACCAGGGACAGCATGCAGGCGTTCTCCAAGCTGACCCACGAGGTTGACGGCGAGCGGCGCATCGTCGCGGACCCGCCGTTGATCACGCCGGTCGAGGACCTGATGCCTACCGCCAAGGGGCGCGCCGACGTCGACGAGGAGCTGCGTGGCCTGATCAGGACCTACCGGCAGACCCTGGAGACCGACCGCCGGCAGCTGCTGGAGGACTTCCACTACGTCCATGCCGCGCGCAAGGTGGTCGGTGTCGGCAGCGTCGGCACCCGAGCCTGGATCGTGCTGATGCTCGGTCGCGACGGGCAGGATCCCCTCTTCCTGCAGGCGAAAGAGGCCCAGGAGTCGGTGCTGGAGCGGTTCGTCGGGAAGAGCCAGTACCCCAACCACGGTCAACGAGTCGTCGCCGGGCAGCGGCTGATGCAGGCCGCCAGCGACATCTTCCTCGGCTGGGAAACCGTCACCGGCATCGACGGTGTGGCCCGCGACTTCTACATCCGCCAGCTTCGGGACTGGAAAGGCTCCGCCGACGTCGACACCATGGCCGCCCCGGTGATGCTTGCCTACTCCCGCATGTGCGCCGCGACCCTGGCCCGCGCCCACGCTCGCTCAGGAGACCGGATAGCGATCGCCTCCTACCTCGGCAACAGCGACGTCTTCGATCGCGCCATCGCCGACTTCTCCACTGCCTACGCCGACCAGAACGAGCGCGACTACCAAGCCCTGGTCGACGCCGTGAAAACCGGCCGACTCCAATCCGAAGCCGGTCTTTAGTCGATCGTGCGGCGCCTCCATCACCAAGTGGGTCCACCAGATCTGTGACGCAGGCGGGCCGACTGCTTGGTGTCCATGCAGTTCATAGCCGCCGGCGACGACATCCAACACTCATGGCGATACAACAGCTAGCCACGCTCGTCGCGCAGTGCACCTTCCACACTGCCTGAAGTTCCCCAGGATTCGGCGTGCCCAAAGGCGGGGATGTTCCTTCTCGGACATGGCGTCAAACGTCTGTGACCCGAGCACCGGTCCTCGCCTCAAGCCGTCCGCTGAGCGACCCCTCTACGGCAACGCACCAGGCGACCGTCACCAGCACCTGATGGAAGGGGTCCACCGGTTCTGAGAGACCATGGACCTGTGACCGAGGCCATGTACCGCCCCGAGTTCCGAGAACTGCTTTGACGTGTATGAGCCGCCATCGCCGTAGGCGAACCGCGCTCCGCGACGACCGAGCCTGCACCGGCTCACGTTGCTCGATCAGGCCGCGGCTCTGAAGAACCCGTATCCGTGGTGACCAGGTACTGGGACCACTTCGTTGCGCCGCAGGAACCAGGGCTTTAACGGCGGATCGAACCTGGCGAACCTAGCTGTGCCGCCGGGATGCAGTGGTAGCGGGCGAGGACCCGTCCGACCGCGGAACGGGGCACGTGCCGGCGCTCGAGGCGCTGGCTAGGGCGACGACCTTTCCAGAGTTCGGCGTCGAACCAGTCCGGAATCTGTCATCCTGAGGTCGGAGCCGACCAGCGGTCGTCGACACAAGCGGTCCTCGACACAAGCGGTGCGCCATCAGCCCTTCCGCTCGGCGATCGCCTTGGCGGCGTTGGTCTTGCCGTCCTTGACCGCGACGACCCGGACCTTGTCGCCGGTCTTGACATCGGAGAGCTTGCCCACCTCGCCCGCCTGGCGGACGCGGGTGTCACCGGTGACCACGTAGGTGGCGATGAAGCCATCGGTGCTCTTCACGGTGATCGAGGTAGCGCTCACCTGCAGCACGTTGCCGCGCTGGAAGTCGATCACCCGGGTCGTCTTCTTGCCGCCCAGGGTGACCTCACCGTGCAGCGCCCGCTTCAACAGCGCCCGCTTGGCGTGCTCGCCCTGCTTCTTCTGCTGGTCGCCTTGCTTGTTGTGCGGCTGACCAGGCGACGCGTTGGAGGTGGGCGTGGCCGAGGGACTCGGCGAGGTGGTGGGGTCGTCGGCGTACGAGATGCCGACGCCGACGGCCCCAACCAATGCCACCGCACTCAGGCTGACGGCGGCGATCTTCGTCCTGGTGTTCACAGCTGCTCCTGTACTGATGACCTTCGAGCGGACCGGCCGCCCGGCTCGTCGCCCAGTCTGGGCGGCATCAGCCGCCGAACCAGATCTTCGGGCCGGGTCCTTCAGCATCTCCACAGGGTCCGAGGGAATGTTCCGCGGGCTCACTACGGCGCTCTCCTCTGCCGTGAGCAATGCCATGAAGCTCGACATCCGATCCGACATCCAGTGCCCGTGGTCTACATCGGCAAGCGCAAGTTCCGGCCAGTACCCCCGGCACAGACAACTGCATAACCGGGCACGGCAGTGACGGCCCACAACGAAACCCCGAGGCCCGAACGATTCACACAAACTGGGTGATGCAGACGCGTTGCTGCCGAGGTTGAATCACCGACAGGAAGGCCTGAGCCCAGGTGGCGTCAGTAGGTTCCTCAGTTTCGGTGGGCGGAAAGTCAGGGCCGCCCACCGAACAGCCTTCTGTTAGGGCTGACCGCCCTCACAGTCTGCAAGTATCCGGGCCGCGGCCGGCCCCTCAGCAGGACATCCGGAAAGTGGTGACTCGCGGACTTCGGCCACATGAGAGCGAACGGCAGCCGATCAGAGTGCGCGTTGTGCGAGACCAGTGGTTGCCGTTGGTAGTGCGCATACCGCGGGGGGTAGTAGTAGTTGTCCGTTCTCAGATAAGTGGTCCCAACCCGGAGCCTGATTTCTCACCGGTACGGGACGGATGAGGCGGATGGTGCGCCGACTTTCTCACTTAAGTAGTCCCAATCCGGAAAGATTCTCACCGAACGTGTCCCAATCCGGATGATCATGGACTACGCCGGGTGTGCGCGGAGCCCTGCCGTGGTGGGGACTGGTGTTGGCGCCGGACCGCCGGAAGAGCCAACGTCACCACCGCCGGGAGAGCTCTCACCGGAACGACCGAGCACGAACGTCCCGGCGTCTTCGCTACAACCCCGTTGAGCGGGCACCTTCCGGTGCGAGTCTTACGAGAATCCATCTGAGCCTACGGTCGGTGCGTTTCTGCTCAGCCGGCCCGTTGTAGGAGGACGGACGCCTTGCGGGAACGGCTGCCACCCGGCGCATCTTGGGGCTGCCTGGTGGGTCAGGCCGTGTTGTTCTCGGCTCGTCGTGTGTCTTCGCGTCCCATGACGACGTGGGTTTGTTCGGTGGTGAGGGCGGATATCGGGAGTGGCAACTCTTCGGGGTGGGCGCGGAGGCCTGCCAGCATCAGGTGCAGGTAGCGGCGGTGCAGCTCGGGAAACACCTCGCCGGCGCGGTTCATGATGGCGTTCACACCGACCTGGAGGAAGACCAGATCCGTACCTGCGGCGTCGGCGCGGAGAACGCCGGCGCGTTTGGCGCGTTCGGCGATGGCGTTGACTTTGGGGGCGAGAGTGTTCTTGCTCCAGTCGTGCTGGTCGGGGCGGACCCGGCCGCCGCTGAGGATCTGGGCGAGTCCTTTGTCTTTGGCTTGCAGGGCCAGGGCCTGCTCGAGGTAGTCGACCAGTCCGTGCCAGGGGTCGGGGTCGGCGAGAGCGGCGTCGGCTAGCTGGGAGATCTCAGCGACCTGTTCCTCGAACAACGCGTCCAACACCTCGCCCTTGTTCGCGAACCGGCGGTAGGCGGTGCCGACTCCGACGCCGGCGTGGTGGGCGATGTCATTGAGGGTGACGTCTAGTCCCTGGTCGGCGAACAGCTCGCGCGCGGCCGCGAGGAGTTTCTGACGGTTCTGTTCGGCGTCTTTGCGCAGTACCGGGGGCTGATCGTGGCCTTGCTCGGTGGGCGTACGCATAGGACCCACTCTACACACGAACCGGATAGACGGCATCCGGTTCGTGTGCTAGATTTCTGCTAACCGGACACAGTGCATCCGCTTCAGCGGTGGAGTCCGGCAACTCTGCAACGGAAGGATGATCTGTGGCGATCGACGACACACCGACGACGACCCGGCCAGCGCCGGCTCCGGAGCGTGCGGCCTGGCCAGCGGTGTGGGCGTTGTCGTTGGGGGTGGCGTCGTTGTCGACCTCGGAGATGTTGCCGATGAGCCTGTTGACGCCGATGGCGGCGGATCTGCACATCAGCGAGGGCTTGGCGGGGCAGGCGGTGTCGGCGTCGGCGATCGTCGCGGTGTTGACCAGTCTGCTGATCGCGCCGTTGATCGGTGCTACCGACCGGCGTCGGGTGATGCTGGTCCTGGTCGCCGCGCAGGTTCTGTCCAACCTGGCAGTCGCGCTCGCCCCGGCCTTCCTGCCGTTGATGACGGCCAGGCTGGTCCTCGGGATCGCGGTCGGCGGGTTCTGGGGCCTGTCGGCCTCGTTGGCGTTGCGGCTCGTGCCGACCGCGGACCTGGCGAAGGCGTTGTCGATCATCTTCGGCGGCGGCGCGATCGCCACGGTCGCGGCGGCACCGTTGGGCGCCTTCCTCGGCGGCCAGGTGGGTTGGCGCGGCGTGTTCTTCGCTGCCGCCGCCTTCTCCGCGATCGTGTTCCTCATCCAGGCGGTGACACTGCCGGCCATGCCGGCCGCCAGGGTGACCGCGTTGTCGGGGCTGTGGCAGACGCTGCGGCTGCCGCAGATCGCGTTGGGAATGGTGGGCGTGATGCTCATGTTCGGTGGTCGGCAGACCTTCGCCACCTATCTGCGGCCGTTCCTGGAGCAGGTCAGCGGCTTCGCCGTCAACGGGGTCTCGCTGACGCTGCTGGTGTTGGGGTTGGCGAACTTCGCCGGCACCATGCTTGCCGCACGCTTGTTGAGGCGGGATCTGCGGGTGACGCTGGTCGCCGTGGCCGCCGTCCAGGCAGCCGCCGTGGCGACCCTGCTGCTGCTCGGATCATCCCAGCTCGCGACCCTGGCCCTGGTGGCCGGCATGGGATTCGCTGCCGGTGTCGTGCCGGTCGGCTGGTCGACCTGGTTGACCCGCACCATTCCCGACCGGGCCGAGAGCGGCGGCGGGATCCTGGTCGCAGCGATCCAGGGATCGATGCTGGCCGGCGCAGTGGTCGGCGGCATCGCCATCGACGCCATCGGCATCACCGGGCCACTCCTCGTCAGCTGCCTGCTCCTGCTGCTCGGCGCGGCCCACACCGCCTGGGCCCTACGCCCCCGCCCGACGCGTTGACCACGTGACCGTCCACGTCCATCACCGCTGGACGTGTTCGCTCGACGGTCCGCCTGCAGGCGCCTGGAGGCCGATTAGGGTCGGACTTCCGACGACTTCTGGTCTCCTGTCGAGTCCTAAGAGCATGGCAAAGACAACAAGAGTGCTCAGCGTGTCTGTACCCGTCGCGGACCTCGACGCGGCCTTGAAGTTCTACATCGACGTCCTAGGTTGTGAGCTGCGCTACGACAGCGAGGCCTGGCCTGGGGCCCGGATGGTGGAGGTCGTGCCCCCTGGATCCCAGGTCGGGTTGGTGCTGCTGCCGCGGGACACGCCGCTGCCGATCGCGGTGCGCATTGGCACCACTGACGCTGACGAGGCCTACTCTCGGGTCGCAGCTACAGACGGCGTTGAGATGCGCAACACGGAGGTGCTGCGCTGGGAGGGCGTGCCGGCGATGTTCCACTTCACTGACCCCGACGGGAACGGGTTGGTCTACCTCGAGGACCCCCAGGACCGGTGGTCGGCGTTGTCGCCGACGAAGGCGAGCACGCCACTTACGCGGTGGACAGCGGCGGCCGCAGCCTGCCAGGTCGCCGGTTCGGTCGCAGCTGTGTCTGCGGCTGGGCTGAGCCCTCCACGGCCGAAGGCGGCTATGTCGATTCGTAGCTGCGCGGTGAGGTCTTCGAAGTGGGCGAGCAGGGACTTGGCCTGGCGGAGTTCCTTCTCCGCAGCTCGGCGGCACACCTCGGAGCAGAACGCTTGCGGCCGCCCTGGGCCGACGACTCGGGTGAACGGACTCCGGCACATGGGCCGCGCGCAGTAGTCCGGCAGTTCCTGGGTGCTGGCCTCGCTACGCCGACGGTCGGCGCCGGCCAACGGTCGGGCGTTCGATGAGGTGCTCATGGGCGGTCATCCAGTCGTTCGTCGGCTACGACACGTTGTGTGAGAAAGATGGGCCAGATCCGGAGTTCCGACACGATCGTGAGAATTCCGACACGTTGTCTGAGAACAGACAGTAGTGGAGCACCTTTCGACCGAGCAGCGCTCACATTACTTGACATAATGTTGCTTATCGGACAACTGGGACGAGATCAGCGGAGGGTCGAGAACCCCGTTCGGCGCGTCGATCGAGCACCCCCGGCGCGACGCACCGAACGGGTCGAGAACCAACCTCGCCGCCGTCTTCGTTGGCGAATTACATGGGCAGCGCTTCGTACACCTCGACGCTGCCGCCCGAGGTCAGAATCGGGCAGCCCGCCGTCTTCGTGGTGGCCTCGGCGAGCGAGTCGGCGTTGATGATCGAGTAACCGCCCAGCCGTGAGCCGGTGCCCTCCGAGGTGCCATCAGCTCCGACGGTGCTGGCACCGCCCAACGGGTTGCCGATGTCGATCACGGACTCGCCCAGCCCGCCGAACCAGCCGCCCCAGGCCTGCATCACCGCCTCCTGGTCTTCCGGGGTCTCAACGGACTGGCCGCCTGCGTACAGGAACAAGAACTTCGCCATCGTGTCCTCCTTGGTCTGGTCGATCCCTGGCGGACCGACGATGAGTGGCGTCACACCCACTACGTCTCGCACGGGGTGAAATCGACACTCATCGGACGCCGATCGACAGGATCTCGATCTCGAGCTCGGCCGAACCTCAGCTCTCCTCAGCCACCCACGTACGCGGCCAGGTGCTCACCCGTCAGCGTCGACCTCGACGCCACCAGCTCGGCCGGTGTCCCTTCGAAGACGATCGTGCCGCCGTCGTGGCCGGCACCCGGGCCGAGATCGATGATCCAGTCGGCGTGAGCCATCACCGCCTGGTGGTGCTCGATCACGATCACCGTCGTCCCGGAGTCGACGAGGCGGTCCAGCAGACCGAGCAGCTGCTCGACGTCGGCGAGGTGGAGCCCGGAGGTCGGCTCGTCGAGGACGTACACGTCTCCCTTGCCGCCCATGTGCGTGGCCAGCTTGAGTCGTTGTCGTTCGCCACCGGACAGCGTGGTCAACGGCTGGCCGATGGTGAGGTACCCGAGGCCGACGTCGGCCAGTCGCTCGAGGATCTTGTGGGCGGCCGGCGTACGCGCGTCGCCGTCCGCGAAGAAGTCCCGCGCCTCGGCCACCGACATCGCCAGGACCTCGCTGATGTCCTTGCCGCCGAAGGCGTACTCGAGCACGATGGCGTCGAACCGCTTCCCGTCGCAGACCTCGCAGGTGGTGGCGACCCCGGCCATCATCCCCAGGTCGGTGTAGATCACCCCGGCGCCGTTGCAGTTGGGGCAGGCACCCTCGGAGTTGGCGCTGAACAGCGCCGGCTTGACGCCGTTGGCCTTGGCGAACGCCTTGCGGATGGGATCCAGCAGACCGGTGTACGTCGCCGGGTTGCTGCGCCGCGACCCCCTGATCGATCCCTGGTCGACCGAGATCACCCCGTCCCGACCCGACACGGAGCCGGTGATCAGTGAGCTCTTGCCCGACCCGGCGACACCGGTGATCACGGTCAACACCCCGAGCGGAATGTCGACGTCGACGTCTCGGAGGTTGTGGGTGCCGGCTCCCCTGATCTCCAGTGCGCCGGACGACGTGCGGACCGACGGCTTCACGGTCGCCCGATCGTCGAGGTGGCGTCCGGTCAAGGTGTCGCTGGCCCGCAGCCCCTCGACGGTGCCTTCGAACACCACCTCGCCACCGGCGGCACCGGCCCCCGGGCCGAGGTCGACCACACGATCACCGATGACGATCGTCTCCGGCTTGTGCTCCACCACGAGCACCGTGTTCCCCTTGTCCCGCAGCTGCAGCAGCAGCTCGTTCATCCGCTGGATGTCGTGCGGGTGCAGGCCGATCGTCGGCTCGTCGAAGACGTACGTGACGTCGGTGAGGCTCGAGCCGAGATGACGGATCATCTTGGTGCGCTGGGCCTCGCCGCCGGACAGCGTGCCCGCGGGGCGCTCCAGACTCAGGTAGCCCAGGCCGATCTCCACGAAGGAGTCCAGCGTGTGACTCAGGGCGTTGAGCAGCGGCGCCACCGATGGCTCGTCCAGATTCCCCACCCACACGGCGAGATCACTGATCTGCATGGCACAGGCGTCGGCGATGTTGATCTTGGCGATCTTCGATGACCGGGCTTCGGCGCTCAGCCGGGTACCGGCACACTCTGGGCACAGCGCGAAGGTCACGGCCCGCTCCACGAACGCACGGATGTGCGGCTGCATCGCGTCCACATCCTTGCTCAGGAAGGATTTCTGGATCGTCGGGATGAGACCCGTGTAGGTGAGGTTGATCCCCTCGACCTTGATCTTGGTCGGCTCCTTGTACAGCAGGTCCTGCAGCTGCCTCTTGGTGTACTGGCGGATCGGCTTGTCCGGGTCGAAGAAGCCACAGCCGCGGAAGATGCGGCCGTACCAGCCCTCCATGCTGTAACCGGGAATCGTCAGCGCACCCTCGTTCAGCGACAGGCTGTCGTCGTACAGCGCGGTCAGGTCGATGTCGGTCACCGAGCCCCGGCCCTCGCAGCGCGGACACATGCCACCGGTGATGCTGAAGCTGCGTCGTTCCTTGATCGTCTGTCCGGCCCGCTTGGTGGTGACCGCGCCAGCACCGCTGATCGAGGCCACGTTGAAGGAGAAGGCCTGCGGCGAGCCGATGTGCGGCCTGCCCAGCCGGCTGAACAGGATCCGCAGCATCGCGTTGGTGTCGGTCGCGGTGCCCACCGTGGACCGCGGATCGGCGCCCATGCGCTCCTGGTCGACGATGATCGCCGTGGTCAGACCTTCCAGCACGTCCACGTCGGGTCGGGCCTGCGTCGGCATGAAGCCCTGGACGAAGGAGCTGTACGTCTCGTTGATCAGCCGCTGCGACTCGGCAGCGATGGTGCCGAAGACCAACGAGCTCTTTCCCGACCCGGACACGCCGGTGAACACCGTGAGCTCCCGCTTGCCGATCTCGACGCTGATGTCCTTGAGGTTGTTGACTCTGGCTCCGACGACCCGGATCACGTCGTGATCGCGCGATCCGCGCCGATCTCGGGCCGACGAGACCTTCGTCGTCCGGCTCATCGTCACTCCCCCTGCGGTGCGAGCTGCTGGATGCGGATCATGTTGCCCGCCGGATCACGGACGGCGCAGTCCCGCACCCCGTACGGCTGGTCGATGGGCTCCTGCACCACCTCGACGCCGCTGGCCTGCAGGCGATCGAAGGTGTCGTCGAGATCTTCGGTGGCCAGGTTGACCCCCGCGTACGTGCCCTTGG
>CAVPPP010000050.1:0-10494 GCA_963707005.1 uncultured Actinomycetota bacterium
GACCGGCGACCCACTGCTCTCGACCCGAAGGACCGGAGCACTCCCGCAACGTCGTCGAGCCTCGACTCCCAGAGTGCTGGGGCAGCGAGGCGGAGCCTTGAACTCGGACGATGGTCGTGGAGGCGTCGATGTGGACGGCCGGCGTGCTGCCTTGGCGTCGTGAGGGGAGAACCACCGTGGCATTCTGCGATGCCCTGCTGCTTCGCCTTCGGACTCGTGACCCGTGAGCTCAGGTGCTCCGACGTTGGTCGGCGGGCGGGTAGTCGGCGTGGCGATGGACGATCCGTCAGATCCCGTCGACACGTCGCAGGACATGGGTGACGCGGAGTGTCATCTCACCGGACTCGGTTCCGTCGACGCGCACCTTCCCGCGCTCGAAACCGACGGTGTAGGCAAGGTCGCCGCTGTACCCCGGCGTGTTCTCGGGCTACGCCGCGAAGAAGTCCCGTTGCGGGCCGGAGTCGAGCATCGACTACTACACCCGGATCGAGCGCGGCAGGCTCGACGGCGCCTCCGACTCCGTGGCTCGACGCGATCACCAACGCGCTACACCTCGACGACGCCGAGCGGACCCACCTGAACAACCTCGCGCGAACCGCCCAGACAGGAACTTACTGGAAGCGCTCTCGCCCAAAACCAGGCGGCGACCCGCCCGAACTGCAGCGGATCCTTGATGCCGTCACCGAAGCTCCCGCCTACCTGCGCAACCGCCGCGACCTTCTCGCCGCGAACCGTCTCGGTCAGGCGCTCCACTCACCGATGTTCACCCAGCCGCAGCGGCCGGACGGTCAACGTCGCCCGGTTCGTGTTCCTCGATCCGACCGCCCGCTCCTACCGTTCTGGACTGGCCCCACCGCCGCCCGCGACATGGTGGCCGCCCTGCGCATCGAAGCCGGTCAGCACCCGAACGACCGAGCACTGTCCGACCTCGTCGGCGAACTGACCACCCGCAGCGACGAGTTCGCCACCTACTGGACCTCCCAGAACGTCCGGTTCCACCAAAGCGGCCCGAAAGACATCCACCGAGGGCTGAGCGCGGTGTGTGAGACGGTGCGAGCCCTCACTGAGTGCCACGGTTGCCGGCCGGGCTACGGCGATGCCTCTGGGTGGCGTTCCGTTGTAGCCGAGAGGAAGGGTCCCGGGCCGTCCGCCCTTCCAGGCGCCGGAGGGGGCCGGGCGCCAGGTTCGGCGTAAACGCCCGTCTACACCCCCAAGTGGCCACCTACGATGACTGTTCGCTCGGGCGGCAGGTGGGACACGCCGGTGCGGTCGGCGGCGTTGCGGGCGGGCCAGAGGAACAGGGTGCGCCTCAACTGCGACCGGGCATGTCGAAGGGTTGCCCTGAGTCGAAGGACGGATCGAGGCCCTGCTCGTCGTTGTGGCGGTCACGGGAGCTGAAGGTCATCGACCCGCGGCTCTCGTCGATCCTGGCGGGGAAGTCGTAGCTGAACCCAGCTCCGCGGTCCCTGTGGCCACGACGAGGACGGGCGGGTAGGCCTCGAGCGCGGCGAGTAGCAACTTGTGCCAATGGTCAGGAGTGAAGCCGCTGGTCACGCACCTCGAGGTACCGCACCCAAGCCGCGGTCGGCTTCACCTTCGACCGCTCCGCAAGACGCGAACCATCCGGCAAGATTCTTACCCAACCGAACGGTGCTTGAACGGCGGTCCTGCGGCACACTTGGACCATGGTCGGCAGCGCGGCTCCCGCAGCGGATGAGCAGCTGGTCGCCCGGTTCAGTGGACGACACGATGGACTGGTCGGCCGGTTCGTCGGCCGGCCCCACGCAGACCAGTGGGTGTTGGACGAGCAGCTGTTGTTGATCTTGGGCTACCCCGGCCGTAGGGGCCCGGCGTCGCTGCAGACTCTGCTGCAGCATGTTGCCGACGAGGAACGACCGTTGGCCGACGACGCGTTCCGGGCCGCTGTCGAGCACGGTGACGAGGTCTTGGTGTCGTGTCGCCTCCATGCCTCAGACGGCAGCGTCCACTCGGTGCTGATCACCGCGGAGAGATGCGACGAACCCAGCGGGTTGTCGATGTCGGCTCTACTGCGGATGGACGTGGTGGCCGCCGCCACCGGTCCCTGGCTGGTCGGTCATGTCCTCGATCTCACCACGGTCCGTCTGAACGCGACCCGGGCAGCCGCGAACCATGCCGTCAACGAAGCCGCCAAGCATCGGGCAGTCATCGAGCAGGCCAAAGGCATGCTCATGCTGACCTACCGGATCGACGCTGACGGCGCCTTCGAAGTGCTGCGCCGGCACAGCCAGACCACCAACACCAAGGTCCACGACCTGGCCGCCCAGCTGGTCAGCCTCGCGACCACACTGCACTGTGAGACCGCCTCCGCCCAGATCGACGCCCTCCTCCAACGACCGCGCTAGCAGGAACCGCAGGTGACGGTTCTGGCGCCGTCACGCTGCACGATGCCGCCCGGCTGGTGGTACTAACGGTGCGCTGGTGCGCGGCTGCTGGGTGTCGTCCGCGACAACGGTGGTCGTGATGTTCACGCCGCCGACTGGTCGTTGGTCGTCACGACGCGCTACCTACGCGCGCGAAGTGCCCGCCAGGCGACCGTGGTCGCGACCAGGAGAAGTGGGACGCCGAACAGGAACAGGGCGTGGAGCCTTAGCTGCTGAGCGACGATGCCGCCGAGGACGGCGCCGAGGATCGAGGCGGTGATGATCACCGTGCTGTTGATGCTGCTGGCCAGCAGCTCACGCTGCCGCCGTAACTAGCCGAACCCGGCACGCAGGTCGGTGATCCAGCTCTGCCCCCGTACAGCCCCCATCGGGGCTATGGGTTGCACCATGACGGGGATCGAGGCCATCAGGGCCGCCGCGATCGCCAGCGTGCCTGGACCAGTCACGATGGTCGGGTGGACATCACCGGGATCGTGGTAGCGGTCGAGGAGTTGTGGGGACTCGACGTCGTCGGCTGGTCCGCCTTGGTCGATGGCCCGGCGCCGGTCCTGGCTCTCCCGGCGGCTGGAGCCGTGGTGCATGTTGGTCGACGGGAGGTCAGCTCCGTACGCGTAGCGGCGCTGCACCAGGCCCGAGCCAGCCTCGCTGAGCACGGGGTTCCGGTGGTCGAGTTGTTGACCTCGCGCACCGGCGAGACGTGGCACTGGTCGCACGGACGGGTGATCGAGGTTGAGCGGTGGGTGGATCACGACGGTCGGATGAACACCTGGCCCCGGCTGCGCACCGGTTGCTCGCTGCTGGCTCAGGTCCACAACGCCTGGGCCGGGCTTGATCTCGGGGAGGAGGGCGAGGCCTGCGACTGGGCCAACTGGATCTCTCCCGCCGAGGTCCTGGATCGCTGTGAGATCGCTGCCGGCCGACTCCGGACCTGGGGACTCGCCGACTTGGCCGTGGACGTCCTGCGGCTCGCCGCACTCACAGCCACCGACCACGATCTGCCCACTCAAGTCGTCCACGGGGACTTCTGGGACAACAACGTCTACCTCCGCCACGAGCGCATCGTCGCGGTGACCGACTTCGAGTTCCTGGGCCGCCGACCGCGCATCGACGATCTCGCCCTGCTGTTGTACTTCGCCGATGAGCAGCCCTACTTCAACGGAGCAGGGTTCCGGGACCAGCGGACCCGCCGAGACCAACTCACACCACTGGTCCATGCCTACGCCAGCCAGCTCACCACGCCGCTGACCGACGCTGAGCTGACAGCCCTACCGATCACCCTCGCCCGCCAACCTCTGTGGACCTACGGCACCTGGCTCCTGGCCGACAACGACGACGACCACGCCCGACGTGAAGCGCTCAGCAGCGCACCCGCCGTAGCGCGCGCCCTGGAGATCGCGACCGAGCCCGAACCCTGGACACAAGCGTTCAGTCCAACCTGAGGCCTAACGAGGGATCACCACACAGTCGATCCTCGGTGACTCAACCACCTCGTCCGCCAAGACGACGACCGCGGATGCGTCGCACAGGGCCAGGTACTCGACCAAGACGCCACGCGACCCGGTGGCACATAGCGATCCCTCATGCAGTGGCCGGTCCGGAAGGAAACATGTCTGCGTTCCACGCACCGACGCTCGTCGCTCGGAGTCCAGTACTGCGTGGCACCCGGCCTAGCAGTCGACTCGGAACTTCATTTCCGGCCGCGCCAGTTGCGAGTCCGACCACTGGGTGAGCAGATCCGCTGGTCCACGGTAGATCTCGTCGGCGCGGCGTGGTCCAACCCAGTCCTCGAGGGTTGGGCACCGCCGACCACCCGCCAGGGTCCTGAAACCGGTCGGATTGCCCGATGGCCAGCATCGCCCCGACCACCGATGGCTCTGCTACTTCCCGCCACCACGCGGTGCTACCAGAATCCGTCCGGCAACGACGTGTGAGGCCATCGCCGCTGGGTAGATGAGTGCTGACACAACCCTGATCGGGGCCGTGCTTTCGAGGAGGTTCAGCGATGACCACGTCCATTCCCTTTCCCGGGCCGAGCGAGCCCGATCCCCTCGGTCCGATCCCGGACGAGCCGGCCGTTCCCCAACCGCCGGTGCGCACTCCGGGTCCGCCCGATGATCCGCGCCCTGTTCCAGACCAGCCGGCACCCATTCCTAGTCCGGGGCCGCTCTCGCTGCGCGAAGTCTCGTGACGGTCAACACGCTGATGCCTTCCGCGGTGCGACGGCGACACACCAGCAGGGCAAGATTCCTCCCCTTCGCTGCACCCTCCGGTTGCGGGGTTCACAGCCGCAGGGGGTACCTCAGCCAGTCCCCTGGGCGCCGCTGCGCATCCGGCACGGGCTGACCCTTGATGGTCATGACAGATGAGCGGGTGCGCTGGTCAGCACCGGCGGCCGAACGTCAGAACCGCCCTTGGCTGGTGATGCTGCACGGTCACGGCATGGACGAAAGCATCGGGTTCGATCTGCGGCATCACCTGCCACCGTCGGTCGTCCTCGTCTCAATCCGAGGTCCGCTGCGAGTACGCGCCGGGTACGGCTGGTTCTCGCTAGACCCCCAGACCTTCGACCCGGCTCAGATGGACGCAGCGGTGAGCGACGTGCTGCACTGGCTCGACCGGCAGTCCGGTCACAGCTCCTTGGGGATCCTCGGCTTCTCCCAGGGCTCGGCGATCGCCGTGGAATGCTTGCGGACGCGGCCGGACCTGTTCGCCTGTGCCGTCGTGCTGTCGGGCTTCCTCAACCCGATGCCGGCCCCAGGCGATCAGGCCCTGGCCAGCCGGCGACCACCGGTGTTCTCCGGCCGCGGCGCCGCCGACAAGCTTGTGCCGGCCATGCTGACCACCCTCACCGACACATGGCTGCAACGTCACACTCGTCTTGAACACAAGGTGTATCCGGGCCTTGGGCATAATGTCGCGCCCGAAGAAATCGCCGACCTCATCGCCTTCCTGCGGCGACACCTGCCGGGAGCCGACGGCGACGAATGAAGAGTGTCCCCGGGGGAGCGCCAGGCCTGCTCCTCAGTGGCCGTTTCTGGCGGTCAGACCCACGCTCCGGGCGGATGCGAGGGGGCGGTGAGGGCAGCCAGCACACCAAAATGATCGCTCGGCCACACACCTTCCGTGGCTGAGTCCAACACGAGACGGCAGCTGGCGATATCCAAGCTCGGCCCGTGCACACCGCACCGGACGAGCACGTAGTCGATTCTGCGGCCCAGTTCTAGGGCCATCTCTCCCGCGCGCGTCAGTGGGTTGTCCGCGCTGAACGTGTGGCCAGCGGCGCCGCCATGGACGGCTTCCCAGGCGTCGCGGTAGGCGACACTGGTGCCGTCCAATGACTGACGACCGGTCCAGTACCGAATCGACGCCGAATCGGGTGTGTCGTCGAAGTCGCCGAGGACAACGACGTGTCGATCCCGACCAGCCATCTCCGACTCGACTGCCTGCGCAGTCACGACAGCCTGCCGTTCCCGCTCAAGACTCCATCCGATCTCGTAGGTGGGCTTGTGATGGACCACCAAGATCGGGCCCAGCGGCGGCGGCATATCGATGGTGACCAGTGTCGCCGCCGTCCACGGCAAGGTGACCCGGGAGGTGACGTGGAGGTCGACCTCGCGATGGTCCAGGATCGGCCATCGGCTGGCCAGTGCGGCACCGACGCCGTCGCCGGACCGGGCCGAATGCCACACGATCTGGTAGTCGCTGCCGAGGAGATCTGCGCACTGGTCGTAGTCCGGGGTCAGCACGCATTCCTGCAGGGCGACCACGTCGGGTCTCAGCCGACCCAGCTCGGCCCGGATGGGAAGGCGTCGCCTCGGCCAGTCCGCGTGATCGGGCGACAGCAGGTTGTACGTCAGGACAGTCATACGATCCAAATCGTCGCTCCTTCCGACCGTCCCCAGCGGTGACAAGTGGCGGATCGTGATCTCAGAGGTCGGCACCTCACCTACCCGAGCCGGTTTGCGGAGATGCCGCTGTCCACACATCAAGCACGCCGTCGGCGTCCAACCCGTCGTTCGTCGCCGGCATGCTCGACGGGCCCATCGTCGCACCTCCTCCCCGTCTGCGAACAGCGCTCAACCGGCGCGAACGGCACTCACACGGGCGGCGACGGAGCCCCACGTCGAGTACCGGAAAGGATCCGGCCGGCAAGCTCGGAAACCGGGACATCCTGATGTCTGGCAGTCGACACGAGCAGGGTGTACGCCTCCGGCAGCCCGATGTTGTTCTGCACAGCAAGGACACCCTTCGCCTGCTCGATCACGATGCGATCATCCAGCACGTCGAGGATCCGTAGGTGCATCTGTTCCCAAGCCACCGGCCGGCTCTGGGCGAGGACTGCTACCGCCATGTTGGCGAAGGCTTGGCCGAGACGCCGCTGGTCTTCGTCGAGCCGACGGTCGCCGGTTACGAACAGGTTCAGGGCTCCGACGGCTTGATCGCGCCACCGCAGCGGAAAGGCGTGCACGGCGCTCACGCCGGCATCCGCCATGGCGCGGCCGACCGGGGGCCAGCCGTCCCGAAGCTCGTCCCCGGTAGCCGTGACCTCGGCGTTGTCCCGCATAGCTTGGATGCAGGGTCCGAGCCCGTTCTGGAGCTCGTAAAGCTCCAGAACATCGGTGGCGTGCGATGTGGAGGTGAGCAGAGCGAGACCCTCCCCTGGGACGTCGACAAGCAGACCAGCCGACCCCGCACCCAGTAACGCTGTGCAGTCGCTGAGCAGCGCGACCAGATCACCGGTCGCATCGACTCCCCCGGTCAGGCGGGCCGCCGCGTCGGCGAACGCCTCGGCGATGGTGTGCGCGGTCATGACTTCGCACCTCCTGGGTCTGGGTCAGCGGTCCGGAAGTCGAGTCGCCTGGCGATGATGTCCGCGCTGGTGGCGCCGAGACTCCTCTGATGGGCGTAGGCGTGCGCCCGGAGCAGGGCGAGGCTGTCTTCAGAAGAGATACCCAACTGGGCCATCACCATGCCCGTGGCCTGGTGCACGCGAGCCCTGCTGCTCCACGACTCGGCCTTCGCATGGCTGTCGTCATCGAGGATGTCGGGATCCTTCACCAGCGCCACCCCGACAGCATCGATCAGCACCTGTGCCTCGGTGTCGTCGACCGCCATCGACGTCGGCTCGTGCTGGTAGAAGGTCGCGACCCCCATCGTCTGCGGCCCCGGCTTGATCGGGATGGCGTACACACCGCACCGGCCGAGACCGTTCTTGATCGCATCGGAGAGCAGCGGCCACCTCCGGTCGGCATCCCCGTCCACCTGCAGCACCTGGATCGTGCGCTCCTGGTATGCGTCGTAGCTCGGGCCTTCGCCAATCACCTCCTGCAGATCCTCCAACTGCGCCGACCACTCATTCGTGGCACACAGGGTCACTCGCTGCTCGTCGGCGTACGCCAAGGTGAGCGAGCCACCATCCATGCCCAGGATGCCGACACAGGCCTGACACATCCGCAATGACAGCGGCGATTCGACCGACTCGGTGGCAATCGCCCGCGCGAGTCGGGTCAGAGCCCCGTACGGGTCACTCATGACGGTCCCATACCGACGAGTATCGCCCTCTCACCGCCTTGCCGGTACCCGGCCTGGTCTGAGAGAAGCTTTACGATGAAGCATCGTCAGGCGCCCGGGACCCGGGCTGAGCGGAAGTCAAGGTGAATGTCGTGCAGGACCCCAAGACCGCCCAGGTCGGCGACTCGGCTGACCGCGACACTCGGCTGGCCGAGGCGATGGCCGAGGCGGCCCGCTCCTTGAACATGCCCGAGGCCCTGGAGGACGTGCTCGACCGGTTGGCGCAAGCCGCGTGCACGGCGATCCCCGGAGTCGACTACGCCGGGGTCTCGATCGCTCGGCGAACCGGCATCGAGACGATGGCCGCCACCGATCCGATCGTCGAGCAAGCCGATCAGCTGCAGTACCAGTTCGGCGAAGGTCCGTGCCTGGACGCAATATCAGGTCAACGGAGCGCCGTTGTCCGCGACATGCGGACCGAGCAGCGCTGGCCCTCGTTCGCCCCCCGCGCAGTCGAGCTCGGAGTGCTGTCCCAGATGGGCATCGAGATCTTCCGCCAAGGCGCCACCGTCGGAGGACTGAACCTCTACGCCAGCAAGCCCGGAGCTTTCGACGAGACCACCGAGCACGCCGCGGTGATCTTCGCCTCACACGCCGCCATCGCTCTCGACAAGACCATGACCGTGACCAGCCTGACCGAGGCCCTCCGGTCCCGGCAGCTGATCGGCCAGGCGGTCGGCATTCTGATGGAGCGCCACTCCATCGACGAGCACACCGCCTTCCGCTACCTGGTCCGCGTCTCTCAGGACAGCAACGTCAAGCTCCGCGACATCGCCCAGCGTCTGGTCGACGACCTGACCAAGAGGTCTGGAGATCAAAGCCGCTAGCAGGTCGGCGCGACGTGATAGATGACAACCGGTCGACACGGTCAGGCGCTCCTTCGGCCCGAAGAGTGACATGTACCCACCCGCCAGTCCACGAAGGGCACCTCCGTCGACAGCCGCACGCCAGTCAGCGATGCGAACGTCTCGTTCCACGCCGCCGATCCGATTCCCGGGGAGACCTCATCGACCTTGGTGACCGAGCAGGTGGTCTGGTTTCACTCACACGAGAACCGTGCGGCCGGCCTATCGCAGCTGGTCTGCTGCACCGTCGACCCCGTTCGCTGGCGCCTGGAACCTCAGGGCGACCCCTTCGAGGAGACGAGCCTTGAGGCCGTTCTCACGGTGGCGCGCGAACACCAGGACCGGATGACGGACGCCATTCCTCTAAGGGAGCCAGCCCTGTCAGAGAGCAAGCGTCCTCACCGCACCTTCGCATCACACCCCTCGCCTCCGGCGTCCTCCGCCGCGACGATCGCTGAGGTCAGTTGCCGGCAGCCGGGAACCCGGGTGGTCTCGTCGGTCACCGCGCTCAGATGGCGCTGGGCGGTGAGCCCCAACCAACCACCCCGCAACCCCCTCCGCGTGCACCGACTCTTACGCTGTAAACGATCGCAGTCTCTCACCCGTCACCAGGAGGTTCGACATGGCCGTCACCGCTTTCCAGGATCTGCCGCTGGCCGATCGAGACCGGGAGTGGGACGGCGACGCCGCGGAGAAACGGGTGCGATCGTGGGCCGACGCCGCCGACGAGCCCAACCAGAAGTACCGCGACGCGCACCTGTGGTACGACGCCGACAACAAGGACAACTTCACCGCCTACAAGATGCTGATCGCCGACGTCATCGACGGCAAGCTCAAGGCGGTCCCCCGAGGCGTCATGGCGGCCGCCGGCGTTCTCCAGGGAGCCCGCGGAGGCGTCGACATCCCGGCCCGCGACGCCGACCGCGCCAAGAGCCACCTCGCGAAGTACTACGCCAAGATGGACGACACCCCGCCCTGGGAGAACTGAGCCCAGGCGGCCCAACCACCCTGATCCCGTCGTGAGGCCCCCGACCCGACCACCGTCGTCGCCTCGTTCAACCCCACCAGTGCCCTGCACGCGGCCGCGCGGCACTGCGCGGACGACCGTTCCCGCGCCGGGGCAACGCAGCGGCCCATACGGTCGCCGTGCGGGGTCGCCGGGCACCTGCCCTGGCCGATCCGATCCTCCAGGATCTACGCCGCGTCGGCGGAGCCACCGCTGCCGCCCTCCATTGAGAATCCTGTGTGTCTTGACCCTCAGCACCCCTGGGGCTGCAGCATTCACTCAGCCAGCCTTCGGCTGGTCCGTGGAGGTGGGCAGGGGCTCCAGGTCGACCACCACGCCGTAGTGGTCACTCGGGGTCGCCCGATCCTGGTCGAAGGCCCGTCGGCATCCGGTGATCGCAAGAGTCGGACCGACACGACCGCAGCGGACAAGGACGTGGTCGATCTGTCGGAAGGCCCAATCGGGATCGACCTGATGGGGATTGGCCCGCACGTACGTATCGAGCGGCTTTCCGGGGTGGGTGGCCTCCCAGGCGCTGCGGTAGCAGACACTCGTGTCGGCGATGACGTGTCGACCGGTCCAGAAGCGGAGGCTGTCGGAGGTCAGGTCAGCGTCCAGGTCGCCCGCAACGATCACCGGCCTGGCGACT
>CAVPPP010000051.1:0-40919 GCA_963707005.1 uncultured Actinomycetota bacterium
CGACCGCGTGCGAAGCCATCCGCAGCCACGGCGGCAGCACCGATCACGCCGGCAGCCACACCAACATCTCCTCAGGCCAGTACACCCCGCAGCTGGCGTGGCGGCTGGTCAACCTGGTCCGGGCGAACGAGGACGACATCTTCCGGATGGGCCGCACCCGAGGCTCAGCCCGGTCCGCCGGCTACAACCGGCCCCTGCCGGCCCGGGACCCCGGGCCCGCCTGGACAGACACCTACCAAGCGGTTCGCTACCAAGGCGGCCGGGAGGCGATGATCAACTTCCACAACGCCTTCCAGCACAGGTCGGGTCGGATCGAGTTCCGTTTCCCCGACGCCTCCCACCACCCCGGCGTCATCCAGGCCCAGGTGAACCTGTGCGCTGCCATGACCAACTACGTCCGCGACAACGACGTGCAGCCGGACACGGTACGTCCGCTGCACACCGCCCGCCGCGAGGGATGGGCCCGGAACCTGATGGCCGCGTCCGCCACCGAGTTCGAGGAACGGACCCGACCGGTCCGGACCCTGATCGACACCTTGTTCAGCACCGACCGCGACCGCACCCAGATCGCGGCGTTGTGGGGCCGCGGCAGCTACTACCGCAACTAGCGACCGTGTCGCCCCCGCCCGCCCATCCGTCAGCCCCTACCGTCGAACCACGACCCGAGGAGTCCGTCCCCATGACCGACGACCACCGCCACGAGCACGACCACCCGCGGGAGCACGCCCAGCCAGCAGCCGAAGGCCACCGCACCGGAGCCGACAAGGCGGCCGCTGCCGTCTCCCCGGTGACGGTGCTGCCACTGGCTGTTCCCGGCGACCGGACCACGAACGTGCGGGTCATCGCTGATGCCGACCAGCAGGTCGACCACAGCCACCAGCCCGTCCCGCCCGTGTCCCCGGGTGGCTTCCCGTACCGGTACAAGGTTCGTCTGCAGGGCGCCAACGCCTACGCGTTCACTGCCGACGAGGTCCTGGCGTTGTTCATCGACGGCTACCAGTCCCAGCCCGGCCGCGGCCGCGAGGCGCAGCTCGAGCAGGTCAAGCTCCGCGCCCGCCACTGCGCCGGCGTCATCGTCAACCACGTCGCCCAAGCGATGTTCGGCGGCCAGCTGAGCCCCGATGAGGAAGCCGTGCTGCAACGTTCGGCGGAGTTCGGCACCGGCCGGGACCCGATCACCGCCGACGAGTGCCCCCGCTGGGACCACCCCGACGTGCCGATGCTCCTGATGGGCGATGCGTACGCCCCCGAGTACGGACGGTTCGAGCCGCCGCTCGGCAACGTCAAGCTGATCTGGCCCGGCCGCGCCGAGCGATACCTGGACGGCCTCGCCGAGCTCGGCCTGATCGCGCTGTCCGAGAACCCCGCCGTCACCGCCAGCCCGCTCGTCGAAGTCCGCGGAGTCGAAGAGTGAGCCTCGGCCGCGAAGACCAGGGCGTGTCCAACGACCACATCGCGATGATGGTCCTGGGCTGCATCGCGATCGGCGTCCTCTACGCCAAACGTCAATCGGTCCTGGCCGGCGCCGGCGGCTGGCTCCGCGATCACCAGCTACTCACCGACCACAATCCCATCATCACCATCCCGCACCTCGGCGGACTCGACCTGGCCAGAATCCTTATCCTGATCGGGATACTGGTCGTGTTGGGCGTGACGGCACGCATTGCTGTTCGGCGTCGCGCCACCCCTGCGAACCGATGAGGTCCCAACTGCGTCATCGCAGGCAGGAGACAACCTTCACCCAAGGCGCTTTTCCACGGAGGCGCGGTGCTTTCGGGTCCCGTCAGCGTCGACGGGCCGTTCCCCACGCCGGCATGATGTCGCCGATGTCCTGCGCGTCAGGATCGGCGGGGTTGTTCGCGGTCAGGTTGCGGATGCCGGTGCCGTCGGCCCGCACCGTATAGATCTCCCCGTCCTCGAAGCCTTGGGGTGTGACGTGCCACCAGAACGCGATCTCGGCGCCGTTCGGTGACCAGCTGGGGAATCGCTCGCGGCTGGGTGTGATGCGGTCGGGTGCAGTGAGGTTCCCGGTCAGGTCCATCGCGGGGTTGTCGACACTCTCCGCCTTCGCTTTCATGACGTAGATGTCGAAGTTCGTTGCGCTGGGACGGTTGCTGTGGAAGACGATCCTCGACCCGTCTGGCGAGTAGGCCGGTCCGAACTCGGTGGCGGGTGTGGAGGTGAGGGCGACCGGGTGGGATCCGTCGATGTGGCGCCGGTACAGGTCGCCGGCGTGGCCGTACACGACGTATCGTCCGTCCGGCGAGACCGAGGGCTGGCCGTCGAACACCGCTGGCTCACCGGGTGCCTCCTGGGTCAGGTTCCGGGCGGGCTCCAAGGTGAACAACTCGACGGAGAAGACATCGATGTCACCGCCGAGGGGGTCTGTGCCTCCGTACACGATGGAGCGCCCGTCGGGTGTCCACTCGTACCGGCCGCCTCCGGGTCCGGGGTCGCTGACCACGCCGCGGGCCGGCCCGCACGACCAGTTACCGGCAGCGAGGCTGAGTGGGCACACGCTGATGCCGGTGCCGGTGAGATAGGAGAGATACCGCCCATCGGGAGAGAGCACTGGGAAGCTCTCGACCACGTCGTTGGTGGTCACCCGGGAGGTCCGACCAGTCGTGGAGTCGTAGAAGTAGACCTCGTCGATCACCTGGCCGGGCGGGCTGTCGCGGTCGCTGATGAACACGATGCCACTGGCCCGCTTCGGGGCGGCGTCGGCCGGCGACTCCACCGCTAGCGTGGCCGCAGCCATCGCGAGCAGGGCGAGCGCGGTGACGGTCAGGCGCACTGCGATGGCGGCGCCTCGGTGGCTCTTGTGGGTGGTCATCATGGTGGTCTCCAATCTCAGAAGCCGAGCTCTTCAGCAGTCGCCCCAGCAGGGGTCCAATGTCCGGTCGGGTCAAAACCCGCCGGGCGCCCACCCGCCCGCGATGTGCACGGCCGGGTTCAGCAGCCCCACTCTGGGTGACACCAGCCGATCTTCAGGGACCCCTCGATCCGCAGGGACGAGGTGAGGGTGACGCCGTAAAAGGTGATCACATCGCCTGGTACTGGCTTCGGCGACCCGTCCCAGACCAGGGTCGTGGTGACCGAGCCCGCCCCGCAGAGCTTGCCAACCGGGCAGGGGTCGAATCCCCAGACCTGGACGGTGTTGTTCTGGTCGTTGACGACGCTCACGTTGACTCCGCCCAGTGCGATCCGCTGACCCAGCCCGTACACCGTTCTGTTGACACCGGTCAGGGTCCCCGCACAGTACGACTGTGCGTTGAAGATCATCACCGTGCAGCCGGAGGGGCTGGCGGTCGGGGAAGCCGTCACGGTCGGGCTCGGCGCGGTTGTCGCGGTCTGGGTTGCTGGGCTGGCAGTTGGGGCCGGTGTTGGGCTCGAGGTGGGTGTCGGGGTGGCTGTCGGCCGGGGTCTCGCCTTGCCTGAGTTCGACCAGGCGGGGTTGGCGACGTGCGCGTCAGTTGCGGCCGCGGGCCGGGCCAGACACACGCCACCAGCAACCGCGGCCAATAAGCAGACGACGAGCCCGGCGATCGTCTTTGACTGCCTGATCCAGGTCAACCGGATTCGCTGCCGATGATCGGTCATGGCGACCCCCTCTGCCAACTGAAGCTCACGACGGTGTCGATGGCCCCGCCAGGCACCATTGTCGAAGGGCTGGACAGATCCGGCTAGGTGGCGGATCCGCCACCTAGCGACGCCGCCGGATGCGCGCGTGGATCCGTCAGTCTCGGCTCAGAGGGCCGATCCGTTGAGTGGTCGGCGCTTACCGCGGGAGAGTGAGCCACCATCGCGCCGCGGCAACCCGGTTGTCCACCTTCAACCGGCGGAGGATGTCCCCGACGTGCTTGCGGACCGTTCGCTCGGTGATCTGGAGACGGGAGGCGATCTGAGCGTCCGTGGCTCCTGTTGCGACCAACGCCAGGACCACCTGCTGCCGCGCGCTGAGTGTCTGGTTGGTCGACCGACGGGTATCGGCGCATTCTCGCTCCAGCAGGTCCAGAACCGATCGGTACTGTGCGGCTGCGGCCAGCAGCCGGCGGGTCTGCTCAAGAACTCCCATCTCATCCGCGGTGAAGTCGTGTCGCTCGCGGTACAGACCCATCCCGGTCAACACCCCACCGGCATCCCATCCAAGGTTGGCCTGGAATCGGGCCCGGCGTGGCTCGAAATGTTCGCCGTACACGGTGGTGCGGCGAAAGGACCGCATCGACTCAACCATGTCGGAGTTGCGGCCCGTCGTGCCATCACCGGTGGTCGTGAAACGCTGCATAAACGGGTACTGCCACCAATACGCCGCCCACATCGCACGCTCGTCGTTGCTCAGGGGTGGACCGCCGGCGTTGACCGACGTCGCCAAGGTCATTCTTTCCCTGAGGTATGACGCGAAACCGACAGTATCCGCGCCGAGCGTGGTGGCCAGTTGGTTCACGAGCTGCCGGGGCCATGTCGGATCCGCCTGAACCAGGGCATCCGCGACATCGCGGCTGGCGTCTAACACAGCTGAGGACATCATCGCGTCAACCTGGTCGGCGGAATGTTGGCCTCATCATTGTGCACCCGGGTTGCGACTTGGATCCGAGGAGCTCTGTAGCAACGCGAAGCTGACGTCGACGCATCAACCCTGAATGCGTTGGGGTGATGTCACAAGCACGCAGAGCAGCCCTCGAACGCTGCCGGAAGAAGAGACCGCCTTGCGGCACGGAGGTAGTGCAGACACAGAAAAGCGACCGCCTCAATGTTCGCGAGGCCAAAACCCTTTAGTTGCGTGTGGTGGCCTTGCGGGAAGCGGCCCGGCCACTGGCAGTCTTGTTCGGCTGCTCGGGCTTGGCGGCTTCGCGGCGGCGGCGTGCGGCCGCCAGGGTGCGGCGCTTCTCTTCGGGGTGGTCGACTTCGTCTTGGATCTGGTAGACGCGGAAGCGGCTGATGTCGCCGATCTTGGCGATCTGGATGGCGCCGACGTAGCCGTCGTCGCCTTTGCGGCGGGGGACGCCGGCGACAATGCCCATCCAGGCGGTCTCGGCGGCTTCCCAGGCCTGTCGCATCAGGTTCCGGTGGTGCGCGGTGGCTTGGAGGACCTGCTCCCAGTCCGCCGGCTCGACGGGCACCACGAGGGTGCCGTCCTCCTCAGTGGTGGCGCCGCCCAGCAGCTTCCAGCCTCGGTCGGCGCAGGTGTCGCGCAGCGCGTCCTCGGTCAGCTTGGTCGGGGCTTCGGTGACGGTCCACTGGTCGGCGGTGAACCAGTCACGGGGCACGGGCTGGCCGTCGTCATCGGGGGCAGGGCCCGATACCCATGCGGGTGCCCACACCTGGGCTTGGATCAGCATCCGCTCCTGCCCGCGGTGGTGGCTGATGAGGATCCGGTAGTCCATGCGCCCGAGGTCTGCTTTCTGTCCAATGCCGTGTGTGGATCGGACTCTACATGCGGGGGCGTGGGTGCGGCGGGGGCGACGCGGCCGCGGGCGGTCGGGCTGGTGACCGTGCGCGGGCTGGTGGTGAGGAGGTCGTAGCAGGCGGTGACGCGGGCGGCGGTGGCCCGGCTGCAGCGCCAAGCCTTCGCGTCGTCGAGCTGGTCGAGGTCGCCCGGCTGCAGGTGGTGTGCCAGGTCGGGGCCGTGGCCGGCGGTGCGGAGGTCGGCGATCAGTTGCCGGGTCGTGGTGGCGTCGGTGACGAGGTGCTGGTCGTCGGCGATCGACTCGATCGAGGTGGTGGTGAGGGCGCGGGCGATGCTGACGTGTAGTCGGTGCAGGGTGTAGCCGCGGCGGCCGTGCAGCAGGGACCGGATGGCGCGGGGGGCGATGCCGGCGTGGGCGGCGACCAGGCGCCAGGACAGACCGGTCTCGCAGATCAGGTCGCGGACGTGGGCGCGGAACGGTTCGGCATCCACCCAGTCCGGGCAGTCCGCGGTCGCGTAGAGGGTCTCGGTGCTGTGTGTGGTCACTGGAAGCTCCCATCGGTGGTTGGACAGAACCAGGTGGCGGCGATGCGGCCGGCCTGGGCGTGCAGGGCGAGGAAGTCGGGCATGGCGTGCAGGGTTTGGAGGGTGCTGGTGAAGGCCCGGATCTGGGTGGGGGTGAGGGGTCCGGGCCGGTCGGGGTCAGCGGCCAGGCTGGTGAGGTAGGCGGGGCCGCGGAGGTGCTGGACGGGGAGCTGCAGGAAGGTCAGCAGCGCTGATGCCAGTGCGTTGGGCGGACCGCATGGTTCGGGGGTCCACAGCAGGGCCCTCGGTGTGAGGGGGATGGCGTCGACCACGTCGCCGCTGAAGCACGGTGGCCTGGTGGGGTCCCAGGTCACGGCGCTCCAGCTGGCGTCGCAGTCGATCCGCAGCAGGGTCATGTCTGCTCACACCAGGCTGGGCTGGCGGCTGAGCCCGGCGCCGACGACGCGGTGACGCATCACGGCGCCGTCGTCGCGGCGGTCGGCGGGGGTGAAGTTCCGCCACACCGCGGCCCGGACCAGTCGCAGGTCCTGGTCGCGGACGGTCGGCTTGAACCGGGCATGGACGGTCACCTTGACCTTCCACTGCTGCGGCACGGCCGACATCAGCACCCCTTCGGGCAGCAGCTCGATGTTGCCGCAGCGGCAGACCGAACGTCGAGCTCAGCCGGCGCAGCCACTCGGGGTTGGAGGTCCACCACAGGCCGCCGTCGACGTCGTGGGCGATCGCCAGCGGCGACAGACCGGCGCGGGCCAGCCAGACCCGACCCGTGTCGCGGACGGTCGTGTCGGCGGTGTCGGTCCACACCAGCGCGGCCCGACCGCGCATCCCGGCCAGGATCGTGACCAGGCGTCGGGTGTTGACCCGCCCACCGGTGTGGGCGGTGGCCAGGGCCTGGTAGACGACCCAGGAGTCGGTCCACGACGGGTCGACCCACTCCGGCGCGTACCGGATGGTGTCGACGTCGAGGTCACCGTTGTGGGTGCCGAGCAGCGTGCCCGCCTGCAGCGGGGAGGTGTTGGCGAGGTTGATCGCTCCCTGGGTGGCCCAGCGGGTGTGCCCGATCGCCGCCGGTGGCGTCGACGAGTCCGCGGAGCCGCCGGGGACCGACCAGGTCGGTGAAGGTGCCGGGGTGCCGCTTCACCACCCACCCGCCGCCCGGCTGGTCAGGTATCTACTCGGTGTAAGCCGTCGGGAGCTTGGCCGATGCCCGCGCCGTGGCGGCCGCGCTCCTCGGCGAGGACACCCAGGAAGGCCAGGGCGGCATCACGGCGGAGCAGGTCGGTGGGGTAGCGGTGGGGCAGGATCATGCCGAACAGTCCGCACATGAGGGGTCCCTCCTTCCGAGGGTCAAGTGGCTGGTGAGCTGGTGGAGCCAGTCGCCGCCGGGGATCCGGCGGTACCGGCGAAGATCGACCCGAGGGCCGGCCAGGTAGATCCAGGCGTCGGCCCGGTTGCCGTCGACGGTGGTCACCGGCCAGCGGCGCCGCAGGTAGTGGCTGGTCGTCTCGCGGGCGGGGTCGTAGCCCTCCAACATGTCCAGCCGGCTCAGCGCGTCGATCCAGGCCCGGCCCTTGATCGAGCAGAGGGTGCCGGTGATCTGTGCCTGGGGTTCGGTGTCGGGGGCGGCGTAGGGGAACCCGCGGGCGGCGTACAGGGCGAGGCCGTCGGCGTGGGCGAGCTCGGTGTGGCTGACCGCGCCCTCGAGCAGCCCGTGGTTGCTGCCGCCGGGACGCAGCGTCCCGTACACGAACAGTGTCGGCATGGCCGCCTCACCCCTCCCTCGCTAGATGTTGACCTCACTCTACACGCAATGTAGAGTCAACTCAACTTAAAGGTTCGAGGCTCACATCCGGCCCGTTCCGAGGCCTTCAGAGGTAGAGAGCGACACAAGGAGGAAGCGGTGGCGAGCATCATGTGTCCCACGCCGGTGCGGCAGCTGTGGCTGTACCGGCCAACCGGCCCGGACGCCAGTACGAGCAGGGGCGGGTGGGAGGTCGGGTTCTTCGACGCCACGGGCGACTGGTGCCCTGAGAGCGTCCACGTCGAGCCGGGGCCGGCCGCTGACCGGGTGCACTGGCTGAACGGCGGCGACACCGTTGCAGATGCCGACGGTCAGCTCGACCAGGCCGACGACGAGATCACCCGCCTGCAGGCGCAGATCACGACCCTGACCCGGGACCGCGACAAGTGGCGGAACCAGGCGCTCCGCCAGGCCCGCAACCGTCGGGTCCGTGGCCGACGCATCCCCTGGGGGCAGCGGTGACGTCACCTTGGACCGTGAGCGCCTGGTCGATGCCATGGTCGACGACTACGACACCGCCGACCAGATCAACGACGTCCGTGCCCACGTCCGGCACCTGCTGGACGCCGCCCTCCCGATGGTCGTCGACCGGGTCGAGCTCGACGAGCTCCCGCCCCACTCGGTGCTGCTGACCGCGCACCTGCAGGTCGTGCAGACCGTCCGCTCCTGCGGCGGCCACCGCCTTGTTGTCGGCCTCGACGGGACCGCCCCGGAGATCACCGGCGCAGCGTTCCCGATGACCGTGCTCTCCCTGCCCTGAAACCGAGCCCGAACCGACCCTGAGCGTCATCGACGTCAACCACACAAGGAAAGGAAGGGATCGACGGCATGACCAGCACGATGGTGGCTCCGCGAACGACCGCGGACGGCCACAGCACCCGCCAGCCGTTCCCGGAGGTGCCCTGTACCCCTCCGGGTTCGGCGGCGTCCACCCCGCCACAACGAACGTCGGCGGCTTGCGCCACTGGCCAGACGCCGGTTCTGTCCAACTCGACCGCCGGCACTGGGGCGACAGCGTCGCTGTCGGCCGATGGCTGCTACCGCTGGAGCTTGACCCGCCGGTGGGCCCCGGGCCCGACCGCGGCTTGGATCATGCTGAACCCGAGCCGCGCCGACGCCGCCACCGACGACCCGACGCTGCGCCGGGTCATCGGCTTCGCCCGGGCGGCGGGCTTCGGTCAGATCACGGTCACCAACGTTTACGGGTGGCGTTCCCCGTCGCCCAGCGTCCTGCGTCGCGTCGTCGACCCGGTCGGCGTCGGGAACGACCAGGCGATCCTCGCCGCCGCCGCCGGCGGCCGACCTGGTCGTGGCTGCCTGGGGAACCCACGCCGACCCCGACCGAGCCGCCGCCGTCCTGCAGCTCCTCAGCCACCGCACGGTGTGGTGCTTGGACCGGACCCGTGGTGGGCAGCCGCGCCACCCCCTCTACGTCCCCGCCCGGACCCCGCTGCAGATCTACCGGCGCCCGCGTCACGACTGGACGGACTGGCAGCAGATCCTCGACCCCGGCGTCGACGAGCTGCTGCACGAACGGTTCTGTCCAACCTGCGGCCTCGACGAGATCGGTGTCGACGACCATCGGATGGGGGAGGGGTGGTGATGGTCGCCGCCCAGGTGAGCTCACGGACGACGGCCGCCTGCTCCGGCTGCGCGTGGACCTCCGACCCGTTGACCAACGACCTGTCGATCCGGGTCTCCGCCCGCCAACACACCGACCTCACTCAGCACCCCGTCGCGGTGCTGACCAACACCATCACCGTCCTGGAGCCCACCCGCGTCACGACCGTGGCTGCGGTCGCCGCCGAGGCTGGTGCACGGTGACGGGGATCGCGGCTGTCCTGGCCGGGACCCAGGTCGTGGCAGCGGTCCTGATCATGATCGGGGTCTGGCGGCTTGGGCCACCGCACGCCGACTGCTGCTGGAGGTCTTCGACCGGGGCCCGGGCGTTCGTGGCCGGAGCCACCCTCTGGGTCCTCGCCGAACTGGGGTCCTCACCGGTAGCGGCAGATCTGCTCAGCCAGCTCCGACCGTGGCTGTGGGTGGGTCGAGCCGCAGCGGCCGTCGGCTCGATGGCTGTGCTCATCGGCGCGCTGCTGGTGCTCACGCCCCGCTACCGGATCGATGAAGGAGGAACGCCCCATGATCACCATTGAGCCCACGTCGGATCCCAAAGCCGTCGAGTTGATCACCGTCACCGTCCGCGACAGGTCCCGGGAGGCGCCCTGGGGGGTCGGTCTGACGTCGCCGGTCATCCGCGAGGTTCGCATCTCGGCCTGTTGTCCGCACTGCGGTGCCCGGCGAGGGAAGCGGAGCTGGTTGACCACCTACGACGACGGCGAGCGGTACTGGACACAAACCTGGTCCTGCTCTGCAGCCTGCGGTCACGTTGATCACTACGCCGACGTCGTGGTCGAGGCCGACCGGATCGCCAGCGCCGCGGTCAGCGACGAGGTCTGCAGCCGTACCCCACCCACCAGCCGGCTCGATCCGACCCCGGGAGATGAACCATCGTGAGCATTCGCAGCACCACCACAGGGACAGATGTCACCTTGTCGAGACCTGTCGGGGGCTGCCCGGGCGGATCTGTCGGCGGCCAGCAGCTCAGTGGCCACTTGCCGCCGGCGAGGCTTGTTGGCTACCACCACGATCAGCCGCCACCGGTCGACGTCGTGGCCGGACCCCACACCATCGTCGCCCTCGGCGAGGATTGCCTGGTGTGTGAGGAGGGTCTGGAGCCGGGCCAGGTCTACGTGTTCTGCCGCGACGCGACCGGTAGCGGGGTCGCGCACGAGTCCTGCGCCGACAGCACCGGCCCCGAGTACACCGACGGGGCGCTGCTGCAGTGAGCGCCACCGAGGAGCTGAAGGCGCAGGCCCGCGTCTTCGCTCGAGCACAGCAACGCGTCGAGCTCACCACGCTTCTGTCCAACCCGTTCCAGCGGCCCGCCGGCTGGGTGATCCCGATCGCCGGCGTCCCGATCACCGTTCTCCTGTGGCCGATGACGGTCGATGTGTGGCCGGCGTTGCCGGCCGTCGCCGTGTCCTACCTGCTCGCCGTCGCCCTGGTGTTCGCGGCGTGGCTGCTCACCGGTCAGATCCTGGAACGCCACGCGTTCCGGCACGCCCCGTACCGCTGGCTGGCCCAGCATGGCGGCGCCGACGTCGCCGGCGCCTACGCCGACCTGGACAGAAAGCACCGGTTGACCCTGCGCTCGGTGTGGGCCAACCCGCAAGGCCACGGGCACGGTGCCGCGCTGCTGCGCCAGGTCATCGCCGACACCGCACCCCACGACCTGTGGCTGGTCGCCGACAACCGACGAGCCGCCCGCTTCTACCAACGCCACGGCTTCCAGCCGGTCCGTCGCGAGCTCCTCGGCCACCGGATGCTGCTCGCCCGCTCCAGCGGCCGTGAGCAGGGGAAGCGGTCCAACGGCCGGACCGCCGCATGATCACGATCACCGACATCTTCGCCGGTGCCGGCGGATCCACCAGTGGCGCGATCATGGTCCCCGGTGTTGAGGTCCGCGTGTCCGCGAACCACTGGCAGCTGGCCGTCGACGTCCACCAGGTCAACCACCCCACCACCGAGCACGCCTGCGTCGACCTGCACCTGGAGAACCCGCGGTTCTTCCCTCGCACCGATGTGCTCTGGGCCAGCCCGGAGTGCACGACGTGGAGCCAGGCCCGCGGCAAGTCGGCGGCGCTGTCCGCCGAGCTGGGCGGCGACGCCACCCTCTTCGATCAGATCCCCGAGGATCTGATCACCACCGAGACCGACGAGACCACCCGCTCGCGTCTGCTGATGTTCGATGCTCTGCGTTTCGTCGAGCACCACCGCTACCGGGCGGTCGTGGTCGAGAACGTCGTCGACATCGCCACCCAGGCCAAGTACGCGGCCGCGTGGCGGCTCTGGCAGGGCGGACTCCGATCGCTCGGCTACCGGTTCCGGGTCGTGTCGCACAACGCGATGCACGCCCAGGCGCACGGGCTGCCCGCCCCGCAGTCGCGTGACCGCCTGTACGTGGTCGCCTGGCCGGAACGGGAGAAGGCCCCCGACATCGACGCCGTCATGCGGCCGAAGGCCTGGTGCCCGCGCTGCGACGTCATCGTCGAGTCCGTCCAGGCCTGGAAACCCGGCCGCACCGTCGGGAAGTACCGCACCCAGTACGTCTACGCCTGCTCCCACTGCGGGATCACCGTCGAACCGGGCTGGCTGCCGGCCGCCGCGGCGATCGACTGGACGGTTCGTGGGCAGCGGATCGGTGACCGGGACAAGCCGCTGGCCGACAAGACCCGGGCCCGGATCGCGGCCGGGATCGCCCGCTACTGGGGGCCGCTGCACCTCGAGGCGGCCGGCCACACCTACGACGCCGCCGACCCGAACCACCCCGCGTACGGCGACCCGAACGCCTACTACCGGTCCTGGCCCGCCGACGACTACCTCCGCACCCTGCACAACACCAGCTCCAAGGCGCTCGCCGTCCCGTTCATGCTGGAGCGCCGCTTCGAGTACCGCACCAAGTCCGTTGACGACCCGATGGCGACGCTGACCGCCAACGACACCAGCAAGGCGCTCGTCGCCCCGTTCATCGCCGAGCTCCGCGGCGGCGGATCCACCGCCCGGTCGGTGAAGGACCCGGCCGCCACCTTCACCGCCAGCGGCAACCACCATGGTCTCGTCTGCCCGGCCGGCGGCACCTGGAACGACCAGGCCCGCTCCACCGGCCAGGCTCTGCGGGCCCTGACGACCCGGGAGGCGTACGCCCTGGTCGCCCCGTACTACGGCAACAGCGACACCGCCCACTCGTCCAGCGACCCGCTCGGCACCGTCACCACCCGTGACCGGCACGCGTTGATCATGCGGAACAACGAGGGCGGCGCGGAGATGTCGACCCCCGTGCGCGAGGTCATGCGCACCCTGACCAGCCGCGGCCACCAGTCGCTGGTCACGCCCGGGGAGCTCGACGCCGCCCGGGCGCAGGTCGACGACTGCGAGTTCCGCATGTTCGAACCCCACGAGGTCGCTGCCGGCATGGCGTTCCCGCTCGACTACCAGTGGCTTGGCTCCCGCCGCGACCGCGTCAAGCTCGCCGGCAACGCCGTCTGCCCACCCGCCGCCCGCGACCTGGTCGGCGCCGTCGTCGACGCCCTCACATGACCCGCTCCGCCGATCGGCGCCGCGCCCCTCTGTCTCTGGTCTGGCTGTTGGTGGCCGTTGTGGCCGCTGGCTGCGGCGTGGTCCCGCCACTACCCGCCCCGGCTGGTCCCGGGCCCGTAGGAGCGCAGCTGGAGGATCTCAAGGTGGTTCCCCGCCCCCGCGACGACGGCACCTACCGCCGGGCCGCGTTCGGCCGAGCGTGGGCCGACGTCGACGCCAACCGATGCCGCCAGAGAGCCGATGTCATGGCTCGCGATGCCGACCGCAGCCGGCCCTTCACCGTCCGGACCGCCGGCTCTTGCACCCACGAGATGACGTCTGGGACCTGGCATGACGCCTACACCGGCCAGAGCATGATCTTCACCAACCTCCGCGACCCCCACCAGGCCCAGGCCTCCCGGTCGACCACACCGTCAGCCTTCGGACGATGTGGCGCTACGGGGCGAAGGGTTGGACAGATCAGCAGCGTTTGATCGCGGCCAACGACCTCGACAACCTGGTGGTCACCAGCGGGACGGTCAACAGCTCGAAAGGAGGCCTCGACGCCGCCAGTTGGCGACCGCCCAAGTTCGGCCAGTGCGGCTTCGCCACGAGGTACGTGATCATGAAGCACCGCTACCACTTGGGCGTCGACACGTCCGAGAAGGCCGCCCTCCGGCAGATGCTCGCCACCTGCACACGCGACGGAGATGGCTCCACGTGATCAGCCAGGGCACAGCGGCAGAGTCATCGGTATGTCGACGAACACCCACAGGACCCGGTGCTTCGGGAGTGTCACCGTGCACTCGTAGGGTCCTGTGAACCCGACCACGTCAAGAGGTACCTGCCCATGGAGCGAACCGCGCTATCTGACCAGCCACCCGCTAGGGATGCGTGTGTACCGCGACACCCACGCCTTCATCGCCGAGGACCCCCAACGACAGTCGAGTTGGGATGCTCCTGGTGACATTCGCGGCTGGGATGTCGCCGACGGCTTTCTGCTGAGCGAGCTCCGTGGGGCTGGATCCCGGACTCTGAGTGGCGGATCTGCGCGGTCGATCGATTGGTCTGCGCGGTTTTGCGCCGATTCCCGGGGGAGCAGCTCTACACGTTCGACGGACCGGTGTGGGTGATCGTCGACGTGCCTGCTCCGATCCCGGTCGATGTCACCGGCGCCCCTCATGTCCGTTCTCCGCGAGGCGGGCAGATCAAGGCCCGACCCGAGTCGCTGCTCGCCGCGGTGCAGCTCATCCGGACAGGAGTCGCCGGCCTCGCGGCCGACCAGGAGGAGCCGTCGCCGACGGCGGCGACCGAGCACCAGACGGCAGCGAAGGCGGCGGATCGGTATCGACAGTTCGGGGACCCGGGCAGCGAGACGGTGCGGTGTTTCGTGTGCCACTCGGTCTGGACCCATTACGAGGAGCCGGTCGGCGGTGGCTGCGTCGCCACGGACGCACCCGCCGCCACGCTGGACCAGCTCGTCACCGCGGGACCGGCACACCCGGAGGTCGCCGGCACAACCGGGTGCCTATGCCCGGGCTTCCTAAAGGGCCGATTCCCTCACGCGATGAGGAAGCACCTCGATGGAATAGGGGGGCTGTGCGGCTGCCTGGACTGCCCCTGCCAGATCAGGTACGAGTTGCCACAGGAGTAGGTGCCTGGCGCCGTTCATCGGTTGCTTCCACCGAGATCGACCTACCCCGGCGGAGTGCTGGGCGGCTTCGGTCCACTGATGACCGCCCGGTGCCGTGCCATGAATTGCCCAAGTGTTAGCTCGATTCTAAGAGACCCGTTGGTTCAGTAGGTAGCCCGGCCTCCAGAGATGTCATAGACCGCGCCGGTGGAGAAGCTCACTTTGTCCGAGGTGAGCCACGCGACCAGTTCGGCGACCTCTTCTGGCCGGCCGATCCGCTTCATGGGAATCAGGCTGCGGATGTGTTCGAGGACATCAGGGGCGGTGGCCGCGTTCATGGGCGTGTCGATGACTGCGGGTGCGATGGCGTTCACAAGGATCCCGTCGGCGGCGACCTCCTTACCGAGCGATTTGGTCATGGCGATGACGGCCGCCTTGCTGGCTGAATAGGGAGACATATTGGGGTTGCCGTCTTTGCCGGCCATGCTGGCGAAGTTGACGATGCGTCCCCAGCCACGTTTGCGCATGCCGGGCACGACAGCACGGCACCAGTGGAAGGTGCCGAGGGTGTTGACCGCGAAGGTGCTGTTCCACCCTTGGTCGTCGATCTCCCACAGGGGCTTGTTCGGCCCGACAATGCCGGCGCTGTTGATGAGAATGTCAACGGGTCCGATCGCGGTGGCGGCTCGTGTCACAGCGTCGCCATCGGAGACGTCGACTTGATAGTCCGCACCGCTGGCCAGGTCGACGGTCACGACGTCGATGCCTTCGAGTGCGAGTCGCTTTGCGCTAGCGGCCCCGAGTCCACTACAAGACCCTGTGACAATAGCTCTTCTTGTCGCGGCAGTGTTGTGTTCCGCCCTAGGCATAGGTCACGACTGCCGTTCCGTAGCCGGTCAGTGTGAGTGTTTCGGTGGCGGCGTCGTAGGTGCCGTTGTCAGTCGTCGCGTCGCGTGGTCCGTCTGGAGCGGGGAGTCGGACAAGGATCTCGGCGGGTGCGCGTACGAGTTCGCCGTCGACGGTGACCGTGACCGTGTCCATGTCCGAAGTGACGTTGAGGGAGATTTCGCCGAAGTAGCTGCGTACACGTTCGAGCCGGATCTGCTGTCCCGGGGAGATCCAGCGTCGTGGGATGCCTTGCAGCAGCCTTAGCCGATCGCGGTCTTCCAGCCAGAGCATCCATCTGGTCTGCATGAGGAACCAGGCTTCTTCGTGGGTCTTGTGGGGGCTGGCATGGAAGTAGTGCTCCCAGAACGAGTAGGTCTCGGGGTCGGCGAGCGACGCGACCATCGTGTAGTAGGCGCGCAGGAATGCCCCGACCTCCCCTCGCCGCAGGTGTGTGAGCAGGTGTGGGCTGTAGTACGGCTGGCTAAAGGCGACGTTGTCGTGGAAGAGCAGGTCGCAGTGGTACTCCAGCAGCTCGTCGGTCACGGGTTCGTCGGGATCCAGGACCTCTTGCGTAACGAGCCACAGTGGACCGAGCAGTGGCGTCACGAGCGGTGATGGTGCCGTGGGTGAACCAGCGCTGTGCTGATCGATCGATGGCGAGCGGTCCGGTCTGTCCGGCCCATGGTGGGGCGGTGCGTGACCAGGTGCCGTCGGCCAGCGGGGTTACTGGCGAGTTGGCCATGGAGTCGGCGAGTGAAGTGCGGATGTCGGCGCGTAGGGAGCGCGCTTCGTGCTGCCACTGTGCGGCGAGGTCAGGGTCGAGCATCGGTCATCATCTCCGCGGCGCGGCTGAGGCCGATGGCGGCGAAACCGTTGAGCATGTAGGCGGCGAAGGGGTCTTCTGGGTCGGCCGTCTTGCCCATGATCAGGCCGTGTGGATCACGTCTCGACTCTTGTTGGGCATGTCTGTTGCGGAGGATGTAGCCCACGGCGGATTCGAGGTGGGGTCGGATGGCATCGACCCAGTCGAGGTCGCGGGTGTAGCGGAAGTGTTCGCCCAGGGACCACAGCGCGGCCTCGGTTTCGAGCATGTATCCGCCGAAGTTCTGCATGAAGCCGTCGTCATGTTGTTTGTCGAGGAAGTACTGCAGGCTGCGCTCGGCGAGCTGGGTCTGGCCGATGGAGTCGAAGTACTGGATGATCGGGGCGCTCTCGGAGCCGATGGGGGCGTAGACGCCGATGGTTGGCGCCACGGTCCCGTCGGGTTCGCTGCCGTAGGCAACCAGATCGAGGTGGAGGAGGCCGGCGTCGATCATCTCGGTGAGCCGCCGTCGGGCAGCTCGATCCGAGCCGAGGCGTCGATGTCGCTGCTGCCAGTAGCTTCGGGTTTGGTCGAGCAGCTCGTCGTAGTCGCGGCGGCCGACGTCTGTCGATGCGCTCGGCGGGGAGGGGTGTGCGGTAGCCGCATGTCGATGGTTACCGACCCGCCGGCGGGCACCAGGCGGCGAGATCTCCTCGTCGGAGGCTGGGACGCCCGTCCACCGTGGTCACGCAGTAGGCCGGTCGCTTTCAGCGTTCCAGATGCGCTGATGCCGGTCGTGGGTCGAAGCTGGTCGCCGTCGATATGTGAGCATCGCGATGTAGGGGGCGGGCAGGTGACGAAGGCGTGCCGAGGCGTTGGACCGGTGTTGGTTGCGACGATCCGGATGATGATCACCGTCGCCTGCTCGGGAGCCCAGGTAGCGGACAAGCGGTCGAACGCGGCCTGTTGGTCGTCGGTGAACATGTGTCCGGCGCTGTGCCCGTCGGCGAGGAGGTACGGGCGTGCCGGGGTTGGTGTCTGCGGTGAGGGGAGTGCTCTCGAGGCAGACGAAGGTGCTGACCTTGTAGGTGATGGCTCCGTCGCGGATCCTGCTGGTCAGGATCGGAAGTCGTCCATCATCGAGTCGGCGCGTGATGTCGTCTTGAGGACCAAGGCCGCGGCCGACCATGAACTGGTACCGAACGGATCCGACGTCATCGAGGTGGACGGGTTCGCCGTGCCATTGGGGCGCCACCCAGTCCCACAGTCGCTCGTCTTGCCGCCCAGCACCGACGCCGTGGAGACTGAACGCAAATGTGCGATAGTCGCGCCCGAGACCCAGCCAGTCGGACCGCGCAGCTGCCTGCTACGCACGGCGGCCGTATCGTAGCTTTCCTCCTCCGACCCGAACCCTTCGAGCGTTGTCGGGGTGGCTTTGGCGGCCGGGCGTCGGCCGGATGTTAGCCAGGTCACGTGTGTCGTCGCTCTCGGTGATAGCGAGGTCGAAGCCTCGGACCAAGATCGGCGCGGCCGCGGACACCTCGTCTGCCCAGAAACCGAAGCCTTGCGTTCCCGCTGTGACGCGGACCAGCCGGTCGGTCGCTCGTCCCAGCCGAGGACGATCCGTCCGGTCGTGGTGGTGACTACCTGGGCACCGGTGACGGCGAGTGTCTGCTGCCTCGTGGGCGGTGAGCAGGGCAAGGGTGAACACAAGGGGGCCTTTCACTTGAGTCCGCTGATCAGCATGCCTTGGCGGAGTTGACGGTTGAAGATCAAGAAAATGACGGTGGTTGGGATCAAGATCACGAGTGCGCCGGCCAGCACGATGGGGAAGTTGGTCGTGTACTGGCCTTGGAAGTAGGTCAGCCCGACGGTGGGTGTCATCTTCTCCGGCGAGTTGAGGTAGATCAGTGGGCCGAGCAGGTCGTTCCAAGAGGCGAGGAAGCTGAGGATCGCCAGGATCCCCAGTGGTCCTCGAACCAGCGGGATGAAGATGCGGAAGATGACGCCGAGTGTCGAGCACCCGTCCAGCACGGCGGCCTCGTAGAGATCATTGGGGATGGAGAGCATGTGTTGGCGCAGGAAGAAGACCGCAAAAGCGCTCCCAGTCCACAAGGGCAAGATCAGGGCCCAGCTGGTGTCGACCAAGCCGAGAGCTCGGATGATCGTGTACAGCGGAATGAGCGTGACGGCGCCGGGAATGAGAAGAGTGAAAAGGACCAGGCCGAACAGCCGGTCTCGGCCAGGGAAGCGTAACCGAGCGAGCGCGAACGCGGCCAGGGTGCTGGCTAGGAGGTTCCCGGCCGTGGCGAGGATGGCGATGAACAGACCGTTGTAGATCATCCGTGCCATCGGGATCTCAGTGAAGACGCTCACGTAGTTGTCGACGGTCCAGCTGTTGGGCCAGATCGAGGACGAGGTGATGAAGTCGTCGTTGGTGCGAAGACTGGTGATCAGCGCGAGCACGAACGGTGCCAGAATGACGAGGGTGGCGATCCACAGTATCGCGTAGGCCGCCACAACTGCACCGCTTCCGTTCGTACGCCGTGGTCGTGCCACGTCGACCGAACTGGCCGCCGAGTGGTCATTTGGGCGGCTCGGAGACAGTGCGTCTGATCGATGTCATCGGTGGGGCCTGCTCATAGGTCATAGTTCATAGGTCACCCAGCGACGCTGCAGTCTGAGTTGGACCACGGTGACGAGGAGGATGGCTGCGATGAGGAAGGCGGACAGGGCAGCGGCATATCCCATCTCGAAGCCGGTGAAGGCTCGCTCGTAGATGTAGGACATGATCGTCAGGGTCGAGTCGACGGGTCCGGTCAATACGTACACCTCACCGAAGGTCTGCATTGCGGCGATCATGGCGGTGATGAGGACGAAGAACGTGGTTGGCGTGAGCAACGGCAACGTGATGTGGCGCAGTTGCTGCCGGCGGTTCGCGCCGTCGACGGTGGCGGCGTCGTAGTACTCCAGCGGGATGGATTGGAGGCCGGCGACGAACAGCAACGCAACGTAGCCCACACCGGCCCAGATGATCATTGCGGACACCGACCACAGGGCGAGGCCTGGCTCGAGCCAGTTGACCTGGGGCCGGCCGGTGGCAGCGCGGATGCGATTGAACACCCCGTCGGCGTCGTACAGGTAGGTCCAGATGAACGCCACAGCAACCACTGAGCAGCTGACGGGGAAGAACAGAGCCAGTCGGAAGAAGCTGCTGAATCTGCGGATCTTGTTGAGTGCGAGAGCCAGGACGAACCCGACGGCGATCTTGCCCGGCACGGTGAGCAGGACGATGACGACGGTGTTCTTGGTCGCTGTCCAGAATCGTGGATCGTCTAAGATGTCGCGATAGTTGTCCAGGCCAATGAACGATGCCGGCGAGATCAGGTTCCAGTCGGTGAATCCGAGCGCGAGACCTTCGATGGCGGCGAAGTACACCAGGCCCAGTCCGATGATCAGCGGGATCAACAGCACTGGGAGCCATCGTCCGGCCCCGGGTGTGACCCGGGAACGCGGACGAGTGGACTGGTGGGCGGCGTTGATCGCCATTATCGTGTGCTGTCGAGGGCGTTCTGAACCTGGGTGTTGAGGTCGTTGAGGATTCCGCCGATGTCAGAGTCGGCCTTGGCGTAGATCTTGAAGTCGGCGTCACTCTCCATCTTGCCGATGTCGGCGAACTTCGGCACGAAGGCCCAGCCCTCCCCGTTCTGCGAGGCTTGGTCGACGAAGTACGCATAGTTTGCAGGCTTCTGTTTCGCTTCGTTCTCGATGCGTGTCTTGTCTGTGAGGTAGTCGGTGAGCACCGGCGCCCCGGTGGTGCCGATGAGCTCCTGCGCTTCGCGGTTGAACACCGCGTACTGCACGAACTTCTGCGCCGCCTCCTTGGCTTTGCTCTTGCCGTAAACCGAGATCATGTCCGGACCGGCATAGTTCTTGGCGGGCTGTGTCCCCGACGGGTTGGGAAGAATGTCCCAGTCGAAGTTCTTAATCTTGCGGTACACCGGGATGTTCCAGCTGCCCTGGAATGTGAGACCTACGGCACCGGTGGCGAAAGGGTCTTTCTGGGTGGAGACGTCGCTCGGTTTGCGTGCGACCTTGTGCAGGTAAATGAGGTCGCGCAGGAAGGTCTTGGAGGCGATCATCTCAGGGGTGTTGTAGGTCGCTGTCTTGCCGTCCTCGGAGACCGGCGCGGCACCGAAGGTCGACGCGATCGCGGTCGCGGCACCTCCACCGGGGATGCTGGTGCCCATCATCGGGCCGGAGGTGAGCTCCTTGGCGGCCGAGACGTAGTCGTCGAGAGTCCAGTTGGTCGGTGTGCTGACGCCGGCCTTCTCCATGGCGGTGAGGTTGCCGAAGAGTGAGGCTCCGACGAACCGCCACGGCAGTGCGTAGGTCTTAGGGCCGCCGTCCGCGCTGGTCTGGCCGATCTTCAGCAGGTTCTCTGGGATCTTGTCGAAGTCGCCGGACAGGCTCGGACCGAGGTCCTCGAGCTGACCCGACGTGCCGAGAACGCTGGACTGGAACTGCATGCCGACGACGTCGGGGGCTGAGCCGCCGGCGAGCTGGGTGTTGAGCTTGGTCCAGAAGCTCCCGTACTCGAGGGGCTCGAACTTTACCGTGATGTCGGGATTCGCTTTCTGAAAGCCGGCGATCACCTCCTTCCAGACCTCGATGTCACCTTCGCCGAACCAGATGGAGAACCGGATCGTCTGGGGTCCGCCTTCGGCGGACTGATCGGGTTCGCTGGAGGTGCAGGAGGTGAGCGATGCTGCTGCGGCGGTGGCCAATGCCCCGGTGAGCAGTGTTCTGCGGGTGAGTGCCATCAGTGCTCCTAGGTGAGATCGTGCGATGACTTGTCGAACTCCCCGAGTCGGGGGAGGTCGGGTCGAGAGGGCGGATAGGTCCGGACCTCGGTGAAGGCCTCGGCGTAGGTAACGCCGAGTTCGGCGCCGCGGATACTGCACTGTTGCTGCATGAACTCCACGTAGCTCATGTCGAAGATGTGAGCGAGCCAGGCTTCCTGGCTGACGTGTGACGTCAGCATGGCGACCTTGGTGTCCATCACGTCGGAGATGTCGACGTACGTGGCGAGACCGTCGACGAGTTGCCCGACCGTGTCCATCGTGTAGAGCTTGGGGATCGACTCCAGTGCGGGGAGGCCGGTCTCGACCAGCCGGACTGCTGAGGGGATGCGCGCGTCAGCGGCAACTTGGCCGGCGACGCGGTGGTCGGGGTGGTAGTCGCGGGTGTCGTGGGCGATCACGATGTCGGGTCGGGCTTGACGGTAGGCGTTGATGAAGGCGGTCCGGGTCTCCCGGCCGTCGAACAGCCACTCGTCGTCGAAGTCGAGCCAGAGGAGGTCGGCGCCGATGACGGCGCAGGACCGCAGTGCCTCCTCGTGCCGGATCGCGGCGATTTCGTCGCGGGTGAGCGTCGGTGAGCCGACGTTGCCGTTGGTGGCGATCGCGACACTCACGCGATGGCCGGCTGCGGCGTACAGCGCCAGAGTGCCGCCGCACAGGAGGTCGACGTCGTCGGGGTGAGCGCCGATGGCCAGGATGTTCATGCCGTCACCGGTTCGAGATCGCGGACATCTGGTGTGCGGTAGAGAACCTTGCCGCCGACTGTGATCTCGACCTCCACCAGGTAGCGGGCGATGGTCTGCGGGTCGACCTCGACTCCGAGCCCGGGTCCATCCGGTACCCGGATAAGGCCGTCACAGTCCCGTTCGAGATGTGTAGTCGTGAGGTCTCGCGAGACCGGTTTGGAGTCCAACGGGTACTCGCACAGCGGCGAGCCCCTGTCGGCTGCGTACGGCTGCAGCGATGCCGAGAGGGCCAGGTGCGAGGTGAAGGTGTGGTTGATGTACTGGACACCGCGAGAGGCGGCGTACCGGGCGACTTGCGCAGCGCCGGTGATGCCACCGATTCGACCGGTGTCGATCTGTATGTAGTCGATGGCGCTGTGGTTGATCATCCCGATAGCCATCTCGGGTGTGTGGCAGCCCTCGCCGCCGGCCACACGCACTGATCCGCCAAGTCGCTGCTTGAACTCTCGGTACGCCTCATCTGCCCCTGGTACGAAAGGCTCCTCGATGAACAGAACCTCCTGTTCCTTGAGGTCGGCAGCACGGAGGGCGGCCGCCTCCGGATCGGCGGCCCACGCCATCGCCGCGTCCACGAGGAGAGCAGGCCCGCGTCCCAGCCCGTCTCGAGCAGCCGCGAGCTGCTCGCGGTCCTGCTCGACGCTGCCCAGGCCAAAGCCTTGCCAGCCGAACTTGACCGCTTCATAGCCCTGACCCACGGCATCCTTGGCGCGCTCGAAAGTCTCCTGCGGCGTCTCACCGAACAGAACCGACGCGTACGGCGTCTTGGGCTTGGGCGGACCATCATCGAGGAGCTCATGAACCGGCACCGCAAAACGTCGACCGAGGAGGTCCCACAGTGCGATGTCGATTCCCGACCAAGTGTGGTCAGACTGCAGCTGATCGAATGACGCTGCCTTGACCCCGGCGGCAATCTGAGCGATGTCGGATACCGAGTCGAGCCGCTGGCCGAGAACGCTGTCCTGAACAGGCTTGCAAGCGCTATGCGACATCGGGGCCACGAGGCTCGCGATGGATACCAATGGCGATGCCTCGCACTCGCCCCAGCCATAGTGGTCGCCTGCTCCCACGCGGACCAGCAGTACGTCTTGGCTGCCGTCGCCGACATCGAAGACCTCGGGCATCGACAGGTAGTAGAAGTCGATCGTGTCTATCCGCACTGATGGTCCCTCGTTCTTCTGGTGAGTGTCGGGGCTATCTATTGCTCACAACAGCATTGGGAACGGCGATGGCATCTCGGCGAGTGTGGCGATGCCGGATTGGTCGCTGTCATCAGTGAACAACCAGTTCAACTTGTGTGTCAAGACGGCCGCGCGACGACGCTCAGATCGTTACTTAGTCGCAGGCGGGTCGTCACTTGTACTACTAGTGGGCGCCAACAGGGGCGGAAGATGCTAGGTGCATCTGCGCTTCCTGTCGTACAGTCCTCGGTATGGTCGACAGCAAGAAAGGCCGCGCGTCCTCGACCCGGGGATCGCTGACCGGTGCCGTGATGCAGCAACTCGAGCAGATGCTGAGAGACGAAGGACTGAGCGAGGGTGATGCCATACCCGCGACAGGGGAGCTGGCCACGCGCTTCAACGTCTCGAGGACGGTCATCCGTGAGGCTTTGGCGGAACTCACCGGGCGGGGACTGCTTGTTCGTCAACAGGGCAGGGAAGGAACCGTCGCACTTCCCGGCGGCGAGCATCTACGACGAGTCTTTCAATCGAGGATCGGTGCAGAGAAGATCAGCTTCGATGACCTGCAGGACTTCCGTGAAGTATTGGAGGTAGGGGCCGCGCGTATGGCCGCCCGACACGCGAACGGCGCCGACATCGCACGACTCTCCGATCTCCTCCACGCCATGCGCAGTGCTGTCGATGACGAGTCCATGCTCGCCGTGGACGTCGAGTTCCACCGCGCAATTGCGTACGCCGCGAATCCGCTCTTCGGACTGGTCCTCGACGGCCTGAGCCCACTTCTGATGGAGTCTCGCCTACAGGTCTGGGCCGACTACCTCGAGCGTGGTGGCGCGGCCGACGCCGCCATCGGCCACCACACGACCATCCGGGACCGAATCGCCGACGGCGATGAGGATGCCGCGGCTGCGGCGATGCGCGACGATCTCGACGACAACCGCCGAGCTCCCGGATGAAGATCTGCGTAGTCACCGGTGCTGCCGGAGGTATCGGCCGAGCGGTGGTGATGCGTGCGGTGGCCGAGAGCTGGCATGTCGTGGCCGTCGACCGCAGCGCGGCTGTTCACGAGCTCGCTGACCACAGCGTCCATACCCTGGTGGGCGATGTCTCAGACCCAAACACCCACCGGCAGGCAGCCGGGCTGGGCGGTGAACTCGGAGTCCTTCGGGGTTGGGTGAACTCCGCAGCCATACAGGTCGGTCAAGCAGCAGCCGCGATCGACATCGTGAGTATGCGGTCACAGATTGACATCAACCTGGTGGGCACACTTCTTGGTTGCGCCGAAGCTGCCCGAAACATGCGGGACGGCGGCAGCATCGTGTCGCTCAGCTCAATCCACGCCGAGCGCGGCTTCCCAGACGCATTCGTCTATGCAGCGACCAAGGGCGGAGTACGAGCGCTGAGCAGACAGCTGGCCGTGGACTACGGCCCGCGTGGCATACGTGCCAACACGGTGTCACCAGGCGCGATCGAGACAGCGATGTGCACTGCCGACTGGGCAGCCTCCGCTGATCCCGAATCGGCTCGCCGTGCAGACGAGGATCTGCATCTCCAGAGGCGCATGGGGCAACCCGATGAGATTGCGGCGGTGGTCTGCTTCCTGCTGTCGGATGACGCCTCTCTGATCAACGGACAGGACATCGTTGCCGACGGAGGCGCCACGGCTCGGCCGCCATATCGTTTGGGCGGCATGTGGTGACAACTACTGGGGGGCGACCAGCAGCAGGATGGTGAGGCAGGCGATGATGGTGAGCCGTCGGAGCGGAAGTCGGGGATCCGACGCACGATCAGGCGCCCCTGGCACCTGATCGGGCTCCGGTTGGGCGGCGACCTCGGCGCGGGAGATCCACTGCCGGAGGTGTTGTCGAAGACCGCGTCGGTGTAGACCGGCGCCGCTGAGACCCTGGACGTGAGTGGAGCCGAGTCTGTGCTGGACCGTTGGTGGGGGATTGCGACCATCCGGGCCAACCCGCTCACCGAGGACGAGCGGGAACTTGTCCGGCGGGTTCGTGCCGGCGAGGACGTTCCCGCCGGCGTCCTGGTCGAGGATCCGCGACGTTAGGTGGCCGGCTACGTCCTGAGCTGGGTGGACGTCGCTCGCGAGCAGTATGCAGGCCTGCCGTCCGTGCTGGTTCAGCACTTGGTCGATCTGCGTCTGGCGGATCTTCTTGAGGATCCGGACGATCCTCGAAGCCGCAGCCCTCTCGGCAGGCCTTCCGGCGTGGTCTAGAACGTCGACGACACCACTGCCGACGCCCACGCTGTCGGCAACGTGGTGGTGGAATCCTGTGTCGAAGTGTTCGACGACTTCGACCTGCCCGAGCTGGTTGACGACGAGACCGTCGACTGGTCCCTGGTCGTCGGATTGGAACCGCCCCTGGACGCACCCCGAGCTGAGGTCGAGGGCGGGCTCGAGCCCGACCAGGAGTCGTTGATCATCGTGCATGATGACGATGACATGACCGACGAGCCGGACGAGCACGAAGCGGTCGGAGTCGATCCGACCACTTCGTGGCTGCCGGTGCTGCCGACCCGGCCCACCCGGGCTGTCGCGACCGGATCCGACGACGAAGACGACAACGTACCGACATGGCAACCGCAGCGGTCAACTCCTGCACCGGTCGTCGACGACGAGGATCTCGGGGACGTCGGTGCCGCTCCCGCACCCCCCGCACGTGTGGTGCTGCCCGAGCCGGAAGATCCGGACGCCCATGGGTCAGACAGTCCCGCTGCGATGCGGGAGCCCGCGCCAGAAGAGGATCTGCCGCCGGTGCCGGGGACGATGTCGAACCCGTTGGCCGGTCTGCGACGGCGCTGACCCCCGCCCTGACATCGCGGTACCGCTGGAGGTCGGCCGTCGGGGTTGCTGAACTGGGCCGTGCCGCACACGTGTGGAGTGGAGGACACCGGTGCTGGGCCGGGTCGAAACCCCTGGAGGACAGAACGATGGAGGCTGTCGAGCGGCTGTCCCTGATCGCCGCGGCGGCGACCGCCGTGGGCCCGGTGGACGACCAGGCCGAGTGGGCCGGGAAGGTGCGCGAGCGCGCCATGGAGCTGTACCTGATGTCGCGGGACCGCAGCCCGATCAGCCGCGCACTGGAGCAGCTTGACGCGTCCCGCACCTATCTGGCGACCGTGCTCGGCGGCCGGGTCGAGAAGCACGCCCTCGGAGGCGGCGGCGAGCTCCGTCGCGGGCTGATCCGGCTGAAGGTCGCCAGCAGCAGGTACAACAAGGACGGCGTGGAGGAGATCCGCACCGAACTGCTCAGCACCGCGGAGGGTGCCGCCCTGTGGGAGAAGATCCGCGGCCTGGTAGGCCACCGGGTCCTGGTCTACGCGCAGACCGAGGAGAAGGACGCCCGCAAGGTGAAGACCCTGCGGCACGTCGAGGACCTCGGGCAGGACCGCGACCTAGACAGCGACGCAGCCTGACACCTGACCAGCAGCGCACCGTGGCGCCGACGAGCCCCGCCGTTTACACGTAGCAACGCGCACGGTGTCTTGAAGGAGCGCATGCGACGCGAGACCTCACCAACCATCACGCGCGACCGGGACCGTCGTCAGACGGTGAAGCTGTCCGCCGAGGGCCAATGGCCGGCCCCCCGGTCTGGGCGGCTGAGAGGCGCCAGGAGCCGCGCGGAAGCCCGCATGGGCAATGTGGCCGACTGCCCGGGCCGGAGACGTTCAAACTGTCCAACGCCCATAGCGACGGGGCGACTTCAGCGGCGATCCGGTCGATCACCCAGTGGACTATAAGCGACCCGTTGTCTGGTCGGCGTGTTCGACCGTCACTTCGGCCAGACAGGAAGCCCGCGCAGGTGCCAGCCGCCGACCGCGAAGGCGGCCTTGTCGGTCTTGTAGTGCACCTTCCTGGTCGAGGTCTTGACCCATTTGCCTGACTTCCAGCGGTAGACGGTGGTCTTGCCCACATGGCCCCGGCCGGACTCGTTCCGTTGCGCGTCCTTCTTCTTCAGGTAAACGACTCCCTTGGCGGAGACGCTCCGCGACCATCCCAGTTCAAAGCTGTACGAACCGTCGGTTGCCCACCGCGAGGACCTGGTGAGACTAGACCCAGGTGGCGGCGGCAAAGTGAGGAGTCGACCCTCTCGGTAGGTCACCACACGCCATTGCGTCGCATGGGCACCGGTGAGATCTCCGACGACGATCTCCTTGCCGGGAACGCCGTCGATAGCGGCAATGCCATGGAACGCCCTGGCGGGCCAGTAAACGTCGCCGCCGGTGGTCTGCATGATCTTGTTGGTAGCGGTTCGCACTCGAACCGTGACCGTGCCGCCGGCGGACGACGTGAGGTTCTTGGCGATGATCCCCACCTGGTCAGCCCTGCCGTCGCCGTCGATATCACCCGAACCGACGACCCGGCAGCCGGTGACACCGGTGCAGACAGTGGTTGTCGCAGCCGACGCTGGGGTCGCCAAGCCGAGGCTGACGGCAACTGCGCCGACTGCGGCAGCAGCAGAGAGCAGGGTACTTCTCATGGTGTGGGCTTCCTGAATCTTGATCGACGGCTGTGGAGGAAAGTTTCATGATCGTTTTGACGGGTGGCCCGTGCCCATCCTCAGGCGGTCTTGCTGGGAATTGATGACAGGCTGGAGCTTGGGTTGGTGACCGAGAACTTGGGTTTGGTGACTGGCGTCAGGTGCTTTCACGTTGATCCCCGGCATGAACCACGGCTGGTTGCTAAAACCATCAGGATGGAGCTTGGGCCACTTCAGTGCCGATGCCAGGCCGTCGGTCACAGGATCCTTCGGCGAAAATAATCTGCATGTTCGGCCTCCTCCGGCGACTCGGTTCAATGGCGACGTGTCGTCTGGTCCCGCCTCGATCAGCGCCTGTATCTGACAGGGAGGTTCATCGAATGCGGACGGTTGTGGTCTTGGTGATCGTGTGCCACTTGCCGTACTTCTTCGTGGACTGGTTGTAGTACCGGTAGCCGTATTGGACCTTCACCCTGTACGTCCCTCTGGGCATCTTCTTACGCCACGTGGTTTCGCTGGTGGTCGAGTAGACCTTGGGGTCCTTGCCCTTCTTGACCCTGTAGATCTTGACGAAGTTGGTTCGCATCTCATCGCGGCATGACGGGGGGAAGTTCCACTCGGCGTAACCGAAGTGGATTGAACGCCCGACACGATAGGGGCCGGCAATGCCGGGCTCCTTCTGAACGGGTTCTCCCATGCAACCCTTCTGGCTCGCCGCTGCAGCGCTGGGGACCGTGACTGAGCTGACGACGGCGGCGGACCCGGCGACGATGACACCAGCAGCGACCACAGCCGCCAGGACGAACAACCAGCGACGCATAGAGAAAGACCTCCGGGAGTGACAAGTGGCAGCGGGCAGATGCTCGCAACATACGGACCGGGCCGAGCACAACTCGGCGACCTGCGCTGATGCCGACTGCATCCTGGTCAGGCGCTTGCGACAGACGAGGACGCCAACAGGATCTGGAGTCGACAGACACGTGGACGGAGTTGTGTTCGGCCTTCTCCCTACCTTGGTCACGAAGCGGTTTACAGAACCGCAGCTCGAATCGGAACCTTGCCACGCTCGCACAGCATTGGCGCGAAGGTGTCTGCCGTGTCGAGCCGCCAACGCCACATCAACCACGGAAGGACATCCACATGTCAACCACCACTGCTCAGTCCGCTGTCAAGGTCGCCTTCGACAAGCAGGACCAGCTGGCCCAGATCCAGGGCACCTTGCTCCCCGGGGAGACCCTGTACGCGGTGTATGACTGCACCGGTGCCGGAACCGGCTTCGTCGCGGTCACCAACTTCCGCGTCATCCTGCAGGACAAGAGCTTCGTCGGGAAGATGATCGCGGTGACCTCGGTTCCCTACCGGCAGGTCCAGTCGATCTCGATCGTGTCGAACAAGTCGGCCATGGGCTCGTTCTTCTCCTCCGGCTCGCTGGCGATCACTGCCGGTGGCAAGGACCACGTCGCGGAGTTTCGTGGCACGGAGAAGGTCAAGCACATCCACGATGTCGTGATGCACCACCTGCTCCAGGTGCGCTGAACACCTCGGCAGGGACAGGAAACAGACGATGAGCATCCGGCGCAGTGCGGCGGTGATCCTGACGGCTGGAGCGATCGCCGCCAGCGTCCTTGCCGCCACACCCGCCCAGGCCTCCGTCCGGGTGGACTGGGACGACCCGCTGACGACGAAGGTCGAGAAGGCACCCAAGACGAAGATCAGCAAGGGTGAGTACAAGCGGCTGCACAAGGGCCAGAGCTACGCGAAGGTCACGCGGACGGTGCACGGCAAGGGTCAGTACATCGGTCCGTGCGTCGAGGGCGGCCCCTGCGGCTCGGACGTCCGCTGGTACCTGTACCAGTACCGGGACGGCAAGATGAAGTGGTACGGCGAGTGGGTACCTGAGGCCACCTGGCTGGCGTTCAAGGACGGCAAGCTCGTCAAGAAGTTCCACAGCTGAAGCCAGGATCGGATCTGTCGCGACTGCGCCTTGCCCGCACGAACTCGTCCTGGTCGGTCATTCCAGGGTGGACTTCTTCCGGGGGTCACCGGGAGTGAGGAGTCTCTGGATGGGTGTGAAGTCGAGGTAGCGCTCGGTGAAGTCGCGGGCCCAATCTTGGTGCCCGGAGACGGTCGCCACGACCTCCTCGATGGAGGAGAACCGCAGCGACTCGGGCTCGGTCAGCTGTGCCCTCACCTCGGCGGTGACGTCGCGGGCGGAGGTGTCCGCCGCGCACGCTACGACGACGCCGATGCCCTCATCGAACTCAGGACGCGCCAGCACTGCCTGGGTGAGGAGCTGGTTGTACCAGAACTGACGCAGACGAGGCTTGTCGAGAACGGTCTCTGCACCAGCGGATCCAGGCTCCAGCTTGCGTTGCTGTCCTTGTACTTCTCCGGGGCTGGCTTCGGCTGGGCCTTCGCGAGGTTCTCGGCATACTTGCACTCAATGCCGATGAATCCCCGCCGCCCGCCCGGCAGCGTGTACTCGACGAACGCGTCGAAGGCGGACCCGCCCAGCGGTTTGTCGGCGGGTGCCCATTCCAGCGCGACGTCAATTACCTCCGCCGCGTCGGGAGATAGCTGGCGGACCCACGGCAGCAGGGTGGCGGGATGCTCGCTCAGGTAGCCGAACAGGTTGAAGCACAGCGGCTGTGACGAGAGCAGGTTCCTGCGCAGCCGTTCTTCCTGGATTATCCCGGGCCCGCCGCTTCGGGAGAGTCTGGCTATCGCTCGCTCTGCGGCCAGCCGGGCCTCATCGGTCATCAGGTTCGGGCCCAGCCCGACCGTCCTCGGCAGCATCGACGCGACCAGGCGTTCTCCACCGATGATCGGGCCGGGCGGCTGCCCCAGCCGTTCTTCTCGCCACCACGCCTGCTGATGCCGAAGGCCACGTTGCCAGACGTTGTCCGACTTCTCCAACCAGCGCGGGTCGTCCCACCGTTGATTGCCCTGCTGCGACTCCATGGAATCGTTGTACCCGACATTCCGATCCCCGTCACGCGGCGGGCAGCAATGCGTACTGAACGTCGCGGTCCTGGACGGCATGTCTCGCGGGCTGTCGTTCCCGGTGTACTCCTTGTGAGGCGATCGGGCTACAGGTCCGATCGCCCGCTGTCCGCACCGGATGAGCGAAGCAGCCGGACCAGTCCTCCGAGCCGTCAGATGACGTACCGACAATGGGTTTCCGGACGTCAGCCTAGGTGAACAACGTCCCAGCGATGGATGCCGAGGCACGCTACCTGATCGTGAGCCATAGTCGCCATCGCTGCTCTTCCTAGCTTCATCGTCTTGGCAACAGGCCGAGGGCCACCCTCGGCGCGTTCATCATGCTGATCGGCGCTTTCACTGTAGGAATCATCTCCATCCAGTGATGCTGGGCTGCAGACCCGAATCTGCCGATAGCCACCGCCACTCGCCGCGCAGGTCTGCCAATTCTGCTCACACGCGCTGGTCACGACGGTCTGAGCCGCACAACGGCACAGACGGGGGCCATCCTCCAGACTCGGCGTCTACCCGACCGTCAACCGCAGGAGTGGCCGGTCGAATTGCAGTCGCCATCTCTGCGATTCTCCGCTCGCGGCATGCCGGGCGGGCCAGTCTGCGAGTAGCCTGAGCAGGACCCTCCGCCAGTCAAGCGGCGCGGTTGCGCCGGGGATCGCCTCGCTGCTCCCAACCCTGGCGGTTAGGAGCCCGAGGGAGGACGTGGTGGTGGATCATCCGCTGGTGAAGCAGACGATTCGAGTCAGGTGGGAATCTCCCGGGGCAGCCGCATTCGAGTGGCATTTCCTATCAGATCGTGAGAAGCACGCCCGAGCGCTCGACGGCAGCTACGACGCCATCCACTCCTACAACCTGGCCGTGGTCGCACCCGACATCTACTTCATCTCGTGGCGTAAGGACGAAGGAGATGCGATATCGGTCGTATTGAACCTCGATCAGATGAAAGCGTACGGCTCGTACGTGATGCCTCAGGGGAGTCCTGTGCCGATGGTTGGGACCGTCGAAAAGGTTGGACCTGACGGGTCCTGACGTCGACAGGCCAGGGGACGGGCGCTGAGTTGAGTTAGCATTAACCCGTTGCAGCCGCCTTGACTGAATATAAGTAGTAACAGGGCACTGTGATTGCAGTGAACGCCAAGGACGGTGTACGGGATAGCCGCGGTCGGAGTGGAAGTTGACACCGGAGCAGGGGTCACGGGAGGCGACGGCGTTGTTGAGGCGTCCGCGATCAGGTCGGTGTGGAGGTGGTTGGCCATCGCATTGCCGACTGCCGACAGCGACGGCCGAAGGTTTCGGGGTCTCACCCAATGCGAGCTCCTGTGATCGTCTGCCGTGGGCAGGATCCCGCGAGGAGCTCGCGGCTCGGGTGCCCGCGCTCCGCATGTCGACACGACAGCCGCACGTCGGTACCGGGGGCTCCGGCCTGGTCGAGGCGATCAGCAAGGAACTCGCGAGCAAGGGTGCGAGGGTGATCGTCAGCGACCGGGGCGGTGGTATCCGTCGTGGATGCGCGGCGGAGAATGAGCTCGGGTCGTCTCGAGTCCACGAGTTCCCTGGGGCGCATCAGCGGGAATAGCGTCTTCAAGTGTCTAAGGAGAGATGTGCCGGTCACCTCATCGGGCATCGCCTACGACTACTCGTCGCCCCACGGCGGGGTGCCTGTGTTGTTTCTTCATGCCGGGGTCGCGGATCGCCGGATGTGGGACCCGCAGTGGGATGCGCTGGCCGCCACCTGGGATATCGCCCGGTTGGACCTGCGCGGCTTCGGAGCCTCCAACCGTGCGCCGATGGGCCCGCTGTCGGAGGTGGAGGATGTGATGGCGACGATGGATGAGGCGGGGTTGGGGCGGGTCCATCTGGTCGGGGCTTCCCTGGGGGCGGGGATCGCGGTTGAGGTCGCGCTGACCGCGCCGGAGCGGGTGGCGTCGTTGTGTCTGTGCCCGCCGGGTGGCAGCCTGCTCACCACCCGGACCAACGATCTGGTGGCCTTCGCCGAGGAGGAGAACGCGGCGCTGGAAGCGGGCGATCTGGACGCGGCGGTCGAGGCGAATATTCGCGCCTGGGTGCTCGGTCCCGGCCGGGCCGAAAACGACGTTGATCCCGGCGTGGTTGCGGCGGTGCGCCAGATGCAGCGGCGGGCGTTCGAGATCGGCGCGATCCTGGGTGATGTGGAGCGGGTCGAGATGGCGCCGCCCGCGTTGGAACGGCTGGACGAGATTGTGGTGCCGACGCTCATCCTGCTCGGCGGGCACGACCTGGAAACGACCAAGGACGCCGCCGAGCGCCTCACCGTAGGGATCCGCCAGGCCCAGGTAATCGATTGGCCGGACGCGGCCCACCTGCCCAGCCTGGAACATCCCGAACGGTTCACCGAGCTGCTTGGTGGCTGGCTCGCCGCCCACACCGACCCAGAACAGCCGTAGGCACGAAGAAGAACATAGAAAGCTCACACCCGGCATCGCGGTCCCATGCCCAGCGGGTCGTCGGGATATCCCGACCACAGACATTTGGCGGCCTATCGGACAGCAGCCAGGTACTGATGTGCTCCTTCTGGCGCCTGTCGTCGTTCCCCTGCGGTTTAAGCTGCGGTCGTTTGCTTCTTCTTGATCCCGAAGACCGTGTAGGCCAGCGTGGCCACGGCGGTGACGGAGAGCAGGATCAGCCCGATGGTGTAGCTGTGGTCCTGCTCGTCGTAGGTGGCTCCCATCACCAACGGGGGGAAGTAGCCACCGAGGCCGCCGGCCGCACCCACGATGCCGGTGACGGTTCCGACCTTGGCCGGCGGGGCGAGCTGGGCCACCCAGGCGAAGGTGGCCCCGGTGCCCAGTCCGAGGAACACCGCCATCAGCACGAACGCGATCCCGGCCGGGATCTCCGGCGGCAACTTCAGGGCGATCACGATCGCCATCACCGCCGCACCGGCCAGCGAGACGATCATCACCGCCCGCGGCCCGACCTTGTCGGACAGGATGCCGCCGACCGGTCTGGCGATCACGGCGGCGATGGCGAAGCCGGCGGTCCGGGTACCGGCCCCGGTGAGGTCGAAGTCGTACACGTCCTTCAGGTAGGTCGGCAGGTAGGTGGAGAAGGCCACGAAGCCGCCGAACGTGACCGCGTAGAGGAACGCCATCTGCCAGGTCACCCCGAGCCTGGCCGCGGCCGCGAGCTTCGGGACCACGGGGTCGGTGTTCGGCGACCAGAGGGGGGAGTCGCGCATCATCAACCAGACGATCACCCCGACGACGGCAAGGGCGATCGCGATGGACACGTAGGTGGCGACGTAGCCGATCGACTGCACCATCCGCGGGGTGAAGAACGACGAGAGCGCGGTGCCGCCCATGCCAGCCCCGAAGACGCCGGTGGCGAAGCCGCGGCGGGGCTTCTCATACCAGGCGTTGACGAAGGGGATGCCGATGGCGAAGGTGGTGCCGGCGATACCGAGGAGGAAGCCGAAGAGCAGCAGCAGGGAGTAGGACTTCAGCGTTCCGGCGAGGCACACCAGCAGCACGGGCACGATGGAGGCGAACAGCATGATCGTGAACATCACCCGACCGCCGTAGCGGTCGGTCAGTGCGCCCACGGGAATGCGGCCCAGGGATCCGACGAGCACCGGCATCGCCACCAGCAGGGACTTCTGGGTCGCGCTGAGCCCGAGTTCGGTGCTGTAGCGGACGCCCAGCGGGCCGATCAGGTTCCAGGCCCAGAAGGTGATGGTGAACGCCAGCAGGGCCAGGAGGAGGTTGCGGGTCTGAGCCGATTTTTCGATCGTCGGTGTCGACGGGGTGGCAGTGGTCATGTCGCTCCGTTCAGGCGGTCAGCGGGCACCGCGGCTGCGGTCTCGGGTGCCCACCGGGTCCCAGCCGCGGTGGCCGGGGGTGGCGCCGGGGCGGGGCCGGTCGTCGCGACTGCGGTAGACGATGTAGGGCCGGAAGAGGTAGTGCAGTGGGGCCGTGAAGGCGTGCACCAGGCGGGTGAACGGCCACAGGCAGAACAGCAGCATCCCGATCAGCACGTGGATCTTGAAGGCCAGCGGTGCGGCGGCCATCGCGGTGACATCGGGCTGCAGGATGAACACCGAGCGGAACCAGGGCGACACCGTCTCCCGGTAGCTGGGCCCGTGGTCGGGCGCGACCACGCTGAGCACGGTGGTGGCCAGCCCGGCGATGATCGCGGCCACCAGGACGACGTACATCAGCTTGTCGTTCCTGGTGGTGGCCATGAACACCGGTCCGGTGGTCCGCCGCCGGTAGATCAAGATCACCACACCGACCAGCGTGGCGATCCCGGCGACCGAGCCGAGCGCCAGGGCGTTCAGGTGGTAGAGGTGCTCGCTCACCCCGATCCGGTCCGTCCACGACTTCGGGATCACCAGACCGACGAAGTGACCCACGATCACCACCAGGATGCCGAAGTGGAACAGTGGCGAGCCGATCCGCAGCAGCCGCGACTCGTACAGCTGGGAGGACCGGGTGGTCCAGCCGAACTGGTCGTAGCGGTAGCGCCAGATCGTGCCGCCCACCAGCACCGCCAGCATGAGGTAGGGAAGGACGCCCCACAGCAGCACGTCCATCAGACGTTCACCGGCTTGAGTGGCAGCAGCCGCGGATCGGCCGGCTCCAGACCGACGGTCTCGGTCGGAGGCCCGGCCGCGGCCATCGCCATCACGGCCTGCCGGTCCCGCGGCGATGGTCCCGGCAGGGTGGCACACACCGCGGCCACCACGCCGGCGTACGGGGTGGCTTTGTCGACCAGGGCCAGCCGGAGCAGCTCGAGGCTGCGCCGGAAGTCCTGCAGCAGCTCGGCTCCGTCACCGCGGGTCCACCCGGGCCGCGTACTCCAGGATCAACGGCAGGTAGTCGGGCAGCTCGCCGTGGGTGTCGACGAGGAAGCCGGAGCGGCGGTAGCGCTGCTTGATCGTCATCAGGCTCTCACCGCGTCGGCGGGTGTCCCCGTCGGTGTAGTACGACAGATACAGCGTGTGCCGTCGGGAGAGGTCGAAGATCTCGACGTAGTGGTTCTGCACCGTGGCGGGCGCGGTGGTCGCCCAGAAGTCCCACAAGGAGGCGAAGTCGGCGGAACGTTGCGGAGCCGCGTCGGCCAGGGCCGCCCGGACCAGCTCGGCCCGGTCGACCACCTCGTCGTCGGGGTAGCCCAGCACCAGGGAGGCGGCCTGCCAGACGACCCGGTCGCCCGGGCGATCCCGGCGTCCCTCATGCCTGACCCTGCCTGTCCGACGTCGCCTCGGGGGACGACGGGAACATGCCCGGCGGGGATCCGTTGCCGTCCCAGTTCAACAGATTCACCCGGCCGCGCAACGTCTCGTCGGAGGTGGCGCTGTCGGAGGTCTGCCGCTGCTTCAGGGCGTGGAAGGTCTCCACCGCCACCGGCGTGGATCGACCGCTGGCCTCGCCGAACGGCCCGGACTCACCCATCTCGTACGGTCCACCGTCGAAGTCCAGCGAGCAGCCCATCTCCTCCAGGTCGTGCGCCTGCTCGACGTGGGCCTTGGGGATGACGTAGCGATCCTCGTACTTGGCGATGGCCAGCAGCCGGTACATCTCGTAGACCTCCTGGCTGGTCATGCCCACCGCGGCGGCGATCGACTCGTCGGCCGTCCGGCCCAGCGTGACGTTGCGCATCTGGGCCCGCATCGCGGCCAGGGTGGTGAGGACCCGCTCCACCTCGCCGGTGTCTCCGGCGGTGAACAGCTCGGCCAGGTACTCCAGCGGGATCCGCAGCTCGTGGATCGCGCCGAACAGCACGTCGGCGCTCTCCGCGTCGTGCCCCTGGTCGCGGAGCAGGTCGACGACCGGGGACAGCGGTGGGATGTACCAGACCATCGGCATGGTCCGGTACTCCGGGTGCAGCGGCAGTGCCACCTTGTACTTCTTGGCCAGCGCGTAGACCGGCGACCGCTTCGCCGCGTCCAGCCAGTCGTCCGGGATCCCCTGCTGACGGGCGTTCTGGAGGACCTCCGGGTCGTTCGGATCCAAGATCACGTCCAGCTGAGCCTGGTAGAGGTCCTTCTCGTCCGGGGTGGCGGCGGCGCCCGGTGACCGCGTCGGCGTCGTACAGGAACAGACCGAGGTAGCGCAGCCGACCGACACAGGTCTCCGAGCACACCGTCGGCAGCCCGACCTCGACCCGGGGGTAGCAGAACGTGCACTTCTCGGCCTTGCCGGTCTTGTGGTTGAAGTAGATCTTCTTGTACGGGCAGCCGGTGATGCACTGGCGCCAGCCCCGGCACCGGTCCTGGTCGACGAGCACGATGCCGTCCTCGGACCGCTTGTAGATCGCGCCTGACGGGCAGGACGCCATGCAGGACGGGTTCAGGCAGTGCTCGCAGATCCGCGGCAGGTAGAACATGAACGTCTTCTCGAACTCGAACTTGATCTTGTCGTTCGACTCCTGCCGGACCTTGGCCACGATCGGGTCCAGGTGGCCGAGCTCGCTGGTGCCCCCGAGGTCGTCGTCCCAGTTGGCCGACCAGGTGATCTTGGTGTCCTCGCCGGTGATCAGCGACTTCGGTCGGGCCACCGGGAAGTCGTCACCCAGCGGGGCGTCGATCAGGGTCTGGTAGTCGTACGTCCACGGCTCGTAGTAGTCCTTGAGCTCGGGCTGCACCGGGGAGGCGAAGATGCCCAGCAGCTTCTTCAGCCGACCGCCGGCCTTGAGCTTCAGCCGGCCGCGGCGGTTGAGCACCCAGCCGCCCTTCCATTTCTCCTGGTCCTCGTACCGCCGGGGATAGCCCTGACCGGGTCGGGTCTCCACGTTGTTGAACCAGACGTACTCGGTGCCCGACCGGTTCGTCCACGCCTGCTTGCAGGTGACCGAGCAGGTGTGGCACCCGATGCACTTGTCCAGGTTCATCACCATGCCCATCTGAGCCATGACGCGCATCAGGCTGCCTCTCCCGTCGACCTGGGTTCGTTGTCGTCGCTGCTGTCCCTGCTGCCCTGTCCCTGCGGTCACTGTGCGAACTGAGCATCAGTACTGCACCTCCTGCGACCGACGACGAATGGTGGCCACGAGATCACGTTGGTTGCCGGTGGGACCGAGGTAGTTGAACGCGTACGACAGCTGCGCGTACCCGCCGATCAGGTGGGTCGGTTTCACCAGCAACCGGGTGACGGAGTTGTGGATGCCGCCGCGACGGCCGGTCTTCTCCGACTTCGGGACGTCGATGGTGCGCTCCTGGGCGTGGTGGACGTAGACCACCCCGGTCGGCATCCGGTGCGACACGATCGCCCGGCCGACCAGCACGCCGTTGGCGTTGTGGCACTCCATCCAGTCGTTGTCCTTGACGCCGATCGCGTCCGCGTCCGCTGGACTCAGCCAGACCGTCGGTCCGCCGCGGGACAGCGAGAGCATGAACAGGTTGTCCTGGTACTCGGAGTGGATGGACCACTTCGAGTGCGGTGTGAGGTAGCGGACCACGACCTGCTTGGCCCCGTCGGGACCGAGCTCCGGTTCGCCGAACAGCCGGTGCATGTCCAGCGGGGGTCGGTAGATCGGCAGCGCCTCGCCGAGATCGCGCATCCAGTCGTGGTCCAGGAAGAAGTGCATCCGCCCGGTCAGGGTGTGCCACGGCTTCAGCCGCTCGACGTTGACCGTGAACGGCGCGTAGCGCCGACCACCGGTCTCGGAGCCGGACCACTCCGGCGAGGTGATCACCGGCACCGGGGCCTGCTGGGTCTGGGCGAAGGTGATCCGCTTCTCCTCCGAGCCCTCGGCCAGGTCGTGCAGCGGCTTGCCGACCCGGCGCTCCAGGGTCCGGAAGCCTTGGGTGGCCAGCTCGCCGTTGGTGGTGCCCGACAGCGTCAGGATGGCCTCGGCCATCTTCTGGTCGGTGTCGATCGCCGGTCTGCCGTCGGCGGCCCCGCCGAGCATCACCCCGCCCGACTCGGCCAGCCGGGCCAGCTGCTCCTCCAACCGGAAGGTCACGTTCTTGACGGTGAAGCCGAGCTTGTCGGCCAGCGGTCCGATGCTGGCCAGCTTGTCGGCGATCGCGGTGTAGTCGCGTTCGACCAGCTGCAGCGCCGGCATCGTCTGGCCGGGGATCGGTCTGACGTCGCCGCGGGCCCAGTCGCGGACGACCCCGCCGGGCTGTGCCGTCTCTCCCGGGGTGTCGTGCTGGAGGGGCACGGCGACCAGGTCGTGTCGGGTGCCGAGGTGGGTCTCGGCCTGTCTCGACAGCTCGCGGGCGATGAGGTGGAACATCTCGAAGTCGCTCTTGGCCTCCCACGGCGGGTCGATCGCCGGGGTGAACGCGTGCACGAACGGGTGCATGTCGGTCGAGGACAGGTCGTACTTCTCGTACCAGGTGGCGGCCGGCAGCACGATGTCGGACAGCAGGGTGGTCGAGGTCATCCGGAAGTCGGCCGACAGCAGCAGGTCGAGCTTGCCCTCCGGCGCGTCCTCCCGCCAGGTCACGTCACGCGGCCGGACGTCTTCGCCGCCCTCGGTGGCCATCACGTTGCTGTGGGTGCCGAGCAGGTGCTTCAGGAAGTACTCGTTGCCCTTGGCCGAGGAGCCCATCAGGTTGGACCGCCACAGGGTCAGGGTCCGCGGCCAGTTCTCCGGGGCGTCGACGTCGGCGATCGACGGCGTGAGGGTGCCGTCGACGAGTCGGTTCGCCACGTACGTCGCCGCATCGGGGGCCTCGCCGGCGTCGACCGCCGCCTTGGCCTGGTCGGCCAGGTCCAGCGGGTTCGCGTCGAACTGCGGGTAGAACGGCATCCAACCCATCCGGGTCGACTGGGCGATGGTGTCGGCGGTGTGCATGCCGGTGAAGCTGCCCTCGGCCAGCGGGGAGGCGAGGGCGTCGGCCTGGTAGCCGTCGAACCGCCACTGGTCGGTGTGCATGTACCAGAAGGCGGTGCCGATCATGGTCCGTGGTGGCCGGGACCAGTCCAGCCCGTTGGCCAAGGAGATCCAGCCGGTGATCGGGCGGCACTTCTCCTGGCCGACGTAGTGGGCCCAGCCGCCGCCGTTGCGGCCCATCGCGCCGGTCAGGATCAACAGGCTGAGGATGGACCGGTAGGCGGCGTCGGCGTGGAACCACTGGCAGACGCCGGCTCCCATGATGATCATGGACCGGCCTTCGGACTCCTCGGAGTTGTGGGCGAACTCGCGGGCGATCCGGATGCACGCCTCGGCCGGCACGCTGGTGATCTCGGCCTGCCAGGCTGGGGTGTACGGGCTGGCCGCGTCGTCGTAGCCGGTCGGCCACTCGCCCGGTAGGTCCGGGCGGCCGACACCGTACTGGGCCAGCATCAGGTCGAACACGGTGGTGACCAGGCGGCCGTTGACCCGGGTGACCGGCACCCCGCGGCGCAGCACGCCGCCCTCGCCGCGGGGGTCGGAGAAGTGCGGCAGCAGCACCTCGGCCGTCTCCGGGCTGATCTTGGCGTCCCTCAGCGAGAGCGCCGGGACGACCCCTTCGAGGTCCAGGTTCCACTTCCCCTCACCCGACTCGGCGTAGCGGAAGCCCAGCGAGCCGTTCGGCACCCTCGGCTCGCCCGTGGCGGCGTCCAGCAGCACGGTCTTCCAGGCGTCCTCGGGGTCGGTCGAGGCACCCTCGGACGCCAGGTCCGCGGCGGTCAGGAACTTGCCCGGCACCAGGCCGCCGTCGGGAGCGGCGGCAGAGACCGGGGCCTCGGTGAGCGTGATCAGGAACGGCAGGTCGGTGTACTGGCGCACGTAGTCGACGAAGAACGGCACCCGGCGGGCCACGAAGAACTCGGTCAAGATCACGTGGCCCATGGCCATGGCCAGGGCGGCGTCGGTGCCGGCCTGGGCGGGCAGCCACTCGTCGGCGAACTTGGTGTTGTCGGCGTAGTCGGGGCTGACGGTGACGACCTTGGTGCCGCGATAGCGCACCTCGGCCATCCAGTGCGCGTCCGGGGTCCGGGTCACGGGGACGTTGGAGCCCCACATCATCAGGTACGTCGCGTCCCACCAGTCGCCGGACTCGGGCACGTCGGTCTGATCGCCGAACACCTGCGGGCTGGCCACGGGGAGGTCGGCGTACCAGTCGTAGAAGGACGTCATCACCCCGCCGATCAGCTGGGTGAAGCGGGTGCCGATGCAGTGCGACACCATCGACATGGCCGGGATCGGGGAGAAGCCGGTGCACCGGTCGGGACCGTAGGTCTTGATCGTGTGCACGTGCGCGGCGGCGGCGATCTCCACCGCCTCGTGCCACGAGGCCCGGACGAGTCCGCCCTTGCCGCGGGCCTGGTGGTAGCGGCGGCGGCGCTCGCGGGTCGCCGACCACGTCGGCCCAGGCGAGCACCGGGTCGCTGCAGCCGGGCCTTGGCCTCGCGGTACATCTCCAGCAGGACGCCGCGGACGTACGGGTAGCGGACCCGGGTGGGGGAGTAGGTGTACCAGGAGAACGCCGCGCCCCGTGGGCAGCCACG
>CAVPPP010000052.1:0-15365 GCA_963707005.1 uncultured Actinomycetota bacterium
CAGGCTGCCTCTCCCGTCGACCTGGGTTCGTTGTCGTCGCTGCTGTCCCTGTCCCTGTCCTGCGGTCACTGTGCGAACTGAGCATCAGTACTGCACCTCCTGCGACCGACGACGAATGGTGGCGCACGAGATCACGTTGGTTGCCGGTGGGCCCGAGATAGTTGAACGCGTACGACAGCTGCGCGTACCCGCCGATCAGGTGGCGTCGGTTTCACCAGCAACCGGGTCACAGAGTTGTGGATGCCGCCGCGACGGCCGGTCTTCTCCGACTTCGGGACGTCGATGGTGCGCTCCTGGGCGTGGTGCACGAAGACCACCCCGGTCGGCATCCGGTGCGACACGATCGCCCGGCCGACCAGCACGCCGTTGGCGTTGTGGCACTCCATCCAGTCGTTGTCCAAGACGCCGATCGCGTCCGCGTCCGCGGGACTCAGCCAGACCGTAGGTCCGCCGCGGGACAGCGAGAGCATGAACAGGTTGTCCTGGTACTCGGAGTGGATGGACCACTTCGAGTGCGGTGTGAGGTAGCGGACCACGACCTGCTTGGCGCCGTCGGGACCGAGCTCCGGCTCCCCGAACAGCCCGTGCATGTCCAGCGGGGGTCGGTAGATCGGCAGCGCCTCGCCGAGATCGCGCATCCAGTCGTGGTCCAGGAAGAAGTGCATCCGCCCGGTCAGGGTGTGCCACGGCTTCAGCCGCTCGACGTTGACCGTGAACGGCGCGTAGCGCCGACCACCGGTCTCGGAGCCTGACCACTCCGGCGAGGTGATCACCGGCACCGGGGCCTGCTGGGTCTGGGCGAAGGTGATCCGCTTCTCCTCCAGCCCTCGGCCAGATCGTGCAGCGGCTTGCCGACCCGACGCTCCAGGGTCCGGAAGCCTTGGGTGGCCAGCTCGCCGTTGGTCGTGCCCGACAGCGTCAGGATGGCCTCGGCCATCTTCGCGTCGGTGTCGATCGCCGGTCTGCCGTCGGCGGCCCCGCCAGCATCACCCCGCCCGACTCCGCCAGCCGGGCCAGATGCGCCTCCAACCGGAAGGTCACGTTCTTGACCGTGAAACCGAGCGTGTCGGCGAGCGGGCCGATGCTGGCCAGCTTGTCGGCGATCGCGGTGTAGTCGCGTTCGACCAACTGCAGCGCCGGCATCGTCTGGCCGGGGATCGGCCTGACGTCCCCGCGGGCCCAGTCGCGGACCACCCCACCTGGCTGTGCCGTCTCTCCCGGGGTGTCGTGCTGCAGTGGCACGGCGACCAGGTCGTGTCGGGTGCCGAGGTGGGTCTCAGCCTGCTTCGACAGCTCGCGGGCGATGAGGTGGAACATCTCGAAGTCGCTCTTGGCCTTCCACGGCGGGTCGATCGCCGGGGTGAACGCGTGCACGAACGGGTGCATGTCGGTCGAGGACAGGTCGTACTTCTCGTACCAGGTGGCGGCCGGCAGCACGATGTCGGACAGCAGGGTGGTCGAGGTCATCCGGAAGTCGGCCGACAGCAGCAGGTCGAGCTTTCCCTCCGGCGCGTCCTCCCGCCAGGTCACATCACGCGGCCGGACGTCTTCGCCGCCCTCGGTGGCCATCACGTTGCTGTGGGTGCCGAGCAGGTGCTTCAGGAAGTACTCGTTGCCCTTGGCCGAGGAGCCCATCAGGTTGGATCGCCACAGGGTCAGGGTCCGCGGCCAGTTCTCCGGGGCGTCGACGTCGGCGATCGACGGCGTGAGTGTGCCGTCGACGAGTCGGTTCGCCACGTACGTCGCCGCGTCGGGGGCTTCGCCGGCGTCGACTGCCGCCCTGGCCTGGTCGGCCAGGTCCAGTGGGTTCGCGTCGAACTGCGGGTAGAACGGCATCCAACCCATCCGGGTCGACTGGGCGATGGTGTCTGCGGTGTGCAGACCGGTGAAGCTGCCCTCTGCCAGCGGGGAGGCGAGGGCGTCGGCCTGGTAGCCGTCGAACCGCCACTGGTCGGTGTGCATGTACCAGAAGGCGGTGCCGATCATGGTCCTCGGTGGCCGGGACCAGTCCAGCCCGTTGGCCAAGGAGATCCATCCGGTGATCGGGCGGCACTTCTCCTGGCCGACGTAGTGGGCCCAGCCGCCGCCGTTGCGGCCCATCGCGCCGGTCAGGATCAACAGGCTGAGGATGGACCGGTAGGCGGCGTCGGCGTGGAACCACTGGCAGACGCCGGCTCCCATGATGATCATGGACCGGCCTTCGGACTCCTCGGAGTTGTGGGCGAACTCGCGGGCGATCCGGATGCACGCCTCGGCCGGCACGCTGGTGATCTCGGCCTGCCAGGCTGGGGTGTAGGGGCTGGCCGCGTCGTCGTAGCCGGTTGGCCACTCGCCCGGTAGGTCTGGGCGGCCGACACCGTACTGGGCCAGCATCAGGTCGAACACGGTGGTGACCAGGCGGCCGTTGACCCGGGTGACCGGCACCCCGCGGCGCAGTACGCCACCCTCGCCGCGGGGGTCGGAGAAGTGCGGCAGCAGCACCTCGGCCGTCTCCGGGCTGATCTTGGCGTCCCGCAGGGACAGCGCCGGGATGACCCCTTCGAGGTCCAGGTTCCACTTCCCCTCACCCGACTCGGCGTAGCGGAAGCCCAGGGAGCCGTTCGGCACCCTCGCCTCGCCGGTGGCGGCGTCCAGCAAGACGGTCTTCCACGCGTCTTCGGGGTCGGTCGAGGCACCCTCGGAAGCCAGGTCCGCGGCGGTCAGGAACTTGCCCGGCACCAGGCCGCCGTCGGGAGCGGCGGCGGAGACCGGGGCCTCGGTGAGGGTGATCAGGAACGGCAGGTCGGTGTACTGGCGCACGTAGTCGACGAAGAAGGGCACCCGGCGGGCCACGAAGAACTCGGTCAAGATCACGTGGCCCATGGCCATGGCCAGGGCGGCGTCGGTGCCGGCCTGGGCGGGCAGCCACTCGTCGGCGAACTTGGTGTTGTCGGCGTAGTCGGGGCTGACGGTGACGACCTTCGTCCCGCGGTAGCGCACCTCGGCCATCCAGTGCGCGTCCGGGGTCCGGGTCACGGGGACGTTGGAGCCCCACATCATCAGGTACGTGGCGTCCCACCAGTCGCCGGACTCCGGCACGTCGGTCTGATCACCGAACACCTGCGGGCTGGCCACGGGCAGGTCGGCGTACCAGTCGTAGAACGATGTCATCACCCCGCCGATCAGCTGGGTGAAGCGGGTGCCGATGCAGTGCGACACCATCGACATGGCCGGGATCGGGGAGAAGCCGGTGCACCGGTCGGGACCGTAGGTCTTGATCGTGTGCACGTGCGCGGCTGCCGCGATCTCCACCGCCTCGGCCCAGGAGGCTCGGACCAGTCCGCCCTTGCCGCGGGCCCGCTGGTAGCGGCGGCGGCGCTCCGGGTCGCCGACCACGTCGGCCCAGGCCAGCACGGGGTCGTGCAGCCGGGCCTTGGCCTCGCGGTACATCTCCAGCAGCACGCCGCGGACGTACGGGTAGCGGACCCGGGTGGGGGAGTAGGTGTACCAGGAGAACGCCGCGCCCCGCGGGCACCCCCGCGGCTCGTACTCGGGCCGGTCCGGGCCGACCGACGGGTAGTCGGTCTGCTGGGCCTCCCAGGTGATGATGCCGTCGCGGACGTAGACCTTCCACGAACAGGAACCGGTGCAGTTCACCCCGTGCGTGGACCGGACGACCTTGTCGTGGCTCCACCGGTCGCGGTAGAAGACGTCACCGGCCCGACCACCCTTGCGGAACGCCACCCGGCCGTCATCGGACTCCTCCCAGCGGCTGAAGAACTTGCCGATGGAGAGCAGGGCGTCGGACGCGGGACCGTCGACCCCCGGTGACGGAGGGGAAGCCATGGCACGAAACTAACGGTGGGTATCGGAGTAAGTACAGGCTCACATCGCATCACAGGACCTTGGTCCCGAGTGAGAGGTTCTGTTCATCTTCACGGATCTGGGGCCCACCGAAATGTCCTTTGCGACAACCGCCAGTTGCTGCAAACCAACTTCAGCAGCCCCCTCGACTCAGTTCTCCTTCGCGTCCGTCGGGCGAGCTGCACACCAGCCAATTCGGTCGTCGTGCTTCCGGGGTCGGGCAACAGTGCAAGCCCCCACACAATCCAGTTCGGCGGCAGCGCAAACCTCGCAGCGCCATGATGCAACAGCGGGGGAGACCGGACGGCCGCGGCACCATTCCAGTCCAGAACATGCCTGCCGCCAAGGGCACGATGACTAGAGTCGGATTGAGTCGGCGTCCGCCGGCCACGATCGGACGCGATATGACTGATCACATTCCTGATGAGGTCTCTCCGGCCGGCCGGGACCTGCGTGCCTACACCGATGAGCTGCGACCCGACCATCCCGTGGTGCGCAACGACCGTGGGGAATGGGTGCTGATGCGTCACGACCTGGTGCGCCGCGCGGCGCTCGATGATGTGAACTTCTCCAACGAGGTGTCCCGCTTTCTGCAGGTCCCCAACGGGTTGGACGGCTCGATGCATACCGCGTATAGGGAGGCACTGGACCCGTTCCTTGCCCCGGCGGCACTCGCGCCGTACCGAGCAAAGTTCGAACGGATCGCCGCCGCGCTGGTCAGGTCCCTGCCGCGCGGCGCCTCGGTGGAGGCGGTCAGGGAGATCGGCACCGCCTTCGCGGTCCGAGCGCAGAGCGCTTGGCTGGGTTGGCCCCCGGAGCTGGAGGGGCGGCTGCTCGCGTGGATCGACGACAACCACGCGGCCACCCGCACGGGCGAACAGGCGCGCACCGCCCAGGTAGCAGAGGAGTTCGACGACATCATCCGGTCCGTGCTGGCACAGCGGCGCTGTGAATCCAGTCCGACCGACGTCACGGGCGAGCTGCTCCGGGTCCGTGTGCACGGGCGCGAGCTCAGCGACGCGGAGATCGTGTCGGTGCTGCGCAACTGGACCGGGGGCGACCTCGGCTCCATCGCGTTATGTGTCGGGGTGCTGGTGCATCACCTGGCCAGCCATTCCGAGCTGCAGTCCCTGCTGCGCGAAGGCGTGTTGGATGCTCAGCTGGATCTCGTCATCGACGAGGTGCTGCGGATTGACGACCCGTTCGTGAGCAACCGCCGGGTGACCACCCGTCCGGTGAGTCTTGGTGGGGTCCGGCTGCCGGCAGGAGCGCCCGTCAAGCTGCACTGGACCTCAGCGAACCGCGACGAGAGTGTGTTCAGCGACCCCGACGCCTTCGATCCCGCCGGTCACGCGAGCGACAACCTGGTTTACGGCGTCGGTCGACACGCCTGCCCAGGCCGGCTGCTGGCCACCCTCGAGCTGCGCATCGCGGTCCGGGCGCTGCTGGCCGGCACGACGATTATCACCCTCGACCCCAACCGTCCAGCCGAGCGGGAGGTGGCCCCAGTCGGCGGCTGGGCCCGCGTGCCGGTGCTCCTGAACGGACCCTGACAAGAGTCTTCAATGATCGTGCCGACGGCACGCGCGACCAGAGCTTGGTCATGAACTGAGGCGCACGGTCAACAAGATCGCGGAGCGCTCCACAGCCGCCAGCGCGTGCCGAGCCGGCGGGATCGTCACCAGGTCTCCGGCGGTTCCCTCCCAGGCGTCGTCGCCGGCCGTGAGCCGGACACGGCCGGACAGCACCTGCAACGTCGCCTCGCCCGGGCTCTCGTGCTCAGCCAGCTCGTGGTCGGCGGCCAACGCGATCACCGTCTGCCGGAGCACCCGATCATGACCGCCGTAGACGGTCTGTGCCGCCCGACCGCTGTGACTGTTCTCTGCCTGGACCAGCAGCTGCTCGACAACCTCTATCAGAGAGTTTCCCTCCATCACCCTTCACTTTCTTCAGCTCCTGCGCGCATTCTCGGCCCAAGGGGCCCACCGCTGTGCGACAGACGGTGCTCCAAAGATTTATAGGCGACTACGCCAGGGCCGTTCGACGCGGCTATGGCCACGTCTTCATGTTAAACATTCATCGAGTCGTTCGTACGGGCCGGACGTCCTCGCCGGGTTCGATGAGTTTGCGGGGGATCCGCGCGAATCGATCGTCTCTGATCTCGTGGCTGGGTCGAAAGACGTCGTTTCAGCCGATCCGGCGCGCCTTCCGCCTCGATTGCCGCTTTGACCGCCGCACCGTCGATGGTGTCCTCGACAACGCTACGGGACAATCCGGTACCCGTAGCCGGTCGACGAGGTGGTAGGTGTGCAGCACTGCGACATCGTTCTCGCGGTGTCGATGTCCCAATGGCAGTCGCGACCGGCTCCCTCCATCCAATCCGGGCGTCGTCGAGGGCTCCTGGTCGGAGGGATGGGTCACTCTACGAGCGTGCGCTGTCGAGCGATGGTCACCTCTCGCGAAGGCCCAAGGGTCTCCTTTCGACTCGGCGTCGACCCCCGCAGAGGTACCCCATCCTCTGCGCGGCCCAGAGGTCGATTCGGCGACGACTGCGACCACCCTTCGGCTCGACGGCGGTCATCGGGCTGCGCCGATATTTCGGAAGGTCAGGCCGGGATTTGGGCGGCCCACAGGTCGGGTCCGAAGACTTCGTAGCGGATCCGGTCGGCCGGTATCCCCCGGGCGACCAGAGCGGAGCGGACGTGCCGCATGAACGGTAGCGGCCCGCAGGTGAAGACTTGGATGTCGGCGGGCAGCTCGATCACTGACAGGTCCATCAGTCCCTGTCGTGACCGGGTGTCTCCGTCGGCGACGGTCTCGTACCAGCTGTAGCTGGTGAAGTCGTCCAGCAGCCGGCCAACGTGCTGGACGGTGTCGCGCAGGGCGTGGTCGGCGGCGGTCCGGTCGGCGTGCGCCACGATCACGGTTCGCTCGGGCTGGGTCTTGGCGACGTGCTCGATGATCGGCAGCACGGTGGTGATGCCGGCGCCGGCGCTGGCCAGCAGCAACGGCGTGTCCGCCTCGGTGACGACCTGATCATGCGCGAACTGAAGTCCCTCATTCCCGTACTGTCCGACCGGGAGGCGGGGCGGCGGCGACGCACCCGACGTGGCGCCTACACCGTGAACAACATCACCGGTGTGCCGAATGCCGACGGATCGATCACCGTCCGCTTCGGGGACTACCCGCCCGAGGTTGCCAACGCCATCCCGATCACCGAAGGATGGAACTACCTCATCCGTCTGTATCGCCCCCGACCAGAGATCGCCGACGGGCGCTGGAAGTTCCCTCCACTCAACACCTAGGTGTTCACACGAGGCCGTCAACGTTCTCGCAGGAGGGTCCGCTTGTGGCACCCTCTGGTTCCGCCGACTCAGCGGCGAAGCCTGTCAGCGGCGGCTTTAGGAACGATGTGAGGGTCGTCTTCGAGGGCCAGGACGAGGGCGATCTCGGTGTCGCCTAGGGCATGATCGCCGCTGGGGGCGGGTCTCCGGTGGGAGGTGACACGGAACCCGAAGCCGGTGGCAAACCCGATCGCCGGTCCGTTCTCGGTGCCGGCCCAGGAGTACATCTGGGTGGCGCCGGCGGCCGCGGCGAGGCTAGCTGCCGTGTCGACGAGCCGCCCGGCAACACCGGTGGAGCGAACCGTCGGGTCCACCCACAGACCGAACAGTTCCACCGACCCAGGTTCCTGAGGGAAACTGCCAACCGACACCACACCGCACGGGCTTCCGTCGGATTCGGCGACGAACCGTCGAGCCGCGGTGAGCTGGGACTGCCAGTAGGTTAGATCGGCGGCGGCCTCGTGGTCATAGCTGTCGCCGAAAACGCCCGGGGACTCCTGGAGAGCGGCGAGCCGGACGTCCCGGTAGATGGGCCAGTCCTGCTCCTCAAGGACGCGTACCGTCAGTTCGGGCATGCGCCATGTTGGCACGCACCCCGACGTGACTTGCGCTGCCGCTACTTTCCGAATCGGCGCTTATGAGCCGCGACCCATCTCTATTGACGGGTCGCTCAGCGTGCTTCGCACGAGGGTCGACTTCGGATCGTCAATTGGGCCTTGACGGGCGGAAGATACGGTTGCTTTGGCTCGATCGATCCCGTTCAGCCGTGCTCCCGCTCGAGGTGCAGCCGGACCATGGGTATCTCCAATTGGTCGTCACCGGTGAGTCTGGTGATCGATCGGCTGAGGTGCTTCCAGAGCCTTGAATGCTCAGCCGCATACCGGGCGAGAAGCGATGAGCTCGCTGACGCGTCGAGAAGTTCGGCCGTGGCAGGGACCCGGTTTCGGAATCCGATCGACACCAGACAGGAAGGATCGGCCTTCAGGTTCTGGTACCACTGGGAAGCGGTCCCGAACCCTGACGCGATCAGCACAGTGTCGGGGTCCTCGCGGTCTACGGCCTCCACCACGACGAACCGCTCGGCACCGCTCTTGCGGCCCCGGTGCAGCAGCAGGAGCATCCGGCCTGCGAAGAGGAAGCCCAGGTGCGCTTTGAACAGGGCTATCGGGGCTCGGGCCGCCCAACGCGAGCCGAGGAACTTCGCGCCAACATCCACGCCTCCCAACCTACTTTCGACGATCCTGACCAGGTCCGGGCTGATGCACCGGTGCCGTCAGCGGGCGAGTCGGCGGGCCACCACCGGCTGCCCTGGACCGGCCAGCTCCCCGATGGCACTCGCCCGACCGGTGATCGCCATCAGCATGGCTTCTGCCGGTCCGGTGATCTCCGGTCCCGAGCCGTGACTCCAGGCCAGATCGGTCGGCGCCAGACGCACACCGCGGGCGAGCCGCCATCCCGGCAACTCAGGGCTGCGAACACTGTCGCCAAGCACCCACCGCAGCCGTTCGGCCGGGATCTGGCGTGGCATACCAAGCGGTCGGCGGATGTCTTGATGATGGATGGTGACATCGAGCAGGGCGAGCCGGCCCCCGAAGGTTGTGGCCAGCCCCTGTGGCCGCAGATGGGCCCGCAGCCTGTGAAGGAGCTGTTCGGTACTCAATGATGCGAGTTCGTCAACGCCGACCTGGTTGATGTGGACGAACCGAGCACGGATGGCGCGGCGAAACATGCCAAGCGGACTGACGCCGTCGAAGCTCATCACATGAGCGACCACGTCTCGTACGCGCCAACCCTCGCAAAGCGACGGCACCTCCCACTGCTCGGGCGTCAGCGTCGCCAGGAAATCGGCAAGGTCGGTCCGCTCGGCAGTGGCCATGTCGAGACCGTTCACGGCATCACCTCCTAGAGCCGGTTGCTCGCCGGCACGCAGCATTCCGCGGAGCGGCGAGTACGGCGCCGGATAGCAGCCGGTCGCGACGAAGCGCCCCTCGGTATGGGCGTTGAAAGAGTCCTCGTGCCACCACAACAATTCGCCGAACCGGCGAAACCACCACGGTCCCCAGGCCGGCAACCTCAGACGTCTCATCCCAAGCCACGAAGATGTCGCAGTCGCTGAGCGCGTCATCATCACCGCGGCCGCCCGAACCCCACAACCAGACCGCGACAACGGTGGGAATCGCCTCCAACTGGTCGAGCGCCTGAGCCAGCCAGCGTTGCCGGGCCATCCCTTGCTCGCGAAGCGCTTCGGCGGCCGACACGATGAACACGCTTCCAGACTCGAGCACGCGGATCCAGCGGATTGACTGGGCCTCAACGCACAGGGGTCGGCTTGCGTGCTCCGTACGAGGGGCAAACATCCGAGGGATTCGCGCAAGGGGCGCGCACTACCGTTCGACTATGAGCAGACGACGCCGTCGGCAAGAGGCGGAAGATCTGGCCCGACGCTTGAAGGAATTGCGGCCGGAACAGGCTCGCTCGATCATGCTCGTCTTGGTCAGCAACGCGTTCATTTCGTCAGCGGTCCAGGTCATCCTGGTCGCCAGCTACGTGCGAGCGGCTCGATGGGCCTTCCGAGCTCGCCGTCACGGGAGCCTCTCGACCGCGCACGGCGCACTCAGCCGACCCGTGGTCCCGCTGACCTGCGTCCATGTCATCCACCTCATCTGCACCCAGGCGCTGCTGTCGCGCTGGACGAGGCGGGACATGCGGCGCGCCGAGGCCTCTGTGCAGCCGCCCGAGGACCAGCCTCGGCTGCCCTGATCGCTGCGCTCACAGTGCGCCGCAGGACTTTGGCGTGCTCCGCACGAGGGTCGACATGCGTGCTCCGTACGACGGTCGCTCAGCGGGCCAGGCGATAGGAACGGGCAGGCTGTAGGTCGCCGCCGCGTTGACTGCGGTCGAATCTGACGCACAACGACATCGACGTCGAACAGGTGCGGTCAGATCTCACGCACAATCGCGGTCGACTGTCAGTCGAAAGCCGCCATGGCCTGACCTGACCGCGACCCGCCTCCACGGCACCCTCACTTGCAGTTCGGTGAGGCCTTCAGCGGTAGCTCGCTGAAACTTTTCTTTCTGTCCAACCTCACATCCGGTGTCGTTTCGGGCCTTCAGAGATGAAGGAGGCCCACAACAATGGTCTGTCGACAGAATGCCGCCAGTTCGGTGGCGATCGCTCTGGCCCGGTCGGGCAGCTGGCTCGACGACGCGCAGGTCCAGTCGATCGTGCACCGGCTCCGCCACGAGTTCAGCTCCAGCCAGCCACCGTCTGGTTGGAACCGCGACGTCTCTCTCCAGCGGGAACTGGAGCGGGCTCAGCACGCCATCACCACCAACCCCAACTTCCGTCCCCAACGCCGGGCCGGTCTGCAGGCCCGTCTGGACCGGGCTCGCACTGTCAACGACGGCCTGGCCGACGACACCTTGTGGGCGCTGTCACGCCTGCCTGACGGTGTTGCTGCCGCTCAGGCGGCCCTCGACGCCCGCCTCGGCGAGATCGCCGGTCGGCAGGGCATGTCCCGCCGAGAAGCCCGGGCGGAGTTCCACGCCCTGCGGGAGCAGGCGCCGGGCGGACGGCAACCTCGCGCCAACGCTGAAGAACTACGCGACCTGGGTGCGATCCCTGGTGACCCGGCCACCCGCCACGCCCTGCAGGCTCTGAGTACACAGCCCCCGGTGCTGCCGCCGGTCCGGTTGGTGCAGCAGTGGGTCCCGGTCACCAACGCCTTGGACGGCGCCGACAGTGTCACCCACCTCGGCACCTCGACGCTGTCGGACCGGGTCGAGGTCCGTCGCCGCGACGGCAGCACCGCCGCGTATCGGCTGTCCCGTTCCGACATCAATGACCTGGAGGGCCTGCACGCCCGCGGCCCGATGACCCCGGCGATCGTGTCCTGGACAGAACGCCGCGGCACCCGGATCCCTCGAGCCGAGGAGACCGCCTACGCCGTCCGCTGCGACGACTGCGGGCAGTTCGTCGGCGACGTGCTCCATCAGTGCCCGCTGCGTGGGCCGGCTGCGCTGGTCAGCCAGCAGCAGGTCGTCGACGGCGGCAGCCGGCTGGCTGTCCCGGATCCCGCCCGGATGGCTGAGCTGCTCGAGGCCAACCACCATCGGCCGGTCGAGGTCCAGATCCATCACCTCACCAACGACGCCGAGGTGGAAGGGACAGTCCGGCTTCGTCCCGGGCTGGACGCGGTGCGCGGCCTGGACAGAACCACCCGGCAGCGGGTCGACCTCGACGACGTCGGCGACGACGAGCTGACCTGCCGGACCTGCCCCTCGGTCGACTGCGCCCACGTCGCCCACACCCGCGAGGCCGTCCGTGACCACATGCACGCCGCCGGTGAGCTACCGCAGACCGACCTGTCGTCGGCGGTGGTGGGAGACCAGTTCAGCGTCCAACCGCGGGCCACAGCGCCGGCGCCGCCGCGGCCGGCGGTGGCCGCGGAGTCGTTTCTGTCCAATCCGGAGGCTTTCCGGCAGGCCATCCGGGACAGCGGCCCGGATCGGGAGGTGCCCTTCTACACCGAGAACGCGTTGCAGGGCTACGCCGCCAACACCGGGTTCGGCATCGAGATCGAGTTCGACTCCACCACCATCGACGGGCCCGGCGAGGTCGGCCGCGAGCTCCACGCCCGCGGTGTTCTGTCCAGCCCGCACCAGAGCAGCTACCACTCCGGCGCCCGGTCGGGCTACAACGGCTGGGTCTACGAGCACGACGGCTCGGTCCGTGGCGGGGAGCTGGTGACCCCGGTGATGGCGGACAGCCCCGAGCACTGGGCACAGATCGCGACGGTGTGTGAGGCGATCCGCCGGCACGGCGGCAGCACCGATCACGCCGGTAGCCACACCAACATCTCCTCGGCCCAGTACACCCCGCAGCTGGCGTGGCGTCTGGTCAACCTGGTCCGGGCGAACGAGGACGACATCTACCGGATGGGCCGCACCCGAGGCTCGGCACGGTCCGCTGGCTACAACCGGCCGCTGCCGGCCCGGGACCCCGGCCCGGCCTGGACAGACAGCTACCAGGCCACCAACTACCAAGGGGGCCGGGAGGCGATGATCAACTTCTACAACGCCTTCCAGCACAGGTCGGGTCGGATCGAGTTCCGGTTCCCCGACGCCTCTCACCACCCGGGTGTCATCCAGGCCCAGGTGAACCTGTGCGCGGCCATGACCAACTACGTCCGCGACAACGACGTGCAGCCGGGCACGGTGCGGGCGCTGCACACCGCCCGCCGGGAAGGGTGGGCCAGGAACCTGATGGCCGCATCAGCCACCGAGTTCGCGGGCCGGACCCGTCCGGTCCGGAGCCTGATCGACACCTTGTTCAGCACCGACCGTGACCGAACCCAGATCGCGGCTCTGTGGGGCCGCGGCAGCTACTACCGCAACTAGCGACCGTGTCGCCCCCGCCCGCCCCTCACCCAGCCCCTACCGTCGAACCACGACCCGAGGAGTCCGTCCCCATGACCGACGACCACCAGCACGAGCATGCCGAGCCAGCTGCCGAAGGCCACCGCACCGGGGCCGGCGAGGTGGCCGCTGCCGTCTCCCCGGTGACGGTGCTGCCGCTGGCCGTGCCTGCCGATCGGACGACGAACCTGCGGGTCATCGCTGATGCCGACCAGCTGGTCGACCACAGTCACCAGCCGGTCACGCCCGTGTCCCCGGGTGGCTTCCCGTACCGGTACAAGGTCCGCCTGCAGGGCGCGAACGCCTACGCCTTCACTGCCGACGAGGTCTTGGCCTTGTTCATCGACGGCTACCAGTCCCAGCCCGGCCGCGACCGCGAGGCGCAGCTCGAGCAGGTCAAGCTCCGCGCCCGCCACTGCGCCGGTGTCATCGTCAACCACGTCGCCCAAGCGATGTTCGCCGGCCAGCTGAGCCCCGATGAGGAGGCCGTGCTGCAACGTTCGGCGGAGTTCGGCACCGGCCGGGACCCGATCACCGCCGACGAGTGCCCCAGTTGGGACCACCCCGACGTGCCGATGCTGCTGATGGGTGACGCGTACGCCCCCGAGTACGGACGGTTCGAGCCGCCTCTCGGCAACGTCAAGCTGATCTGGCCCGGCCGCGCCGAGCGATACCTGGACGGCCTGGCCGAGCTCGGCCTGATCGCCTTGTCGGAGAACCCCGCGGTGACGGCCAGCCCGCTCGTCGAGGTCCGCGGAGTCGAGGAGTGAGCGCCGGACCCGGCGAGCAGGGTCTGTCCAACGACCATATCGCGATGATGGTCCTGGGCTGCATCGCGATCGGCGTCCTCTACGCCAAACGTCAGTCGGTCCTGGCCGGCGCAGGCGGTTGGCTTCGTGATCATCAGCTGCTGACCGACCACGACGTGATCATCACCATTCCGCATCTCGGCGGCCTGGACCTGGCCAGAATCCTCGTCCTGGCGGGATTGTTCGTGGTTGCGACGGTCGTGGCTGGAATCGTGAGGCGGCGACGGTCGGGGGCTGCCAGGGGCTAGGGAACGACGACGGACCGACTCTGAGTGCCGCCCTTTCCAGGTAGCGCATGAGTCTGTCCGACCGTTACTGTCGGTGCCAGCTCCTTTAGGAGATGTCGTTGAGGTCGAGGACGATGTCTTTGCCGCCTCGTCTTACTTCGATCAGGCGTAGTCGCCAGACGCGGTTTCCGTCGTCGGCCCGGCCGGTCAGCCAGTAGTCGGTGCCGGGGATGAAGTCGGCTGGTTGTGCGTCGTTGACCATGCGGAACGGTTGGGAGATGTTTGGTTGGCGGTCCCAGATGACGACGGGCTCGGCTTCGGCAATGTTGGGTTGGAGCCATTTCCTTTTCGGGGCGCTGGGGTCGGGTTTAAACAGTTTGCCGCTCGACACGTGTTGCATGGTGACTTGTGCTTCTGTGGTGTCGTCGGTCATGGCATGGCCTTCAGGGTGTAGCCGAGGATGAAGGGTTCGGTGGAGTCGGTTGTGCCGGTGAAGCTCATGCCGGTGGAGCTGGCGGTCCAGCCGGCCTGGTCGGCGCCGCCCTTGGCGGTGAAGGTGAACGGCCCGACCCGGATTCCGGTGGAGGCGGTGAACTGTTGATCGAACGCGGTGAAGGTGTCGTGGCTGACCCGGATGGAGAATGAGGGCCGGTACACCACGTACATGCCGGTCTTGAGCAACGGGAGGAAGCCTTCCTCGCCGAAGACGGCCTTGGTGCCACCCGCGCCGTCTTTGGAGTAGCCCCGTTTGTAGGGGCCGTCGGCGAGTGCGCTGACGCCGATGTACCACGGCGACGGCTGGATGGCGATCTCCTCGATGCCTTCGAACTGGACGCTGACGCTCAGGCTGGCGTCGGACTCGAAGGAGCTGACTCGTTCCCATGATCCGCTGACCTCGACCTGCCAGAAGAAGGTGCCGACTTTCGCGCTGCCGCCGGCCCAGGTTTTGGTGTAGTCGTACTTGGCGTCGGCGTTGGACAGTTCGATGGCTCCGCCGGGCACGTCGCCGTTGGCGGCACGGTCGGCCCAGTCGGCGGGGGTGATCGGTAGTGACCAGTTCGGCACCTTGGGCATTGTCGCCAGGTTCGGGTCGTTCAGCTGGGACCAGTAATCCTCGTCGCCGTAGGCCTCGAGTGCGTCGACGAGGTTGGGGGTCTTGGACTCGGCCACACCGGCCTGGTAGTTGGCCTGGGATTGGTCCATGGCGCGTTGGAGCGCGTTCAGCTTGGTCTGCCAGGAGCGACCGTCCAGGGTGCCGAGCCACTGGGTGAACGACTTCGGTTTGTCGGCGTCGGTGTCGGCGGTGTACGCGCTCTTGGCCTGTTGCAGGGTGCGGTCGTAGGTGTTGGTGGTGGCGGTCAGGTCGTTGTACAGCTGGTCCAGCTTCTTGCGCAGCGCCGGGTCGGTGGAGTCGGGGGTGATGACGTTCAGGAAGGCCACGTACTGATCGTTGAACCGGCTGCCGGTGGAGACGGATTTGCCGGTGGCGCTCCAGGCCGGGATGACCGACAGCGTGTCGTACTGGGCGGGGGAGATGTAGCCGAAATTCTGCGTGGTCCAGTTCCATGCCTGGTAGGGGTAGGCCAGCTGGAAGGTGTCCGGGGAGACCCCGTAGCCCTTCACCAGGGCCCCGTACAGCATGGACCAGGCGTCTTGGGTGTAGTCGTCGCTGGCCGCTTCGGTGCTGTCGGTGTCGTCGAGCTCAGCGGCGCGGAAGAGCTGGG
>CAVPPP010000053.1:0-37375 GCA_963707005.1 uncultured Actinomycetota bacterium
GTGGGGGCAGCACTTCGAAGGCTGGTCCGCCCCCTACTTCCCCGACGCTGGCGGATCCGTCTCCTAAGCCCTCCTGATCGGAGAACCATGAAGAAGCTCGCCCTCATCGCCGTGGTGATCATCATGGCCGTCCTCACGGTTCGGCTCTGGCCTGACCGGACCGACGCCGTTGCACCCGCCCCGCACCGACAACCCGACGACAGCGGCACCGCAGCCGCGCAGCGCCGCGACTCCCTCGGCCGTTCCGGGGGCGTCCACCACTACGGACAGCGGCCCCTACGGCGGCACCGCCGAAGCCCGACGCCAGTGGGAGCCCACCGTCCAGGGGTTCGCCCTCGCCTACCCCGACACCGGCGGACTCACCCGGAAGCAGTGGCTGGCGAACCTGCGGCCCTACCTCGAGCGGCCCGTCCTCGACGCCCTTGCCATCACCGACCTCAGCAAGGTCCCCCGCGGCCACTACGGCGGCTATCAGCTGCTGAAGGCGGCCGACGAGGCCATCACCATCCGCATCACCTACCAAGAGGGCTGGGCGCTCGTGCTGTACCTCGCAGCCAACGGAGACGACGACACCTGGTCGATCACATCGTTCGACTCCGCCATCGATTTCGACTAGCCCGAGGATTTCGACGGCTTTCCCGAACTTTCTCGAGGTCTCCTGTCACAAATCGCCGAAATCTCGGGCCTCTAGGGGGAAAGAGGAGGTCCCAGGTGACGACGACACGCACGACTGCGGGTACTGGTCGCCCTTTCACGACCGATCTGACTGGGGAGCAGCGACGGAACTACACGCCGACTCGCGTCGTCCATCGCCGACGCGATCGACGACGGCCAGTCGGTGCCTTGCCTTCGGCTGCCCGACCTTCTTCGACCTGAACCTGACCAAGCCGAAGGTTCCAGCCGCAAGCGCAGAAGACCGCGCTCATGAGCGGGCCCACCGTCGCGAACTGGCTGCCCTACGGGAGGGACTCTGCCAGCGGTGCCCGGTGCTGCAGCAATGCCGCGACTACGCCAGCAGCGGTGTCCAGGTCTACGGCTTCCTCGCCGGCAGCTGGCGTCGCGGACGATGACAATCGCCGGACCGCCCCTCGAGGCGAACAGCACCGTCGACAAGGTCGACAAGGCGTCCTACGCACACCGGTCCACGGGGCGGACCCTGCCCGCCTGGCCAGCGGCGCTACTGACCACCACGGCCACGACCCTGATCGCCACCGGCGCCACCCCACTTCTCACCGGAGCCGGACCGCAGGCCGCGGCGGCCGCCGCCGCCGTGGGGACCCTGGCCAGCGCCGGCATCGTCACCGCGGCGGTCTGCCACGAGCGACGCCAAGAGATCACCGCCAGCGCCCAGGCCTCGATCGAGCGCATCGCCGGACCGGTTCACCGCTTCCGTGCCCACCGGTGGCGCGGCGGTCTCGTCGGCACCCCACAGCTCGTGAGATTCCGCTACCAGCCGGCCGCGGTCGTCGCCAACAAGACATGGCCCGGCGCTGGTGCAGCTGTGCTCGCCGATGTCCTCGGCGCCCGCTACCGAGTCTCCCGGCACGATCCGCGGCTCGGCCGGATCACCCTCCGCCTGAAGCGGGAGGCGCCGACGGAGACGCCCAGCGTCGAAGTCGAGCGCGCCACCACGATGATGCAACACCTGTTCGGACAGACCGCCTCCGTCCAGACCACCAGCGATGCTGCCACGCTCAGCAAGGTCGTTGTCCAGCACGAATGCGGAGTGAAAGCGACCTTCCCGATCTGGCGAGAACGTGTCGAGACGAGTCGTCACCACGATGCTCGAAGGGCGGTGGCGGGCCCGCTGGGATCTCCGCAACGACAAGGTCACCTTCGAGCTGCGACCACAGATGGAAAGCCTGATACCGAGGCCGGCTCCGACGCTGGACTCCGAGATGGCCCACCTGATTCCGCTCGGTGTCGACGAAGACGGAGAGGTCGTGTCGTGGGACCTTCAATCGTCGCATGCCGCACCTTCTCGTTGCAGGCAAGACGGGGAAGGGAAAGAGTTTGTCCTTACAAACTCCGATCTGCACGCCGTCTGGCTGGACATCCATGGGGGAGTTGCGTGTCGGTGACTTGGTCTTCGACGATGTAGGGCAGCCGACAACCGTCACAGGGGTGTACGACCAGCCGACTGGTCGAGAGTGCTTCGAGCTCACGTTCTCCGACGGCGCTCGTATCGTCGCCGATGCAGAGCATCTGTGGTGGACCGAGGATCGCTCCGCCCGGGTCGCGCTGTGGCCCGGCCGCCCGGAGAGGGAGCGTCGCCAGCGTCTCGGAGACGACGTGATCAAGCTATTGACGCTGGCCGCATGTGAGGCTGATGCCGACGCCACTCTGACCATCCCTGACGCTGCACGCCTCGTCGGCTGCCACCCCACCTCCGGCTGGCTTCATCAGATCGCACGAGGCATCCAAGGAGCGATTGACCAGCCCAGAGTCGTCGACAACACCTATCAAGCGCAGACAGTCACGCAGACGCAGACGGTCCGCGTCTTCAACGGACCCGCGACGACAAGAAGACTCCAAACGGCAATGATGCGCAGCCGACGGCTGGGCCTCTACCGTCATCAGATCGACGCTCTGCAACTAGAAGCCGAGGTCACCGTCGCAGAACTCTCCGCTCAGACCGGTATCTCCAAGGATCTCTTGCACGGCGCCCTGAGGGGTACGCAAGCGCCGCCAAGCTACCTCGACAAGCGGCAGGTCCAGCTCCAGGTGCCAGCCAGGACACTGCGGCGACGCTTCGGAACGACGACTGCATATCCGGCCCGAGCCTTCCTGACAGCGTTAGCCGACGGCGGCAGGGAACTACTCAACGATCAACGCCAGAAGGCCAGCATAGGGAAGGTGCGCACTACCCGAGACATACTCAACACGCTCCGAGCTCCGAACGGCCACCTCAATCATTCGGTGCCGGTGAGTCGACCACTGGATCTCCCGGATGTGGATCTGCCTATTGCTCCCTACACGCTAGGCGCCTGGCTTGGGGACGGGCACTCGTGGCAACCTGTACTCACCTCTGCAGACCCCGAGATTGTCGAGTACATCGAAGCGGACGGCTATCAGGACTCAGGTGTACAACCTGGCCACGGACGGCACAAAGGGCTGTCGCCGGTACGGCCTGTATGGGCTGGCGCGGCCGTTGCGCCGACTGGGACTACTGAAGACTCAGCGTGACCAAGGTCCGACTAAGCGAGTCCCGCCGGTGTACCTTCGAGCCTCCATCGCCCAGCGTCGCGCATTGCTTGCTGGCTTGCTCGATACCGACGGAACAGTCAGTCCACAGGGAACTTCACAGTTCACGACTGTCTTGCCCGGTCTCGCTGACGACGTCGAAGAGCTCATCGTGTCCTTGGGCTACCGCGTGTCGAGGGTTCAAGGACTTGCCAAGCTGGACGGACGGGTCACCGGGCCGAAGTGGACCCTCGCATTCACTACCAACGATCCGGTCTTCCGGCTGACCAGAAAGCTCGACCTGCTTCGAGAGCGGACGCGTCATTACAACCCCGCCAGAAACCTTCGCCGGTACATCACTGACATCCGTCCGGTACCTGAGGTACCGATGCGCTGCATCACCGTCGATTCGCCAAGCCACTTGTTCCTCGCAGGCCGCGCCATGATCCCCACCCACAACACGGTGGTCCTCCGCGGTGTCGTCCTGGAAGCGGCAGCACGAGAAATCAAGGTATGGGCGTGCGACCCGAAACGAGTGGAGCTGATCGGACTCCGAGGGTTCCCGAACGTGCAAGTGGTCGCCACGACCGTGGAGGAGCAGATCGTCACCCTGCTTCGCGCGTGGGACCTGATGGAAGAGCGCTACGCCGCGATCACCGAGGGCGCCAGCGAGAACGACTTCGACCTGCTCGTTCTGGTCGTCGACGAGTTCGCCGAGTTCAGCCGCCGCGTCAGCCAGTGGTGGTCCAGAATCAAAGTCCGAGGAATGCCCACCACCTGCCCAGTGATGGAGAAGTTCGACTCACTCGTGCGACTCGGACGAACAGCCGGAGTCCGTGTCGTCATCGGCATCCAGCGTCCCGACGTCAGATTCTTCGGAGAGTCGGGGGAGTCCCGTGACAACTTCGACTCACGCCTGTCACTGGGCCGGCTGTCCGCTGACGGGTCGCGGATGATGTGGGGATCATCTATCGGTACCTCACTGCCAGGGGTTCGTGGACGCGCCATCGCCTGCACCTCCGAAGACAACGCCCGAGAGATCCAGGCATACTGGGTGCCCGACCCGCGGCGGATGGAGACCAGCGCCGAACGCAGGCTGCTCGAGCACTTCCGTCAGCCCACCGTGAAGCACCCAGCTCTACAGATCACCATCCCCGAACCAATAGTCGATAGCAAAGGAGTCCCCGACGTCTGGGGAGCCGTCGTCGACGCGGTGATGGAACCCGCCGAGATCACCTACGAGCCCTACAAGCCGGCGTCGGAATCCGCCGCTGACATTGACGACGGCGTACCGGTCTTCCGTCAGCCCACACGGCCAGGCGACACCGCCAGCGAACACGCACCTGGCACAAGCCGGGGCGCCGTCACTAACAAAACGAGCTCGAGCCCGCAGGCCCCGGACGTGCCACCGGCCGATGCCACCGGCGCCGAGCCCGATGATGGGCCATCGGCCACCATCGTGACGTTCCCCAAGGGCGGAAAGCCCGGCCGAGGCACCCGCCAGACTCCGCCCACACTCGCGGAGTCTCCGGCAAGCCAGCCGACACCCACATCCGCCAACGACATGGCCGCGGACGATCCCCTCGCCGAGTACGGGCCTCCCGCCACCGTCACACCGGACGAGATCGTCGACGGGGAGCTGCTCGAGCTCGACCCGGACCGTTGGGTCGTCGTGGAGTCCGTCGAGCAAGATCTCGCCAACGACCAGGAGTGGGTCCTGAACTGGCGCTCGATCGACCCCGACAGCGATGAGTACGGGTCCGTGATGATTCCGGCCGAGGCCACTGCACGCTGCCGAGCTATGAGCGACGGGGACTCCTGATGGCCGTCCAGCAACAGCATCCCCGCATCGGCGGCGGTGAGCTGTCGCAGTTGAGCGTTGGCGAGATGCTCGCCGGCATCATCGTCTTCGCGCCACTGCTGGCCGCCGCACCGCTCGTCTTGGCACGCGTCCGAGCGAAGGTGTGGTCCTGGCTCATTGAGCATCAGCTCGTCGTGACAACAGAGACGCTCACGATCTTCGAAGGCCAGGGACTCGACGTCTACCGGATCCTCATCCTCCTGGGGGCAGCCGGCCTGGCCCTTGCGGTCGGCTACGTGTTGCTGCGACGTCGCCAGCACCTCCGCCGGAGGGGCCAGCGATGAGTCGGCCCAGAACCAAGCCGACCCGTATCGACGGCGCGAGACTCCGTGTTGAGGATCCCGCGATGGAGTCGGTCACGGGCGGCAAGACTGGCGCTCTCGCCAACGCCAGCGACGTCAACATCGTTGACCAAGCCCACGCGGACAAGCGTCGCCATGACCAAGCCGTCGAAGACACCCGCGGACTGACCCGAGCAACCCGCGACCGAGAACGCGCATACCCACGCCCAGCCGGCGAGGATCTCAACCCCCGCAAGATCCGTGACTTTCCCACCGGGCCACAGCGCGCCGCCCCCAGCGACTACCTCTGCCGCCAACTGCGCTCCACCTCGGTCGCAGCACATGACCGGCTCCGCAAGACCGAGCACCGTGCCCTGTCGAACCTGGTCACCGGTTCACCCGACCACTGGCTCAGCCTCAACCGCCGCCTCGCCGACACCTACGCCTCGGGCCTCAAGCTGACCGAAACCGACCGGATCGACGTCCAACGCGTCGACCGAGCCATCCGCCGCTTCGAGGAACGCAATGATCGCGGCCACGTCGTCTACACCGGCCTCGCCCTCGACGAAGAGCAGGCCGACGGCCTCAACCTGAACGACTGGGTCGGCAAGATCGCCCAGCCGGGTGATCGGTTCACCTTCGACCAGTTCACCGACGCCAATCACGCACCCCACCAGGTCGACGAGCACCCTGTGCTGATGGAGATCCAGACCCGCCGTGGCATGTACCTCGGTGAGGGACGCTCTGGTTACGACACGGGGCACCTCCTACCCCGCGGTCTCCACCTCGAGGTCACCGCCATCACCACCACCCGGATCCGCCATGACGACGGCTCCTGGGTCGAACGCCCCACGATCCAGCTTCGAGAACTCGAAGACTGATCACCCACCGGCATACCTCGCCGCACCCAGCTACAGAGGAGACCTCACATGCCCGACACCGACAGCCACGGCCGGCCGATCATCGTGGCCGCGAGATGGTTCAGCAAGCTTCCGGCGCAGCCTCGCAAGCTCAAGCCTGGAGAACGACCGACGGTTCAGCTCACGAGTTCAGAGCCATCCCCGGAAGATGATGCCGCCACGGACGGGGCTGAGGCGATCAGGGACTCAGGGACTCAGGGCAGACTGTGTGATGGGATGGCTTCGCAGACGGTTCACGTCACCGCCGGGCACGGCCGCTGCTCAATGCCGTGCTGCTGCGCCAGCGTCACCGCTGGAGACGCCCAGTCAAGCCCGTGAGGCATTAAGCAGCGTCCGTAGGCGAGAGGCATAGTCGGCACGCCTCCCGCGTCGCCGCAAGCCGACCCTTCTACGAGAGGCCACGGCCGGACGCTGCTGCTGGTTGCCCTCCTTGCCGATGGCTCAACCTGACAGAATCGCGTCGTGCCCAGAACGCCACGCATCGAGCCGGCGCCCGGGGCGGTGGCAAGGCTCGCGGCCACCGCGCTGACCCTGCCCGACGCGTACGAAGAGGACGCCTGGACCGGCGTCCGCTGGGGAATCCGTGGCCGGACCTTTGCGCATGTGCTGGTCGCCCAGGAGGGTTACACGTCTGCCTACCGGGAGGTCACCGGGATCGCCGCCCCGACCACGGTGCTGACCTTCCGCGCCGCCGGCGACGAGCTGCGGGCTCTCGAGCACGCCGGTCATCCGTTCTACAAGCCACCGTGGTCCGCCACGATCATGGGTGTGGTGCTCGAGGAGGGCACCGACTGGGCCGAGATAGCCGAGCTGGTGATCGATAGCTACCGGTTCAACGCACCGCGGAAGCTGGCGCGGCTGCTCGACAGCTGAGTCACGCCCCAGGATCGCGATCCGTTCGCCCGCGCTGCCGAAGACAACAACGTCGACTCCAGCCCGCGACGCGCGGCCGGCTCGGACGTCCCAAGGGGACCGTCCTACGCAGGTGCCAGACCGCCACGCGTGAACCCCTGAAGCCCCTTGAACATCACGAGGCCTCGACTACCTCGGTCAGCCACCACGATGAAGCCAAGGGAGCGGTACAGGTGCTGCGCTCGCACGTTCTCATTGCTCACGTGCAGGCTCAGGCCAGACGCGCCTGTCGCGGCAGCGTGTTGAATGAGCCGGCCAGTGAGCGTTCGGCCGAGCCGGCGACCACCAGCTTCGGGAGCCACTGCGACGACTAACTCGGGGACGTCAGCCGCGACGAAGCCGTCGCGGTGATCCTGCTCTGTGAACAGCCGGTACCACGCCGCCCCGATAGCCTGATCTTGGTCGTTCTCCAGGCGCTCAGCTACGAAGCCCGCATCGCCGCGACGTCGCCCGAAGTCGTCGACGTACGAGTCGGGCCGGTTCAAGGTGAGGTACTGCCGAGGCGGCCTCTGACCACGGCTCTCTCCACCGCCAGGCTTGATAGATCGCTCGGCGCAACGCCTCGCTGTCCGCTTCGGTGGCGCGCCGGACCCTGGACTCCACACCTCAACCGTAACTACGGTTGACGCCGCCAGGTCCACTTCGCAAGCGGACCGTTGAGTGAAAGACGGGCCGTCTGGCCCGCGCCGCTTGCCAGGGGCTCGCGCTGGCCGGCGATATCGGCGGGCAGGGCGCGCACCTCGGCGGGGCCTCCTGGAAGGTGAGAGCAGCCTTGGCCTCCGAGCGCGGCTACACCGGGCCTAGCCAGCGTGGAACCCGCTCGCGATAGTGCTCGTAGTCCATCCCGAAGTGTGCAGACAAGGCGGCCTCCTCGGAGAGGATCTGGAGGCGGTCGATCACCACCACGAAGGCTGCCATCGGCAGCAGGGCCGTCCACGAGCCGCGCCGGATGGCATACGACAGGAGGAGTCCGCTGAGGCCGACGTACATCGGGTTCCTGGTGACCGAGTTGACACCTGTGGTGACCAGAGCAGAGGCACGCGTCGGGTCGGACGGGTCGAGCGTCGTGCCAGCCCGGGTGAACTGCCTCGCCGCAGCGGTGGCGATCGCCCCAGAGACCGCTGCTGTAGCGACCGAGGCAGCGGTGCGGACAGCGGAGGGTGGTGGCGCACCCCTGGTCAGCGCACGCTGCACGAGCGCCGCCGTCAGCGCCAGGACCGGAGGAGGGATCCGCATCCCTCCACGATAATCCAGGCGTCCGAGGTGGTTATCCGGGTTGTCGGGGGCTTGTGGGGTTCGAGCGTTTGTGATCTTGCTTCTGTTTCTCGAGGTCTTCCAGCAGGCTGGGTCTGTCGTGGCCTTGCCTCGACTGGTGGGACAGGGCGTGAGCCGTACTGAAGCCCCGTAGGTCGACCCGTGAACGGTCAGACCGGCGACTCAGCGACCGAGGGGTCCTATCGTCTTGGCATGGACTTCTTGGTGTGTCCGGTCGATGGGGAACGGGTCAAAGTAGTGGAACGTCAGCGGGCGCCGGAGGCTAGGCCGCTGGTGCGCTGCCCGGAATGCGGCAAGTACTTCTTGTTCACCAGCGCGGGCGCCCTCGAGGAGGTGACGGAGCCCGAGTGATTCGCACTCCAGGCCCCGCCGGCTGAACGACCGTCGTGCGCGGCACAGAGAGCGACCGTGGTGCGGGAACGGCCCGGTATACCTCCAGCCCGGGCTGGCTAGGGTGATGTCAGTGAGTCTGTTCCAGGGAACGGCTGAGTTCTATCGCCAGTTTCGGTCCGGGGTGCCGGCCGACGTCGCCGCCATCCTCATCGAGGCCGCACCTGAGCGCCTGCCTCGCAGCCTGCTGGACATCGGCACGGGCACCGGGTTCGTGGTCGAGGCCCTGTCGGACGGGGTCGATGACGTGATCGGCATCGATGTCGACGCTGATCTGCTCGCGGTCGCCCGCCACAGCGTGGAGCCTCGACCCGGTCAGCACGTCGCGTTCGTGCAGGCCCGAGCCGAGGACTTCACCCCACCCACAGGCTGGACCGCCGACCTGGTGACCATCTGCCGCACGTTCCACTGGCTTGATCGTCAGCTGGTGCTCGGCCGGCTCGACTCGATCGTCGCCCCGGACGGTGTCGTGGCGATCCTGGGCGACAACAGCATCTGGGCCGACAACGCCGGCTGGAAGAGCGAGATCAAGACGGTCCTGGCCGAGTTCCTCGGCGATGAGCGGCGTGCCGGCACCGGCACCTATCAGCGGCCAGCGCTTTACACCAACGAGCTGGACGCCTCCCCGTTCTCGAACTGGGAGCAGGTGAAGGTCCCGGTGCGACGCGAACGCAACCTCGACAGTGTGATCGGCTACCTGCACTCCACCTCGTTTGCGGCACCTCACCTGTTCGGTGACGGCTCGCAGAGTTCGACGTCGCCATCCGCGAGCGCCTCTCGCCTTTCGCCGTCAACGGCGTATCCATCGATAGCAACGAGTTCGGGATCCTCCGCTGTCGCCGGCCCAGGTAGGACCGGCCTGCGCACGTCGGCTGATCGGTGGTGGGCGTCTCACACCTCACGCTCAACCACCGCTGGTCGAGACAAGCGTGGGACAGCTGTTGGCGACCTAGACCAATGGGTGTTCGGCTTGTCCGGCGCGATCTGTTGGATGGGCGGCGATGATGGTCTGGTGACTTCTTTCCTGAACCAGAGCCGCTAGACGATTCGCAGTTCGAGGAGTCGCCCCAGCCTGTGTGGCTGAACCCTCCGGAGGACATGCTGCCCGGTGTTGTGCCGGTAGAGCTGGTCATCGGAAGGTCTGAGCAGGCGGTGGTGATGCTCACCGGCATCCGGGCGTTTCCGACTGGGTTGGCGATGAATGTAGCCGTGCGTGCGATCGCGATCGGTCCAAGGAGCACCACCACGAAGGTACAGACCGGAACCCACGCCACGAGCACTGCGATGACTCCGATGACTACCATGCGGTATTCACAGCACGTCCGCTGCGAGGTCGCAGAGTTGAACCCGTGACCACGAGCCGATCATCCCGCATCCGCCCCAAGTAGCGGTTGCAGCAGTCGCCTGCTCGGCCCGGCGCAGAGGGACTCTTGAGGCTTGGAGATGGTGCCAAGCACAGCTACCGACCGATCAGCAGGTGCGCTGGGGGCTAGGCCCCATCTGAAGTAGCCGACACCTTCAGCTGCGTGGTCGATCGCTCGGCGAGTGCAGACTGAGGTCCGGTCCTAGCGCCAACTGCTGCCACACCGTGCACACGAGGTGGACGTTCGATGTGGCGAGCGCCGCTTCGTCGAGCGGGGCGTGTCCCCACCCCACGGCCGTTCGGATCCGTGTCGGATGGGCCAGCCCGACGAACTCGTCACCGGTGCCGTAGTGGCTGTGGACCCAGAGCGGATCGAGACTCACCGCCCCCCTGATCACCTCGCCCGGCGCGAGCGGCTTCGTCAGCGGGATCTCGACCCCCCAGTAATCGCGGTTCGCCGGCGGCTCGTGCATCCCGTACAGGACGAGGAGCGCGTCGCGATCCTGGAGTAGGTACGGCATCTGGTCGGAGTCGAAGACGTGGACGGTCGTCGGTCCGACGTTGGTCGCTTCGATCCAGCAGGAAGCCCCGTCGATTCCTGCGTCGACCCGCAGTAGTGCGCTGTTGTCAGTCACTGGAAGTCTGTCGCCCGTCCTCTGCGCCCGCCGTGGTGGAATCGTTGGCCGGCGAGACCGTGCTCGGCGCGGATCGCGTTCTCGATGTCGTCAGTGTTCTCCTCCTCGCGGTTCGGGAAGCTGGGATCGCTCCCGGCCTCGCCCGAGCGGTTTTGTCCCTGCGCGTTGTGGAGTGCGTGACCGAGCTCGTGGCCCAGGATCTCGAACAGCGGCGTCTGGAGTGGCTGCCCGTCCCTGTCGAGCGCGACGAGGGAGTTGTCCTCGAGGTCGGGCGGGATGAGAATTGTGCTGTCGCTCGCCAGCCCGTTGCCGACCGGGGGGGCCAGACCCCGGCCCCGGTCGCGTTCGGTGACCGGCCCCGATGCCGTCCTCTGACCTGGTGGTGCGTTGAACAGCCGATCGGGGGCGATGAGCAGGAGCCGTCCGAGTTCGTGGATCTCGTTGATGACTCGGCGTCCCGTGGGGCGGCTGAGCAGGGTCCCGAGTCGCCCCAGCATCTTGTCGCGGAACGCCGGCACCGCCTTCCCGTCGGGATCGATGCTTCCGATCTGGATCGTGCCGGTCCCCGCGACCAGCTCGTCCCAGAGAGACTGAAGCCGAGCGAAATCGGCGGCGGCGATGACCTCGACGGTGGGGTCGAGCCGCAACGTGGGGAAATCGGCAGCGGTCTTGCCGTCAGGAAGGACGACGAACGTCCCGAACGGGCGTTCTTCCTGGTTCACACCCGGTACGAGCACGCTCGATGATCCGGGATCGATCGCGGTGGTCTGCGCTGCACCCAGCAGCGCCTCGGCGGTGGCCGCATCGATGGGCGAGCCCGGAGTGAGGCTGTTAGCCGTTTGGAAGGCCCGCAGGGCGGCATCGGTCTTCGCGCCCCACCTCCCGTCGACGTTGGTCGGGAATCCCTGCTCACCGAGCTTGGTCTGCAGGAACTTGACCCGGTTCGTGACGTCGAGCTTGTCCGCGTCGAGACCGTCACCCTTCCTTAAACCGACGAGCATGGCTGCGCCGCTTCGCACCGGAGTGGCCGGCGCCCCGCCGGCGAGGAAGTCAGCGAGAGCTTGGTCGATGACGTCGGCAATGGCGAGACCAGCGAGGAGCTGCGCGCGATGGACGGCGCCGGACGTCTTCTGGCCCCACATGCCGTCGGGACTGAGGCCAGCACCCACGCGGCGGTTGAGTTGCGCTTGGAGATCGGTCACCCGTGGTCGGCGATCGACGGTTCCCTGGTCGATTCCGTCGCGCGCCTTCAGGCCGACGATGCCCGTATCGACAGCAACCTGGCGTTGCACGTGGGCAGCGACCAGGCGGCTGAAGCCTTGGTTGCCGACGGCGGTCTGCAGCTGTGCGAGCGTGCTCGCTGGCGCCGCCTCCAGTATTCCCGCTGGCGTCCACGTCGGTGTGACGTCCCGAGTCGGGGCGTTGACGGGAGAGCCGTCCCGCCACGGGCTCCTCCTAGCGCGCTCACGCTCTGCCACGGTCTGGACTTTACAGGCCAGGTTGCCGTCGGCTCAGGTGGAGACGGTGACGTTCGGACTGTTAGGTGGACCACGGAAGGTGGGTCCGGTCGACGAAGTACGTCAGCGGGTGAGCGGTCCTGATTGCCAACTGACGCAACCCTCGGTCGACCCGCTGACTCTTCATCCCGTTGCTTCTGGTCGGCTGGTCGCTGGGTGCCGGCGGCCAGTCCTGAAGGTGGGTGCCGTGGACCGCTACCAGGGTTCCGAGTTGCCCGGTCTGGACCGGCTTGCGAACAGCGGCTGGTTGGGGGCGGGCTCTCACACGCCACGCTAAACCACCGGTCAGAGGGACATGTCGCCGGACCCAGCATGATGAGCTCGGGCGTGCGCAGGAGCGAAGAGACAGCCGAAAGGGGCGGACAGTGGATGACGTCTTGAGGGTCCCGGTACACCGCGACCGGTCTCGACCTGGCGAGGCTGGTTCGCTCCACCGGTGCAGCCGTTCCCGATCCACCTCCTTCGCCCCGACGTCGTCGCCGTCATCCTTGATCATCACGTGGAGCCCACCGCTGAGTGGATCGACACGTTCTTCTTGTACGCGGGCGACTGGGCCTGGCTGGACGAACCCGCCTTCATTGAGCTTTGCGCCGGGTCATCGGCGCTCGCTACTCGCGGCTCGACGCAAGAGCACACGTCCGAAGAAGGTCATCTCGGTATGGCCGACCGAGCTCGACGAACAAGGCGACCAACTCATGTTCGACTGGATCAGTTCCAGCGTTCGCCCCAGCAGACACAGATCAGTAGGTCCACGGGTTTGGGATCGCGCGGCACGGGTGCTGCCAGATGGTCCCCGACTTACCGGCACCTTCGCCGGGTCTGGGTCGGGAGCCAACTGCTTCGGCACCGTGATGGCGGCTGCAGGTGAACCCGTCGAAGACAAGCAAGTCTCACCTGAGCCGTTCCGGGACTGGCTTAGCCCGGATCCACCGATGATTGGGTGGTTGGGAGCGGTTTGAGCGTGCCGTAACAGGAGGATGCCCTTGCGGGCTGGGAGATTGGGGCTTGTCTAGGGCTCTTGATCCACCGGCACGAAGGGCACCTCTGAGGTGAAACTCTCTCACACGCTTCAAGCGACGTCGCCGCGATTCGATGACCCGAACCTGGTGTCGTTTGCAGGGCTTGTCCCGGTGCTCGCGCTGGCTGAGCGTGCGGGGCTGCGCGAGTTGGCTGACCAGCATCTGACGGTGCCGACGGACCGGGGCGCGAACGCCGGGCTGAAGGTGTCCTCGCTGGTCGCTGGGATGATCGCTGGTGCGGATTCCATCGACGACATGGCGCTGCTGCGGCACGGAGGGATGGGCCGGATCTTCCACAGCAACTACGCACCGTCGACGCTGGGATCGTTCCTGCGCAGCTTCACCTTCGGTCACATCCGCCAGCTCGACGCGGTCGCTGACGCTTCCTGATCGCGCTGGTAGGGGTTCGCCGACCTGTTCACCGGCAACTGCTGAGTCCTGACGCACCTCGACGGCGTGATCAGCGCCGAGGGGTACGGTCGTTGCTCGATGTCGACGACACGTTCGATCGAGGTCCACGGTCACGCCAAACAGGGCGCGGGGTTCGGCCTGCACCCGGGTTCGCGGCATCAACGCGCTGCTGGCCACCTTGTCCACCACGGCCGCGGCGCCGGTCATCGCGGCCGCAGCGGCTCGAAAGGGAGCCGGCAACTCCTCCCGCGGCGCGAAGCGGTGGTCGCCGACGCGGTCGAACACTGCCGGGAGGCCGCGGGTCCCAGTCCTCGGCGTGGTCGGACTGGACCGGCCACGACGGCCGTGGACCGGTGCACGTCGCGCTGGCCGGTGCCGCCGCGGTCTCGGTCACGGTCCGGATGAACAGCCGGATCCGTGCCGCGATCGTCTCGCTCGCCGAGGAGTCGCGGACGCCGATCGAGTACACGAACGCCGTGTTCGATGAAGGCAGCGGCGCCTGGATCTCACGAGCCGAGGTCACCGACGATCGGCCTCCACCCGCGCCTCTGCTGCCCAACGCAAGGCCGACCACGTCACGGGTCGGCGGCTGGTGCGGCGGATTCCGGACCTCAACGCCGAGCAGCAACCGTGCCGCCGGACAAGAGCACGCTGTTCGACACCTGGGCGGTTCGACGCCTTCTTCACCACCGCCGACCCGCTGCGACTCGAACACCATCGCCGGGCTGGGACAAGGAACTCGACCGCGGCGACGCGATCATCGAACAGGTCGATGCCGACCTCAAGGCTCTCCGCGCTGGCGCACCTGCCTCGGGGGTATCCACTGCGAACGCCGCCTGGCTGGTGCTGGCCGTGATCGCGTTCAACCTCACCAGGGCTTCGTGCGTCCTGACCGGTACCGACCTGGCCGAGCGACGACAGCGACCGTGCGCCGCAAGCTGATCCAACTCTCAGCCCGCTCAGCCTCCCGCGGACGCTGCCTCATCCTGCATCCTCCGGCACGCGCGGCGATCTGCAGACCGCGTGGATGCGACCTGGTCGAACCGGCTCCGCCAACTGACGATCCGCATGCGGTGTCCTGATCGATCCGCTCGGCGACGGCCTGATCTTCTTGAGTGGAACACCCCGGGAGCGAGGCCGGACGCCCTGATACGGACCTGCAAGGTCCTGCTCGACCTCAGCGCGAACCAGCAACGACCGATCAACTCATCGGTGGATCCGGGCTTAGCTCCCACACCGCGCCAGTGAAAGGGACCCAGGATGATGCGGAGCCGGGCGTGGTGTTCGTCTGGACCGAGCACGGCGGCTGGCGCATGCCACGGTCACGATCCGCGCGGGTGGACTCTGACGAAGCCGTCCTAATCATGGTCCAGCCCCAGGATGATCTGGAGGTCCGAGAATCGGTCAACTCCTGACGCTATCCCGACACACGCCTATCTCGGCACCGACTTCGCGGATAGCCGTCCCCCCTTGCGCACGCGGCCACGGGTCCCCGAGTGGCTCAGCTCGCGAGGCCGGCGATCCTTGCGCCGCGACCGACAGGCCTCCGCGGCCAGGCGCCCGCTCGGAAGCGGACCCGCTGAGCGAGAACGCCTCGGACATTCTCCAACAGATAGTCAGGCGTCGAATTGGTCGTAGACGTAGAAGGTGTTGCCGCCCGGTGAGCTGAAATCCAGCAACGGAGCCGCCCCGGAATCTCCTCCTTGGCAACACTCACCTGAAGCTGCGGATGCTGGTTGATCCAGGCCTCGAGGTCGTCAACGAGGTACATCGGTCCTGGCGGCTGGTCAGTGAGGGGAGCAATGAGTTGCGCGGCGGTGGAATTTGAACCGTCACCGCCTCGACCACATCCGGGAAACGCAGACAGGTCCGTGCCGGATCTCGAGAACAACGTCACGCCGGCGTCAGGGGAAACCTGGCAGACCAATCTGAAGCCGTCCAGCTTGAGCTCGTGCGCGAAGTCGTCGCGATGAACCGATTTCGGGATGTCGCCGGTCTTGGCGAGCGTGACCGCGACGGGACCAGCGAACAGGTCGTGGCCGGACGTCGTCATGGCAGCACCTTGGCACTTCTCAGACGCGTCGAGGTCTTAGGTCAGCTCCGACATCCGTGGCAGAGCACCTTGAAGAGCGGTGAACATGTCGGGCCAGCCGCGGCGGAGCCAGACGGCACGCCCGTGGCGAAGCTGGTGGGCGTCGAGCATCGAGGTCAGTCGCAGCGACCGGTCGGGGGCGCCGAGGCGACGCAGCTTGTCGTACACGGGGTTGATCGGGAGCTGGTGTCGAGCGAGGTAGTTCCACACGTCATCGTCGGCCCAGTCCCAGATCGGGCTGAAGGCGGTGGTGCCATTCTGGCGGTCGATGACGCCGCCTGCTTGTCGCGGTCTCGCCGGCCCGTCCGGCAGCAGCAGTTGCAGTCAGCTGGTCTGCTCAACGCGGCGAGGTAGACCCGGCGTCGGGCATCGGACTCGGCGGCCCGCACTCCCCACAGCTCGCCTGGTCCGTGGCGTCGGTGAGCTCGGTCTGCTGGCTGGGTGATGAGTGTGGTCCGGACGTCGTCGCTGGAGTCCCAGTCAGGAGTGTGCATGGTCCCAGCTGCCGGTGCTGATCAGCAGGCTCAGCAGATCCGGGACGGCGGCCTCGACCTCGATGCCGTCCGGTATGCCGAGCTGCTCGGCGACCACATCCAAGTAGGTGATCGTCTCGGGGTACTCCAGGCCGGAGTCGAAGAAGACGACGGGGACGTTGGGCTCGGCTTGCAGGGCCAGGTGAACGACGACGAGAGAGTCCTTGCCGCCAGAGAACGCGACGTAGCCATCGTGGTCGTCGAGGTGCGCGGCGATGCGGTCGACCAATGCGGTGGTGTCGTGCCGGGGTCGGGCGAGGCGGCGCAGAGTGGTGAGGTCCAGTCCAGGCTGTGACGGTTGCATGGGGTGGGTCTAGTGAGCGTCGAGCGGTGCGGGCAGATGCAGGTAGGCGCGGCGGCTGCGGTGCATGTACGGCGGGCGGATCCCGGCGAGCGCCGGCGTCGTCTCCTGCAAGTGGTCGGGGAGGCACCCGCCGGGGGAGGGGCGCCCGAGGGCGCCGTTGCGGTGCAGGTGCCCGGCCTCCCAGGGGTCTCGGTCGTCGACGGTAACCTCCCAGCTGGTGACGATGCCCTCGCCGTGGCTGCGCTTCTTGCCGATGGAGGCGATCGGGCGGAGGAGCCGGCGGACCTCAGCGGGGTCACCCACGGCTGACCAGGTGACTGCAGTGCAGACCGTCACGATGAGCGGCATCCGACGTGAGCGATACCGGCCCTGGTCCCCGGGCATGGCGGCAGGCAGCTCGTGGTCGGCGAGGACTGCGACGGCGCTGTGGTCGAGCTGGTGGTGGCGGTAGCGAACCTCGGTGCGGTGCGGTCCGACAGGCTCGCAGCACGTCGCGGACCAATGCCACGAAGCGCCGTCGCGGGGCTGGCACTTGCCGAGGGGCAGATCAAGGTCGGGCGGGTCGGCGGTCTCGGACGGGTAGGGGAGGTCGATCTGCTGGGCGACCAGGTCGTCCCACAACTGCGAGGCCAGCAGACCGTCCAGGGCGATCCCCCAGGGCTGGGCGACGGCGAAGCCATGGGCAAGGTGGGCCGTCACCCGGATCGGCAGGTACCTCATGCGAGAGCCGCCAGGGCTTCGAGCACATCGGCGCGTCGATCGAGGGCGACAGCTCGCCAATCGTGGTCGCCGTCGAAGGTGCCGGCGACGAGCTCGTCGGATGTTTCCAGGGTGCACCGGCCGTGGCCGATGGCGCGTCGGCCACCGAGTTGTCCGAAGCGGGCGAAGACGCGGAGGACATCGGTGAAGAAGGCGATCTGGTGGTCGCTGGCCCGGGTGAGTCGGAGGTAGCTGGACAGCTTGCTGCCGGCGGGGAACGTCTCCACGGCGTACCTCATCTGGTTGCCGGCGTCGACGTCGTCGCCGCGGGCGACCTCCGGGCCGGTGTGGTCGTCGAGGTCGTCGGTGTGGGAGTACTCCTCGAGCTGGACGAGATCGAACACCGACACCGGATGAGCGACCCCGGTGAGCTGTCTCGTCTCGGTGGCGTGGGGGACGACCTTGCCCACTTCCAGGGCGCCGTCGATGATCGTTGACCCGGCAGCGCAGCCGAAGACGCCGATGACGGGCACAAGCTCGCGGATGGCGGCTCGTCGTCGCCCGGTCAGCGGCTCCCGACCTGACTTGTACAGGGAGCCTCCGTTGCGGAGTGCGTAGGCCGCGGGGAGAGGAATCTGTCCCTCCAGCTGGAGGACGTCGCGGAGCAGCTCCTCCGCCACGCGACGGAGGCGGCCGCGGAAGGAGTTGCCGGAGATGACCGGGATCAAGATCGTGTCGCCGGTGGGGGTGGTGATGTGCTCGCGGCGTAGGAGGGTGTCGGTGCCATGGGTGTTGCCGGCGTGGACGATGGAGGAGAGTGCGGTCAGCTCGACCGCCCAGTGGATGGTGGCGGTCACGGCTGGGGCTCCTGGAGCTCGAGGGTGAGACGTCGTTGGCGGACGGCGTCGGCGGTCAGCCGGATCCGCAGCAGCAGTGCTGGTGCCTCATCGCGGAGCACGGTCAGCACCGGCCCTGCCTGCTCACGCAGCAGGAGCGCCACCTCGGCCCTCTCTGGCGCCGATCGCGGAGCGGACTGCAGATCCACGGCGACCTGGCTCCACCACTTGTCGAGCGTCGCGGACCGGTAGGTGGCCTTGGTGACGCGGTCAGGGAGCAGGCTGGACCAGTAGTGGATCCGGTGGTCGCCAACCCAGGTCGACCAGTCGACGCCGTAGTGGAGAAGCAGGAGCAGCCGCTCAGCGGTCGCCGCAGCCCCAGACAGCGGGGGAAGCTCTGGGCAGGGCGGCAAGCCAGCTGGCGGTCGGTGTGGTGGTGGCTGGTGATGTCATCGGGCGGTCCGACGCTGTGCGGTGGTCTTGACTCGCAAGGCCCGGGCAGCCACCGCCATCCACACGTGCCGTGTCCGCCACGGGGTGAGGTCCTGCCAGGCGTCGAGGGCCCACATCGCCTCGGCGACCGGGAGCAGGGCGGTCTGGTGGTAGGGCGGCGCCGGCTGCAGAAGCTGCGATGCCCGGTAGCCCAGCGCGAGCAGCTGCTCGACCAGGCTCAGACGGCGAGCATCCTCAGCCGTCCAGGTCAGAAGGTGCTCGTCGGTGGCGACGTGGCCCCAGGCCGCGCCGGACAAGACGTGCTTGCGGCCTGGCCGCAACGGCACGACGACCGTGACGTCGGCCAGCACCTGGCCGCGGAGCTGAGCACAGAGCTGGGCGGTGTCCAGAGGGGTCAGCAGCTCTGGGAAGCGGACGACTAGATGCGGGATGGTGCGCAGCATCGGGCTTCTGAAGGCCCAGGTGCAGGCTCGGCACAGACCGGGCCCGGTCGGATCGCACCAGTCGTCGAACGCGGTGAAGTTGCGGGAGATGACCTGACGGATCTTCGTCAGCGAGTCGTCGGTACCGCATCGTGCGCACAAGCCGTTCACGGTCCCGACCATGGTGCTGGGACTGCCATGCGCGCGCCAGGCCACCTCCACAACGTCTGTGATCATCCGTGCCCCCGTCCTGGATCCGGGCCGATCCCGGGTCCTCATCCCCTAGAGGCCCGATTTCGCTGCTGTTTGTGACATCGGGGCAACAGAAATCATGGGATGGGCTGGGTTACCCACAGCGCGGACCGGGGGAGTGGACCGCGGTCACGGAGGCGATCTAGGTTGCCAGCCATGACCGACTCCGTGCACCGAGCCGGCACCGCTGAGGGGCTGCCGAAGGTCGGACTGTCCCGCGCCCTGCAGACAGGTGTCCTCGTCGGCTGGACAACCGCGGCCGCGTCGCTGCGCGACCCCGTGCACCGCCCGATCGGGGTGATGTGGGCACTGCTCACCGTGGTGGCCGGCTGGTTCGGCGGGATCCTCGCCGGGCTTGTGGGTGCGATCGTCGGCGCCGCGGCCGGCTTCGGTGGGTACTTCGCCGTGATCATGGTGATGAGCATGATCACCGAGCCCGTCTTGTTCAGCCGAGCTCCGCGCGTGTGGTTCATCAACGAGCCGGGGCGACGCGGCTGCGCGAAGGCCGTCGAGCTCGACTCCGGCGACTGGCGTCTCACCTCGGTCGCTGCCTGGCCGTTCGGGCATGGCGTCGGCACTGAGGTGACCAAGGCGGTGACCGCTGATGCTGACCGCCGCGGCCGGGCAGTTCGTCTCACGGCGCAGAACCGGCGCGTGGGCAGCCTGTACGAGCGTTTCGGCTTCACCTATCCCCAGGTGGGACGCCGGGAGATGCGCCGCACCCCGGACCCGACTGACTAGCCGCCACCCTCGCCGGAAGGGCCGGCACCTACGGCTGTCGCAACGCCAGAAGAACGGCGCCGGCGAACAGGCCGGCCGCCAGCCCCGGCGTGTAGGGAAACGACCGGGCGCCCCGCACAGCCCTGGCCAGCAGCCCGAGAAGGAGAGCGAACACCGAGCCGAGCAGGGCGGCCAACACCAGATGCTGCCATGACGCCGCAGCTGCCGTCATCGCCCACGGCAGCGAGAACCGGACGTCCCCGAACCCCATGGCACCTCGAGCGACCAGCCATAAACCTGCGAAGAGTAGCCACACACCGACACCGCCGACCACGCCCCGCACCAGCGGCTCAACCGATCCCTCGATGAGCGACTGGGTGGCCACCAAGATCACGATCATGCTGACGGTCAGCAGGCTCACCGGGCGGGGCACGACACCGACGACTGCATCGACGCAGGCTAACCACACGCCCAGCGCTGCGAACCCGACCCAGGGCAACCAGACCGGCCAGGGAAGCGAGGCGACGGCGGACAAGCCGGCAGCTCCACACATCGCCGCGGCGCCCACGGCGAATCGCGATGTCGATGCCTCCGAAAGGCTCGCCTCAGAGGCCGGCGACAGGAGATGGAGAAGCTTCGAAGAGCCAGCAGCAACCGCGCACAACACGAGCACGACTGCCACGACTCCCGCCGTCCACATTGTCGCTCAGCCCTCCTCCGTTGCGGGATCGCCCGGCGGCACCACACACCGAGGTGGCGCCGCCGGAGCACCCGGTGATCATTCAGTGAGGTTGAACCTACGGTCTCGAGCACCAGGCTGGCAGTCCCCACGGGGCGGCTGTGGATAAGACGTCACAGAAGCGCCTGGCAGATGCGGGACGAGTGTCAGCACGGCTCGATACCCTGCGGTGCGTGGTGGTCCGGGCACTCTCCACAGGGTCTTTCGGAGCACCGGTGATCCTCCTAGTCTCGGCGAGAACGGTCGGCTTAAACTCCTCACTGCTGCAAAGGGCGAACCGCCGCCCACCCTCGAGAAGGAGACGTTCATGACACGTCCTGCCCCCTGGAAACTCTCCGAGATCCCAACCCTGTGGCTCGACGTCGAAACCGGCACCGGGGTGGACGACTCGGGCACACCCGTCCGGCCGATACTGGGCGGGCGCCGGCAGAAGCCGGCTCTGGTCGACCTGCTGAACACCGCAGTGCATCACCGTGCGACCCGGATCATGCTGTCGGGCAAGTTCCCGACCGTGTCGGCAACCAGAACGCACTGGCTGCTGGTGCCCACCGACGGATGGACTGCGGCTGGGCACTACATCAAGGACGACCGGCCGCCCACCGGCCGGTTCGTCAGTGCCGCCGCCGGCCACAAGGTTGAGGTGCGGGTGGCCAGGGAGTGGTTCGGCAACGACGGCATCGCGCCCGCCTCGGCACGTGAGGCGATGCAGCTGCTCTCCCAGGTCCTAGCGAAGGCGCTCCCAGGGCACCTCGCGGCCTCACCCACAGCGACCGGGCAGAACATCTGGGCCTACGCCCTGCCCAAGGACCTGGATCCACCCACCCTGGATCCGGATCTGGCCGAGCTGATCCACCACACCTCCGGCCAGCACCGTACCGAGCACCTGGTCGAAGGCCGCTCGCGCTGCGACTGCGGTGACTGCCTGCCGTTGATCGCAGCGAAGACGGAGATCCCCGGGTTCTGCTACGTCGACGGCCGGTTCATGTACTCCGCGCTGTGCCGAGAGGTCGGTGTCGGCGGCCGCCGACTGACCAAGCTCGAGGCGCAGGACCGAGCTGACGGCGACGCGTATGCCCGGGCCAGGTATCTCATCCGGTTCACCGTGCCGGAAGGCTGGGACACCCTCGGACTCTTCGGAGTCTTTCGACGAGACGCGGCGCAGTGGCACTACCCGAACCGGCCCGGCGCGACCCATGACACCTGGGTGGATGCCGTCGAGCTCCGCACCGCCCGCAACGTCTGGGGCGCCGGCTCCGTCGAGATCCTGGAGGGTATTGCGTTCGACCGCGGCCGCCCGCTGGACAACTTCGCCGCCAGGATCATGAAAGCCCGCGAGAACGCGGCCGAGCTCGACGCCGACGCCCATTTGGTCGAGGCGGTCGAGTCGGCACTGCGGGCCATCCTGTTGCAGACGATCGGCGGATTCCACTCCGAGGGCCGGGACCGAACCATGGTGGTGGAGTCCACCTTCGACGTTCCGCCGCAGCACCAGGGCACGATCCGCAGCTACGGTGACGTCGTCACCTACTTGATTCCCGCGCAGCTGAACGAGCGGCTGCAGATGTTCCACCACCCGGAGTACTCCTCGCAGATCTGGGCGCGGGAGCGGGCTCGGGTCCTGCTCTCACCGACCGCCGCCTACCGGCAGGGCCGCACGGAATGGAAGGAGTGGGGGGCACTCGAGATCGACCCGTCGCAGCTGATCGGGGTGAACGGTGACGCCTTGTATTTGACCTCGGTGCCGCAGGCATGCCTGCCCGTCGACCAGGGCGGCGGCGACGACGGCAGGACTGGCCGGCTGCGGGTGAAGGGCTGGATTGGGGAGCCGATGGCCGTGCCGGCGACCACCGAGGCACGTAACAACCTCCGCGGCCGTGCGGAGGCGTACGGGCCGCCGGCGGAGGTCCACGCATGAACCGCGAGGTCTGTGGCCCGTTCGTGTTCTGCATGGGGGTCGCATGAGTGAGCAAGGTCCCACCGCTCAGCAGCTGATCATCGCGCTACGGCAGCGCGGGGTCTCGATGCGGGATCTGTCAGCTGAGTGCGACCGGGATTCATCGCTGCTCTACCAGGTGGCAGCCGGGAAGCGGCCCGGGACGAACCTCCTCCCGACGCTGATCGATCTGGCCCGCACCGGCCACGCCGCCCGCCGGCCCGAGCGCCGCGCCACGAAGTCGGGCAAGCCGGCCAAGATCCGCGGCCGTCGCGGACAGCCAGCCCACGAACCGCCACCCCCAACCCCAACCGCTCCGACGCCCGGCAAGTTCAGCGTGCAGACCCAGTACCTCGCCGGCGGCGCCCGCACCAAACGCATCACCGCCCCGAAGTCCCCCCGGGCGGTCGGTCGCTTCGACGCCAAACAGGCCGCCATGGACGCCATGGCCGAAGCTGCCCGCGAGCAGCGGCGCGTCGCCTTCGTCGTGCACTACGCCGACGGTTCCTCCCACACCTTGGGATCGAAGGCGGGCTACCGCGCGAACGACGCCTACATCCGGGCGATGGGGGAGTGGGAGGACTCCTTCGAATGGCTGAGCCAGGAGGCCTCCGCCGTAGCAAACCGGCTGTACGACGTGCAGGCGCTCAACATCCCCATCGTCGGTGTCGACGTGACGATCTTCGGTCAAGCCGATCCGAACCAGGCGATTCCGCCGATGCCACGCCAGCCAGCGACGACACCCCCCAGGAAGGCACCGGCCAAGAAGGCACCGGCCAAGAAGACACCGGCCAAGAAGACACCGGCCAAGAAGACACCGGCCAAGAAGACACCGGCCAAGAGCCCGGGGAAGAAGTCAGCTTCCACGGGGACTCGTCGAAGCCGCGTACGGGAGTCCGAGAACAAGGACACGGGACAATGAGCAGCGTGGTTGCAGCAGATAGCACCATCACTCCGGATCCAGGTGTGGCCTGGAACCGCCGGCTCACTGAGGCCAGAGCCGCGGCAGACCGGGCCAACAGCGGACTGGACGCGGCCGTGTGCGATGCAGCCAGAGCTGGCATCTCGCCAGACGCGATCGCTGAGGCACTCGACTTCGAGGCTCACTGACGTGCTGCAAACCATCCAAGACGACAAGCGCGACCAGGATCCAGACGACCATCACGACGTCGACCAGCCCCCGCTACAGCCCGTCATCTTCTTGCGCGGACGCGACGTTCCCAACCAGACCTGGAAGGAGCTCAAGCAGCTGCTGTGGGAGCGAGGTCTGGCCACCATCGCGAATCGGACCGCGGCAGCACACCTGGCGCGCGGCGGGACACCTGTGGTGTTCCTCGACTTCTCCAACCGCACCGACGACAACGTGAAGGTCGCCGGCGTCCGGGCCGTCTACCGCGACGACAACCTCACCCTCGAGCTGATCAACGGCGGGGCTGTGACAACGCCTCGCCGTGCCGACGACTCCATTGACGCTGATCGCGTCGTACTGCTCGTCCACCAGGTCCTGGGCGATCTGCCAGCCGTCAACGAACGGCGCATGGTCGCCGCCCAACGGCCGGCATAGGCCGCGGCTCGAACCGGGAAGCTCGAGTGGCCCTGGCTCAGCTGAAGCCGTTGTCCACAGCTGGATGCCCGCACCTTTTGCACGATGCCGCTCCGTGATCTGATCGGATCTCCATCGAACGGACTCCGAATCATGTTCTCGGCGCTGAGGGCATCGGAGCGCTAGTCCAGTCCGCTTCCCGCTCTCCAGGCAGGACGAACGAAAGCAGCACCCATGGCAGGAAGTACCACCGCTCCCGAGCGAACCTCCGGCAGCCTCGAGGCTCCGTCGTCGGCAGAAGGCGCCACGAGTGGTCGAATCCCGGGTACCGACGCCGGCGGCCTCGCCCACCAGGAATCGCCGGCAGCCCGCCCTCGCTGCACTCGCTGTGGCTGTGCTCGCCCTCTGCGCACTCGCTGGATGGGCTGCCTTCCGGTCCGTGTCGGCCACGGTGCCGGTGATCGGGGTGCGCGAGACCATCGCCAAGGGGACGATCATCCAGCGCGACGATCTCACGACCATGCAGGTCGGGCAGGACCCCAACCTGCATGTCATCCCCCTTGCCGACATCGACCAGGTCGTCGGCCGGCGAGCAGCCACGGACCTACCTGCCGGTGGTGTCGTTCCAGTCGAATCGGTGACGGATGCTCTGGTCCCCGCCAAGGGCCACAGTGTGATCGGGATCTTCGCCCGGGACGGCTCTGCACCCCTGATCGGGATCGAACCCGGGACGCGGGTGCGGCTGGTGCCCCTGCCAGCCACCCAGGAGCAGCCGAACCCGGCCAAAGGCGCACCCCAGCCGACGAACCAGCTCGTGCCGGGTGTGGTGATCGCCTCCACACCCACCGACGACGGCACCGGAGTGCGCATCGACGTCGACGTCGCGGCCGCGGCCGCCACCGGCGTCCAGATCCTGGCCGCACAGAACCGGATCGCCGTGGTCATCGACTCCCAGGAACGCTGATGCCGATCATCGTCCTGACCACCGCCGCCGGCGCCCCCGGGGCGTCAACGACCGCCCTTGGACTGACCTTGTCGTGGCCAGGCCCCGCACTTCTGGTCGAGGCCGATCCAGCCGGCACATCGCTTGTCCCCGGCTGGTTCCGCGGGGCCATCGACCCCCAAGAACGCAACATCGTCAACCTCGCCCTCGTCGAGCGCGCCGAGGACCTGACCGATGCCCTCTTCGATCAAGCCGTCTCGATTGCCGTTGACGACGACGAGCACCAACGGCTCGCTCTGCTCGGGCTCGTCGAGCCGGTGCAGGCACCTGCTCTCAAGGAGTGGTGGGAGCCGATCGGCACCGCGTTCCAGTCGCTGTCGGCGGCCGGCTATGCGGTGATCATCGATGCCGGACGCTGCACCCAGGGCTCCTTCCCCATGCCGTTGCTGGCGGTCGCCGATCAGGTGCTGCTGGTGTGCCGAGCCGAGCTGTCCGGCGTTCTGCGCTCCTACCCGATGGCCACCCAACTGACGGCCACCCTGACGGGGACCGGAAACGCTGACGCCTTCGGCGTCGTCGCCATCGGAAACGGCGGCAACCGCTACTACTCCGGCTCGGCGATCGCGAAGCAGCTCGGCGTTCAGTTCGCGCTGTCCCTCCCCGACGATCCCTTGTCGGCGGCGGCCCTGTCGGATGGGCTCGCTCTTCCACCGCGACTCCCGGACCGGATCAGGTCACGGTTCACCCGTCACACCATGGTTAGGGAGGAGGACCTGGATCCAGCAGGTGGAGATGTCGACGACGATGCCGTCGCTGACCCTGCGGCCGAGGACCGGGAAGAACTCCTGGAGCGGTCCAACGCGCTGCTGGGCATCGGAGCCGATCGCAGCCGGCCCCGTCGGATGCAGCGCCGACCTGGCGCACGACCGCAAGCTCCGGGTCATCCGGTCTCTCGAGATGATGCGGGCGGGGGCATCAGTGCGTACCTGACGGATGATCCGCACGACAGTTCCGACAATGTCACTGAGGACACCACCGTTCCTGCAGCTCCCTGCGAAGGTCGGCGCTGAGGTTCCTCGCACCGTCGTGGTCCCCGCGAAACTCATGAGGGCCTACCGTGCGATGGCTCGCGACAGCGCCCACCGTGCCGGGCAGCGCCTCGCTCGGATGCTGGCAGAAGAGCCCCGCCAGTGACGCCCGCTACTGATCTCTGCTTCTCACCATCGCCGTTCCGGCCCGAGCGGCCTGGCACTCGTTGGAGGTCCCACCGATGACACCCCCCAAGGCGCAGCCCGACCAGCCGCTCCCAGCTCTGCACACCGTGCGGAGCTTGCAAGCGGTGACGTTCACCTCAGCGCCAGCTCCGATCTTCGGGCAGCTGACCAGGCAGCAGCCGCCTGGGCGGAAGCCACGGCTGACGTCGGCCACTGTGCGACCGCTCGACTTCTCCGACCTCGACTGGTCGCTGGTCTACCGGATTCGCCACACCGTCTCTGAGCGGCTGTCCGATGAGACCGGGCAACAACTGGCAGACGGTGAGATCGACGAGGCGACCCGTGTTCAGATCGGCCGCGACCTGATCGCCCATGTCGTCAAGAAGCACTCCGACGAGGCCATCCTGGCCGGCGATCGCGACAACCAGATCGCCGCCGTCGACCTTGAGCGCTACACCCGGGCTGTTGACTCGTCGATCTTCGGGTACGGGCGCTGGCAGCCGCTGCTCGAAGACCCCCACGTGGAGAACATCGAGATCCTCGGCTACAACCGCGTGTTCATGGTCTACGCCGACCGGATCGTCCAGGTGGCGCCTGTCGCCGACTCCGATGCTGAGCTGATCGAGCAGCTGCAGTTCATCTCCGCCTACAGCAAGACCCCGAAGCCGTTCTCCCCGGCCCACCCGGTCATGACCTTGAACCTGGAGGATCGTTTCCGTCTCCACGCCGAGGCCTTCGTCGCCGACCGGCCTTCCATCGTCATCCGCCAGCACAGCTTCGCCGGCGTCTCCCTGGAGGAACTCCGCGCCGGCGGCATGATGCCGACCACGGTGTATGAGTTCCTCTGCGCGGCCGTCCGGTCCAAGCAGTCGATCGTCATCAGCGGCATCGGCGGTGCTGGCAAGACGACGTTCCTGCGGGCCTGCGCGATGGAGATGGACCCGTTGGAGTCGGTCGCGGTGGTGGAGACCGATCCTGAGCTTCTTCCTCCACAAGCTGCCCGGTCGGCTTCGCACGAGGAACTTCACGGCCCGCGACCCCAGCGGGGAGGGTGTCACCCCGGATGGTCGCCCGATCGGGGAGTTCACCGTCCAGGAGCACCTGATCCAGCTGCTGCGGCAGAACATCTCCCGCATCATCGTCGGCGAGGTCCGCGGCAACGAGGCCGCCACCATGTTCCAGGCGATGCAGGTGGGCGCCGGATCGCTGTCCACGATCCATGCTCAGCACGCCGAGGCCACCATCGAGCGGCTGGTCACCGCCGCCGCCCTCGGTGGTGTCATGACCCAGGTCGACGCCTACCGTCAGATCGCGGTCAACATCAACCTGATCGTCCACATCGGCACCGAGGATCTGCGTACTCAGGGCGGCAAGCTGCGCCGCTTCGTCAACCAGATCACCGAGATCTCAGGGTTCCGCGACAGCGCTGACGGCAACGGCACCACCTACATGCCTGCCACGGATCTGCTGTACGAGGCCCACTCTCCCGGTCTACCGATCGACGCGAAGATGTCCGGTGAGATGCGCCAAGACCTCTACGCCCAGGGCTGGCGGCCGTGAGCCCCCTCATCGGCGCCGGCCTTGGCCTTCTCGCCGGCGCCGCCATCCTGCTGTTGATCTTCAGTCTGCAGCGACGACCGGTGGCGGCGGTGCGGGCGCGGCGGCTGACGCTGGGGGAGCAGTGGAGCCGGCTGACCCGACGCCCGACCGGCCGGCTGGGCCGGCGACGCGACATCAAGCTCGTCCTGGTGGCTGCCCTGGCTGTGACCGTCTTCGTGATCACCCGCTGGCCGATCATGCTGCTCGCCGTGCCCGCGATCCTGCTGCTGGTTCCCTGGCTGCTGCGGAACCAGAACGCCGGTGGGATCGAGCGGACTGCCGCTGTCGAGACCTGGGTCCGAGGCCTACGGTCCCTGCTGCAGGGCGGCTCTGAGAACACACTGGAAGGTGCCCTGCAGGCGTCGCTGGTAGCGGCACCAGATCCCATCCGGGCAGAGATTGCCGCGCTGGTCACGCGGATGCGGGCGCGCTGGTCGACCGAGCGGGCCCTGGCTCAGTTCGCCGACGACCTCGATGACCCGACCGCCGATACCGTCGCCGCCGCGTTGATGCTGGCGGCTCGGCGGCGCGGGTTCGGACTGTCGGAGGTGCTGTCAGGGCTCTCCGACTCGGTTGGTGATGAGGTGAGGGCACGACGCAAGATCGAGTCCGACCGGGCCATGCCGCGGACGGCTGCCGTCGCACTCACCTACGGAACCCTCGCCCTCGGCGTCACCATGGCCGTCTTCCGCCCCGAGACCCTGGCCCCCTACGGGACCCCCGTCGGCCAGATCGTGTTCCTCATCATCATCGGCGGCTACCTCGCGACCTTGTTCCTGCTGCGCCGCATCACCACCGCCAAGGATCGACCCAGGCTGTACCCGACCGCGGCACCCTCCACCGCAGGAGGTCGCCGTGCCCGTTAGCACCATCCTGCCGTTGCTCACCGGTCTACTCGCCGGAGCAGCCGTCATCATCGCCGTCGCAGCCTTCCGGCCGGTCGCCCCCGACCTGGGCGACACCTTGTACCGGCTCCACCATCCCAGCCGACCCGAGCAGCTCGAGGCCGGCCGACCCGGCGACCGCCTGGGTCGGTGGCTGATGATGCGCAGCGGTGTGTTCGGCGGGCTGGCCGTCCCCTACGCCGACCTCGACCTGCTCGGCATGACCCCGGCCCGCTTCTTCACAGCCAAGGCGATCTTCGCCGCCGGCGGTCTCGCCCTCCCCGTCAGCTTCGGCATCTTCATCAACGCGATCGGGCTCGGTGTTCCGCTGACGATCCCGGCCGTCATCTCGGTGATCTTCGGCCTGGTCGGCTGGATGTTCCCCGCCGTGGCCGTACGCCGTGACGCCGCCGTCGCGCGGGAGAAGTTCGCCCGATCGATCACCGCCTACATCGACCTAGTGGTTCTCGAGCGGCTGGGCGGAGCAGGGGTGGCCTCAGCCATCTCCGACCCAGCCAGCATCGCCAGGTCGCCCCTGTTCATCAGGATCCGTCAGAGCATTGACCGACACCGCCTCGAGCGGAAGGCCCCCTGGGTCGCGCTACGCACCCTCGCCAACGACATCGATCTGCCGCCCCTGCGTCAGCTCGCCGACACCATGGAGCTGTCAGGGACTAAGAGCGCGCCCGTCGCTGAGACCCTCAAGGCGCGAGCCCGAGACATCCGGAACGCCTTTCTCAACCAGGATGTCGAACGCGCCGGCGCCGCCTCCACCCGGCAGACGGCCACCACCGCGCTGCTTCTGGTCTGGCTGCTGGCCTTCCTCGGCTTCCCTGTGCTCTTCCGGCTCCTGCAGTCTTGAGCCAGACAGGTTGACGCTCTCCAGTACCAGCATCAGCGCCGAACCTCCCCGCCAGGGCCGCACCTGGTGATCTGAACGGGCCTCGCCCGCTCGAGCGAGGTCGCGGGCCGCCCGGCGCACGGCATGCGCTTCGTTCCGGGTCGGCTCTCGTCCCAAGTAGGCGGCCGCGGTCGGCAAGACCGCGACAGACGGCTGCTCGGCTAGCGCGCTGAGAAGGACCTGATGCCATGGCCCGCGGCGGCTCAGACCTCGTTGAGACCGGATCTCCTCGTAACGAGTGCGGGCGGCGTCCACGTGGATGCCGAGACGGGTCGAGATCTCATAGAAGGTGACGCCGGCCTCGTAGAGCTCGGCGATGTCCTCCGACGAGACGGGAAGCCGGGGGCGACCGGATGGTCGAGTCGGCACCTCATTGCTGACGAGGATCCGGCGGATCGTATGTCGTGAGACGTCGAACCGCTCCGCCAGCGTGAGCATCGACGCACCCTGCTTGTACAGGGCCACCACCTGGTCGACGTCGATCATCGTCGGGAGCCTGAAGACACCCGGAAGGACCCGATGATCCAGCCGTTGGGGAGCTGCTCGAGGATGCTGCGCTTCGCGTCGGCGTAGCTGTCGGCGGAGACGGTGATCTCGCGGGATTCGCCGGGGCCTTCGTCACGGGCACCGGTACCTCGCTGCTGGATGACGGCGGTGACCTGGATCATGGCCGGGCGAACAGGGGCAGAAGGTTCATGGCTTCAGTGTAAATCGTATGTGTGTTCTACTGCGCGTATGGGTGGTGGTCGCGCGGGCTGGAGCCAACAGAAGAGGGACAGGATCCTCGCGTCGGAGGTTCACGGGGAGGCCTGGAGACGGGTGACGGCGGGCGAGCCGATCGCCGACATCGTCGAGGAGATCCGCAAGATCGCGGGCGACTCCCGGCATGTCTTGATCGAGACAGCCGGCGTTGCGGTGGGGGCGTGGTCGGCGCGACCGGATATGCGGTCGACCGAACTGTTGGTCTCCGGCGTCTTGCTCGAAGCGGCCGGCGGCCTAGGGGTCGATGAGCTGGCACGGTGGGTCGAGGTAGGCCGGCAGCGAGCGAAGCGGCCAGCTCACACGGCATCTGTCGGGGAGGGACCACCCCGACAGGTCGATCAACGGCGAGTGGCGTTCTAGACTCCACCAGCCGTCGGCCCAGAGAAGACCTTGGATCAGCTCGTGGGGATGCGCAAGAAGGAGCGAACCTGGCCGCGGCCAAAGCGGACCCGGCACGCCTGGCTCGCTCGTCCCGGCAGTCATGACCCACCCGTCCAGGCGCTTGTCGTCGCTTGGGAGCAACGTAGGGCGCGGGTGTGGCTGGCGTTCGTGATCTGGGTATCCGAGGACGAGCGGATCATCCAGGAATGGGTCGAGGCAGACCGTCTGGGACCTGTGCCGGCGCTCGAGCGACAGATGCCGGGCAACCCGAACTACTTCCGCGGTTGGTGAGCCGCTCCCTTCGCCCGACGGGCACAGGCAGGGACCTGGATGAACGACCCGGTGGCCGTACGCCACGGGTCCTGGCACCGGTGACAGGTGGTCTGATCCACAGGCCCACAGGGTGGCCTAGCGAAGGGGGCATCCGACAGGAATAATCACGAGTGTTTGATCCCCGAACTTTCTCGAACGGCTGAGAGGTACTCCCCATGCCTGACCTGACCACCATCCGGGCGGTGGCGACCTACTTCATCGCCGACACCCGCCGACGTGCCCGTCACGACGAGCGCGGCACGAACACGATGGAGTACGCCGCGATCGCGGTTGCTGTCCTCGTGGTAGCCGCCGTCATCGCCGCCATCCTGATCTCCGTCGGCTCCTCCAAAGCAAACCAGATCCACTGACCCCCTCGGCCGCCGAGGAGGTCCACCCGGTGCGACCAGTGAACCCTCCACGACTGCCCGTCCGTGACAACCGCGGCATGACGTCGATCGAGTACGCGATCATCGTGGTCGCCTTCTTCTTGATCCTTTTCACCGTTGTCCAAGCAGCCTTCTTCTACCGTGCCCGAGGCGATGCCCGGTCCGCGGCGGCGGCGTGCGCGGAGGCAGCACGCGGTGACCGCGCCGGCAGCGGACAGGGTCGTACGTCGGGGGAATCCGTCGTCCGTCAGGGCGGCAACATGAGGTCCTACGCGGTGTCGGTATCGAGCTGCAGGAACCCAGGTGCAGTGCACCGTCAGCGGCAAGGCGCTCGACATCATCGACCTGGGTCTGTCCGGCATCCGAGAGACTGCCGCCATGCCGAAGGACCGGGTCACCCGATGAGACGTCGGGCCCAGGTTCAAGATTCCCGACGGCGCCCCGATGAGCGCGGAATGGCCAGCATGGAAGCGGCCATCGTGCTCACCGCCTTCATGGTGTCTCATCTTGATCGTGATCGCCGCTGGTCGAGTCTCCGACGCTCGCACCGCTGTGCAGACCGCCGCCGGGGCTGGCGCTCGAGCGGCAAGCCTGGAACGCTCCGCCGGGGCAGCACGCTCCGCCGCCTCGAAGGTGGCGGCAGCGTCCCTGAGCAATGACAGCGTGTCCTGCAACCCCAGCGTCTCCACCGCGACCGGTGGATTCTCGGTGCGGGTCGGCCAACCAGCGCAGGTCTCCACCACCGTGCGCTGCACCGTGAGCCTGGGTGACCTGCTTGTTCCCGGCCTTCCGGGCAGTGTCAGTCTGTCGGCGACCCAGACCTCGGTCCTCGACCGGTACAGGGAGAGATAGCACGAGTTCATGAATCCCAAGAAGCCTGTGGACGCGAGTTCGGAACCAGCGCCGACGATGCGCTGGTTCCGGAGTCTGCGCCAGCTGCTGCTGTCCCGTGGTGAGCGCGGCTCAACATCCATTGCTGCGGCGATCCTGGTTCCGGCGGTCATCGTGATGCTCGGCCTGGTCTACGACGGCAACGGAAAGGTCGCGGCCGCGCGGGAAGCCAACGCAGCCGCGGTCGCCGCCGCGCGAGCCGGAGGCGACGCCTCGGCAGCGACCGCGGCCGCCGGCGCCTCCCCGGGCCGGTCGGCGGCCGGTGCAGCTCGGCGATCGCTTGCTGCCCAGGGAATCAACGGTTCGGTGTCAGTCTCAGGCCGGACCCTGACGGTACGGGCCACCGAGACCTACCAGACCGTGTTCCTGCAGCTCGTCGGGATAGGACAGCTGCAGGGGCATGGGGAGGCCACAGCCCGGGTCGCGGAAGTGACGCCGTGATCAGTCGCCTGCTACGCACCGTCGCCGGCCTGGTCGGCGTCGCCGTCGCCCTGGTCGGGATCCCCGCAGCCCTGTGGGCCCTGGGTGGGAACCCCTTGCCCAGCACCATCAGCGTCGACGCCCTCCGGGCAGGGGCACTGTTCACACCCGACGACGGTCAGCTGCTGATCCGCATCATCAGCTGGGTCGGCTGGCTGGCCTGGCTCGTGTTCGCCATCAGCCTGGTCGTCGAGCTCGTCGCCCAGATCTCGGGCCGCAGCATCCGCCTGCCGGGTCTCAGAGTTCCGCAGCTCGCAGCGGCGCCGCTGGTAGCGATGCTGCTGGCCGTGTTCGTCGCAGCCCCTGTCGTCGTGGGTGCTGCGGCCGGGATGGCCATCGCCAACCCCGGCGACAGCACCGGCCCGCCCACCCCTGCCCCCACCAGTACGAGCCAGCAGCCGGCCGCTGCGGACCGCCGGCAGCCGCCGCACCCACCAAGGCGTCGTCACCGTCGGCCCCCGAGAAGAGTGAGGCGCGGAAGGACATCCACCACACCGTCGAGCGTGGCGAGACGCTGTGGGGCTTGGCGAAGCACTACTACGGCGACGGCATGAAGTGGAAGAAGCTGCGAAGGCCAACGCCGACCTGGTGGGGGAGTCGGGCTCGAACTACCTCGAGATCGGATGGACGCTGACCATCCCCGACACGACGACCAGCAAGAACGCACCGAGTATCAACAATCCACGCCCCGGAGCCACCTACACCGTGGAACGCGGAGAGCCACCCTCTCCGACATCGCTGACGATGCCTACGGCACCCCGGAGAGATGGCCCACCATCGCGAAGGCGAACCCCGATGTGATCGATGACCCGGATCTGATCAACGTCGGCGATCGGCTCGGCTGGCCGGCGGTGACGAAGAAGCCGATCACGACCAGCAGCGACCGGGCGCATAGCGAGGCGGGCGACACCACCCGCGACAGCACGACCAACAACAGCCCGACCGAGAAGAGCACCGATCAGGACGCCGGCAAGCACGTGCCGGAGCGTGACGCCGCCGACCACGAGCGGGTAGACGAGAGCGCGCCGCCTGCCCAGCAGGCTCCCGCATCGACCACACCGCCGCAGGAGACCGCCGGTCGCACCCCGACGAGGAGCAACCCAGCCCAGTCCAACCCGGCCGGCGAGGCGACGGTAGCCCCGGTGGAGGCGCCGCACTCTGCGGCCTTCTCCGACGCGAGACTGTGGGCCGGCGCAGCGTCTGCCCTGCTGGCTGCCGGAGTCGTCGGGCTGCTGGCGCTCAGCGTCGCCGCGCCCAGTCGATCACCCGGCGGCCCGGACGGCGGCTCGTCCCCATGAGCGCCGCCGCCGAAGAGGCCGTGACCGCGCTTCGCCAAGCTGAGCAGCCGTTGACCGTCGCCCACCTGGATCGTGCCCTGCGCACGCTGTCGGCCGGTGTCGCCGCACAAGATGGCGAGCCTGCCACTCATCACGGCCGTGCGACTCGACGACGACCGTCTTGACCTGCGGCTGCTGCAGCCACACACGAACCCGCCGAAGCCGTTCACGACCAGCGACGGAACGGTCTGGACGCTGACTGCTGACCGCTCCGAGCTCCTCCTCGACGCAGCCCTGGCCAACCAGGTCCCGGCCCCCTACCCCGCCCTGGTGACTCTGTGGCCAAGACGATGACGGCGCGCACATCCTGGTCGACCTGGAAACGATCGCCGCGCTGACGCTGACCACGGACTCACCGGACGAGGCAGCAGGGATCCTGGCCGCCCTGACCTTCGGCTCCGCCACCTCCTCATGGGCTGACGACGTGACCATCACCCTGGTCGGCGCGTGCCCCGAGGCCGGCCCTCGGCGTCGACCGCGCCCGTCATCTAGACCACATCGACGAACTGATCGATCAGTCCTTGAAGCGGACGCCGACGAGTCCACGAACCTGCTGATTGAGGAAGGACTCAGCGACGCTCACCAGGGCCGCCGGCGCGACGACGGCGCCGACAAGGCCTGGACACCCCACATCGTGCTCGTCGGTCACGAAGCCACGTCTGCCATGCAGGAACGACTGGGCGGCGCCGGCTCCGACACCCCGCGTCGCTCTCGCCGCGGTCACCGCCGGCGCCACCCCGCTCACCAACTGGGCCCTGACCGTCTCGGAAGGCGGGGCCGACCTGGAACCGCTGGGTCTCCATCTGACACCCCAACGCCTCGCTGGAGCCTCCTACACGGCAGTCTGCGCGGCGCTGAGCCAGTCGCAACGCTGTGACACCGAGCCGGCGCCGTGGTGGAACCACGCCGACGACGCCCAGATGCCCGACGACGAACCCGAAACCGATGACGCAGCCCACGTCGAGGCAGCCCACCCAGCAGTCGCGCCGCACCCCCTGGTCATCGCCATGTCGGGACAGTCTGAAGCGGACGGCGACAGCAGTCAGGAAGATGCCGACGCCGCGGACCCGATCGGTATTCCGGCTGTCCGGGGCGCCGAAACTGACGACGCTGAGGAAGCTGCCGCTGTCGACGAAGCCGCCGACGAGGTGCCCGAGCACCAGCTGAGGCTGCTTCACCGGCCCACACTGCTGCTGCTCGGCTCGGTGGAGATCGTCAACGCCGGCGGCACCACCGCCGCAGCCCGCACCGCGAACGAGGTGCTCGAGCCGATCGCCTACGTGTACCTGAACCCCGACAGCCCCACCACAAAGTTCAAGGACGCGATGGCCGGCAGGACCAGCAAGCCGGACGAGCTTGCATCCCGGGCCCGCCGGTTCCTGGGAACCGCACCTGATGGTTCCAGCTGTTCCCCTCAGCCCGCCGCGACGGCACCACACGGCACTACCGGCTGCACAGCCACATGTACTCCGACTGGACCCACTTCCAATCCCTCATCGCCGGCGGCGTCAACACGACGTCAACCGCCAACCTCGAGGCCGCTCTCCGGCTGGTCCGCGGCCGGCCCCTGGCCACCATCCCCGCCGGCATGTGGCGCTGGGCCCACGAGTGGCGCGAAGAGGCCATCGCCACCATCGTCGACACCGCCCACGACCTCGCCGTACGCCGCATGAGCCACGGCGACGTCGACGGAGCCCGCTGGGCCGTCCGCCAAGGCCGCTCCGTCTACGAGGCCCACCGAGATCCTGGTGCGTGACGAGATCCGCCTCGAGCGGATGGCCGGCAACCACAGCCGAGTCCAACGACTCGCGGAGCAGATCGTCCAGGTCGCGCGCGAGAACCGTGTCGACCCCGACCCCGAGACGATCGAGCTTCTCCACGAGATCCGCGATGGCCGCCGCCGACGCGCAGCACAATGAATAGGCAGGTCGGCCAACCGGAGTTCTGGAGTTCTAGCGCCTGAATCGTCGAGCCGTGCGTGACCGCGGCCGAGCGTTGGGCGTGAGCCTCGGCTGCAGCAGGAGCTGCCAGCGGCCTTCCCGGCCGCGGTCCCACCCGCTGGCAAACAGCTCGTCAGGGTGCGCTAGAGCAGCGAGCCAGGGCTTCTTCAGCGGTCTGGCACACTGCCTTCCGGGCCGCTGAAGTGGCCTCTCTGTCGATGAGGATGTAGGCGTCGACGCCCTTGCCGAGCAGCGTGGCCACAACCCCTCCTACGGCACAATCGCCGTAGACGCGGGTGACTTGTCGAGTCACGACACGGTGTCCGGCTGCGCGGAGCCGCGCCTCTGCGGTGAGCCGATCGCTGAGTTCCTCTACGGTTCCGAGTCGCGGCAGATCGGAGTATGTGGCGGGCAGCTCTGCGGCGAGGGCCGTTTCGATGGTGCGCCGATCAAGGCGTGGGTGGGGACTGCTGATCGTGATGGTTCCCTCGGGGTAGCCGCTGATGTCGGACCACCCAATGATGTGGCGGCGGGGAATCTCGGCCAGCGCGAGACTGGTCCTCCACCACACCACGGCTGCCGATGTGGGATCTGTCTCGGTCATCGGCCAGGAGCCCACAGCGGGTCGGGTCGGTGGCAACGGTGCATGTCGATGACGGTAGCGGTCCGCTGTGACGGTGCTGTTGATCGACGCGAGCCAGAAGCGCCGGTCCGGCAGCGGCGGCCCCGTCGCTGAGACCTCAGCGGATGGTGGGGCATGGGTGAACCCGAGGTCGGTGTCCCGGTCAGGAGGGTGTGTCGCGAAGCCACCGGATAATGGTGTTTCGGGCGCGACCTGCCGCCCGCGCGATGGCGGCTTGGGGGACACCAGCGTGATGTGCTGCCGCGACGGCATGGCGCAGCTTGGCTTCGGCTGCATCCGCTTCGGCTGCTGCCGCGGCGACGTCTTGGAGACTCATCGAACGCCGCCTTGATGGCTGTGTCGGCGCCGGTGGAGGTGGCCAGTCAGCACCGCTGTCAGGGATGCAACAGCAGGAACAGCGCACATG
>CAVPPP010000054.1:0-18678 GCA_963707005.1 uncultured Actinomycetota bacterium
CGGTTGTAGGCAAGGAAGAACGCCGCGCGCCCGATTCGGGCTGCGCGGCGTTTCTCGGCTCTGGGTCTCAATCTGGGTCTCAACTCGGCTGATTCTGCGCCCGGATCAGTCCGTCGACGAGCTGGGGGACGGAGCGTCAGGACGGTCGCGGCGGTTCATGCTGAGTTATGGACGGACCAGCTTTGGAGCAAGTTCGTGGTTCGCGGAATTCAGGGGCACCTCACGGTCGAGCGAGGTTCTGCAGGGTCGCACGTTGAGCGACCGGCAACCGGGCGCGTAGTTAGTTGAGCTACAGCGGCGTCGTTTCACCAGTTGGTCCCAGGCGACGTGAACCACAGATAGGTGATGCGGAAGCTCTTGAGTTCGCGGTACCTCCGGTACTCGTGGCTTTGCCGTGCTGTGGCATCGGCGCTGCGCTGGTCGACGACGAGACAGGAGCCCTACTCGCCCACGACTACCCCTTTGCCCGGAGGTTGGCTGTTCCAACGGCGCCCACCGGGACGATATCGCTGTGGCGTGCCAGGAGCGTCCGAACCGCGACGTGACCGTTCAGCTCGACGTGGCGGGGGTCTGGTTGATTGGGGCCTTTGCGACGGGCGTATCGCAGTTGACGACTGCTAGTCAAGGCACTCAGCATCCGCGGGAGGTTGTGTTCGGGGTAGCCGGCAGGCTCTGAGCATCGGATCTACACCGGACTTGGAGCTGCGGCCGCAGGACGCGCCATTCGTACAACAGAAGGGCATTAATCACCATGAAGATCATCAGAATGGCCGTCGCCGCCGCCGCTGGCCTAGCCGTGCTCGGCGGCTCGCTCGCACTAGCGCCCCCCGCCGACGCCGCGAACCGCACGCCGCACTGCGTAACCAAGAGCGAGTACAAGAAGATCAAGAACGGGATGACGCTGGCCAAGGTCAAGAAGGTCACGGGCATCTCGGGCAAGCGCGTCGCCATTGCGACCAGCGGCGGCTACGGCTCTCAGATCCGATCGCTCAAGACCTGCTCGAAGTACTCGGCCGTTTCCATCTCGCTGAGCAAGAACCCAGGCGGGGCGTACCTCGTTGACGCCAAGTCGGCGATCTGGGTCAACTGAACAAGCGCGAGGAGCCGCCCCTTCGGGGCGGTTCTGAGCGACGGACGACCCGACCTGTGCCCCGGTCCAGCCAGTCCATCCGGGCCAATCCGGTAGCGGGCGAGCGCCTTGTGGACCACGGCCACGGAACATGGGCCGCTTCGTGTTCCTCGACCCCGGGGCGCCGGAGCTGTTCGTCAACGCCCTCAATCGGGTGGACGTGTTGGGAACGATCCGGCCGGGACTGCGTCGGCATGCTCCGCTACGCCGACGGCCGCCACCCCGAAGACCGTACTGAATGAGCTGATCGGCGAGCTGTCGGTCCGAGCCCCGAGTTCGGCCGGTGGTGGGCCGACTACAAGGTCCGCAAACACTCCACCGAACCAAACACTTCCACCACCCCATCGTCGGCGACCTCACCGTCGGCTTCGAGTCCCTCTACTTTGGCGACAACCTCGACCAGAACCTGATCGCTGACACCGTCGAACCGAACTCGGCCTCCGCCGACGCGCTCGGCCTCCTCGCCAGCTGGGCCGCAACCCCGACTGAGCACGAAGCCGCACCTCCAAGTGAGGCTCGAAGACCTTTCGCGCAAAGACCCCTGTAGCCGGTGGCCCGGTTGACGGGTATCCGCAAGACGACCGATTTGCGGGCACGTCTCGGCGAGGGGCCGGTGTCTCATATGTGACGCTCAAGCCCCGTCTTGGGATGATCCTGACAGAGTGCGGAGACAGTCGACCGGGCCGACTATCCGAGGATGGTCACGATGATTTGACCGCGGCGCGATCGAGTTCGGAGACGTCTCCGTTGGCGATGGCATCGAGATCGGCGCACAGCCTGTCAAGGTTGCGTTGGCTGACCAGTGGTGCAGCCTCATCGACCGTCACGAACCGATGGTCGGTCAGTTCGTAGGCCGGCAGGACGATGCGGCCAAGGGTTATGGCATCGAGCACTCCACCGTCATAGATGAACTGAAGGGCACCGTGCTCATCTTGCTGTTCTTGGACCCACCCGACGCAGAGGAGTCGGCCCATGGTCAGGTCGAGGCCAAGTTCCTCGCGGATCTCTCGTTCGCACCCAGTTGCCGGTGACTCGTCGGCCTCGATCGTGCCGCCCGGGAAGTGCCAGTCGGGTCGGTAGTTGCCTTTGACCAAGCAGACTCGACCCTGTTCGTCGCGGATGACTGCGCCCGCAGCCACGCGTTTCCTCGGCAGAGTCAGCAGGAACGAAGCCCGATCCATCGGCCCATCATCTCCGGTTCGCAACCCGGGCCCCTGCTGAGGTCATCCGTTCAGCCTCATGTGGCCTGACCGTCCGTCATTGCAAGACCGGCACGATCTCGGACCAGACCGCATCCAGTATGTCGGCGCCTGCTCCCTGGAAGTGGCCGGTGCCAGTGATGCAGACCCGATGCTCGGGAAGTACCACGCTGAACTGCCCATGAATCCCGTCCATCCGCCAGGCGTTGTCACGAGCGCAGAGCCAGACTCCCCGTCCATACCGTGCACTGTCGGGGTGAGGTTGGATGCTGCCGGTCGGGGTATGGCCGTCAGTGTCGACCGGGTCCTTGACCAAGCCGGCCACATAGCCTGCTGGCAGTAGCTGTTGCCCGTTCCAGCGGCCGCCGTCGAGGAGAGTCTGGCCGAGGCGCGCTACCTCGGCCGTGCGTAGCTCCAGACCGACAGCCCCCATCGAGTACCCCAAAGGGCAACGCTGCCAGGCAGGGACATAAACGCCCAACGGGCTGAACAGCCGTGGCTGGAGGTAGTCCCGGACGTCCTGGCCAGAACAGGCGTGGATGACTCGGCTCAACAGGTAGGTGCTGCCGCCGCGGTAGGCGAACCCGGTGCCGGGCGTAAACCCCAACGGTGCCGACAGAACGACCTCAGCCGGGTCGACACCGCCAGCCATGTCGGCGTCCTCCCAGCGGTACACGATGCCGGAGGTCATCCTCAGCAGGTGATCGACCGTGATCGTTCCCGTACCCGCCGCCAACGACGGCCGGAGATGGTCGAGGTGGTCGAGGACCGGGTCGTCGAGGTTGAGCAGACCCTCGGATTCGGCGATCCCGACGGCTGCCGACACGAACGTCTTCGAGACGGAGAAGACGTCCCGTCGCAGATCCTCGGTCCAGTGATATTCGACAGGCTCGTCAGCCGGCAGATAGACGTGCATCCCGTCGAGGCCACCCAGCCCACGGGCAGCGACCAACGCCCCGACCGCACGGTTGCCCCGCTCGACAAGCCCTCGATCCACCACGATTCAACGGTACGGGTGAGCCTTAAACCTGATCGACGGGCGACCCTTTGGAGCGACCACACCGATCGCCCGCGGGATCGTCGGTGAAGGACGCCCTCCAGCAATCACAAGCCGACCGTTGAGTGCGAGGTGGCCGGGGGCGCCGGGGTGCCCCCTGACAGGATCGGTTCGTGGCTACGTCGATCAGCGAGCTCGAGGTCAATGCCTACCCGGGTCGTGGACTTGTCGTCGCCTGTACGCCTGTCGATGGTTGGTGCGTCGTGTACTTCATGACCGGTCGGAGCGTGGCGAGTCGAGATCGAGCCCTGGTCCGTGAAGGTGAGTCGGTGTACGCCCGGTCCCGCAGCGTCAGCGTGCATGATCCGCTGCGGCACTACCGGGCTGTCGCCCTGGGTCCGCAGTGGTGCGTGGTCGGGAACGGGGACCAGGTCGACACCATCGCGTCCAGGCTGGAGTCGATGAGCCCGCCGGAGGCGGTCCAGAGCATCGAGTACGAGCCCGACCCTCCGCTGCGCACCCCCCGGATCACCTTGGTGGCGCCACGCCAAGCAGGGGCGCCTGTGTATGTCAGTTCAGCGCGAGCGAGCGTCCTGGATCCAGAGTCGACTCGGCTCAGCTGCTTGACCGTCAGCGATCTGCCGCAGGGTGTCGGCGTGTTGACCACGACGTACTTCACGTCGGGAGCCGGGATCGACACCAGTCGGCCGCCGGTTGAGTTCAGCACGGCAGCCGGCTTCGCCGCGGAGCTATTGAGCGCTGTCTGGGAATCCCTGTCCGTCGACCTCCGCGTCGCAGCGATCGCCGTCCAGCCGATGAGCCAGGTCCCGCTGGCACTGCCCGTTCGGCCCGACGTGACCCTCGCGTAGGCGGACGGACTTGGGGCTGGACATCCCTGTGGTGACGTATCTGCTGACCCGCTAGCGCCAGAAGGTGAAGAGATGCTGGGTGGTGTCGAGCGGTACAGGCGCGCCGTCATAGCGCATGCTTCCCAGGGCGGGGCGCGAGGGAAGATCGGACTCGGCGTAGTCGAGTTCGGTGAACCCGGCTTCGGCAAACTCTGTGCGGATGCTGTCGTTGATGTCGTCGCGGTCGCGTCCGCGTGACCAGATCACGGTGGCGCCTGGCGCGCAGAACTGCGGTGCGATCGTGATGGCGCTCACTGAAATTCCCCACTGACGCTCACCGAAATTCCCCACCCGTGTGGCTCCGCCAACGAGGGCGGGTCTCCTTCGAGGCTGGTGGTCTCTGACCACGCACCAGCTGTTCGAAGGAGACCCGGTTCTCATGATCACACGGGAGGAAGACGTGGACATCCACGCGCTTGCCCGGCAGGGCTGGACGATCACCGCGATCGCCCGGCATGTCGGCAGGGACCGCAAGACGGTCCGGAACTACCTGAACGGGAAACGAGAACCGGGGGTGCGCAGACGCACCACGGATCCGTTCGCGCCGTTCCTGGACTATGTGACCGCGAGGCTGGTCGAGGACCCGCATCTGTGGGGCATCACGTTGTTCGACGAGCTGCAAGCCCTCGGGTTCACCGCGTCGTATCAGACCCTGACCCGGCAGATCCGGGCCCGTCGACTGCGCCCGGCCTGTACCGATTGCGGGCGGGCGACGGAGCGGGCGAACGCGGTCATCCCGCACCCGGCGGGTGAGGAGACGCAGTGGGACTGGCTGGACCTGCCCGACCCACCCGACGCGTGGGGATGGGGGTCGATGGCGCATCTGCTGGTCGGCTCACTGGCGCATTCGGGCCGGTGGCGCGGCTACCTGTCCGCGTCGATGGATCAGCCGCACCTGGTCGAGGGCCTGGACCGGATCAGTCGGGGTCTGGGCGGGGTGACGCAGCGGTGGCGGTTCGACCGGATGGCCACCGTCTGCCACCCCGGCTCCGGCCGGGTCACCGCCACCTTCGCCGGGGTCGCGAAGCACTACGGGGTGATGATCAAGATCTGCCCACCGCGGGCCGGGCATCGCAAAGGGGTGGTGGAGAAGGTCAACCACACCGCGGCGCAACGCTGGTGGCGCACCCTGGCCGACGACATGACCATCGAGCAGGCCCAAGCTGACTGTGACCGGTTCGCCACCGTTCGGGGTGACACCAGGCTGCGCCGCAGCCACAGCGGCGAGCGGAAGGCCACGGTGGCGACCGTCGCCGCCCGGGAGCCGTTGCAACCGGCACCGCCGATCCCGTATCCGCTGCGGCTGTCCGAGACCCGGGTGGTGTCGCGGCAAGCATTGGTCGCCTACCGCGGCAACCAGTACTCGGTGCCACCCGAACTCGCCTCCGCGACCGTGACCCTGACTCAGACCGTTGGTGCTCGGATGGTCGACATCGCCACCTCCACAGGGATCGTGGTTGCCCGGCACCGGCTGGAACCCGACGGTGCCGGCGTCCAGGTCCGCGACCACACCCATGTCACCGCCTTGAACACGATGGCCATGACCGCCGCTGCGGCGGCCCGGGGACCGCACCGCCGCAAGGAACGGATCCCGCCCGGCGAAGCCGCCCGGGCTGCCGCCGCGACCCTGCGCGGCGACCAGCCCACACCCACCACCACCAGCAGCAGCAGCAGCGGGACGTCATCGACCTCGCCAGCTACGAACGTGCCGCCCACGGAAGGAACACCCTCACATGACCACCACCACCGGATCCGCAGCAGCGACGAGACGCTGCCGTTGACCGCCGCGGCCGCGTCTCGCTACCAGCAGCTGCGGGGGCATCTCGCCACGCTCCGGTTGGACACCGCCGCCGAGCAGCTGCCGGCCGTCCTCGACCAAGCCAGCACCGAGGGCCTGTCGGTGACCGCCGCGTTGGAGCGTCTGCTCGGCTTGGAGGTCGACGCGACCGAGGCCCGCCGGCTCGCCGGCCGGCTCCGGTTCGCCTGCCTGCCGACCCCCGCGTCGTTGGACGACTTCGACTACGACGCCGCTACCGGTATGGACCGACAGCTGGTCGCCGAGCTCGGCACCTGCCGCTACCTCGAATCGGCAACGAACGTGCTGCTGATCGGACCACCCGGGGTCGGGAAAACCCATCTGGCGGTCGGTTTGGCCCGGGCGTCGGCGCATGCCGGCTACCGCACCTACTTCACCACCGCCGCCGACCTCGCCGCCCGCTGCCACCGGGCCGCGATCGAAGGCCGCTGGGCCACCACCATGCGGTTCTACGCCGGACCGACGCTGCTCGTCATCGACGAGCTCGGCTACCTGCCGCTGCCGGCCGAGGCCGCCTCAGCGCTGTTCCAGGTCGTGTCCCAGCGCTACCTGAAAACCTCGATCGTGATCACCACGAACCGGCCCGTCGGATCCTGGGGCGACATCCTCGGCGACACCACCGTCGCCGCCGCCATGCTCGACCGGCTCCTCCACCGCATCCGTGGTGATCAACCTCGACGGCGACTCCTACCGCCTCCGCGACCACCACGCCCGAAGCCAGGAACTCCGCCGGATCACCACCGGCACCCGCCAACCACTACGCTGACCGATGCCTCCGGGTGGGGAATTTCGATGAGCACAACCGGGGAAGTTCGACTGAGCGCGGTATCGCGATGGTGGTGCTGATGTCGGTGCGGGAGATGTTGCCGAAGATGCCGACCAGCAGCACCAGGTCAGCGGGTACCGCGTCGACATAGGCGCTGGTGTCCGCGGCGTCGCCGGTCCGCACAGTGAGCCCGCTGATGCCTGCAGCGGCGGCGCGGGCTCTGGCACGCTCGGCGATGCCCGGATGCGCCTCGAGCAGCACCGATTGCACTCGGGCAGAGTCCTCGCGACCAGCGAGAACATCGATGATGTCTCGACCATCGCCGGCACATACGCTCAAGACTCTGATTGGCCCGCTTCTGTCTTCAAGTTTCTCGCTCAACCAGGCCTGGACCTGGCGGAGCCGCCACGACAGCGCGGACCTCGGATCGTCGTACCGCTGCAGCCACTGCTCGTAGTCACGAAGAGTCACCCGCCAGAGTCTGACCCCCTCAACCAGAGCGTGCGACTGATTTCGCATGTGTCCGAAGCCGACCGGCAACCGAACACCTGAAGACAGCCGGCTGGTGTCGCAGACGCTGCGCTCAAGCGCCGTCTTGCGGGCGGGCTCGAGGTGGTCGCGGCTAGTAATGCAGCAGGCTCTGGAGCTGGACCGCCGGTCAATAGCGCCAGTTCTGTAGGTGACCGTATAGGGCCAGCAGCTCGCCGTCGTAGGACCATAAGAGGCGGGATCTGGACGTGTGCGCCGACAGGGCCGTCTGTTGTCCTCCTACGTCGAGGCGATGTCGGGGACTGGATGCCGTCCGGGGATCGCCATGGCGTACCAGCGGTGGTGGACGGAGTGATAGCAAGACGTCCAACCGCCTGGGTGAAAGTCGAGGGCCGGTTCTACTACGGGTTCCGTGTCAGGATGCTGTTGACGATGTAGCCGTAGTAGGGGTTGGCAGGGTCACGCATCTTCCACGTCTTCTGCCCGGGTGGGGGTGGCTGGGTGGTCCCGGCGAACCACTGGTCGACGATGGCGGCCTGGGCCTCCATGTTGAACGAGGACCACGGCGGGCCGGGCCGTCCGTAGTGGTAGGCGGCCTTGCCGAGGACGGTCTGGTTGTAGATGCCGGAGCACATCAGCCCGGGCACGAACCCGTCGCTGAGGTCCGCGCGTTCAATCTGCCAGGCATGGGTGAGCTCGTGGATCAGCACCTGACCCGCGATCGGGTAGGACGGGTAGACCGACCTCAGGGGCGGCGTGTCGTACCCATCGCCGAGGTTGACCAGGATCGAACCGTCGGCGGCCGGAGTGGTGAACTCGGCTCCGCGGAGCCCGGAGAGGTTGGTGACCCAGATTCGGTTGACGTCGAGGCTGTCACCGAACACCTGCCGGGCACACCCGACCTCATCACCTTCTGGCGAGCGCGGGTCGCTGGAGAGCCGGCGGATCTTCACCATCGAGTCGACGACGGCACCCGCGGCCACCCCAGCCACGACGGCGGGCACCACGTAAAGGGGTCCGAAGATGTAGACAGTGCCGGCGACCACCCCGATCCCGACCACCCCGCCGAGCCCCGGTAGTGAGACACCGGCCTTGTCCAGTTCGGAGCCGACGACCAGGCACGCCGCGACGCTGGCCCCTAATGTGCCCGCCGCCACCACGTACTCGCCGATGTCGACGACGACGTCCACCACGGTGCCGAGCACGCCAGCCAGCTCGGAGGACCGGCTGACCACCATGGCCCCGGTGACGACGTCGGGCCACAGGTTGCGGATCACCTGCTGCCGTTCGAGGTCGTTGCCGGGCTCGTTCCAGTTGTTGTCGCGAGGTCCTGGCGTGTCGGAGCCGTAGACCCTGCCGGTGTGCTTGGCCGCGATGACGAGCCCCCCGCTCCCGCCACGGACGACGGCCACGACCGTGAAGGAGTAGGAGAGGGCGCCGGTGGCCCGCATGCCTCCGCTGAAGGTGTAGGACCCGTCGCGGCCGAAGGTGAAGCTCGACGGTGCCGCCGAGGGCTGCCCCGGTCACGATCGTCTCGTGGAATGTCTTGGTTTCCGGCAGCTGGTCGAGCCGGGCTTGCAGAGCCCTTCCCGACACCGGACGCGTCATCTCGACGAAGGCAGCCACCTCGTTGAGGTCGAGGGTCGCGCCACGGGGGAAACGCGGCTGGTGGGCGAGGGTGGAGCGGATCGAACCCATGATGTCCTCTGGTGGTCGACGAAGCAGGATGACGGAGGTGCCCTGTACGGGACTGCGCGAACGTGCAGCGGCAGCTGCCAGACCGGGCCGACGCCCGACGAGGCCTCCCGTGGCCGGAGGGCTACCGGGCGTTCAGGTCAAGGTGATGAGGATCGGCAGCAGCCCCTGCCCGACACCCATTGGTGCGAGGGCCTTGCCGATGACGGCGCCGAACGCTGACTCTTGGTCACTCGCCACCATGGCGTGACCCGCCGTCAACGAGGTCGTCAACAGGTCACCGACTTCGACAGGTCCGTAACCAGCGTCGACCTTGCACCACACCTTCCCGGTCAGGGCCAGGGGCATTCGGCTGCCCTCACTTCCGGACTGTCGGTCCAGCACCAGCGCGGGCCTGTAGCTCGACGCCCCGGAGATGACCCCCGCGACCCGGCGGTCGTAGGCTCTGTCGCACAACCGGATCTCGTCTGGTCCTGAGATGACCATCACCGAACCGGCCTCGGCTCCGCCCAGTACCCCGAACTCCTCCGCCAGATCGGCTCCGGCCAGCTGGATGTCGCCGGTGACCACGACGTCTCCGAAGAAGCGGCCCGCCACCGGCCCCATCCCGGTGACGCCGGCGCCATCGGTGTTCGAGGATGCCACCGCCCCCACCACCCCACTGGCGTTCGGCACCGTGGTGTAGCCGAACACGCCGTTGCCCGCGGGCGCACTGCCCCCCGGCGCCGCCGCCGTCGCGGTATTGGAACCCAACACGGCGTTGTGTCCCTGGTCGTGGGCGAAGATCTGAGCCCCGTCGTTGTGGTTGCTGTGGCTCAGCACGCCGAAGCCCTGATCGCTGAAACCGCTCAGCCCGGCGGTAGGACCGTTGCCCTGCACACCGGCGCCGCTCGGACCGTTGTTCGCACCGAGCACCCCAGCGGCGTCCGGGGCGACCGTCAGGCCGAAGACTCCAGCACCCCCGCCACCGCCCGCGGCGACATCGGTCGCCTGATTGTTGCCGAACACCCCACTGTGCGCACTCGACTGGGTGGAGGCGTACAGCGCGTCACCGCCGTTGCTGAATCCCCTGAGTGCATTACCGTGGTCGCTGAACCCGCTGACACCCGCATCCGGGCCGTTCCCTTGGACGCCCGCACCACTGGTGCCGTTATTGGCACCGAACACACCAGCCGAGTTGGGGCTCACCGTCAGGCCGAACACTCCCGCACCACCGGCCCCACCGCCAGCAGAGGCTTCCGACGCGGTGTTGTTGCCGAACACCCCAACGTGAGCACTCGACTGGGTCTCGGCGTAGACGCCGTCTTCCTCGGTCTCCGACGTTCCAAAATGACCGGGCATGACTCCCTCGGATCCGACGCGCTCGCGTCGATAGGAGCCACTCAGAACGGGGACCACCATGGTCCAACGCGACCGCGCTTAGAGCGTCGGTGCCGGGTCTCGAGCTTCGGGAAGCGACAGGGAGCGCGGCCGAACCGGGGCTCGCTGGCGAACCTACTCCTCCCGGTACCGGTCGTCTACCGGCCGGGTGACCACTCGGAGGTCGCTGCCACGTCGGTCACGCACCTGCACCAACTGGTGGCGCCACGAGACCATAAAGACACGCAATCGGACGACGACCCTTGGGTGAGAATGCACACCAATGGTCAGCCGATTTCTGATGCTGGTCGTTCGCGGTTGAGCGTCCGAACATGCGAATCAGTGCTTCTTGTGAGCAGCGCGTCCTCGAGCGCGTTGGCGATGAAGGCGCCGTACTGTTCTGTCGTCCAGCCCAACTCGATGACCAGCAGTCGGTAGAGCTCTGGCGAGCTGTAGAGCCACATCGTCTCGGCGGCTTGGCGAACGCCGACGTGTTGCCGGAGGAATCCGCGACGGGCGAGCGCCTCGGCGTTGTGCCGCATCCGGGTCATCCGTTGGGCAGAGATCTGGCCCCAGAGCCTGGCCGTCTCCTCATCAGATTGCCCGGCCTGGATCAGCAAGAGCTGGAGCGGGGCAACTCGAGGTGCAACCTCGGCTGCGAGCCGTCCGATGCCAAGCATCAGCTGCTGCGGGTCGGGCTCATCGGTCTGCAGCCGATCCGAGCGTTGCTCGGCGGTGGTCGGTCCGTCACCCTGGAGCCCGCGATCGGTCAGCGCATGCACGAGGCCTGGCTTGCCGCCGAAGGATTTGTAGATGCTGGCTTGGGAAACCCCGGCCTCGGCGGCGATGGTGGCGATGGTGGTGGCGGCGAATCCTTCGGCGAGGAATCGTCGTTCGGCGACGTCGAGGATCGCGTCACGTGTTTGCGCCGCGGTCTCCTGGCGGCGGGTCGCGTCGTACGGTCGCGGGCTCTTGTCTGTCTGGTCCATCGCACCAACAGCATAATTCATTCCAGTCAGCTAGACTCAATGTGGGTTCGAGAGTTGCTGAGAGACGGGTGGTTCGACCATGGTGACCTGCGCGGACGACCCGGCGGCCGTGGTCCGGCGACTGATCGAGGCCACCAACCAGCGTGACTTGACGTCGTTGGTCGCCTGCTTCGCCCCGGACTACCGAAACGAGACCCCAGTGCACCCTGCCCACAGCTTCGTGGGCAGGGAGCAAGTCCGGCGCAACTGGGTACAGATCTTCGCTGCACTGCCCGACCTCCAGACGAGGGTCATCGACTCGGCCATGGTTGGTGATGGCGTCTGGACCGAGCAGGAGCATCTCGGCACGCGAGCGGACGGGACGCGGCATGTCATGCGTGGGGTTGTAATCTTCCGCGTTTCGGCCGGTCTGGTGACCCAGGCCCGGTTCTACCTCGAGCCGCTGGATGCCCGCAGCGACCGCGTCGACGAGGCCGTCCGACGCCACCTGACCGGGACGGCTTGAGATGATCATGGTTGCGGGCGGCACCGGGCGGCTCGGCACGGCCCTGGTCGGCCGGTTGACCGGTCGGGGCGAGCAGGTGCGGGTGCTGACCCGGGAGCGGCAACGAGCGGCCCACCTTGCTGGGCCGTTGGTCGAGGTCGTCTGCGGCGATCTGACCGCCCCTGGAACAGCTCAGCGAGCTGTCGAGGGAGCGGACCAGGTCGTGTCGGCCGTCCATGGACTGGTTGGCCCCCGCGGAGTGTCGCCGGCGACGATCGACAGGGACGGCAATGCGAGCCTCGTCGACGCGTCAGCGACCGCCGGGGCGGAGGTGGTCTTGATGTCTGTGGTGGGCGCGGCAGCCGACAGCGCGATGGAGTTGTGTCGGATGAAGCATGCGGCCGAAGCTCACCTGCGTGACGTTGGCCTGCCGGCCACCGTTGTACGTGCCACCCCGTTCGCCGAGCTGTGGATAGATCTCCTCCGCCACACTGCCCGGCACTCCGGACGGCCCGTCGTGTTCGGAAATGGCCACAATCCGATCAGCTTCTGTCTCTGTGCGCGATGTGGCGGCAGCTGTCGACGCCGTGCTGCAGGATCCCACTGCGCGCGGTGCGATCCTCGAAATCACCGGGCCCGAAAGTCTCACCTTCAACGAGCTCGTGGCCCTGATCCAGTCGGCGGACGGCCGAAAGTCACAGGCACGCCACCTGCCACCAGCCCTGCTCGGAATGCTCGCCGGCACCATCGGCTGGATCCGACCATCCTTCGGCCGTCAACTACGGTCGGCCATGTTCATGGACCGCACCGACTTGGCCCACGTGAGCGACGACACCAAACAGCGCTATCCGGACCTGCCCCGGACTGCCGTCCTCGACCTGCTTGTGTGCTGAACTGATCGGCCAAGCGATGACGTTGGGGACATCTCAACGAGGTCACTAAGGGTCCCGTCTGCGAACGCTCGCAACGCCAGATTCAGGCGAGTCCCCGATGGCCGCCACGTCAGCACTGTCGGGAGTCAGGTTGTCGGGCCGAGAGGCGTTCGGAAGGGGACCCTCGTGCGGATGCACGCAGAGCGACCCTTAACCGGCGATGTCACCGCCCTCGACGGTCGGACCGGCGAGCGGGCTGCTGGCGGGCGGAGTCATGTCGACCGTCCCTCGAGGCTGGCGAGGTCGCGCTCGGCGTACTCGCGGTGCAGCCACTCCTCGTTCACCACGGCGCCGAGGCAGCGACGGACCGGGAACGACACGGATTCGGGGTACCGGCTCGAGCACCGGCTGGGTCATCCTTTCGAGCCGCTCATCGGTCAGCTCGCGGAGCACCCGCTCCACTGTCGCCATCCGTTCGCTGCGCACGGCGAGGATTTCGTCGACGGAGGGTCGGGCGTCGGCATCGTGCGGCACCGCCGGGGTGTCGTCCGGCATCTCGCTGTGGGCCAGACCAAGCGCGGGGTAGGGCGCCGGGTCGCCCAGGACGGCCGCAACACCCAGGCGTCGGTGGCGAAGACGAGGTGTCGCAGGGTCTCGATGAAGGACCACTCGCCGTCGACGCGCTCGTGCAGCAGGTCCCTCGGGGAGCGCCCGGGCCCGCTGAACGGCCGTGTCCCACCGGCGCACAACGACGCCCAGGCGCGCCGGGAACCCGTCGGCATCGGTAGGCCTCACGAGCATGCGGTCGGGGTCGCGACGGTCGAGTTCGGCCTCGATCAGCGGGCCGACGTCGACACCGTTGATCATCACATCATCGATGTAGCCGTCGATCTCTACCCGCTGGAGCCAGGCGCCTCGGATCACGGTGTCCTGGAAATAGACGTTGTGGAAACGCGACTGGCTGAAGTCGACCCCCGAAGCGGCTGTGGCTCGAGTCCGCGCGCAGGTATTCCGTCAGGGCCTCACCCTCCCACCGCCCGCCGACATCAGGCGCCGCGACGGCGGATCCTGCAAGCGTCGCGCGGGAGTAGCCTCAGCACGCCGGCAGGGACCCCGGCACAGGCATGGTCCTGACGGCTCGCCCGACACTGGTCGACCGGTCCCAGCCGAAGCCGGCCAGTCCCACGATCGGTCAGCGTTGCACCGCAAGTGGGACATACCGGCCAGCGAGAACGGCTCCACCTCACGTCTGAGGGCCGCGAGCATGTCGGAATGACGACAGGACCAGCGTGGATCGGCGCGATCACCATCGACTGCGACGACGCCGCGGCCATGCGCAGCTTCTACAAGGAGGCTCTTGGTGGTGTCGGCATCCCGGGCTTCGACCGGATCGATTCGTGTCGGTGGGGATCCAACTTTCGCGAGTCGAGGACTGGGTGCGGTCGAAACCTGGCCCGGCGGTGACATGCAGATCCAGTTCGAGTTCCTGGTCCTGGTGGACAGCTCGAGCAGCAGGAAGGCGCGCCTGAACTCCTTGGCCCTGCTGAGATGAGTGACTCCTCCGTCACCGCCAACCTGTCCGACGCGATCGCCGACGACGGAACAGCGAGCGTCGAACTCTGGCGTACGCCGTTCCTGCACTTTTCCGGCAACCCCTCTCGTCGAGGTCACCTTCCGAGATGTGCTCATCAGTGGAAACCGGGGCCCTGCCAGGAGCCGCAGCGGCGCATCGTATGGCCGGAGCAGGGATCTTCACCAACGCCTTACTGGGTCTGCACGGCGTGGTGATCCGGAACAACTCCGTGACCGCACTGGGACCGCGGGCCACCGCACAAGGGGGAGGAATCTGTGAACGGCGTAGGCACTTGTCGGGACCTCGAGTCGTTTTCACCATGGACCATTCAGCAGTCAGGGCAACGTTGCGGCCGGATCCGCGAACGCCCTCGTTGAGGGCGGCGGTCTCTACACCAACCAACCGGTGACGATCACGCGGTCCACGATCGCGAAGAATCGACCGGATCAATGCTTCGGCTGCGTCCAGACCGGTCTCACACACAACACCCGATTAACCCCCATGCCGAGCGGGAGATCTTGAAGATTCCGATCGTCGGTCGAGATGACCGATCACTCTGCCATCCTCTGCTGCAAACTGGCGGTCACTGCGCAGTTCATTCGGTAGTGGCCGTGTCGCTCGTGCGATGGTCGTCCAGACGCAGCCGCTGGCGTACGACACGGCGGGCCAGGTCGACGACCGCCGGGTCGTCGAGCAGCACGAACTCGGCGTCGGTGCCCAGCAGGATGGCGTGCAGCTCGAAGGCGAGCCAGTCCGGGTTCTTCGCGGGCCTCCCCGCAGCTCAACCGCCGTGGTCGCGAACGATGCCAGCAGAGCGGTGAAGTCTGATCTGGATGGCGGCCAGTCGGTCTTCTGACCCGGGCCTGGCGGGCGCCCATCTCCAACGATGTCGCAGCAAAGAAGCAGCCGCCGGGGAAGACGCGGCGCTCCACAGCGAATGAGCCACATGCCGCAGCGAGTTGGCCGAGTCCGGCAGGGGCGGCGAGCGCCCGGTCGACGACCTCTGCGGTCAGGATCTTCTCCGCCTCGGCAACGGTGGCCGAGCTGCGCTTCCTCCTTGGATCCGAAGTGGGCGTAGAGCCCGCTCTCGCCGATGCCGATCGTGGCCGCCAGGCGCCCGATCCACAGGCCTTCGATACCTTCGACGGTAGCCGCAGCGCTGCGGCTGCCCGCAGGATCGCGCTGCGTGTGCGCCTCCCGTCGGACCTCAGTCGTCGCTGCCGACCGGTACCCGAGTTGTTCATAACGCCAACCACGTCGACAATCAGCATGCACCGATCGTACTCCTCTGAGATAGCACTACGATCGCTTCATTGGCTGGGACGCCATGTCCCGCCACTACCGAACACATCTGGAGGAGATCTCATGAAGATTCTGCGCATCGCCGTGGCGGCGACTGCTCTGACTGCTGGAGCTGTCGTCGGCCCGTCGGCCCTGGCCCTCCCAGCCAAGGCGGACGCTCTCCCTATCCAGTACGTCTCCCGCACGGTCGAACAGTTGCCGGGCCACGCAGACTTCCTGCTCGGCACCGTCGCGTGCCCGGCTCGGCACTTTCGTCGTGTCGGCAAGCGCGGACCATGGCGTACTCGGCGTCTCTCCCCATCCGGGACAGCCGGACATCGCCCAATTTGGCGAACAACACCGCAGTGCTGGTCACCGGCAAGGGCACCGCCGATTACGCTGGCGGACCCAAATACCTCAACGTCATCGGCCGGCTGCGCGCCGGCCGCACGGTTGGCCGGTGCAGTCTCGCGACAGGTCGTCCTGCGGCCAACACCTTTCCCGGCTAGCTGCCACGCCATCGTGACCTGTCCCGTCGGGGACCAGAGCCTTCGGCGGCGGGCCTGGATGCTCTGGGCCCGGACAACCGGTACGCGCCGTACGGCTTCATGTTCATCGACAGCGTGACGTCTGACGGTACGGATGGGGAGTTCAGCAGTGTGATGCAGGGCCCAGCCACAGTGGACCGGCTGGTCGTTACCACGCAGTGCGGGCGCCGATCCGGCCCCACCCAAGCGAATCTCCCAGCGTCTACGCGCCAAGTCCACCGACGGACTTCGGGACGTTTCCCCACACCACGGCAACCTGCTTCTCCGGCTACACGGCTCTATCCGGAGGCGCGACCTGGTCAACAACTTTGGCACCTATGGGACCGTCCGTCAGGTCACCACCTTCAACACCGGGACCTATGTCGAGGGTTACGGCTCGCGCTTGATCGCCGGCACCGTCTGCGCGCCACTGACAGGCCTCCTACAAGCTGGGCGTGAGCGGTCGCTCATCTGAAGCGTGGCACAGGTCGAGGCACGCTCAGCTAGATCTGTCGACGCCTGCAAGCCCCGCTCCATCAAGGCACCCAGCACGGACGCTATGAATCGCCCCGGGTCTGGTGGAGGCTTTCATTCCAGGAAGGATGAGAGTCGTGGCAGCACCGAAGAAGTACAGCGACGAGCTGAAGGAGAGGGCGACCCGGATGGCCGTGGACGCCCGCCGGGACCCGGCGACGGCGACGGGCGATCAAGAGGGTCGCTGACCAGCGGAGTCATCCGGAGGCGTCGCGGGACCTGGGGTTCGCCGAGCCGAGATCGACGGCGGTCTGCGCACCGGGTACCACCAGCGACGACACGTCGCGGATCAGCGCGGCAGCGGAGGTCGCGAGTTCGCGCTTCGGTGAACGAGATCCTGCGGAATGTCCGCCGCGTTTTTCGCCGCGGCGGAAGCTTCTACCGCAAGATCAAGCAGCCGACCAGGCTCCGGCCCGGCGCCGGTGACGGTGGTGGTCGCCTACATCGACGACCACCGTCACCGTGTCGTGGGAGGGCCGTACTCCTGGGTCGAGCCGATCTGTGCCGTGCTGCGTGAGGCAGGCGTGCAGATCGCCCCGAGTACCTACTACGCCACCAGGAACGACACCCCCTCGACCCGCGAGCAACGTGACGCCGAGCTTGACCAGGAGATCACCAGAGTGCACACCGAGAACCTCGGCGTCTACGGCGCCCGCAAGGTCCTGGCACCAGCTGAAGAGGGAAGGCACGGTCGCTGGCCCGCTGCACCGTGGAACGGCTGACGCCAGCCGCCGGGCTGCGCGGAATCCCACGGGAGAAGACCCGCAGGACGACCTGCGGTGATGGTGCGGAGACGCCGAGGCCGGCCGACAGAGTGAACCGTCAGTTCGTCGCCGCCGCGCCGAATCAGTCGCGGGCGGCCGACCTGACCTACATCCGCACCTGACAGCGGCTGGGTTTACGCCGCGTTCGTCCTCGACGTGTTCTCCCGCCGGGTCGTGGGCTGGCAGGTCTCGACCAGCCTGCGGACCGATCTCGCCCTCGACGCCCTCGAGATGGGGTTGTGGGCCCGGCAGCGGGCCGGGGAAGACGTCACCGGGCCTGTCTATCACTCCGACCGCGGCGCCCAGATCGAGTTCGTCCGCTACACAGGAACGGCTCGCCGACGCCGAGGCGGTGGCCTCGTTGGCAGCAAGGGCGACAGCTTCGACAACGCCATGGCCGAGGCGGTCGGCCTCGTTGGCAGCAAGGGCGACAGCTTCTACAACGCCATGGCCGAGGCGTTGTACTCGCTGTTCAAGGCCGAGTGCATCCGCAACCCGCTTCCTCGCGGACGGGCTGGCGTGGCATCGACTACGTCGCAGCCGCTCGTCGCCACCTACGTCGACGACACCGATCGCCGCCTCCACGGCGAGATCGGCCACCTTCACCCGCCGAGCACGAGACCGACTACTGGGCAAACACCATGATCAATACGTCCCTACAACGAGTCCTCACTGTAGGCAGGGAACCAACCAACCGAGCCTCCACTCAACCCGGGGCGATTCACTAACTGCAACGCGCCGGTGTCCCCTGCGGACAAATCTCGCGCACGTTTCCGGGCGCTTAGCCACGCTCCTGCGGTTAGGTCTCACGCAAATGCCTATCCCGTGCTGGCCAGCGCCGACCGATCGGAGGCCCAAATCAGGCCGTCTACGGCTTCGCGACGGAGCGCCGGATCGGATCGCTGACGTGCTGGTAGCGGGCTGCCATACCTGTGCTGGACCAGCCCATGATGCCGATGACGGTGCGCTCGGAATGCTGATGGGACCAGCAGCACGGTGGCGGCGGTGTGCCGAGCGTCGTGGGAGTCGGGCATCTTGACGCCTGCTCGCTTCAACAGAGCCTTCCAGGCGTGGTAGTTGCTGTTTGGTTTGACCGCCTCCCCAGTTCGTTTGTGAACACCCGGTCGGTCTCCACCCAGAGCGACCCGGCGATCGACCTCTCCCGATCCTGCTCCTCTCGATGTGAGGCGCAGCAGTTCGACGAGGCCCGCTCGCGGCAAGCCAACTCGGCGGCGGCCGGCTTTGCACTTGGGGCGGCCCGTCGTCCGGGGTCACTTGAACTCGCTCCGGACACCA